>JBCCDS010000007.1:0-126015 GCA_039030655.1 Bacteroidota bacterium | reverse complement strand
GGTCGAAGTTGAGAACATTGGATGCCTGGATCAGAAATCGCTTGCGCTACTGCATCTGGAAACAGTGGAAGAAACCGAACCGACGGATGCGTGCTTTTCGACAGCTCGGGCTAGCTCCTGGCATGGCCTACGCCTGGTCACGCTCGCGCATGGGAGGTTGGGCGATTGCTCAATCACCTATCATGCGTACGACTGTAACCGCCGCCAGACTAGCTCAAGGGGGCTACCGATCTTTTACCCAGTGTTATGAACAACTTTTCTATGATTCGCGAACCGCTTAGTACGAGGTTCGTACGCTAAGTGGTGTGAGAGGGATAAGGATTGGTAATATTGCCGCTCCTTACCCTACTCGATTCTATGGCGTATTTTCTATATCAATTTGGAATTCATCTTTAAGAAGTTTGATAAACATGAGATTTCCCTCAATCTTAATTTCTTTAGATTCACCATTAGATTTGGTTTTATAAAAGTCGTTAAATATCGTTTTCCTTCCTTTCTCCATTGGTAGAGTGCATATTCTATTTTTGACAAAAAATGACTCATCCGATGTTTGCTTCCAATTATTTTGCTCAGTAAATTCAGAAATTTCTCTAGGCTCTATCCCAAAATTATATTTCACCGCTGGTTTTGCTTCTATTGTCAAATATTCGTATAGAATATACTCATTCGGGCAAATTTTCTTTATTTCATAAATCTTGAGTTTATCGTGCTGTTTGTGTTGTGTTTCGATTTTGATAGGCTCTATAAACAAATCCCCAAACCCTACGTCCACCAACCATTGATCTTCTAATTCTACAATAATTGCCATGTGATCGAACTCGGGACCGAATTGATCTTCATTAAAAATACTTGCCGAAATCATAAAATTTGGAAATCCAACTTCCGATAGCATTTTGTGAAATAGATAGTTTAATTCGTAACAGTATCCACCTCTTTGTTTGTTGATTACTTTATGGTAAATGCTTTCTAAGTCTAATTCAATTCTTCTCCCCATATACACGTCTATTGCCTCAAATGGAATTGACATAACATGGCATTTATGAAGTTCCCTAAGACAGCTTTCCGTTATCTCAATATTGTCTTTGTAGCCAATTCTGTTTGTATAGTTTTTTATGTTCAATTTTGGATTTTTTATGTCACAGAACGTCCCGCATACATGCCCATTAAGCTAAGGCTTATCTCCAAGATAGCGCTTGTTCTCATCTTAATGGATGCTTTCTCCTTTACGACATTACTTGAAGCAAATTCGTTGCCTTAGCGATTTATCGACCGCTAAGCGACTTCGCTATCTGGAACACCCTTCTTGTGATTTCACTCGCCGTAGTCCACTGAGCTTTAAGCGCACGGTAAGTTTCATTTTGAGCCTGGTGCGCAAGTCTACTGCCATAGAGCTGTATGATCTATTCACGTTTTGCCGATCCAAGCCCGTTACCAAGTCTGCTTTTTGTCAAAGACGAAAACTGATTAAGCCTATTTTTTTCCAAGACTTGTTTCAGCTTACCGTTTATCAGTTCTATCGCAGCTTTAAAAACGTCCACACTTGGCGAGGCTTACGCCTTTTTGCCGTTGATGGTACGGGGCAAACACTTCCTCGTGAGTCTTGGATCGGTGAGGCTTTTGGCTTTCATAAAAATCAGCATGATCAAGTTCCATCTACTCGATTACTGATCACTTTCGATCTCCTCAACAAGATTATTAAAACAACCATCAAGTCTGAAGGCCATACCACCTAGTCGAATACGGCTGGACGAGGATATCTATACCTCTAAAGATACAGCTTTCGGAAGAGCTGTTTTCACTTGGTCAAGTTATGCTGGGAGATGGCTAGGAAGTGTCTGATGCAGGGCTTAACTTAATGGTGTTGAGCCTTTGTTGCGCGCATTTCGATTGTTCATTAACCGACTATTGGTAGCGCCACACATGGTAGTACACAGACTTTCACATATTTATAAGGCCCTGCCTGCCGATCGATCTGAGCCTTGCCACACTGACGCTCTTTTTCCTACGTCGCGGTGGCTGTGGCCGACCACCATCCATCAATATAGAGGTGGAGTAACCACTTCCCAGAAACTTCGTCTCGTTCGAAGGCGATTACTTCGTCTGCTTGCGCAAAAGCATATACCCCAGGTGATTGGAGGCTGAGTACGTCCGTGATTCCATTGGCGTAGGTAACCGCCAAACCATCGGCATGTGGTACGATGACAATATCACCGGTGTGGTTGTTCTGGTAGGTCCCGGACACCGCCTCAGCTACGGCATCAGCGCTAGCAATGTCGTTGGCCTCCGGCGTACGACCTGGTGTACCATCCTCAATAGACTTGAGATCACGCAGCGAGTAAGAACGGCGACCGCGCGCTAGCAACTCCGATATATTGAGTTGGGCGAGACGACCAGGATCGTGGTAAGAGACGAACCAAAGATCGCCAGTTGTAAGGTTCTGGATGTTCGAATACACGGTTGTGTATTTCTTCTGTCGGGTATCAAGCGCAATCGAGAGCATAGTCGCAAGACTGATCTCACGTGTAGCGAGTTTCTCTTCGGCTATGGGATACCTCCAACAGGTGCCGCCGTCGGCGCCGCCGCAAATGTCGTAGTTGGTAGATATGAGAGGCTGTCCGGCATCAGGAACGGAAACGCCGGAGGGACTAATGATGGCAAACTTACCGTCGCCATCCGCTACATGCATTTGGGCGCTGCGGAAGCCATCGACGAACCAGTACTGTTTAAAGAAGGCCACAACCTCATCAACGGACCGAATCGTGCCCATGACATGCGCCAAGATAGCGTCGTTGCCGTCGGGAAAGGCTTCGCGACTATCAGGATCAAAATCCTGGACAGTAGGGATAGCGTTGAAGTCGAAAGTGAGTCCTGCTTCGTTAGTTCCGCCTTGAGTCCCTCCGCCCTCGCCCGATTTAGGGGAAAAATACGAAAGCGTGAAGTAGCCATATGGCCTATCTACTGTTGCGGGGAAGACGTTGACGAAGTTGGCAGTTTGCGGCGGCCCGTCCTCGTTATTCATGTTCCAAACGGTACCATCCTCAGCCACAGCACTGACGATAGTGCAGGCGGAAGTGAACGCGGGAAGTAGCACTCCGACGATAAGTAGACTTGGAATAACGCAAGCTCTGATATTCATGTGTAAGATGATTTGGGTTTGCAATCTACAGGCAGACGATTGAGTTGCAAATAGGTTACAGGCGAGCTTAAAACTTCTACAACATGAGCCCTCTGCCACGATGTGAGATTCATGAAGGGCCTGCCAGTGGATTATACCCGGCGGAATGTTTACTCTAGTTTAAAATCTTTTGTTTTTTTCGTGTTTGCGCGCAAACACTAAGCCAGTTATCCGCGATTACTGCCTGAGCAGTACTTGTGGATGGCTGGTGTTGAACGAAGCCGCTTTTTATTATGCACTTTCTATTTTGCCATTGGCTTTTCCCGACTTGGGCGAAGAGCACGGCCCTGCTGATAAAAATAGCGGTTTTTGTGCCTTTTTCCAACTTCGCCTGATAGTACCGCCACTTTTTCGACCACGCTAGCGGTCCCATAAATACTACTGTAGCCGTACACCCTTTGCCGCATCCACAGCTGATAATTGAAAGGAAGGTAATCACCTATTCCCCAAAGCCAAATTAAAACCACCCCAACACTCTACTCCACCACAACCTCAAAACCGGCCCCCGCCCCCGACTCACTCTTCACTCGAACCCAATAGCAGCCCGCAGGCAGCTGACCGGTCAGTACTTGCGCCTGATCTTTTTGCTCCGCTACCAATTGCCCCTGGGCGTTGAATAATTGGATACTGGTAATGGCTGATCCGTCAGTGGCTAATACGTTTAATTGCCCTTGCACGGGATTAGGGTAATAGCGGAAGCTATTGCGCAGGGGAGCGGCCGCTACGCTATTCAATAAATCATTTTGTAGCTTATTGGTACTCTGGGCCAGATTGATGATGACGTCAGCGCCCAGCACGCCCTGACCGTCCAGCGGGGAGTAAATCTCCAGACTAGACTTGAGCATGGCGCCGCCGTGTAAAGCCGCAATTTCTTCAGGGCTCATACCCGACCGATGCGCATAAAAGTGCCGTACCTCACAATTAGGGGGCGCGAATTCTCCCAGCACGTCAAAGCTTTGGGGAGCCAACTGTTCCTCTACTTCTCCGACGAGCTCACCGTTTAGGTAGAGTAGGGTGCGCCCACGTGCATGGTAGTGTGTAAGGCTGATGGAATGCCAGGCTTCGCCGCCCAGCAGCGGGCCATCGATTAATTCCCCGCTGGTAGCGCGATAGTAGAGTCGATCCGTTAAATCAATGCCTACCTCCGCGTTATCGCTTCCATCGTCTAGGCTGAATAGAACACCGCCGGCACTGGTTCGGATATCCAGGGAGACGGTAAAGGAGTGGAGGGTTTCTTCGGGTACCCAGCGCAGGGGCTCGGTGGTAAGACTGCTACCCAAGGCCACGAAGGTATTGTCTACGCGGAAGGGTTGCTCTTTGTCGGCAGCCAAGGCATCAAACAGTGATGGGACGATGGCATAGAACATTTCGGTATGCCCCGCAGTATTGGGATGCCCCTGGTCAGCCTGGTAAGTACTTACCCAATTACCCATGCCATTATCATTGGCTCCCAGGACATTGACGCTAGGCACGTCCCACTGATGAATAAGTAGATTCATCTGTTTGATAAAATTATATTCGGTTGGGCCATAACCCGCCCGGGAATAGTTACCCATTACTACGGGAGTAATGTCCCGCGCTTCTGCCCGAGCGATTAATTCCTCCAGGTTGTCGCGAAACTGATCGAAGGCCGCCTGCCCGTTATTGAGCACTCCTTCGTTGGCTAGCGACAAACCGTAGACTACGTACTGACCGCATAAGGGTGCCAGATCCGCCGACCAGCGATCCAGGACGGCGACCGTGTTATTGCCGCCCACGGATATGTTGGTCAACGCCCAGTCTAAACCGCTACCGTTCAGCGAGCGCTCTTCCAGTAATTCCCCGTACTGGAAGGCGTAGCCCATATCATTGGGCGCGCCTTGTCCGCGGGCTACCGAGGAACCCATTACGGCAATCAGCCGCTCGTCGACTTCCGGACAGAGTTCGAAGCCGGCGTATTCGGTAATGCGCAGGGCATTGAGGTAGGCGAACTGCCCCATGGTGATCCGGACTTCCAGCGTAATGGTGCCCGCATCGTCGGGAAAAATAATGTCCGAGCGGAATACCTGATCGCTGTTGCCGTTGATCCCCGGACCGCCGACGTCCACCCCGGAAGTCTGGACCGTTTGCTGATCCGAATTAAAACCATTTACGGTATAGCGCGTTCGGCTGTTAGCCGTCGAAATACCACTACCAAAAGCCCGGAAACGGTAACCACTGTCGGGATCGAGGTTGCTAAACTGGATGCGGGCGGAGTTCGGGCTGATAAAGTAATCTTCCGTAGCAGAGACCACGGCTAGCTCACCGAGTAAAGCCGGGTCGGGTTGGCTGAAACCACCCTCGGCCAGTCCACCGCTATTCAGCGCTTTGGTAATCCCCAATTGATAATCAGAAGGAGCTGCCTCACTGCTCTGAAGGCTAATCAGGGCTGCTTCCAGGCTGGGGTCGCTGGCATTGTTCCAGTAATTGCCGTTGGTATCAGGACCAATCGTAGGATTGCCCGTAAGGCCATCGATGGGGCCAAAATCGACGAAGAAGTGCCGCAGCTCCTGCCCGCTGATGTTAATTTCCTTGCTGCCGCTTACGGTACTTCCCGCTTCCAAGCTCGTGGCACTTACCGTCACCGTACCGTTTTTGAGCGGGATCAATTCGCCGGTAGTGGTGATTTCGGCCACGGTATTATCGCTGACCGACCAGCTTACCTCCTGTACGGTAGCGTCTGCGGGCAGGACCGTAGCGGTCAGCTGACTGGAGACACCGTTTTCGGTGATATCCATGCCCTCAACCACGATGTCGGTAACGGCCACCGTACCTACTTCACCGTATTCCTCGAGTTCGATGAAATTGATGTAGGCGAAGGACCCGCTGGCCCGCGAGAGATCAACCCGAATATTGCCCCCAGCATCCGGGAAGACGAAATCGGTAGTGAATAGGGTGCTGTTGTTGCCGTTGTAAGTGCCGCCCCCCAGGCCCGGCCCACTAGACTGGAGCGTGCCCGACAGCGTGCTGGCACCGGTTAAATCGTACTGACTGACCCGGACTTCGTTCGTATTTCTACTGGCGAAGAAGCCAAAGCGATAGGCCCGCGCTGGATTCAGATTTTGTAAGATGATGGCTCCGCTGTTGGCGGTAAAGAAATAGTCCTGGGTAGCGGTGGCGATGGCCAGTTCTCCGAGCAGGCTTTCTTCTGGAGCCAGTAAACCACCGTGGTTGATTCCGTTGGTAGATAATGCGCTACTGACCGACAAGCTATAATCGGAGGAGTTGCCCTGATCATTAATGAGCAGCACCGCTGGGGCCGAAGTGCCGGAATTGGTCGCATTCGTCCAGTGATTGCCGTTAAGGTCGGGACTGGTGGTCGCGTTACCGTTATTGCCGTCATCGGGACCGAAGTCGATGAGGAAACGTTGTTCGAGCGTTTGAGCCGACAAACCTGCCGAGAGAATTACACTAAGTAGTAGCGCTAGATATTTCATATGGCTAATCGTTATTTTGACGGTAAGTCTGCCCCCCACAGTAGTGCGAGGGTCTTCGCTACGCTCCGACCTGCGGAAGTACAAATCCTGCAAATAAATTGGCAATCAAAAATCACTCCGCCTCCATCTTATACTGCTCAAAAAGCGGCAGCAAAATGTCCCGGTAGTCGGGATCATCCTCTAGGTTAATCACTTCGATGCTGTCATCCGTCCAGTCGTAGATCTCTTCAAAAATGACGTTGGTAGAATCAAAAGCCGGGAAGTAGCGCATGTACTTCTGCGGTGGCACCACGATACCCTGCGTAGAGGGAATCGGGTTAGGCCCAGGCCAGAGGTGTTCGTAGAAAAAACCCGTTCTTTCAACGGCCTGTTCGCCCCGGATAATGGGCGATAAATCGTGCCCCTGCATAACCTCCGGAATAGGGATGCCAGCCAGGGCCAAGAGGGTAGGGCCCACGTCAATATTCAGGGCCAGGTAGTCCGACCGCTGGACTAATGCACCCGGCCGCGGATCGTAAATGAAGAAAGGCACCCGGATGCTGGGCTCCGACCCGTACCACTTGCCGCTAAAGCCGTATTCGCCCAGGTACATGCCGTTATCGCTGGTGAAAATGATGACGGTATTGTCCGCCTGACCACTGGCTTCCAGGGCTGTGACCAGTTGGGCCACCGCCCGATCAATTCCATGTACCAATCGATAGTAGCCTTCCAGGGAGTTTTGGGCAAAAGTGGGATCGCCCAAACGCCCTCGCCACCTTAGTCGGGCTTCGTTATCCGTAAAGGCTGGATCGGGGAAGTGATCAAAGAACTGCGTTTCTGCCGACTCGGGTTGCGGGAAGTAAGTGCCCTCGTATTCTTCGGCATAGGCCGGGTCAAAAACCGTAGCCCAGTTGAAGGTGCCCTGCGTGTGGGGTGCCTTAAAACTAATGGAAAGGCAGAACGGCTGATCGCCATCGCCTTGCTGGATAAACTCCGCCCCTTGCTGCCCCATGCGGCGCGTCAGGTGGATGGGATTGCCGTCATCATCCGTCACGTTGTAGACCCCCTGACCATTAAAGCCCCGCCAGTAATCGAATTGCTGGCTGGCGAAATTGAACTCACCCACCCCGTACTTCCCGATAAAGCCAGTGCGATAGCCGTTGGCACGCAATTGAGCGGGATAAGTATTATTCCATTCTTCCGGACTAAAGCCCGGTCCAAATCCCCACTTCTGGTGCCGGCGTCCGTGCTGACCGCTCAGGATACTCACCCGGCTGACCGCACAAATGGCAGTAGTGACGTAGCCGCGCTCAAAAACGGTACCCTGGTTAGCCAGGCTGTCGATAGTTGGGGTACTGATGATGTCGTCGCCCATAAATCCGACCCGGTCCCAGCGCAGATCATCGGCCAGCAAGAAGATTAAATTGGGTGGATCCGGGACTTGTTCCGGGTTTTCGAACAGCGCAATGCTGCTGCTGAGCACCAGGGTGAAAATCAAGACCAAAAGGCTAATCTTAGACATGGCTATTGGGTTTTTATCCAGCGCAGCCCGCTTTGTCCCTGGGGCGCTACTAGGCGTATTTCGTAGGTCCCGGCGGGCAGTTGCTGCAAACTGTCGGGTAGAGAAATGTCATGGCTCCCTACGGCTAAATGGCCCAATTCCTCCCGCAGCAATATCCGGCCATTTTGATCCACCAAGTAGCACTGTAACGCTAGCGGTTTAATCAGCTCAAACCCTAAGCTGGGGAGCGTGCCTAAACTAGGGTTAGGACTAAGCGCAAAGTTCTCCAGCCCCGCCAGGACCGTAGTGCTGCTGCTCGGGTTTTCGGTCCAGTAAGGGGGCACCACCGAGAAATAATCGAAACCGTAGGCAAAGTCATCTACCTGAAATTGAGCAGTGGGTGTCCCCTCTACCTTGATACCCAGCGCGTCCCAACCGCTGGACTGTAAGGGAAGGTCAATAGTAGCAAGAATGTCCGCATCCAGCGGAATTCGATACGGGTCCGGGTTGATCCAGAGGTCGTATTGCCCAACCATAGTATTGGAGTTAATGATGATTCTGACCACCACGAAATGGGTGCCGAAAACGCCCACTCCGCTGTTGGCGTAATTTCCAGGTACGCCGATGGTGAGCTGGCCGATTTGAAAAGCTTTTCCGATTTGAAGGAGCTGCCCCGCTGGTCCTCCGGGCCCTAACTGACTACTGTTGGCTAGGAAAATTTGCGCCACATTACTGCCGGTGTTGAAGTTAATATCCAGATTAGCCGCCAGCCAGTATTCCGACTGATTACTCGAATAGGGGAAAGCCAGCCTGCGCAGATAGCGCACCCCGGACTGCCCCGGCTCCAAATCAATGTCCAGTAGGTTGGGCTGCGTTACGAAAGTGTCCAGCGGGTTGAGCGTCGCAGAAGTGATGGTATGCGTTGGCCCCGTTATGCGTTCCCACTCTCCGCTGAAGCCTTGTCCGCCAAACTGTCCGGTCAGTATTTCACCGCTGGGGTAGCTAAAGGGTTCGTGGGCCACCCGGCTGCTATCTCCCGTAAACGGTTCCCAGTCCGGAGGAACGATCGCGGCAAAGTCGGTACCCAGGCGAATATCGTCGACCCGCCAGCTTAATCCAGGGCCCGCCGTGGAACTCAGCCAGATGCCGTCAAATTGTTGCGCCTCGATGGGCATCGCCCGCAACGCAGCCGTACTCGTGTCGGGCACCATCGTGGGGTCGGGATTGGCCCAGGCGTAGGCCAGCCAGTTACCAGTTTCGCTGGGGTATAGGGCCGCTACTAACCACTGTCCCGTCGAAAAGCCGGTCTGTAAGTCCCGGGGGTACTGCGCCACCCCATCGGCTACGGCATTGAATTGCTCATAATTTTTACCCAGAGAAAAGCGTAAGGCGCGGAAATCCTCCCGACTCAAATCAATTAAACCCAGCGCAGCGTCGGCGGTCAAATCTTCCAGGCTAGCTTCGGCGGCAAACCCCAGCCAAAGGACCCCATCTGCTGGCCGGTGAGGGTTAGCCAGTAGCCGCTGTAGTCGCAAAGGCGAAAAAGCGGGGTTCTCCAATTGAGCGCATTGGCTGGTAGTGGAGCGACCTACCACCGGCATCTCGACCACCTCCCCGGCAACGGTAGCGGCGGAGCCCTCACCACTGATGAGTTCCCAGGCCGCTAACCAACCTCCACCTGCCTCCCCCTGGCCATTTAGCGGAAGTGCGGCGGAGTAGTCAAAAGATTCTACGGCGATACTTTGGCCAACGAGCTGAGCGGAGAGCAACAGGGCGCTGCAGAGATAAACGATTTTCACCTCCTAAAGGTACTTGTTCATACGGGCTACACCATCCTGCGCTTTGCTGTCCTACACTTTTGGTGGCTTGTTTTTAGACTTCCGCAGGTCTCAGCCTCCCGCTGAGCATTCATTGCTCCACATGATAGTACAGGACAGACCTTTTCGGCAATTACGGTTCTTTTACCTAGCTACAAGATCACTGTTAGATCAAGTTTTCCACTAAGGAAAGGGCGACTAGTAGCCACATTAACTGAACTAGTGTATGATACAAGTCTACAAGAAAACAAGCAGCATCAAAGCTGGTCAGCTGATAAAATGGAGGCCAATAGCCTGTCTGCTGCTGAGCCTTGGCTTCAGTCAAGTCTTATTGGCCCAGCAAAATATCAGTGGCACCGTATACGGAGAAGACCGAGAGCCGCTCATTGGTGCGAGTATTACTCCTCAGGGAGTGGATGATATGGGTACCATTACCGATGTCGACGGTAGTTACAGCCTGGTCGTAGGTGATGAGGTAGAGGCTTTGGTCGTTACTTACATCGGCTATACAGAGCGAGTAGTTCGCATCAACGGTCGCACAAGTATCGATATAAGAATGTCGGAAGACACGGAGGTACTAAACGAAGTAGTTGTTATTGCCTACGGGGAAGCTAAAGCTACGGACGTAATAGGTGCGGTAGATCAGGTAACCAGCCGAGAAATAGAAGGCCTGGCGGTCAATAGCTTCGACCAGGCCTTGAGCGGTCAGGTAGCTGGAGTTCAGGTCCGCACGGGGAGTGGTAGACCGGATGGTGGTGCTTCGATCCTAATGCGTGGTGCCGGTACTACTGGCGACAACTCTCCGCTGCTGGTGGTAGACGGGGTTCCCTACGGTAATTATACCGCCCATACCAATAACTTTTTAAGTCTGATCAACCCGGAGGACATTGAATCAATCAGTGTGATCCGCGATGCTTCCGGTAAAGCGCTTTACGGCTCCCGTGCGGGTAACGGTTTGATCATCGTTACGACCAAGCGCGGTCGCCCGGGACCACCAACCATTAGTTTCAGTTCAACCGTAGGTTTTGAAAGCATCATGCCTTTTGAAGAACCGGATAACCTTAACGCTACGGAGCTGGCTCAGTTCCTGCGAGAGCGTATCGAAGATCAGGCTTTTGTCGATGGAGTAGATCCGGATATTCCCGAAAACCTGGAAAATCCTTCTCAGTACGGTGAAGGCACCGATTGGTGGGATGCAGTAACACGCACCGGACAACGTTTGCAAACGAACATCAGTGTGCGGGGCGGTAGCCAAAATATGAATTACAGTGTTTCTGCCGGCTACTTGCGTCATCAGGGCGTGGTTATTGAAACAGATTTTCGCCGCTATACCATGCGAGCTACCCTGAATGGGAATATTACTCCCTGGCTAAAATTCGGCGCCATTTTTAACCCTAGTTTAACCGAAAATTTTTCGGGAGATACGGACCCTGGTAGCGGCCAATTCCAGGCTTATCATACCCTCCAGGTAGCTCGTTGGGCGGACCCGACTGCTCCACTAAGGGATGAAAATGGTAACCTAACCTTGACCACTCAGGGTGAACTCTTACCTTTCTTTCAGGCCAATCCCGTCTATAAATTACAGAACCAGATCAATTACCGGGTTAATCGGCAAATTCTATCTCAGTTCAATCTAGACGCTGAAGTGTTACCAGGCCTGACCATAGGTCAAAAGGTAGCTGCCAATTTGATTTTTAATCGTGGACGCCAATTCTCTCCAGGTTCTGTGGTGGGTACCGGCCTTACCCCCAATAATCCCGACCCAGCTGCTAATTCACGGGCCAGCACCGGCCGCTACGAAAATCTGCGTTTACTAAGTGAAACGACCATACGCTACGATCGCAATATCGGTAGACATAATATAGAACTCTTGGCCGGCTACGTGGCGGAGTACACCGAAGAAACAACAGCTAGCTTATCTGGAAACCGCTTGATCGACGAAAACTTCACCCTCTTTAATAGTGGCAACATTGCCACCTTCCTGGAAAATACCCCTGAGGATACCCGGATTTTCTTCAGTGGGAATGAGGGTATAACCGAACAAGCTCTAGTGAGCTACATTGGTCGAGTAAGTTATAATTTTGACGAAAAGTACTACGTCACTGGTTCTATTCGTCGGGATGCAAGTTCCCGCTTTGGTCCCGGTCTGCAAGCAGCCATTTTCCCCGCGCTAGGACTGGCATGGCGGGTTTCCAGTGAGCCCTGGTTCCCCGAAAGTAAAGTACTTAGCAATCTGCGGGTTGAGCTATCCGTAGGTGAGACGGGCAATAACCGGATCGGGAATTATGCCTATCAGGGAACATTAGGTGGAGCCAATTACGTTCTCGGCGGTGGTCAAGCGATTGGTCGTTTCGTTAACGGATTACCTAATAATCTACTCGGCTGGGAAACGGTTGCCCAAACCGACTTAAGCGTTGAACTGGGGCTGTTCCAAAACCGCCTGAATATTGAAGCCACCCTTTATCAGCAATTAACCAAAGACTTGCTTATTGGGAGTGCACCTATTCCCCGGATTTCCGGTTTCGGGGGGATCGTCTCCAATCTAGGAACCATTGAAAACCGAGGTATCGAAATTCAGGTATCCGCCAAGCCGATCGTTCGGGATAATTTCGTCTGGAGTGTAGGGGCGAACTTTACCGCCAATCGCAACGAATTAACCAAGCTAGGCTTTGAGAATACTCCCATCTTCCGGACAAATGCCGGTAATGGGACCCAGGTGAGCTGGACACTGGTTGGTGAACCCGTCGCACAGTACTACGGATTAAATATACTCGGGCTCTATACGCCGGAGATGATCGAAGACCCCAACGTACCTAAATACCCTGGAGCGGTGGCCGGTGCTCCCTTTTACGAAGACGGCGACGGCGACGGCCAGCTCGAAGCCTTTGAAGACTACGTTTTTTTGGGTGATCCTTACCCTAATTTTAACTTTGGCATCAACACTTTCGTCACCTGGGGACCGGTTACGCTACGCCTCGTTGGTAATGGAGAAGTTGGTGGGAAGATTCTGGATTTGCGCCGGGAAATTGAGTTAAATACCGATGGTGTATTCAACGTACGTCGGGAGGTAATTGATCGTTTCCGCCCCGGCAGTACGGATTATACCTTACGGGTACCCACTACCACCAGTACGCCTTCATCTCAACGCTATCGTTGGCCCAATAGCCTGGCCGTAGAAGATGGAACCTTCTTCCGTTTGAGTAATGCCAGTTTAAGCTATAAACTGGACGACTTACTGAATAACGTTCGAGCGATTAAAGGGCTGACGCTAACCTTCTCTGTCCAGAATGTTTTTGTAATCAGCAGCTTCCGTGGTAATCCTGAGGTAGGTCGGGGAACTGGTGCCCTGGAGCGCAACATTAGCTATTCCTCTTATCCCACCGTACGGACCTATCAGTTCGGTGTTAATATGAACCTGTAATGAGCAGTTACCACCAACCACTCCTGCAACTCGCAATGCTGGTCGTCCTTTTGTTGGGTGCCGCTTGCAATGAAGATGAATTTCTGGATCGTACTCCCTTTGGAGGTTATACGGTCAACAACTTCTTTGAAACAGAATCTCAGATTACGGAGGCCGTAACGGCCTGTTATGCATTGGCCCGGGGTATGTACAATGGTGCCCTGTGGCAGGCGAATGAATTTCGTTCGGACAATACCACTCTACAGTACAATCCCAACGATCGGGGCGGTCAGGCGACGGAAGAAATTGATTTCTTCGTACTGAATAGCAGTAGCCCGATCCATGGGAATATTTACAATAATGTCTACTCAGGTATCAGCCGTACGAACTTCATCATTGATCGGATAGACGAAGCAGTGTTTACGGAAGAGGCAAATCGCCCTACCCGTGAAGCGGAAGCTCGTTTCTTTCGTGCTTTCTACCACTTTATTGGTGTGCAGCATTTTGGCGATATAGTAGTACTCACGGAGCCAATCTCAGACGATGGTACTAGCCTAATTGGCTTACAGCGTCAGCCAGTTGAAGACGCATATAATCAGGTCATTTTACCCGATTTAGCTTTTGCCATTGAAAACTTGCCCGAAGAATGGAATAGGACCAACGTCGGCCGGATTACTAAAGGAGCCGCACAGACGCTTCTGGCTAAAGCCCATTTTTATCGTCGAGACTTTACTGCTGCCTTACCTATTTTGAATGATATTGTGGCCTCGCAGCAGTACGTCTTACAGGATGATTTTCGGTCAATTTTTGATCCGATGAATGAAAACAATGACGAAATCATCTGGGCAACTCAATTTGATGCTGGAGCTAATCAGGGCAGTGGGTTTTTCCTTAATTGGTTACCCTATACCTCCGGTACCGATCTAACGGACGGTATTTTTATCGGTTCTCGGGCAGGCTTGAATATGCCCACGAACGATCTGATCAGAGCCTATGAACCCAATGATTTGCGCCTTGAGGCCAGTATCGGATTTTATGATGAAGACGAAGAAGACCCCGACAATGAATTAGTCCCCTACATCCGCAAGTTTTTCTTTCCACCTATTCCGGTAGATGGAACGGATACGGATTATCCAGTCTTTCGCTATGCAGATGTATTATTGATGCAGGCCGAAGCGCTATTGGAAGTGGGAGGTGGTTTACCAAACGAGGTTTTTGAAACGCTTAATCGTTTACGGGCACGCGCCGGCTTACCATTCTATTTCCCGGGCAATCCGGTTCCCGAACTGGATCTGAGCACTACGGAGCAATTGGTAGAAGCCGTGCAACGTGAACGCCGGCTTGAGCTGGCCTTCGAAAACTACCGCTGGCAAGACCTGGTCCGCTACGGTACCGTAGAAGAAGTAATGGTGGCCCACGGAGAAGAACAAAAGGTTACCCAGGCTTTTTTTCTGGATGCCTTTCCGGATGCCTATTCTCAGATTAGAACGCTTTTAGCTATTCCTGCAGAACAGGTATTTCTCTATAACTACCGCCAGAATCCTGGTTGGTAAACACAACTATCTACATCGGGTGCTCTCTGTAGTAGTTGTTACTGACAGAAGCTCCTTTACTATCCTAAATTCGAATCATGCTAAAGCACTACAAATCATTATTACTTGTCCTCTGCTTATTGGGTAGCACTATGCTTTTTGCTCAATCAACAGAAACTTTTGACTACACCGTCGGTGAAGGTTTAGAAGGGCAATCAGGAGGTGACGGATGGATTGACGGATGGACCTTTCGCAAAGGAACCGATCAGGTGAGCATCCAGTCTGGTGGCATCAGTGTAGCGGCCTCCGGCTTTACGACCACCAATAATCACGCGGCCACTGTCCATAATGCCGGAGATGGCGGTACTCGACAGTTTCGACTATTGGCTAACCCCGTAGCCGGAGATGTGGCCGGCACTTATTATCTGTCATTCGTGATGGATAACCAGTACGTTAGCCCTGCTGCCAACGGCAGCGTGCATCAAGTGATGCTGACCAATAGCGCGGCTCTGGCAGCGGGAGGACCCTCCGGACAGCGGGTACGCATGGGTAAACTTTTCGGAACAGCTGAATTCGGCATTGATGGCATCAATGCAGGTGGTACCGCAACGATTCCAGGTACCAATACTCAGGAAGCATTCTGGGCAGTGATACGACTGGAAATGAATACCGATGGTCCCGAAAACCTGGCCTTTTTCATCAATCCGGCCTTAGGAACGGATTTTGCTACGGCTACTCCAGACTTAGTAACTAACCCGGACCTATCTGCAGGTTTTGATGCTATCGGGGTGAAACTAGAGGGCGGTGCTACGCTTAATGGGCAAGTGGACGAGATTCGCTTCAGCACTGCCCCTGGGGATATTACGCCCCCAGACCTAATCTTATCTCCCGGTGCTCAGTTCGATCAGTTCAACGAATACGCAGCCGACTCAGGCCTGGATGGAGCCGACGGCGGAGCTGGCTTTGGCGGCCCCTGGCGAGTCGTTTCCGGTGCAGATCCTACCGTGACGGAAGGTGGAATCCAGAACTTTAGCATCCTCAAGGAAACCAGTGGCAATCGCGTGGTGATGCCTTACGAAGCTGGAGGGAACTCCCGCCTGGAGCGTCCATTGAATGCGACCTTCGAAGACGATGGCAGCACTTACTACTTTTCTTACCATCAACAAGGCAGTTTCTCCGACCTCAACGGACAGGTCAACTACTTCATGTTGCTGGACACGAGTGCCTATGCACCAACGGGGCCGGGTGGCCAATTGGTACAAATCGGTAAACCTTTGAATACGCCCTTTATCGGGGCAGGGATCGGTGCCACTAGTAACTTCGAACTCACCGGCTCAGCGGCTGCGGATGCTCACTTCGTTGTAGTTAAGGTAAGTACCAGTGGTAATGCCGATCCCGATACCGTACGGCTCTACATAGACCCTTCTCTGGAGATTGAGCCCGTCACTGCCGATGCGACTAAACTGATCGGTACTAACCTCAATAACGGCTTTAATGCCGTTGGCTTCAAAGTAGAAGGTTTATCTACCGGTAACGTCATGGAATTTGATGACGTCATGGTTGGTTTGGCTTACGGAGATGTCATTCCGCCTGATCTGGGAGATTTGCAACCCCTCACGGATGCTTTTGCTTCCGATAATTTTAATACCTATCCAGCAGCTGCCGCCTTGCCCGGCCTAGAAGGCGGAAATGGCTGGGATGGCCCCTGGACACCATTCCTCTCTGCAGTAGATAGCTCTGACATACGGGGCGGAGGGCTATTGAATGATAATCTACAGCTACGCACGAGTGGCTCTAGCCTTAGAATGAGCAGTGCGGGAGGCAATCAGCGAGTAATTCGACTATTTGAAGAGCCGCTGGATACTACCGAAAATGCTGATTTCTGGTTCAGTGTACATTTGGGTATGGAAGCCGAAGCGAATGACTTCGTCGGTAACTTTATTTTGGCCGATACTACTCTAGATGGAGGTGCTTTCCAGCAACTCATCATCGGTAAGCCCTTTGGTAACCGAAATCTATTTGCTGGGGGCTTTGGCCAAGCAGGCGGCAATGAACCCATTGTGCCCAATGCCTTTGCGAATAATGATGTACACTGGATCGTCGGACATATGATCCGTGAGAACGGACAATGGTTGATGGATGTATTCGTCAACCCTGATCCCGAAGGAGGGACTCCTGATGAGTCCGCCGCCGCTTTAATGAATAAGGCCTACAACTCTGGCAACTTTAATGCCATCGCCGTAAAGGCAGAAGCTAATCGAGGAATTGACTGGTTGGTGGATGATATTTACTTCGGCGATGATTTCGATGCAGTAGTTCCCATCGATTTCGAACCCATTCCACCGGCACCGCCCGGCGCCTCCGAACCCTTTGATTATGCTAGTGGCTCGGATTATATCGGGCAAAATGGCGGAAGCGGCTGGGCTGGTCCTTGGGAATTAGTGAGTGATACGGGAAGTGGAGAAGCCGTCGATGAAGGCTTAACCTCCATTCCGCTGTTGAAGCTTACGGCTGCTCCCAGCCTGGAACAAACAGTGCTGCAACGTGCTGTTCGTCCTTTGGAAGGTGTCTATGGCGATTTTGGCCGCGACTTTTGGTTGGGCTGGTGGGCACGAACAGATAATGGCGCCAATAATGTAGCCCACTTGATTCTGGCAGATACCGCCACTTATATGGCCGGTGGACCGGGCGGTCAGCTAGTACAGATCGGTAAGGTATTCGGCGGGTCTACTCTAGGGGTAGTTGCAGCTCAAGGCGGTAACGCGCCAGGAGACGTTTCTGCTGGAGATGGTCATTTCATCGTAGCCCATATTATTACGGACGGAACGGCGGATAATGATCAAATTCTAGTGTGGGTGGATCCAGCTCTGGATACCGAGCCCGACCCTGTAGACGCAGCCGTCGATGCCCGCGCTGACCTCACTAATTGGAACGCCATTGGCTTTAAGTTCGAAGGGACTCTGGGCGAAACGGTCGCTCGTTTTGACGACATCTTGCTTGCCGGTACGTTTGCTGATGTGATCCCTAATGACCTTACGGACATTGATCCTCCAGCCTTACCCGTAGTTGGCTTCGAATTGTTTGACTACGATGTAGCCTCCGATATAGTTGCTGCTACCGGGGGAGAAGGCTGGGCCAATGCCTGGACGGCTGTTTCGGGTACAGCTCTGATTGCCGAAGGCGCTATCGATAATGAGCGGAATTGCGGCGAGGGTAATATGGTTAATATTGCTCAATCGGGCATCGGTAATCCAGTGCTTTATACTCGTGATTTTTTCAATGCCTTTGGCCGTGAAGAAGGACCTGACCAGGTATACATGAGCTTCTCACTGGATATCATGAATAAAGACATCGGAAATAGTGCGCTGGTAAGTGTCTACAATGATGATGGCAATGTGTTGAGCATTGGTGGTGTGCCAGGACTAGGAGATTTAGCGGTCATCCAGAATTCGGAAAACCCGATGACTACTGCTTCCGCCTCGGCCATCGGTCCTAAGTGGTTCGTAATTCGTTTTGACCTCAATCCGGACGGTGATGATTCCGCCCTGATCTGGTTAAATCCACCGGGCGATGCCATTCCGACCGATGAAAGTGCACTGTTTAGCATCACTGGACTAGACGCCGATGATGGTCTAACTGGTCTAGCACTTAATGTTGCAGGTGCCCAAACGGCGAGTTTGTTTTTTGATGATTTCCGTATCGGGTTTGGCTATCGGGATATTTCCTGTCAGTTTGGCTCGGATGATCCGGAGCTGTTCGCCTACGAACCTTTCAATTACGACCCCGGTCAGTCTGTAATCGGACTGGGTGGTGTGAACGCCTTCTGGGATGGTTTGTGGGAAGACTTGGCCGGGATTGGTGAAAACAACCTGATCGAAGTGGATCCAATGTCCCTCGAAGTAGCCAGCATTCCTACTGTTGGAAACCGGGGAGAGTTGAGTTTCTTAGCTACGGGCAATCAAATTCGGGTCAATCGCGAATTGGCCTTCCCGATGGAAAGTGACGGTACGACTTACTGGTTATCCTTCTTCCAGAATACCACGGAGGGGGAAGCGACCGATAATGTGGGGAATATTATGCTCCGCAATTCGGGAGAAGCCGCTAATGCGGGTCAGCGTCTGGCGTTTGGTCGGATGTTCGGCGGCGGAAAACTGGGTTTTATTACTCCCCCAAACAACCAGTCGCGTGAGTCAGATTTCGATGACGCTGGCCTGAATTGGATTGTGGCCAAAATTGTCACTACCGGAAGTGATTCTCCCGTAGACACGGTCTACATGTGGGTGAATCCACCGGCTATGACTACCGAGCCGGATACCTCGGATGCTTCCTTCTTCACGGTGAGCACTACGCCACACCTCAAAATCGGTATTGACTACGTGATGCTGAAAGCTGAAGGTGCCGGAGCCAATCAGGTGCCTTACATCACGGAGTTTGACGAAGTGCGCATTACCACCAGCTGGCCAAGTGCCTTGTTTACGAGCACTATCGAACCGCTTGCGGAAGATGTGTTCCAGTTCAGCGCTTATCCCAACCCCTTTGGTGATCAGGTCACCTTTGAATATGAGTTGCCAGATGCCGGACCACTAAACGTCAGTCTCTACGATATGCAGGGCCGCCTGGTCACTACTATTTTCGATGACGAGCAAGCTGCGGGGCCGCAACAGTTGCGCTTCGATAGTAATGCAAATGGAAGAGAGCTGGCCAATGGCTTCTACCTGGTACGCTTAGTACAAAATGGAAGAAGTATTGTGCGTAAGCTTATCCTCTACCGATAAACTATACACTACGAGTTTGAATTGAGTATTTAGTACGAACGATCTTCAGCCTGGCTTGCAACAATCGCGAGCCAGGCTTTTTTATGAGGTTCCTCGCTGGCCGAATGCTTAGCGGCGTAGTCGAGCAATTCGCCCTGCGAGTCAAGCAGCTTGATGGAGCATTCTCTTTGGGAGCTTTAGTTGATGATGATCCGTTTGGTCTCCAGATAGCGACCACCCTGAACTTGTAGATAGTAAAGGCCTGGAGCTAGATCTTGGGCTGTAATATTTAGACTTCCGCGGGTGTAGCCCTCCGGGAATCTTTGGTCAGCTTGCCGAAATACTTGGCGACCGGCAGTGTCGAATAAACTAAAACCTAAGGCTTGGACCTGCGGAAGTACAAATTCAAAACCAATTTCGTCTTGAGTCGGATTGGGAAAAAGTTGTAGTCCAATGGGTGCTGATGAGATTTCATTTTGACTGGTCAAAGCGGGGCTAATCGCGGCAAAACTGCGGCCAATCCGAAATTCATCGTAGGACACACGGAGCGGAGGCGTTCCTTCCACCTTCAGCTGAACCCCGTCAAAACCACTATTGATGCGCAAAGCTGGCATACCAGCCTGAGGCATGATTAAATCAGCTGTGGATTCCAAGGGAACAGATTGTGGATCGGGATCTATCCATAACCAGGCTTGTTCCTGACCACTATCGCCACTGAACCGGATTTTAAGCACCATCCATTTCAGCCCCTCAGTACTGATATCGGTATTGTAGGAAGTGGAACCGGGCCAAACTGTCCCAATACGGCCATTGCCAAACTTGCGGCCAAAGGTGAAAACCTGGTTGCCATCTTTGATCAGGGTAATGTTACCCACATTGTTGGGATGCGGATCGGGTTTAAAGTCCATTATTACGCTCACCCATACAGTTTGCCCATCGTCTGCTATTTCGTCGATGGGGCGATTATAACGTACGCCTGCACGGATAAAGTCGATCGCGCAATGGTTGCCGGGATCCAGGTTCATACCGGGGATCTCTAGATTATCCGCGCGGATAATGGCATCGTCGCCCTGTACCCGTTCCCAAGCTCCCGTCCAGCCGATGCCCTGGCTGTTCAGACACCAGATGGTATTCATTTCAGCGTAGTTGAAACCCTCGTAGACGAGCAGGTCAGGATTGGTCTGACTAGCCAGGGGCGTAAGGGCTAGGCAGCCGACGCAGAACAAAGTTGATAGTTGCTTTTTCATTTTAGCGGGCTAGTGATAGAAATAAGTCTAAATCACTTCATAGTGAGGCGCGGCTAGTCGTCGCAGTTTTCTGGATCATAATTGTCATTTTCAGTCATGTAGCGCGCACCAACACTTTGCCGCCAGGCTTCCAGTTGCTGCCTCAAAGCGGCCGTTTCGGCAATTCGTTCGGTGGAAAGGTCATTCAATTCACCTGGATCGGTAGCCAGTTCGTAGAGACTGACCGAATCTACATTGGAGTACCACTCGATAAGTTTGTAGTCTTGATTAATCAGCACTCCCGCAGGTCTTCCCCTTTGGGGACTATAGTGCGGAAAGTGGAAATACAACTCCCGCTCTACTGCGGGCATCCCGGTTAAGCTGGGAATGGGCTGTCCATCCAGACTAGTTTCCAATCCATTGCCCAGACTTGTAATGGTCGAGAAGTAATCGGTATTGACGTTGAGGTTATCATCTACCATAGTGGTATATCGACCGGGGGCATAGGCGATCAAGGGCACCTGGAGACCACCTTCAAACAAATATCCCTTGCCTTCACGCAATGGGCCACTAGTGGTAGGAGGAGTATGAGCTGCAAAAGCGGGGACCTCTTCAACGGTCAAGGCACCGTGGTCACTGGTGAATAAAATGACGGTATTGTCCAGTAAATCGCGAGCGGAGAGGGTGTCAACTAGACGTCCCACCTGGCGATCAATAGCCTCGACCATGGCGGCATATTGTGGACGGGGTAGGGTATCGGGATCATTACCGAGTAGGGTCTCATATTTATCTACTAAGTCAGGTGGCCCCTGGATAGGGACATGAGGAGCATAATAGTTGAGATCCAAAAAGAAAGGCGAAGTGTTATCGTCGGGCAAAGCTTCAATGGCCAGGGTAGTTAGGGCGTCGGCCAGGTAATCGTCAGCTCCGGCTATGGTGTTCAGCTCCGGGTAGGGGTTACCATTGAAATAAGGAGGGAAGAAGCTGGACGGAAGTCCTTGGCCGCCAGCTGCATAACTAATATCATATCCGTGGTTAGGCGGGCGGTAATCCCCTCCACCCAGGTGCCACTTTCCTACATAAATAGTTGAGTAGCCGTTGTCCTGCATCGCTTCTCCTAGTGTACGATAGGCGTAGGCTAGGCGCTGCATATTTTTGGGGGGAATCAGTGGCCAACAAGGATTGGTGGGGGGATTGCCACGAATATGTTCTGTCATCCCGATTCTTGCCGGATGTAGACCGGTTTGAGTGGCCGCTCGGCTGGGACTACAAATGGGGGCAGCGGCATAGGCACGGGTAAATCGAATGCCTGCATTGGCCATGCTGTCAAGGCGGGGCGTTTCGATCACTGGATTACCGTAAGCGCCTAGATCGTACAAGCCTAGATCGTCGGCAACGATCAGGATAATGTTGGGCGTGTTTTCATTCGATGCTATAGCAGAGGCAGAGGAAGCCGAGAGTGGAGGTTGATTCGGTGCAATGGCAAGGGCTGAAAAGCTTAAGACCAGAAGGGCGATCAAGCAGCCAAAAATAGTTTTCATGGGGTGCTTTTAAAGGAGGATTTTATTGAAAAGAGCCTATAATGAGCCTCGTTCAATGAATTGGAATTCGTTTTCAACGGTACCCCACTGGTTTTCCAAGACTAATTGGGCGGCTTGTCGTCCCATTAACTCATGCTTGGTGCTCATCACGGAAATACCGTTGAGTAGTACTTGCTTCAAGGGACTGTCATTGTAAGCCAGGATACCTACCTCTTTACTTAACCGAAATTTCCTGAGCTTGATCTGATTGACCAGCGTAACTAACTCTTCGTCTCGTACTACAATGTAAGCCGTCCCAGCCTCTACTTCTTGCTGTTCGTAAGCTTTGTAAATAATTTCAGAAGGGATGCTTTTTTCGAGGCAGTAGCGTTGAAAACCATGAATGATCCCCCTAGAATAATTACAGTCAAAGGGGAAATGGAGCTTGATACATTTATAACTGCTCAAGCGGCGATGGGCCTGACAGAGCGCTTGATAAATATCAGTTTCGTAGTTCTGAATTACTGCACGGTGCTTTTCTTTTATTCCTGGTAGTAAGGCATTGAGCAAGGTTATCTTTTGCCCACCCAGATACCGATCAATCATTTGCTGAGCTTGCAGAGCTGCTTCCCCCTTGAAACTGGGGATAATTACGTAGTCCGTGAATTGCCCCGACTTTTGTTGGAGAATACGCTCAAACAACCTCAAGTCTTCGTAATAAACTTGTAAATCGACCCAAGAGTCTTGGCCGATAGTTTGTACAAAACCATTGTAGATCGCTTCTTTATAGCGACTGAGTTTGTTGAAAATCAGCAATACTCGTCGCTCACTACAAGGGGAAGAATTCGTCGCATAATAGCCTTTGCCTCTTACGGACATGATAATCCCCTTGTTTTTCAACAAGCGATAGGCTTTCTCTGCCGTATCTCGGGAAATGTCATAGACGGCACTCAATTCATTGATGGAGGGAAGTTGTTCTTCTTTATGAATGATTTTGCGCTCAATGCCACGGCTAATGCAATTAGCGATTTGGCGGTACTTGGGCGTAGAAGAATGGTTGTTAATTTGGATAGCGAATGGCATGATCAAACAAGGTTAAAGCTTCAAAAATGAGTGTTCTCTAAAGTGCTCCTTCTAGGTAATAATCGCTGGTGTGACACCAGATGGTAGAATAGAAATGAAAGAAAGGGCGATTGGTCTCGTACCGCTTTTCTAGTTGTACGATTGGAGTTCCAGGGGCGATTTGTAGATAATCAGCAATCTTTGCCTGGACTTCTAGAGCACGAATTCGTTGCGAACCACCGGTGATTCGAATGTTGTAGTATTTCAACAGCGTACCAAAGAGCGATTGGTTATTGAAATTACGACGGGTAAACCGGGGAAGATTGAGGTTTGGAAGGAAAGTTTTTTCAAAAAAAATCGCCTGCTCGTCAATCAAGCGAAGACGCGACATGTATATACAGGCTGTGCTTTTTTCTGTAGGACTAAGTTCGAAATCTAAGTCTTCCGGCCATTGTATTAAGGAGGGAGCGTCAATTACCTTAGTGACTAGACTTCCGCGGGTTGTACTGTCGGTGGTGCCTTTAATATTGAGGATCCCGATGCCGGTTTTCTTTTTCTGGACGATGCTCCCCTTGCCTTTGACTTTCTTAATATAGCCGTCATTTACCAGCTCCGAGAGGCACTGACGTACGGTCGGGCGAGTCAATTCATAAGTATGGCACAGAGAATTTTCTGAAGGCAATAGGTCACCGGGGGTATAAACGCCTTGCTGGATATGATCCTTCAGTATCTCGTACAGTTGTCGGTATTGTGGAAGTGTATCCTTGAGTACTGGCATGTTAGAAGGTGGCAAACTTGTATAGACAAGTTGCGACATCTTGACTTAACAAGCAAGCCTCGGCCAGGATTTTTTTATTCTTACCGGAATTTATGGGGAGCTCTTTCAGCTTTTAGCTGATTTTATTGTTTTTAGGGCTGAGATAAAGGAATAATAAACCGCAGAGCAAATAAGCCGGAAGGGTCAGGAAAGAAAGAAAAACGCCGAAGTAGATGGAAATCAGATAAAAACCCCCAGCGCTGATTAGCCAGGCAGCAAAAACGGCCCGATTGAAGGTGATTCCACTCACGGCAGCGTAGTCGTGCACTAATCCATTACGTTGACCAAAGAAATGCTGAAACACGATAATGGCCCCTACGGGAGCGAGGATAAAACCATAAAGAGCAACGAAGCCCAATAGTTTCATCGCAAAAGCTGGGAAGATACCAGCCAAGGTGGCAATTGCTCCAGCAAGCAGGGTAGCACGACTGGTTGACACCTTAGGAACCATCGCTTGAAAGGCTAGGCCAGCCCGGTATATGGTAGGATTTGCTGTGGTCCAGCCCGCCATAATTACCGCGAGGATACCAAAGATTCCGATGGCATTATAAGCTAAAGGGCCGGGTACTACGCCGGGTGCATCTCCTTCTGCCAAGATAGCCAGTGCTTCGGGCGACTTCAAGTAAACGGCATAGAGCAAGGCTGCTGCGATCCAGGCCATATAGTGACCAACGTACATGCCTGCCGCTGTCGTCCAACCACTACGGGCAGAACGGGCGTAACGAAATACGGTTAGGTCAGACATACCAATATGCATGGCTGCGTTACAAAACCAGGACCAGAGCACGACGTGCCAAAAGGTGTATTTGACCTGCCCAGGGAAGGGCTCACTTCCTTCGCCCCAGACTGCCCAGAAATCCGCAAAGCTATTGATGCCTAAATGGTTCATGGCAACTATACCGCAGGCTAGAAAAGCTAGAACTATCAGTGGTGACATATAATTAGCGGCACGGGATACCGACTGATAACCTCGAGCCGCTACCAGGGAAATAACGGCCCCAATTAGGAGTACAATAACGATCCAGAGTGGACCATTGGGCAACCAGTCATTTAGGCCGGGCATATCCATGTCGAAAGGAACCCCAACAGCCGTAGCGGATACGGTAATCATTGAACCGGCCAAAAAACAAAAGAGTAGACCGTTGAGTACATTGTACAACTTTACGAGATCACGCCCGCAAATCTTTTCCAGTTGAAAATAGAGCGTCAAGCGATGCTGCACGGCGATCTCAGCGGTAAGAAAGCGCCAGGATAAGACGGCCAAAAAGTTACCAATCAACAAGCCAATAATCAGATCAAAAGCGCTTACGCCAGCGGCCAAAAATAGCGGGCCAATCATAAACTCAGTACCGGCGGCATGCTCCCCAGCGTACATGCCGAGGAAACTTTTCCAGCTTTTTAGCTCCTTAGCCGGTACGGCTTCTCTTTCATACTCCTGTTGGACTACTACTCTTTCGGCGTTCTTACTTGACATGTCGACTTGACTTTAAGCTAGAACAAAGTAAACGATAAGAAATTGATAGCTATACTGCACTGTACTGCTCAGATTCTGCCTTAGGAATGATACATTTGTTTTATTCGGTCAGTCCATAAATGGAGAATGGCTTACTATGCACAAATTCGTAGAGATGAATAGCCTTAAGTCCACTAATAGAAAACAAAGAAAACCCTCGATTACACCCCGCTATAAGTATGTTGACTACTTGTGGGATAATAAAAAGGCCGCCAAACTAAAAAATGATGAAGTAGGCTTATTCCTTTATCGTTCCAATATACTCGGGGCAGATTTACGCATTACCAATTACGGCGGCGGTAATACCTCTTGCAAAACCATTGAAAAGGATCCTCTGACGGGAGAGAAAACGGAGGTCATGTGGGTCAAAGGTTCTGGAGGAGATATCGGAACCCTTACCCGCCAGGGAATTGCCGGCTTATACACGGATCGCTTACGTGCCCTTAAAAACGTATACCGCGGACTAGAGCACGAAGACGAAATGGTAGGCCTCTTTTATCACTGCCTCTACGATTTGGATAGTCGGGCTCCTTCCATCGACACTCCGCTGCATGGTTTGTTGCCCTTCAAGCACATCGATCATTTACATCCCGATGCCTTAATTGCAGTCGCTGCAGCAAAGGACAGCAGAAAAATTACCAAAGAGATTTGGGGAGATACTATGGGTTGGGTGCCCTGGCGTCGGCCTGGCTTTGAACTGGGACTTGACCTGGAACGCTGCTTGGCGGAAAATCCTGGTATACGTGGTATCGTACTGGGAAGCCATGGACTCTTCACCTGGGGAGATACTTCTAAAGAGTGTTATTTGAATAGCCTGGAAGTCATTGAGATGGCTTCGAAGTACATCGCCGCTCGGGAAGGAAAAGCACGCCCTGTTTTTGGTGGCGCAAAGATCAATGCACTTCCTGCCAGGAAACGT
The DNA here is from genome assembly GCA_039030655.1 of Bacteroidota bacterium. Classification (GTDB taxonomy): domain Bacteria; phylum Bacteroidota; class Bacteroidia; order Chitinophagales; family Saprospiraceae; genus Neolewinella. Next base: position 99,345 of record JBCCDS010000007.1, on the reverse strand, counting down.
ATTGATCGGGCGGCAATTTTAATGCCGATTTTGCGCGGACTTTGTTCCAGCGAAAAACGAATGATTGGCCACTTTACGGACGATAAACGGGTTCTACAATTTGTTAATAGTAAAGACCTCAAGCGACTGGCCCCCAAGGGTACATCCTGTCCTGACCATTTTCTACGCACCAAAATTCAACCCTTGGTGCTTCGTTTGAAGCCAGAGCAAGACCTCCGTGATGCCGATAAGATCAAATCGAAGCTGGAAGCAGATTTCGAAAAATACCGACAGACTTATCGTGAGTACTACGAAAAGCATAAGCGGGAAAATAGCCCAGCTATGCGGGATCCCAACCCAGTGGTGATTTTGTATCCGGGTGTTGGTATGTTCACCTTCGCAAAGAATAAGCAGACGGCTCGGGTAGCAAGTGAATTCTACATGAATGCGATCAACGTCATGCGAGGGGCAGAGGCGATCTCCAAATACACGGCTCTTCCGCGCCAGGAGGCCTTTGATATTGAGTATTGGTTGTTGGAAGAGGCCAAACTACAGCGCATGCCGGCCGAAAAGCCGCTTTCCCGGCGCGTGGCACTTGTCACTGGTGCAGGTGGTGGTATTGGCGGAGCAATTGCCCGTAAACTCATTGACGAGGGGGCTAATGTGGTTTTAACGGATATTGCCGAAGACCGGCTTAATGGGACCAGTTTTACGCATAATCCGGACGTATCCTCCTATATCGCGGCGGATGTCTCCCGTGAAAAGTCGGTCGAGCAAGCTTTCCAACACGCCTGCCTGGCCTTCGGAGGGGTAGACCTAGTGGTACACTCTGCTGGTCTCGCTATTTCTAAACCGCTGGAAGAAACGACAGTCAAAGACTGGGATATCCTGCAGAATGTCCTGGTAAAAGGACAGTTTCACTTGGCAAAGGTCGGCGCGGAAATAATGCGCAAACAGGGGTTAGGCGGAGACATCATCAATATTGCCAGTAAAAATGGCTTGGTCTCCGGGCCAAACAACGTTGGTTACGGAACGGCAAAAGCTGCCCAGCAACATATGACTCGCCTACTAGCTGCCGAATTAGGACCCGATAAAATTCGCGTCAACACCGTTAATCCTGATGGGGTAATCGTGGGTAGTAAAATCTGGGAAGGTGCCTGGGCGGAAGGCCGGGCAAAGGCCTACGGGATTACCGTGGAAGAATTGCCCAATCATTATGCCAAGCGCAATCTTCTGCACGAAATCATCTTGCCGGAAGATATTGCTAAAGCTGTATTTGCGCTCGTAGCTATTCTGGATAAAAGCACCGGTAACACACTCAACGTGGATGGTGGAATGGCAAATGCCTTTGTCCGATAATGCCGCGCTATGAGAATTGAAGCACATCAGATTAAGGCCAGTAATCAGCCGCAACGGGAGCAGCACCGGGGGCAGTTTGATTTTCTGGTCAACCAGTTGGAACGACAAGGACTGTCGGTGGAGCCAATTCTGAAGTCTCTGCAGGATTTTCAAGTGGCCATCCCGAGTTGGGCTCTGGGGGCAGGCGGGACCCGTTTCGGTCGCTTTTCCTACGGTGGCGAACCGGCTAATCTTCACCAGAAGATCGAAGATGTTGGCCTGATCCACGCCCTCAGCCAAACAGCGGGAGCCATTTCCTTGCACATTCCCTGGGATATTCCAGAAGACCCAATGGGTACCAAAGAACTGGCCGCCAGTCTGGGTATTGTCTTTGATGCGGTAAACAGCAACACCTTTCAAGATCAAACCAATCAGGCGCATTCTTACAAATTCGGCTCCCTATGCAACGTAGACGCTGGCAGTCGCGAGCAGGCTATCGCCCATAATCTGGAAGTGATCCGCTACGGCGAGGCGCTGGGGTCGAACTCCATTACCGTGTGGCTAGCAGACGGCGCCAACTTCCCCGGACAGTACAACATCCGTCGAGCGCTGGAGCATACCCAAACTTCCTTGCAATCGATTTATGCTAGCCTGCCCAGCGACTGGAGTATGTTCATCGAATACAAGCCCTACGAGCCTAATTTTTACAGCACGGTTATTGCCGACTGGGGTACCTCGTTGATGCTGGCCGAAGGCTGTGGGGAGCGCGCCTATACCTTGGTTGACCTAGGGCATCACCTCCCGAATACCAACATTGAGCAGATTGTAGCCACCTTGATGATGCGGGGCAAACTGGGTGGTTTTCACTTCAACGACAGTAAATACGGCGACGACGATTTGACCTGCGGAAGTATAAAACCTTATCAACTCTTTCTGATATTTAATGAGTTGGTCTACGGTATGCAAAATAATACGGTCGGGAACCCGCCACTAGCTTGGATGATTGATGCCAGCCATAACGTGAAGGATCCATTGGAGGATTTACTGCAATCATTGGAGGCGATTCAATTAGCTTACGCGCAGGCCTTAGTGGTTAACCGCAAGGCACTCGAAGCTGCACAAGAGGAGAGCGACGTGAGCCTGGCTCAGGAGGTGTTGCAGGATGCCTACCGCACGGATTTGCGTCCGCTGGTGCGCGAAGCACGACTTAGAGCAGGAGGTACCATCGACCCCATTACTGCTTATCGGCAATTTGCTGTCAGGAAGCAGCTGATCAAGGAACGCGGACTGGTGGTACAGGCTAGTGGTTTGTAAGCACAAATAGGCGCGATGACCAACCCCATTAAGGCACGGCTGATTTTTGATATCGGGAAAACCAATAAGAAGTGTTTTCTCTTTGACGACAATTACCAGCAGTTGTACCGCGATTATCGGAAATTTGCTCAGCTAGAGGACGAGGATGGTTACCCCTGTGATGATTTAGCAGCCATCACTGAATGGGTTTTTTCCACTCTGGATACTTTACTGGCCCATCCGGATTACGATATCCACTCAGTTAATTTCTCCACTTACGGGGCTACGCTGGTACACCTGGACGCAGCGGGAGAAGTACTGGGACCGATCTATAATTATACCAAGTCATTTCCGCCCGAACTGTTGGTAGAGCTGGCAGCGACACACGGTGATTTGAACCGTATTGCTCGGGCGACGGCTTCGCCAACATCCGGGATGTTGAACGTCGGCTTTCAGCTGTATTGGTTAAAGCGGCGCCGCCCGGAGCGCTTTGCTCAGATAGCCTACAGCTTGCATTTGCCACAATATTTCAGTTACCTCTTAACGGGAGTAGCCGTTAGTGATTTTACGAGTCTGGGGTGCCACACCAGCTTATGGGATTACCAAAAGGAAGATTATCACCAATGGGTCGATGCCGAAGGCTTGACCTCTAAACTAGCCCCGCTGGTTGATCCAACGAGTAGTTTAAACCTTGTTTACCGTGGCCATCGTCTACAAATTGGGGTTGGTATTCACGATAGCTCTGCTGCCCTTTTGCCTTATCTGCGAGCAGATCGTCATCCCTTCCTACTGGTTTCTACGGGTACCTGGGCTATTGCGCTCAATCCCTTTAATGATGCTCTGCTTACGGCCGAGGAACTTGCCCAGGACTGTCTGAATTATTTGCGGATCGATGGGCAGCCGGTACGGGCAGCGCGATTATTTCTCGGTAAAGAATACACGGAACAAGTGGCTGCCTTAACGGACTACTACGGGGTAGACAAAGCATTGCACAAATCCGTACAGTTTGATCAGGCCAGCTTGGACCGCCTAGCGCAAGAGCCCTTACATTTTGCCTGGATACATCTAAAGGCTGGATCCGGAGCACCCTTAAAAACGAATTACCAGGGATTGGACAATTTTGTCGATGCTTACCACCAGCTGATGAAAGAATTGGTAGAGCTACAAGTAGCAAAGATGCGACTGGCGATTGGAGATAATCCGATCCGGAAAATCTACATTGATGGTGGTTTTGCCGATAATCCCATTTACGTACATCTTTTAGCTTTGGCCTTTCCTGCGCAAAAAATCCGTACCACGCAGGCCCCCCTGGGCTCCGCTTTGGGCGCAGCCTTGGTAATCAGCGACGATGAAATCGGCAGGAAATTCCTGAAGCGTAATTATGCGATGAAGAAATACAAAGCGCAGTTTGTATGAAAGTAGCTCTGTTTGTGCCCTGTTATATCGATCAATTCTATCCTCAAGTTGGAATTGCTACGCTGGAATTATTGGAAAAACTGAGCTGTGAGGTTCATTTTCCTCAGGGACAAACCTGCTGCGGACAGCCATTGGCTAATTCGGGCATGGAAGAAGATGCGCGGCCAATCTACGAGCATTTTGTGCAGACTTTCGCAGGGTTCACCCACATCGTCGCCCCCTCGGGCAGTTGCGTTTACCACGTGCGTCACCACTATGATTTACTAGGGGATGAATCAGAGGCACTGGCGGTGCGCAGTCAAACCTACGATCTGGTGGAATTTCTCACCGATGTCTTGCAGGTCGATCAACTTGCTGCCCAATTTCCTCATCGGGTAGGGCTACACCAAAGCTGTCACGGTCTGCGTGGCCTTCGCTTGGGCAGTGCTTCCGAATTAATGGAGCCTTCCTTCTCTAAGGTCCGTTATTTGCTAGGTATGGTGGAGGGCTTAGAGCTAGTGCAACTAGATCGAATCGATGAATGCTGTGGCTTTGGCGGGACTTTTGCGATCAACGAACCGGCCATCTCTACTAAAATGGGCAAGGACCGAGCCGCTGACCACCAGCGCAATGGCGCGGATTTCATTACCTCCAACGATATGTCTTGCCTGATGCATCTGGAGGGTGTCATCCGACGCCAAAAGCAGCCCCTACAGGTTATTCATCTAGCAGAAATCCTAAATGGAGTAGTACGATGAGCGAACACGCTAAAAAGGCGGCTAACTTTATCGCTGATGAGCCGCGCACCGATTGGCACGATGAATCGCTTTGGTTCGTTCGTACTAAACGCGACCGGGCCGCAGCTTCCGTACCGGAATGGGAACAACTCCGGCAACTGGCCTCCGATATCAAAGACAATGTCCTTTCCAATCTTGATAGCTACCTGGAGCAATTTGAGGCCCAGGCGCGTGCTAATGGGGTTCAGGTCCACTGGGCAAAAGATGCGCATGCCCATAACGAAATCGTATACACGATTCTCGAACGACACCAAGCGCAACGCATGGTGAAAAGCAAATCCATGCTTACCGAAGAGTGCCATCTCAATCCCTATTTGGAAGAACGCGGCATCACGGTAATTGACACTGACCTGGGGGAGCGCATCATTCAATTATTGGAGGAACCGCCTAGCCACATTGTTATGCCGGCCATCCACCTGAAGCGTGAAGAGGTAGGCGAGTTATTCGAAGAAAAGCTAGCTACCGAAAAGGGCAATAACGACCCCCAATACCTGACCGAAGCTGCTCGTCAGCACTTGCGCTCCGAATTTATGCAGGCGGATGCTGCCCTGACTGGGGTTAATTTTGCCATTGCCGAAACGGGCGGGGTAGTGGTCTGCACCAACGAAGGCAATGCCGATATGGGCGTACATCTGGCTCCGGTCCAGATCCATTCGATGGGTATCGAGAAGATCATTCCCCGGGCCGAACACCTTGGTGTATTTACCCGGCTTTTAGGACGTTCTGCTACCGGTCAGCCCATCACCATTTTTACCGCCCATCACCAGCGTCCGCGCCCTGGTACGGAAATGCACATCATCCTGGTCGATAACGGCCGCTCGGAGCATTTAGGGAAGAAGGATTTCCGTAATTCGCTGAAGTGTATCCGCTGTGGGGCCTGTATGAACACCTGTCCGATCTACCGTCGTTCGGGAGGGCACAGTTACGATAATACGGTACCTGGCCCCATCGGCTCTATTTTAAGCCCTAATACGGATTTGGAGGCTCATTCCGACTTGCCTTTTGCCTCCACCCTTTGCGGAAGCTGTTCGGATGTTTGCCCGGTCAAGATTGATATCCATGAACAGCTCTACAAATGGCGGCAAAAAATCGTCGAGGTGCAGGGACTCCCCGCTGCCAAACAGCGAGCACTAAAAATGACGGGTAAAATTTTGGCTAAGCCGAAGGTCTATCAAAATGCCGGGTTTTTAGCGCGTAACTTCCTGAAGGTTGCTCCGCGATTTATGGTTTATAATGGCCTGAATGAGTGGGGCAAAAGTCGAGAACTACCAGAGGTGCCCAAGCAGTCATTTCGAAAATGGTACAGGCGGAACAGGAGGAGTTGAACGTTGTTAAGTGTGAGTTAGCTGTCGCGATTAAAATGTGATTTATGAGAGAAGAAATACTGCAACGCATCCGTCAGAATAAGCCGCAGCTCCGACCATTACCGAAGATCCCAGACTTTGCTCCGCTACGGGAGGATTTGGTGGCTCATTTTAAGGAAGTGGCACAAGGGGCCGCGATTGAGGTACTAGAGGAAGAAGAAGGGATAACAACCGTGGTAGCTCAACAATATCCGGAGGCTAAACAGATTGTTGCACCTGCTTACCCTGAGCTGCAAACGGTGGCAATTACTCAGGAAAGCCCCCTGGAAGTTTTGCAGAATATTGACCTGCTTGTTTTGGAAGCGGAATGGGGGGTAGCGGAAAATGCGGCGCTTTGGCTGTCGGAAGTTAGGATGCTGCGGCGAGTGTTGCCTTTCATCACACAACATTTAATTTTAGTACTTCCGCAGGTCCAACTTTTAGCTAATATGCATCAAGCCTATGCCCGGATTAATTTAACCGAGCAAGGCTTCGGACTGTTCGTTGCTGGTCCCTCAAAAACGGCGGATATCGAGCAGTCTTTGGTGATTGGAGCGCAGGGAGCGCGCTCCTTGACGGTAGTACTGACTTAAATGCCTATTACTTTTTTAAAGCAATGAGGGCCACGCACTTCCAGATTACTGCGTTGCCATGAGCGTCTAATGGCTCAAATATATGGAGGTTTTCTTGCCAGAGTTCGAGCTCGAATCCCATTTGCTGCACCCTTGCTCGCAACTTTGGCGGCGGATAGTAGTCTACCCACTGCTGCTCATGGTGAAAATTAAGTGGAGTGACCAGTATCAGTCGCCCTTGTTGTTTAAGTACCCTATACATCTCGTCCAATCCCGCCTGCGGATCCTCGATACGGTCTAAAAGAAAGCTACTGAGTACCAGATCCTGACTTTGGTCGGAGAAGGGTAGTGCGGTAGCTTTAGCTAAACCGAGTTGTAAGTTCTCCAGCTGGTGCCCTGGAACGAAAATAGGTGTTGAAAAACCTCGGTTAGCTAAATTTAACTCCAACGTTTTTCCCAATAACCAATATTCGTGGGCGCGTTTGAGCATTTGGTAGCTATAGTCAATTCCCCAGCATTGGGCTTTTGGATATTGATGAGCTAGACTACCGATCCATCTACCCACGCCACAACCAATTTCTAGGATATTGGCTTGTTCATAGCTAGGGTACAGATGCTGAGCGAAATCCATCACAGGTTGTATAGGGTAGTGCCCCCAAAGCGCATCTGCTAGATGCAGCGCGCTTTGCTTGGAGACCATATCGTCATAGCGTTCGTAAGGGTCTTGCTTGAATTCAGCGGGGGATTTGTCGTAGAAAAAAGGGATTTCTCGGCGGGTGAAAAGAATAGGGGCATTGATAGAAGTCATACCTGCTTCAAAATTAGTAATTGCGTTCCACCTTCCACCTCAAATTAAACCTCGGCCGTTCAATCGGCAGGCGGTAACGCTGGCCAACTTCTTCGTTTTCGATGAGATAAAGCCGTTGCCCCTGTCCGAAACTGCGGTAGCGATCCAGCGTACCCGGCGGCAGGGTGAGTTCAATCTTATCTAACGGAAAATCTCCTTCAACGGTTAATTCCAGTAGTTGACTTTCGGGGTCAAAGACCCAGTCTACCTGGAGGCTGCCCTTAGGAGTAGGTACCGTCATCTGCGCATGCGTAATCTCCGGAAAACCAGCGGGCTGGAGCTGAATGCCGGACCAGCCAACATCTAGCGCTTCCACACCGCCCAGAAACTGGCTCATGATCGTGAGTGGCCCACCACTCCAGGCATGGTTGTAGGACCCTCCACCGTAGCCTTCACTACCGATGCCCCAGCCTTCCCATAGGGTGGTCAGAGAACTTTCGATCATTGGGCCGTATCGTTGCTGCATTCGTTGAATGGCTTGCTGATGGAGCTCCATCTTACAAAGCGCCTCCAGTACGTACTTTTCCATGTAGGGACTGGCATGGTATTCTTCGGCAAATACCCGTTGGATGGCTGGGTAGTATTCCTCAAGAGCAATTCCACTCACCACGGCCAGGGCGTGTCCACGCTCATCAGTTTCTCCTTCGTAAGCAGAGCTGCGGTAACGGTCGCCCTGCCAGAACTCCTGATTAAAGGCAGCAGCTAAGCGCTCCATGCGGTCTTTGGCTACTGCTTGAGTGGCCGAATCATCTAGGGTTTCGGCCATATGAGCCAGTCCCTTAAGTGCTAGGTAATACCAGCCATTGTAGAGCAGTAGCAGATCCTTATTGTCGCCCCAGTCTCCCCAGGTCCAGCCACCCTGGCGGGGAATGACCAGATTCGTTTTTTCGTCCATTTGCCAGATGGCGAGATAACGTTGCACGGCTGGATAGACTTCACGCAGCAGCTCGAGATCTCCTGTGTTATAGTAGTAGTGCCAGATGCCGTAATAGCCTACGCTGGCCAGCATCTGCATAGGCAGCTCGTTGCCCCAGTTGCCGGAAGGGATAGGACTGTAAATCGTACTGTCGGAGCGTTGCCAGTGCATCAACTCTCGGATGGCTTTGGCTGTAAGTAGGTCAGCGCGACGATCAAGCGCATAAAAGGTCTCGCCCAATTCGTTGACGACGTCGCCCCACCACTGCGCTCGTTCACGATCGGGGCAATCCATATACGTATCCCGCATGGTGAGGTAGAGGGTACGTTGCGCTTTTTCCCACAGTGTATTCAAGGCTGGGTTGGAGCAGCGAAAATTGCCCTGAAAATCCGTGTCGTAGCCACTTTCCCGGTACTGTAGAGATTGAACTTCAATGCCAGTTTCAAAATAGTAACGCAGTTGATGTCCATTCATCCAGCCGGGTGTTTCGAAAACTTGCTCACCGGCGCGCGTCAGGTATACCGTTCTGACGTTAGGTGGCCCTCCTCCGCGATAGTTGTCAGTGCGTAACTCAACTCGCATTCCTGGGTGGGGTGCTTTAATTCGAAAGGCGGGTGTGACCTGGGCATTATAGGGTAAATCGGCGATTAGCGTATCTCCCGTAGAAAGATAGGGTAGCGCCCGATTGTAATGCTCGTAATCGAGTAATTCACTATTGCGCCACTGGGGAATTGGGCGAGGGAGGTCTGGTTTTATTGGTGGTAGCTGGCTGGTGGTCAGCGGAACAGCTAAGGGCCAGTTGCGGCGGTATTCATCCGTGATAACCACTGAAGGACTGGCGAGATCTGGTGCAGCAGATCCTCCCAGCTCAGCTGGGAAATGCCAGTCGGGAAGTGAATTGCGGGCGTCGAAGTAGACATTGCTTTCCGGCAGCCGATAATTAGGGTGGGGAGCAGCAGAGGTACCGAAGGCAGGGTGGGGGCGTACCCGCCATTTGTTAGCGGGGATAGTGGCGATCCAGGCCGGGCCATCGATACGTAAAAACGGTGCTCCTTGATTTTGATGGCTAAATCCGTCTTTGCCGAAGTGCCAGACTAAGATGGAGATGACGTTGGTTCCGGCCTGTAGATGAGGACCCAAATCCAATTGGTCGCAGTAGCGCTGATCGCGGCTAGGGCCATGTTTGAGACCACCTTCGCGGATGATCAACTTACCGTTAACAGCCAGCCAGTATTTGCTGTCTACTGTTAGTTGTAGTGGTACGCTAGGTAGGAGGTCATCGCTGAGTTCGGTGATTAATTGAAAAGAGAGCCACTGATTAGCACCGCCTAGGGTGTCTTGAGCAGTTAAGTAGGCCCCTGCTGCAATTGCCTTTTCCGTGGGTTGAAACTCAGTAGCTGAACCAACATCAGTTGTCGTTCCAAGCGTTGGATTACAGCTGAGGTTTAGACCTGCGGAAGTGAAAATAAATAAACCAATAAGGAGGTGGAAATAGCTGGTCATGAGGGGAAGCTTCGCAATATTTCACGAATATATCGATACAGCTTGGTTTGGCTATCCTGTACTGTGGGCAAGTAGCAAACAATGGTAGCTTAGGTGGAAAAATAGACGTATTCCACCAGCTGGCGACTTTTCGGCATCTGAATGAGGAGAGAGAGGGTTACTCCCTTTAATTTCGCAAGTGAAAACTGAGATGCATGCCCAGATACCGATTGTTGAGTGCCCTGATTTGTTGTTTAATCGCCAGCAACTGCTCGGAGTTTCCAGCACCTTCCGATAAAAAGGTGAGGGCAATACTGCCAGAGCTGACGCTGGTCAAGGATCAACTGATCAGTATTGAAGAGGAGAGTAATCGAAACTATTTAGTTTACCTCCATTGGCTCGAACGGGTCTACGGGGACTCTTACCCGGAAATATTGGAAGCGGCACTGCCTTTAGCTGCTGCTTTGGAGAAAGTGTTAGATCCCAGCTATGCCGATCAGCCAGTAACGGGCTTGAGCTACCGCCAGGTGCTGGAGTACGCCGCCTGGAAGACGGATCGCTTGAATGAATATCTTTTGATTGCAGGCGGTTGGATAAATAATAGTCTGGAACAAAAAGATGGGGATAGCTTTAACTCAGAGGCCTATCTCTGTTGGCAATACCAGGGAGATGTACGTAAAGAAATTACCACAGCAGAAGGCGAGGAGCGCCCGTTTCGGATCAGCGATCGCTTTTTCCACTTAGGCTATCGCTTACCCACTCAAGCAGAACTAGCAACAGCTGAGGCTTTTGAGATACTGCCACAAGGAGCGAGTACGAGGGCTGGAGACTATTACCCTTACGGAAAAAAGCACTGGCTGGAAAACACCTATGTGCCGGCAACCGAATTAGAATTACCCGCGTATCACAATCCACGAAGTGAATATTCAACTGCTCTTCGACAGGAACCATTTTATGACCCCTTGCTTACTGATCGGGAGCCGCCATTGCGTAGTTATCGCTTGCGACCGGGACAATTGGTGCGCCTGAGCTCCGGTGTACATGAATGGACGCTGGATGCATATAGCGAAACCGAGCAACCGCAGTCTTATATCGAGAGTATGCTTAACAGTGGTTTCCAAGCTATGGAAGATTTCCCTGCGGACCCTTATGATTTCGAACAGGAGAAGAACTATTTGGGGCAAATGCCTTTTCGGTTTTTCCCCCAGGGCGAAGACCGAGCTTTTATAGCCATTAGCCGTCAACCGAGTGCTAGTAGGAGAGACCGAGCCGTTTGGGCAGGAAATAAAGAGGAAGATATGGTCTACGGCTTAAACCAGGATGATGCTCGTATGGAGGTAGGCTTTCGATTAGTTTTAGAGGGGCGATAACAGCTTTCTGCGAAAGGTAGTTTTTTAAGTCTCAGCGCCTCCATCATTGCAATATTATCTTCTTAGAACTATCGATCTTAAGTTGGCTAACCAAGAGGTACGATTAGGCAGATACTGGCGTAATAGCTCCAGGATAGCCGGGTTTTTCTGTTGTTTGGCTACCTTAAGTGGACTGTCAGTGCTGAAGCCCGCTTTTAATTCAGGATCTGCGCCATGATTGAGCAAATATTCAGCGATCTCATATTGTTGAAAGCTGATACTCTCGATGAGTGGTGTTGTGAGAAGCTCAGGATGCTGATAGTTGGGATTGATGCCGCTCTCGATGTGGTATTTTACTAGTGGAAGATCGCCGTTTTGAACGGCCACCAGCATCTCTTTCCAATCACCTCCTGCCATAATTATTTCTAGTTGTGGAAAATATTTAATGGAGATTAATGCCTGTCGGTTTTAGTGAGTAAATCTCCGTTTCCTTTCGCTAAATCTATGAAAATCTGTGTATTAATTAAGCGAACAATAAAAAGCCGCCGCCAGCAATAGCTAACGACGGCTTCCAAAACCCATTTTCGGATAATCTTAGACGAGGGCTTCTTCCAGCTGAGGTGCAGCAGGGAAGTCTACGGGGATTTGCGTCACGTTATTGATGAGATTGGAGATGGTCTTATCACCAATTAGTAGCAGGGTGTCGATCAGATTGGCTTTCGTCCAGCCAGCTGCGAGGAAACGATCGGTTACTTCGGTGCTTACTTGACCTCGATTTAAGGTAACTTCGCGAGCAAAGGAGGCTAAAGCATTGAGTTTAGCATCGAAGCTGGCGTAACCTTGGCGCAGTTCCAGGATTTGGTCGTCAGTAAAACCATTCATTTTACCAATAGCAGTGTGAGCTGCCAGACAATACTCACAGTTGTTGACTTGACTTACAGCCAGGTTAATAACTTCTTTTTCTTTGGTGCGCAGACTGGTCTTAGCATTAGAAAAAGTAAGGTAGTTGCCTAGTGCCGTTTCAGAATGAGCGTAGGTAGCAAATAAGTTAGGTACAAAGCCTACGCTCTTTTCCAGCTGATCAAAAATTGCTTGATTTTGCGTGTTGACGGTTTCGCGAGTGGGCAGATTGAAGGTTGCCATGATTGTATAAAATTTTGTGGTTGTTATTAATGGAGAGTGTTTCCCTCCGATTGCAAGGCAAAGATGCGGGGCAACCATCAGCTAACCCTTACCTGCTTTTCCCGACGAATTATCAATTCTTCCCAAAGCCTCAATAAACCTTTAGCCGACTACTGCATCTAAACTTTTACCTGCTAAAATCGAGCCCATCTCTGACGAAGCACTTATTGCAGCCATTGCTCAAAAAGACCAACTTGCCTTTCGTGAGTTATATGGTCGTTATGCTGCCAAGCTGTATAATACTGCTTTGGCCTACTTGCAAAACGAGCAGGACGCTGAAGAGGTGACCCAGGAAGTCTGCTTGATTATCTTTAGAAAAGCTGCTACATTTCGAGGAGATTCCAAAGCCAGCACTTGGATCTACCGGATTACAGTTAATACAGCCTTAGCGGTGCTCAAAAGACGGCGAATAAGGATCAGTAGAGCGCAGGACATTCCCGATCTACCCTTAGCAGATTTCGTGCACCCTGGAGTATTGATCGAACGACAGGAGCAATCAACTTATCTATATCGTGTAATCCATGCTTTACCCGAACGTCAAAAAACAGCCTTCGTTTTGGGCCTAGTAGAGAACTTGCCACGGCAGGAGGTTGCAGACATTATGGGACTTAGCCTGAAGGCGGTGGAATCTTTACTACAACGAGCGAAACAAAATTTACGGCAAAAACTAAAAGAATGGTATTACGAGCGAAGGATTCCTTGAATCGCAGTATCTAAAAAGTGTTATGAAACAATCAGCCAATAAATGGATAGATGAGGTGATGAATAGTTTGGAAGGTAGTCGCCGAGCTGAGCCTCCCGCTAGTTTGCTAACTAAAATCGAAGCTGAGTTGAGCAGGGAGTCCATCGCTCGGATCCCAGTAAAGAACCTTCGCTGGCTAATGGCGGCGGCGGTTTTACTACTGTCAATTAACTTGATCAGCTTACGCATTGCCCAAGCTGAACGGCAACACCCAGCTATGAATGTTGTCTTAGCTAATGAAGAAGTGGAGAGTTTGTTACCGACTTATATCTTATATGAATAATGAAACAGCTTCAATTTTACAAACTCGCTAGTCTGGTTCTGCTGCTACTAAATATAGGAATCCTGCTCTTTTTTTGGTTCCACCGACCACCGCGACCACCTAGGATTAGCGGCGGTTTTGGCTCCTTTGAATCTGTCGCAATAGACCTCCTACAACTGGATGAATCACAAACTGCCGATTTCCAAAACCTTGCTATGAAGCATGGAACCCGAATCGAAGCCTTCAATCAGGAGCAGAATCGGAATCTACAGCAATACTTTTCTACTGTTTATCGTAGCGACGACTCGCTAATTAAGGATAGTCTGATTATGCAGGTCGAACAATTGGAACAGCAAAAAGTGCAATTTACCTATCAGCATTTTGAAGATGTTCGCGCTTTACTGCGGCCAGAGCAATTACCTCATTTTGAGTTATTTGTGACTCAAGCGGTAGGTAGACTCTTAAGACCTGGAAAAAAAATGAGGCCTCCACCGCAGGATTGAGCGATTTGTAGTCTCTAATAAGAAAAGATACTAATGAATCACCTACTCTTTTCCTTTTAGTCTACTCCTATTAATTGTCACGCTATCCTGTTCCACTTGCGATGACGACGATGGTTCCACTGGGGGCGAAATGACCACTCTGCATCCTGCCTTTGCAGAATTTGATAGTGACAATTTCAACATCAGCCTAGATGGGGAAGAAGGTGGTCAATGGCAGAATTTTCGCCCTTAAAAGGGCTAATCTTTGTTACTCTTTAGACAATGAGGTCATTCAATTTACCGATTAAATCCCTGCTGTTGTTACCTGTTTTTATATGGGCTTGTCAAAGCCAGGATATTGCGGAAGACAGTAGGGTAGTGCGTCTACCTTTTTATGAGGAGGCTACCTTTAGCCCAGTATGGCTAGCCCCTGGCGAGCAGCCACCAGCAGACTTTCACCGTATCCCAGCCTTTGAGCTTACGAATCAAGAGGGACAGACCGTAAACCAAGCCACCTTTGCCGGGAAAATCTACGTCACGGACTTCTTTTTTACCATTTGCCCGGGAATTTGTCCGAAAATGACGACCAATATGGCTTTGCTGCAGAAAGCCTTCTACGAGGACGAAGACGTTTTACTCTTATCGCATTCGGTAACCCCGAGGCAGGATTCCGTCCCCGTTCTTAAGGCCTACGCTGAGGCTAAAGGGATCGATTCTGAAAAATGGCACCTGGTAACAGGGGAGCAACAGGAAATTTACCGCTTAGGGCGCAAGGCCTATTTTGTGGAAGAAGACCTGGGACTACAGAAGCTAGACGAAGAATTTCTACACACGGAAAACTTTGTACTCGTGGATCAAAATCGTTACATCCGGGGTATCTACAACGGTCTTAATCGGACCTCCATCGAGCAACTGATCGTCGATATTAGGACCTTACAAGAAGAGGGCGCTCCCCTTCTATAGTTGCCTACTACCGTAATCGGCAATCATTCGGTAAGGGTACAATTCTGGGAGGGCGCTGACGGTGTCGAGTGCTTCAATATCTGCGGCCTCCAGTTGTAGCTCACTGGCCGCCAGATTATCCTGGAGTTGTTCCATAGTTCTTACCCCTAAAATGATAGAAGAAACTACCGATTTAGATAGTATCCAGGCAATTGCCAGCTGTGAAGGCGTGGTCTGATATTTTGTAGCTAGTTCCTGGACTAGGGCGATGATGCGCCAGTTTCGATCGGTGTTTCTGCGTTCCCAGCTCTCTTCCATCTCGGCAGTGCTGCTGGCAATACGGCCGCTGCTGGGACCAGATTTTTGATACTTCCCGGTTAGGAAGCCACCCCCTAATGGTCCCCAGGGAAGCAACCCCAGACCTTCGGACGCTAATAGGTCGAAAAACTCGTATTCCATATCGCGCTTTACCAAGCTGTATTGGTACTGAGCAGCGATAAAGCGGTTGGTGTTCAGCTGTTGGCATAAAGCCTGCGCTTTCATCAATTGCCAGGCTTTGAAGTTGGAAATACCGAGGTAGCGGACTTTACCCGCTCGAATCAGATCTTCGAGGGCTCTGATGGTTTCTTCCAAGGGGGTAATGGGGTCATAGCAATGCAGGTAGAGCAGGTCGATATAGTCGGTTTGCAGCCGCTTTAGGCTGGCGTTTACGGCCTCAGTGACGTGTAATCGAGACAGCCCTTCTCCGTTAGGGTGTGGGTGCGTCCGAAAGCGCACCTTGGTAGAGACTAAAACCTCCGTTCGCCGGCCTTTGATCGCTTTGCCAACTATTTCTTCGGAGCGTCCTTCGGCATAGCCGTTGGCGGTGTCTAGATGATTACCACCTGCGGCCAGGTAGTGATCGATTATTTGGAGGGCTTCCTTTTCTGGGGTAGAACGACCACTCAATCCTTCCCCAAAAATCATAGTTCCTAAGGTTAAATTAGAGCTAATTAATCCACTTTTTCCGATAGGGTGGTAGGAGAGCATGCGTGATCTTTTATTAGATGAAAAATTTAAACAGCTGGTAGACTGTCGAGTTCGATTTTTCCAATTCATATATGGTTCCCATGCGGGCTATTTCCTGGCATTCGACAATTATATCTTAACTTATAGATCAGAAAAACACTACTACACTCATGCGTACTTTCATTCTAGCAACACTGCTGTTTAGCTTGCTTTTGGGCAATGCTTGCAAAACTCCCACTACACCCACCACCGAAGAGGTTGAGACCTGGACGATGATGAGCTGGATTGCCTTTTCCCCTTCCATTCCAGATTTAGAGGCTGGAGATATTGTTTATCGGATCAATTGGTCGACCAATGAATTGGAAGTAAGTTCAACGCTTCCTGCAGATGAAATGGTAGCGCATGCACCCGGCAAATACAGTTTCACCCTCAACTCCATCACCAATGAAGATGGTACTAATCAACTACTGCTTGTAGAAAGTACTGATTACTACCTGACTTTCTCCGACGACAAAGAGCAAATGATCTGGGATAGTAATACGAATCCTATGTTGTCGAATGACCTCCCGATTATGACTTTTGATCGTATGGACTAGGCGTCTGCCTGATTTCTTCGCGGAATCCCTTGGGGGTAAGACCTTCCATTTTTTTGAAAAAACGGCTGAAGTGAGCACCTTCCTGGAAGCCTACGTCGTAGGCGACCTCAGATATGGGTTTGTCGGTATAACGCAGAAAACGTTTGGCTTCCAACGCTATGCGTTCGCGAATGACCTGGAGCGGCGTTTTGTCGCTGTATTTCCCGAATAGATTACTCAGGGTTTTGGGCGATTTGTATAGCATTTCCGCATAGTCCTGTACCTGATGGTGCTGATTGAAATGCTTTTCGACCAGTAGATTAAATTGCCGGATAATGTCTAACTCATCTCCTCCAGCTGAGGTCTTGAGATGCTGGTCTTTGGCCAAACGGGTGAGGATCACAATGAGGCGCTTGAGTAGCATTCTAAGCATCTCTCCCTGTAGGTTGTCATGGGTGCCCAACTCATCTACAAATACTTGATAGAGTAAGTCGATTTTTCGTTGATGCAACTGGTCCAGATTAAGGACCATGGGACTCGGCATGCCATAAAATATCAAACCTACGCAACTTACTTCCTCGTCGTGGTCGATAATGCAGTAGAAGTCTCGATTAAAACGCCAGGCGACAATAGAAGCAGGCTGCTCAAAGCGATAACTGTGTTTAATGATCAGCAGCATAACTTGGCCCGTATCCAATGGATAAGGGACACCGTCTACCCATACGGTTTGCGCGGGTCCTTGGTTCCAGGCAATCGTGAGTAAGGCCAGGTCTTGTTCCTGGAAAAACTGCCGTTGAAGTTCTGGCTCATTGGCTAGGAGCTGAAAGTAGGAGCCGAGTTGCGCTTCTTGGTAGAGGTAGGTCAAGGAAAATGAATTGGTGCAATTGCTAAGCTACTACCTCCAAAGTAATACGAGGCAAGTCGGGCCAGCCACTTTTGGAAAAAGACGACATCTAGCCTAATTAGCCCGATGGTTAACAGGACCTTAACGGACGGTGTAAATCCTTAACAAAACTTTTCAATTAATCTAGAAGTACCTAGCCAGAAACAGGTACAATTACCCTTGTGGGTAGTTAAGCGAGCCCGGAACTTGTGTTCATGTTACAGCACATCTTCAACCTACACCTGAGAACCAATCAACTGTTGGATAATCGCCTTCGAACAGTACAGTTACGCCTACCTCCAGCTACTCGGCAATTGATGGAGAATACTGGTCTAATGAAACGAAAACGCGATCACAATTGGGAAATTTACGCACCTGAGGCAGCTGCTGGCTTAGCTAGCCTACTGCCCGCAAATGATCAACTGGAGTTTGAATTTGTGATCACCGATCCCGCAGCCTTTAGGGCAATAGCAAAGAGTCGTTCCATTTACTTATTCCGTAGCGAAACAAAGTGTGGAAGCTTATCCTCCCGCCCGATTGTCGCTGAACTTACGCAAAAGGGTTTGTTAGCGAGAGTCGTCATCAAACTGAGTGATTTACTCAATTCCTTTACTGATAAAGCAATCGATTATGAACTGCGCCTGCCGTAGCTAAAGGTTTGAGGCTGCCTCAGTTTTATGAATTCTTAGTTTAGAACCAACAATCCTTTGTCAAGGTTAATTATAGAGGACCTACCACCAAAGTGCAGTTAGAGATAGATTAGCTAAGGTGCAATTTGTTTGCGCCTGATAATCATTTTTTTGTGTAAAGCTGTCGATTTCTGATGAATCCCTTTCCTTTTTTTGGCTACGGCGCATTGTTTATGCTACTATCCGCCTGTCAGGCTGATTCCGTGCCACCGACCTTCTATCCGGAGGTGTTGAATGCCGAACTTCGCTTGGACTTAGTGGCCGAGCAACCTCAAATTCGTACGCCCATCGGGATTGCCTTTGATCAACAAGATCGACTATTGGTCTTAGAATCCCACACTCATTCTCCGCCGGAAGACTACGAAGGACCAGACTTCGACCGTATCCTGCGCGCTGAGGATAGCGATGCTGATGGCATTCCTGATGAATGGACCATCTTTGCCGACAGTCTGGAGGATGGTATGAATCTGGTGGTGCATCCCAATGGGACCGTTTACACCAGCACCTCCAAGGGTATTTATGCCTTTCGGGATAATGACCTGGATGGCTACGCTGAGGAAAAACACAGCTTACTGCGACTATTGAAACCCAGTAACCCTTACGACCACGCCGGTATTTTGGGCATTGAATTGGACCCCTCTAATACGATTTTATACACCGCAAGGGGAAATATGGGTAGTTCAGACTGGGAGGTCGAGGCTGCGGATGGTACTCGATTATCCGGCTACGGCGATGGAGGGAATGTGATGCGCATGACACTGGAGGGGCATCAGCTAGAGGAAATCGCTACTGGTTTTTGGAATCCCTACAATCTTAAATTCACCGCCAAGGGACACCTGCTTTTGACGGATAATGATCCGGACTCCCGCGGGCCTAATCGTCTCATCCAGCTTGTCAGCGGGGGGGACTATGGCTTTAAATCGCTGTATGGCCGTCAGGGTAGCCACCCTTATGATGCCTGGAACGGAGAATTGCCTGGCACCCTGCCTTATCTCGCAGGAATTGGGGAAGCTCCCTGCGATTTGATCGATGCCTCATTTACCAACTTTGGCTCTTCGTTCGTAGACCATATTTTGGTCAACGTCTGGGAAGAAAACAACATCGTACAAGTACCGCTCCAGGAAACAGGCGGAATTTTGAACGGAGAAGCAGAAATACTCGTGCAAGGAGATAGTTTGTTCCACCCCGTGGCCTTTGCTGTGAATAGCAAAGGTGAACTGTACTTCACCGATTGGGTGATCCGTCAATATCCCAATCACGGTCACGGCCGCATCTGGCGATTAGGAAGAAAGACCGCACCGAAAATCATCGCAGCTGATGTTCAGTCCAGTCAGGGGCTGGGTGCTGAAGACCTAGCGGAGGATGCAAATAGCTATCGCAGCTATAATGCTTTTGAGCGGGCTCGACTGCACCATAAGTGGCGCAGAACTGGTCAGCTCGATCAGCTCTTCGATTGGTTGGAGCAGGAAGACGAGGAATTACGTCTGGGTGCCCTCTTAGCCCTGACCCCAGTAGGAAGGGAAATACCTGCGGAAGTACTACAACGACTAATCATAGATCCCGAAACGGACATTCGCCGAATGGCGCTAATTTATTGTGGTCAACACCGACGGCAAGATATGTTGCCAGCCCTGGAGGCGGCCCTCGCAGCCGGTCATTTTAGTGGAGATCTTTTTCCCAGCTTCCTAGCTACTGTACCGCTATTGGGGGATGAATTTATCCAGGCCTACGAGGCGAAAACGGAAGCTAAGAGTAACCGACTTCCTCGCAATTTGCCCGAAAATTATCTAGTTGGATTGGTTCGAAATGAGCGATTACCAGCAGCTAGTAGAGCACTGGCCATCCCTTACTTATCAGCTCGTGAAGTCCCCGAGCTTGAGCTAATTACCAACTTACAAGCTACCGATAATTTTGAGCTGAAGCTGGCCCTTTTACAGCGACTAAGAGATTACGACTCTCCGGAAGCGGCCGCTGCAATCTGGGCGCTAGCTAGTGACCCTGAGGGAGAGGTTGCGCTACGCAATCGTGCATTACTGGAGCTACAGTATCAATCAGCAAGCTATTGTATGCAGATTGCCCAGTTGTTAGCTACAGGGCAGCGGAACGTTGCTGAGTCGGTGCTTGATTATGCCTGTCGCTGCGTGAGCAATGAGACGACAACTGCCGCTGTTGTCACTGGGCTTAGCTTACTAGATGAGGAAGGATTGTGGGCACAATGGAAGCATTGCAGCGAGCCCCTTGGAGATTTGCCCCAAGAGGAGGATTTGCTGGCCATAGCTGAGCAGGATGGAAATGTCGAACGTGGTGCACTACTTTTTACCCGCCCGAATCTCCTTTGCCAAAGTTGCCATCGGGTCGATGGTTGGGGGGGTGTCTTTGGACCTGATTTGTCTCAGATTGGGAGCAGTAAAAGCCGACAGCAACTGGCTAACGCCTTGTTATACCCAAGTCGAGAAATTGCTCCGGAATGGGTCGGTTGGTTCCTGATAGATGAAGAAGGAAAACGACACCAAGGGCGACAAATAGACGTCAACTACAACTATGCTTTACTAATGAATAGTAGTGGTCAGTTCGATCGATTCCCTAATCCGCAAAGCTACGGGGTGATGGAGCGCTCCTTGATGCCGGAAGGGCTGCATTATAGCTTACGACCGGAAGAATTTCGAGACCTAGTAGCTTATTTGGCCAGTCTCCAGTAGTTTTTCGTACCTCTAAAAAATGTTGTTATGTCTGCTTCTAGTCGGCGTTCTTTTATTCAACTGAGCTCTGCTGTTCTTGCCGGTTTAGGCCTGCCAGTGGCGGCCGCAGCCAATCGAGTTGAATCTACCCAAGTTGAACTGCGAGATGGCTCACTGACTTTGCCGAACAATCCCCTGGTCCTCTTTGATAATTTTCATAGCGGCAACCGTCGTGCTTATTCCTGGAAAGCTAAACTAAACGCGGCACGGGCAGCCGGTTGCGATGGCTTTCAAATCGTGATGGTAGACCCGGATTCGGATTACTGGAAAGATTTGATGGACATGGTGCCCGCATATGATTTTCGGAGCTGGGGCTTCCACTGGAATACCGGAGCGGTCATTGATGAAAAGGCCCACTTACTGGAAGAAGAGATCGATAAGATGCAGCGGGTCATCGCTGCCCTAGGGCGTAGCCCGCTACGTCCCTTCATCAGCTTTGCCATCAAAGGTGGAGGAGAGTTGTTTGGCGGTACGATACACGAAAGCGGTTCTGCCAAGGCCGAGGATCGACATTGGGAACGAGCTGCCCGCATCGTAGCTGCCTTTGATCGAGCATGCCGTGCAGCCAACATTGAAGGAGCCCTCTACCCGCACACGCACTGGTTGTGCGATACGCCGGCCTCACAACGCAAAATACTGGCTGATGCTGAAGCCGACTGGGTACAACCCGCCTTTTGTTCGCATCATTGGTACGCCCATAAAAATAACGAAGAACTGGACGAGCTTCTGCTCGATCCCGTAATGGCTAAGACCAATTATGTAGTCCTGACCAATGGTCGTAAATCCGGTGATTGGTTTCCTGCTACGCGCTTTGATCGGGGCGAAATCGATATGGCCTGGTTGCTGGCCAAACTGTATGCTTTTGGCTACCAGGGACCGATTGCTTCCCAGGGTTGGGGCATTGGTGGTGACCCTTATGTTACGGCTAAAGCGTTCGTAGATGGGGTGCGCGGGCTGCGTGAACGCTTTATCCGGCAGCCAGATTTATGGCCTTTGCTCTAGGGCGTTTCGTAAAGAGTCAGCAGGTAGCTTGCTTTGCGAATGGCGAAATCAAAACGCCCCTTGGGTTCCCGTTCGGCAATTGCCTGAAGTCGTTCTCGGATCAGGGGCGAATCCGCACGAGTCGCTTCTAGGGTATTGGCTACCCGTAGCACTACGAAGGGATTTTCGTCAGTTAATAAGCGCTCAAAGGTGGCGATCGCAATCGCTTCTTCTCCCAAGTGGAAGAGCGCTTCGGCAGCCACTGTCGCCACGTCGCCAGATTCATCTTGCAGTGCTCTTTTGAGTAGTCGCCGAGAGCGTTGGCTATCTGTACCCTGGATCAAGTATCCCGTAGCACCCCAGTAGCGCATAGCTGCTAATTGGTGCCTTAAGAGGCTACGAAAAGCAGATGGTCTAGTGGTAGGAAAGTTGGCTAATTCCGCCGCTCTTCGAATTGCTCTCATCGGCAGCGAATCTGCGATCTCTTGATAGCGTTGTCCGTTGGTCTCGTGCAAGGCAAATAGCTGCCCTTCGGGAATGGCTCCCAGGTCATTAGTCAAGGATTCCTGCATTAGTAAGGCAGCTCGGAGCCGGAGAAGCTGCCCACGATGTGCTGGGTCATCGATTAGATTATGGACGTTGTGCGGATCGGCTCGACAGTCATAGAGTGCTTCAAAGGGACGAGGTTCAAAAAAGGCTGCTTCGGTAGCATTGAGTTTGCCTTCATCATAAGCTGCTTCCCAAGCCTGTAGATTAGCTGCCTGCCAGAGAAAATTGACGCGCTGACCAGCTGGGCGATGCCGGTTGTAATTGCGTACGTAGCGGTAGCGTCTGTCTCGTACCGTACGCACCATATCGTAGGTTTCGTCCATCCGACCCCGAAAGCCAAAAGCGTATTGATCACGGTTGTGAGTGGGAGGTTGTAAGAAGCTGTTGCCCTGAAAATGATCGGGGGCGTCTAAACCCGCCATCTCCAAAATGCTGGGGGCCATATCCACAAAGCTCACTACGGCCTCAGTTTGACTACCCATTGCGGAGGGGGCTAAATGTTGCCAGCGTTCTGGAAATCTGATCAGCAACGGCACTTTCAATCCTGATTCCAGCGGAAAACGCTTGGAACGCCCTAGCACCCCTCCGTGATCACTGCTATAAATCAAGATTGTATTTTCCCACTCGCCACTAGCTTTTAGCTGTTCGATCACGTGACCAAATTCGATATCTGTGGCCTCCATAACTTCATAGTACTGGGCTAGATCTGCCCGTACCTCTGGCAGGTCAGGTAAATAGGGAGGGATTTGTACTTCCGCAGGTCCAACCTTACTGATGGAATTAATCATATGCTGTACACTGTCTTCGGGAGTTCGCTCAAAGGTGCTCTTAAAATAACTCCAACGATCCTCTGAAGGGTGAATTTTTCCTTCGTGGCTCATCCAGGTATTATACATCAGAAAGTAGGGCTGTTCTGCTGTCCTTTCGGGCAAGGCATCTTCCAGGTGCCACCATTCGTCGAGATCCCAGGTACCAGGCTGGCTCGGTATATTGTAATCGCGTTTTAAGCGTAGGGTCGTGTAGTAGCCAGCTTCCCGTAAATAAGCAGGGAAGAAGCGATAATCAGGGGCGATTTCCACTGAAGATCGCATATGCTGCGATCCCAAAGTAGTGGGGTACATTCCCGTAATAATGGTAGAACGGGAAGGGGCACAAACCGGCGCATTACTAAAGGCATTATGGTACAAAATAGCTTCCTCAGCAAAAGCATCCAAATGAGGGGTGCGCACTAAGGTGTCTCCGTAGCAACCGAGGTAGGGACTATTGTCTTCGCTGATAAACCAGACGATGTTGGGCTGGTCCTGAGCGGAGAGGGTCGAAGCGATGAAGAATAATAGAAACGATAGTCGCATTTTGGAAGAAGGAGTTTGGGGAAATACGAAGATAAGAAGTTAATTTCCTTGCTGCGCCGCCCATTCCTAGCGAGGAATAGGACACAGATCCGCAAGGATTTAGCAGATGGAGAACGGATTTTTCTGGCCTTATTTTATCAAGGCTCACAACATCAAAATCCGTGCAGGGAGCCGTTGGCGACCGGTAATCCGTTTCCATCCCTAAGACTTTATTCAAGCTTAAAGCTTTGTCCTTAAGCTCTTGTAATTAGGCTTCAGCCTGGAAACACCAATAAAAAAGATCGGTGTCCCCAAAAAAGTGCCGAATTACCGCGACGCTCTATTATATCCAGCAACACCCACTTTACTCCAACCGAAAGCTCAGCACAAAAATCCCACTAATCAGCACCGCCCCGATGTAGAAGATGTTAGGCCCTAGTAGTGCAAAAAGCATCCCTCCGGATATCAAGCCAAAAATACTGGCCAGGCTACCCATGCTGTTGGCATAGCCCTGAATGGAGCCTTGTCGATCCTTCGGACCGGTTTGCCCGAGAATAGCCAGGAAACTGGGCCACATCAATCCGTTGCCTAAGGATAAAAACAGATTGGCTAAATAAACGAAGAAAACGGTGCCCAAGGGAAGAATGAAAAAGCTGGTGGCTAGCAAGCCTGCTCCGATCCGTACAACGGTAGCATCACTCAAACGGCTACCCAGCCAGCTTAGAATCGGCCCTTGTGCCAATATCATTATGCCGCTGGAAATCGCCAGAAAAATACCCAGTTGAAAAGAAGTCCAACCTAGTCCATTACTAGCAAAAACCGGGAAGCCAGAGTAGAAGAAGCTGAAACCGAAGAAGGTCAGGAAATAGATCAGAAAAAGCAGTGGTAGTCCAGAAATGCGCAGGACCTGCGGAAGTCCAAATTTCTCCGGGACACAATCTTCCAGTTCGTAACATTCTTTGTGCTCGTGCCCAAACAGTTTGTGCAGCCAGGAATCTTTGGCCACTTCATTTTGAGCCACTAGCTCTGGCTGGCTTTCGGGTAAATACCAGTAAATGACCCCAATAGCGACCAGCGAGACCAGGGCTGCGACCATCACTGGAAGCAAACTACCCAAAGCCGTAGCGCCCAGTAAGCCTGCCAATACGGGGCCAATGACGAAGCCCATACTGGTACTGGCACCGAGTTTACCGAAGTTGGCCTTGCGGTTGCTATCGTCGCTGATATCGGCTAGGTAGGCATTGGCTACTGACACATTTCCACCGGTGAGTCCATCCAGGGCCCGCGCCAAGAAGAGTAACAATAAAGGCACCGTCAAGCTGAATTGTCCCAGACTGCCGCTATCAATTTCTGCAACGGGCCACAGGGG
Organism: Bacteroidota bacterium; assembly: GCA_039030655.1. Taxonomy (GTDB): domain Bacteria; phylum Bacteroidota; class Bacteroidia; order Chitinophagales; family Saprospiraceae; genus Neolewinella. The sequence continues at coordinate 74,301 of JBCCDS010000007.1, read as the reverse complement.
CAGGAGCAGACTAGTAATAAACAATCCCCAGGCCAAAAATGTACCCGCTTGACTAATAATCAAGACCCTACGACGGCCAATGCGGTCACTCCATTTGCCGAGAAGTGGCGCACCCACTAATTGAAAGGCGGGGTAAGTTGCCCCTAGTAGCCCGTAAATAAACGCATTGCCGCCGAAGCCCTCCACCAGAAAAACGAGTAAAGGAATGATGAGGCTGTAGCCCAGCATGCCAATGAAATTGACGAGCAAAACGGGAAAGAGCGTAGGAGTGCGATTGGGCATAGGTCGAAAATAAGCTAATTACCAAAGACAAGCCGCTGCCATAACTCAAGCAGGATGCATATTTAGGGAATTGATGCGTTTAAGGCATACTATATTGAGCTAAGTCTAAACTATTCCATGCTAGTACGTACAAAAGGAGAGTATTTCGGTCAGCTGCGCTTGGCTTATGATCGCCCCGGTTCCATATTATCTGCCTATGATTATCTGGCGCCCGAAACCGTCTGGCATTACCATGAGAATCCTTATTTCATGTACGTATTACACGGGAATATATACGAAGTAAATAAAGGAGGTCGAAGCCCTATCACTAAGGGAAGCTTGATTTTTCATAACTGGCAAGACCCTCACCAAAATTGTAAAGCTTCCACTAGTGCAGCCGGCTTTCACGTAGAATTAGAGCGGACCTGGCTAAAGCAAATGGGCTTATCTGCTACGATGTGGGAAGGCAGTCAAATTCTAGAGAACCCAAGACTACATCAGCTGATAGCTAGCCTTTTTCTGGAATTAATGGCCAAGGATGACTCCACGGAGCTACAAGTAGAGCTGCAATTACTACAGCTGTGCGCCGCGATGAGCGAACGGCAGGAAGTGTTGAGTAAGTATCAGCCGCCCTGGGTGGCTAAGTTGCGAGATCTATTGGAGGAAAGTGAAGAAATCCCTTCATTGCAAGATTTGTCTGACTTATTGGGCGTACACCCCGTTCACTTGTCCCGCGCCATTCCCAAATATTTTGGCCAGCGTTTTGGGGAGTATCTGCGCATGCTAAAGTTGCGCAAAGCTTTCCCCTTATTGCTGAATGACGATAAAAGTTTATCGGAAGTAGGTTACCTGGCCGGCTTTGCTGATCAAAGCCATTTTAACCGAATCTGCAAACAATATCTGGGAAATACTGCTGGAGCGATCCGCAGAAAGGTTAAAAACAAACGAGGTTAATTCTGTTCTATTTTTGCCTGCTAAACCGGCTTAGGTTTGCGGCATCAATTAAGTGATGGATAATGAAACTATGGTTTACAGCTGGTCTGTTTTGGCTAGGCATGAGTCTGCAGGCTCAACTCGATTTTTCTCAGGTCAATGAATGGGAACATCCCTTGCTGGATAGTCTGGTGCACAAAGTAGAACAAGGCGATTATGAGCAGCTTACCAGCGTTTTAGTGGCACAAAGAGGCGTATTGCTCTATGAAAAATACTTTAATGGCAACGATCAGAGTAGTCGTCACAATTGCCGTTCGGTAACTAAAACAATAGCTTCCTTACTGGTCGGAATTGCCACTGACCAATCGGCGATTCAAGGCGTAAGCGATCCGATTGCCCGCTATCTGGAGCCACTGGGGATTACGGACTACGGACTCCATTATTCCCCTCGCGGAGAATTGAACACCGCTGGAGGTAGCGAGTATCGCAGCCGAGATTTTCTACGACTTATTCAGCTTTGCTTACAAGAAGGACAGTGGGACGATCAGCAGATCATCTCCGCAGACTACCTGGAAGCTGCTACTAGCCCCAAAGTACAAGCACGTGAAAATGTCAATTACGGCTACTTGTTCTGGTTACCAAGTTATGGGCCTGAAGGAGAGCAATACGCCGCCTTTGCTATGTTTGGCAATGGGGGGAATAAGGTAGTGGCTATCCCCGAATTGGAGCTAAGCGTCGTCATCACCTCAACCAATTATGGCAATCGACGTGCGCACGGCTATTCCGATGAAATCCTGAATGAATTTATTATCCCTGCATTGACGGACTAGTGGAGTAGGGCGGAGCTTCTATAAAGCTTAAACCGTTCCTACCGGATTGCCGTGCTCATTCAGGAACTTTTCCGTCTTAGCCGTTTCTACCCGGTTGATGATGCGGCTTTCTTCGTGGCGGTCACGGATGACCTTAGCTAGGGTGAAGCAAGAGGAAATACTGAAGAGGTAGGCCATGGCAAAAAAGCCTTTCACGGCTAATTCCGCCTCCAGATAGATTAATCCTGCCATCATGCCGAGGGAAGAAATTACGAAAGCGATCCAGGCCATGCTGTAGAAAGCCTTGGTGTTATTATTGTTGAATAAGAGACTGCTCATTGGTAATTGATTTTGTAGCGAATTTTCGCTGACCCAAATTTGCGTTCTTAATTCGGAAAGGATCTGCTCAATCTACCAACGCTCAATTAGAACTGGACGAATAGCGAGCTGAACTAGATAAAAGTCAGCATGGAGGAGCTTCAAAAAAGAGAGTTTAGCCATTAACATTGGTAAGGCTCGCTGCCAAACTGGTCAAACTTCGGTCGGCTAAATGACGGCATGAGCTAGTAATAAAGAGAAGTAGCTAGCTAGGTGGTAATTAGTTGCAGTGAATTAATTACAGACTATTCCATATCAAACTACTAAACAAAAATGAGAACCCTATTTACACTCCTACTTTTCGGAGCTTGCTTCCTGCCGACCTCCCTAAATGCTCAGAGTTGTCAGTCAATCATCCCCGAAGTGGTTGATCTTCTCCCGGCCCCCAATATGGGTGGCTTCATCGATATGTGCCCTGGAGATGCTTTGACCGCCACCGCATCCGCTTCTTTCCCTGAAAATGGGACTACTTATTCGCAGAGTGTCGCTACTTCAACTTTTAGTTGGCTGCTGGATGGGGAAATCATTAGTACTTCCGCAGGTCTAACTCTTCAACCCGAATCAGCGGGAGGGCAAATCCTAGAGCTGGAGGTAGCCGATATTATGGGCTGTACCGCTAGTGAGGTAGTCGGGCTGCTCCGGGTCAGCCAGGCTCCAATAGTGACTTTTGACGCTTCCCCCGAAGGACTCTTTTGTCCCAACACCTTGGATACTTTGGAGGTGATCGCCAGTGTAACTGCCAACAACCTGGGGCAGAACCTAGCTGTGGAAAGTGATTTTGAACTTCCCCGACCGATTAGTCGAGAGATTGATAGCGGTATATTCCAATCTAGTCTAATCATTGACGATGCTGGCGATTTAACGGTCAGTGATATTTTCAATAATTTCAGAGTATGTATCGATATCGAGCACAGTAATGCCCGCCTCATTGAAATTTACCTGGATAGCCCCTGTTTTCCGAGCTGGCAGCTACACGATGAGTTGGCACCGATAGATGGTCTTCATCTAGGTGAGCCCATTGAGGACCCATTCGACCCGAGCCCTGGTATTCCCTATACCTACTGTTTTGAATTCTCCGCAGAGAATCCCTTCCCACTATCTTTGATTGATACCTCTCTCTACGATAGCCCGCCGGCCGGGTCGTACGAAGCTCCCTGGGATATTAATGCTGCCATTGGCGATTGCCCCCTAAATGGCGAATGGACCTTATCGATCTTTTCATTATCTGGTCAAATGGAGAGCGGCCACATATTTAATTGGCGCATTGAGTATATGGGCACCGATGGTTTGATCCCACTGTACAATCAAGGAGTAGTAAGCGCTAGCTGGGATCAGGATAGCCCGAACTATATTGGTGCAGATGGAGAAACCTTATTCGCAAATACGGCCAGTTCCGACATTTTCAACTTCACTACTACTGATTCCGTCGGCTGTGAATTTTCGGCTGCTTATCAATCTCCGGTTCGCGATACGAACGATCCTTTGTGCATAGCCTGCGAAGCATTGGCGGTCAATGCTGGTGATGATCAATTATTCAATTGCCAATTGGGGTACAATATCCTGGATCCCGTCGACCTGCCATTAGAAGCAGGCTTTTTCTTTCAATGGACTAACCTGGAAGGGGATCTTATTGCCTTTCCCGGCAATCCTACTCCTGTTGTTTTTACCAACGGAAGTTACGTGCTTAGCCTCAGTCGGGAGGATGGCTGTATGCTTAGGGATACAGTGGAAATTTTCCTTCCTTCAGATCCTGGCTTAGCAATTGGAACGGACACCCTGACGCTTTCTTGTCTTAATAATGGCTACCTACTTGAGCCAGAACTATTGCCTTCTGCCGATGAGTATTCGATCAGTTGGTTTGGACCCGACTTTGAGATCGTGGAAGGGCAAGACGCCATCCGAATCTTTAGTTCTGGAATCTACGGTGTCCGGGCTGCACCTTTGGGAGGCAGCGAATGCCCTTTTGAAGATCGAGTGGTTGTTTATGTTGACGAACCCATTGCTGCGGTGGAGATCACGCCTACGGATTGTGAAGGGACTGGTGGAGCCATTAGCCTAAACCCTCGCCCTGGATTCAATATCTTGTCTTACAGCTGGAGCAACGGCCAGACTGGCCCTTCGGCTACTAATTTAGAAGAGGGCACCTATGCCGTTACGCTTGAGATGGAAGACTGTGAGTTAGTAGAACAATACACAGTCCTAAAGGACCCTGCCTGCTTTGCACGCATCCGTGGTAGTGTGCGCTTTAACCCCGATTGTGGTTTTGGCCCTGGTGTGGAGGGCATTATGCTTCATTTATTGCCTGATGATAGCTACACTTTTACCGACTTCTATGGGAATTATGAGTTTTTGGGGGAGGGTAGTAATAACTATACTATTGAATATATAGAGGAAGATATTTGGGAACTTTCCTGTCCCAGTACAGGTGTGTTATCGACGGGCTTTACGGAAGCGGGACAAGCAGCTAATAACCTCAATTTTTACGTAGATCGTGCGGAAGTATCCAACCTCTGTGTAGATGGCAGCTCGGGGCCCGCCAGGCCAGGCTTCAATCAATCTTTTACGGTGAGTGTCTGCAATTTTGGAGCAACAACTCTGCCGGCTATTCTAAGACTGACGCATGATGAATGGCAGTTGCCTACCGCTGAGTTTTTATCGGTGGTAGAGAGTTATGACGAGGCAACACGAACTGGCGTAATCAATGTCAGTGCCCTTGAACCTGATATCTGCTACACCTATAATATTCGACTTGAACTTAGTGTTGATGCCCCCCTGGAGGAGATTGTTGAATTAAACGTTCAAGTATTGCCGATCACCAACGATGCCTTTCCCGTCAACAACACCCTCAAAATAAGTCAGGAGGTGACGGCTTCTTTTGATCCCAACGATAAGCAGAACCGGACGGGAGCTCATCCTTTCGGCGGGTCAGTTGGCCTCGACGAGCGGACCCAACGCTACCAAATCCGCTTTCAAAATACGGGGACAGATACTGCCTTCACGGTAGTAGTTAGAGACACCCTGGATGCAGCGCTAGACGTAACGACCATCCGGCCGGGCCTGAGTAGTCATGATTACGAACTGAGTTTTGCGGACAATAACGTCTTGATTTTCACTTTCCCGAATATCTTACTACCGGATAGTACCGCAGACTTCCAGCTTAGTCAGGGCTTTGTGAATTACAGTATTATGCTGCAGCCGGATCAAAGTCTAGGTGATCAGTTCTCTAATCGTGCGGCGATTTACTTTGATTTTAATGAGCCGGTGATCACCAACCAAGTCGATAATATCATCGCGCAGACAGTGTCCGTATCCAATATAGGTGGTCAAGGCCTGCCGCTGCGTTTATCTCCCAACCCTGCTGGCAATTGGACCCGAGTAGAATTTGAGTCACTAGCCGAATATTCGACCTTGAAACTGTTCTCACTTAGTGGGGAGCTGATTCTGCTAGACAGAATCCGTGGTACTGGCTTACTAGATCATCGAATAGATCTAACGGCCCTACCCGCTGGACAATACCTGATTGAATTACAATCTGGTGGCAGCAAGGGGGTGCAAACCTTATTGAAGCAGTAAAACGTTAAACGAAGCTAGGCTACAAGCCTTTTATTTCACTGGCCAATTCCTGTAGACTGTCCTTGGCGTCGCCAAATAGCATGCTGGTTTTAGGATGGAAAAACAGTTGATTCTGGATGCCGGCATAGCCGGGTCGCATAGAGCGCTTTAGGACGATGATGTGTTGGGCCTCCCAGACGTTGAGCACCGGCATGCCGTAGACCGGGCTGCCGGGGTCGTCGAGCGCGGCCGGATTAACGACATCATTGGCTCCTACTATCACTACCATGTCAGTGTTGGGCAGGGCAGCATTGGCCTCATCCAGATCGAGTAATTGCGGGTAGGGTACGTCCGCCTCAGCCAGTAGTACATTCATGTGCCCGGGCATTCGACCAGCAACGGGGTGGATGGCGTACTTGACGTCAACTCCATTGGCCTGCAGTAAGTCATCGACTTCCTTGCAGACCTTTTGTGCCTGGGCCACCGCTAAGCCATAGCCAGGGACAAAGAGTACGCTCTGGGCGTAGTACAATTGGATGGCTGCATCGGAAGGTGTAACGGTTTTAGCGACTTGATCACCTTCTTGCGCTTTAGCGGTAGCTCCGCCACCGAAGCCACCGATAATCACGTTGAAGAGCGAGCGGTTCATGGCCTGGCACATCAAGACGGTCAAGATCGTGCCCGAAGCACCAACCAGTATACCGCCTACCAGCATGATCTGATTGCCGTAGATGAGACCAGCCGTTGCTGCCGATAGCCCCGTAAAGGAGTTGAGTAGGGAAATCACTACCGGCATGTCGGCACCGCCGATTGGCGCGACAAAGGAAAAACCATAGACTAAAGCCAGGGCGAGGTAAATCAAAACCAGATTAAAGCTGGGTGGGCCTTGGTAAATCAGGTAAGCCATGCCGACGACTACGAGCAGCAGTAAAACCAGATTAACCACGGAATGTCGGGGGAGGGTGACCTGACTGTCCCATACCTTCCCATCTAGCTTTAAATAAGCCAGGAGACTGCCGGTAAAGGCTACTGCACCAATCAGCAGCGTAAAGCCTAAAACCAGCAGGGGGCCCAGACCGGCGGAAGTACTAAATAAATCCAACTGACGAAACTCGATGAGGGCCAGTAAGACGGCACAGGCGCCGCCCAAGCCGTTGAAGATGGATACCAGCTGAGGCATGGCGGTCATTTTGACTCGCTTCGCGGCCAGCCAACCGATTAGGGCACCGAGGAGCATGCCACCGGCGATCCAGGAATAGTTGTTGGGAGCTCTTTCAAAAGGGTAGCCGAGGGTAGCGGCAATGGCGATGGCCATGCCGATAGCGGCCAGGATGTTACCACGACGGGCAGTATCGGGAGAACTGAGTCGGCGCAGACCAACGACGAATGCCAGCGCTCCCAGCAAATAGGCGATGTTGAGTAGAGAGGCTAGCATTATTTACTGGATTTACGTTTTTTGAACATCTCGAGCATGCGGTCGGTAACGGCAAAGCCGCCTACTACATTAATCATGCCGAGTACAATGCCCAGAAAGCCCATGACGAGGGTGAAATAATCGTCGCTTTGGGCCTGACGGAGTAAGAGAATTGCACCAATAATGACCACTCCGCTAATGGCATTGGCCCCCGACATCAGAGGCGTATGTAGCACAGTCGGCACCTTGGAGATCAGCTCAAACCCCAGCAAAATTGTAAAAGCCAGGAGGTAGATGAGAATCAGGTTATTGTCGATAGCTTGTAGTAGCTGTTCCATGTCTTTAGGCGGATTGTGGGGGACTGATGAGGGCAGATTTGACGATTTCATTCTCGAGATCGATTACTAATTCGCCTTCTTGGATGATGAGCTTTAGGAAGTTGACCAGGTTGTTGCTGAAGAGTACACTGGCATCTTGGGGCAGACTAGCTGCCAGATTGGAATCGCCGATAATGGTGACTTCGTGCGCGACGATCGTTTTGTTGTTTTCGGTCAGTTCACAGTTGCCACCCGTCGAAGCGGCCAGGTCGACGATGACGGAGCCGGGCTTCATTTTAGCCACCGTATCAGCCGTGACTAGGGTAGGGGCTTTACGCCCACGCACCTGGGCGGTAGTGATGACCACATCTGATTTAGCGGCGCTTTGCTGAACGGCCTCCCGCTGGCGGCGCAGAAAATCTTCGCTCTGCTCTACGGCGTAGCCACCAGCATCCTGATCTTCGGCGGCACCTTCCACTTCTACAAATTTGGCACCCAAACTTTTGACTTCTTCTTTGGCCGCGGCGCGTACGTCGAAGGCTTCAACTACAGCTCCCATACGCTTAGCCGTAGCAATGGCTTGTAGACCAGCCACACCGGCACCCAATACGAGGACTTGAGCTGGTTTTACACTACCAGCAGCGGTAATCATCATGGGGAAGTAACGGGGTGTAGTATTGGCGGCCAGGAGTACAGCCTTGTAGCCGGCAATGGAAGCCATGGAAGAAAGGATGTCCATGGACTGTGCCAGTGTTGTACGGGGAATCATGTCGAGACTGAAAGCCTGCAATTGTAAGGCAGCCAATTGGGAGACCACTTCGGTCTGGTTATAAGGCTCGAAGAGCGCGACCAGGGTCTTGTCAGCGGCCAGGCCTTTCAGCTCCTGCTCGGACAGGGGGTGGATGCTAATTAGTAGATCGGCCTGCTGTAGTACCTCTGCTCGGCTCAGGATTTGGATCGTATCGGGATAGTCGGCATCGCTGAAGTTGGCCGTTGCTCCTGCTCCACTTTCGAGTAGAAACTGCAGACCGTCCTGTTGTAACTTTTCAATGCCCTTGGGTACCAGTGCTACGCGCCGATCGCCGGACTCCTTGAGGATTCCAATTTGCATGTGTTCTAGTTGTGTGGTGGTCGGGCGAAGTCTAAAGCTAATGAATGCTTTTGAATTGGAGGGGATTGGGTTTTAAGGAAAGCTGAGTTGTAGGTATAGGCCTTGACCTGGCTGGGATTTTAGCTTCATTTCAGCTTGTAAAAATTGAGCGCGGCTGCGTATGTTTTTGAGACCAATTCCGCCTTCCGCTTCAGTGGAAGGGACTGAGAATAGTCCTAGGTCCATTCCTTTGCCATCATCACGATACATTAGTTGATGAGGATTTGACTGTAGCAGTAGGCTTAAATCAATGGTTTGGGCCTGAGCATGTTTAATACAGTTGTTGAAAAGTTCTTGCACGATACGATAAAGGGCGAATTCCTTTTCTCGATTAAGGGCTCGGTATTCATCATGCTGGAAATTTAGCTGTAAGCCCGGTAGTTGGTTCGTCACTTTAACGAGATCTTCCAGTGCTGCACATAAACCGAACTGTAGTAGATTCTCCGGGCTTAAATTGTGGGTGATGGATCGGATATTAGTGATACTTTCATCAATTAGTTGCAGCGAGGTATCTCGGTGTTCTAGGGCTTCTTCCGTAGCGGGAATTTGCCGAATAAATAGCTGACTGGTCGTCAGAAGTACGCCGATACCGTCGTGCAGATCGGCTGCGATGCGTCGCCTTTCTTTTTCCTGCGAATTGATGGTTGCGGCTAATAAATCTTGTTGTTGTTGAATACGCAAATCGCCTAGTTCTCTTTGTTGTTCGAATAATCTACGTTGGTAATACACATAAAAGAGTACAACTACAATGGCTAGCAGTAGCATTACAATCAGGCCAATCAAACTGATCAAGAAAATCTTGCTTTGGGGGTCGGTAGCTGTATCCATAAGGCGATGGCAAAAAGGATGCTTTTTAAAATACCTAACATAGACAAGGTAGAATAAATTAGCACGCCGAAATAACTGCCTGCTTCCAGGAAGAAGTTACCGTACAGGATTACGGCTAAAGCTGGAGCGAAATAGAGCAGAACACCAGCGTTGATCCAAAACATCGGTTGGCCTCCGAGGGAAGCATTAATAGATGCTGGTAGATCAAGTCGCTTTTTGCTGACTTGCAGGTAATAATAACGAACGGCAAAGAATAGTAACGTTAGGCCTTCCAGTGTTCTTGCGGTTGTGTTGAAAACCGTTAGCGGCTCCCAGCCATAGCTGCTAATTATTGCAATAGCTATAAAGCCGAAGATGATCGGAAGTCGTAGCCGTTTGGGTACTACTGCGTTTTCCGCATAAATAAGTACGAATAAACTGAACTCAACGACGGTAAAGGGGTGCAGCAAGAACAAATTGGGGCGTCCGGAATTGGCGAGCAACGAGGCATAAATATCTACGGCTGCAGAGACGCCGACCAGTAGGCCTAAAAGTCGTTGGGTTTTACTCAACTGAGATCCTCGGCCTAGAGCCACCAAAGTGGGTAGCAGCTGCGAGTAAGTAGCTACCCGCATGATGAAGTAGGCCAAGGGTTCCATATCTAATTAGTACTTAGCCGCAGGCCGGTGGACAAGGCTGAGAAAATTCAAAATTGCAATTCTCTCCATTTGATGAGGGGGGAAATACGCCCCCTAGGTCTACCTTAAAATTAAGAATAGGACGAATGCGAAAGGGGTGACCTATAATCGGGGCGGATACGCCTAAAAATAATTTGAGGCTTGATGATTCGCTAACTGCCTTTTTGAGGTTGTTTTTTTCTTCGTCTTGTTGAAAACGAAAATGATTGACTCGAAAAAAACCAGGACCAATGGGCGCTTCAAAGCAGGCCCCAATTGCAGTTTGTTCGAGTAGACAAAATTCATGACAGAATAAGTCTGCCGTTTGTCGGGCGATTGGGGCATTGTTAGGTGGTTCAATTGGGATCCAGCTGAGGGGAAATACTTGATCCTTTTCTGGATAGGCTTCCAGGTAAGGAGAAAAGACAGGTGTTTGCTCCACCTCCGTTAATTTGTTGGGTAGTTTTCGGCAGCTTAGGTGAATACGCAATTCCGTCCAGTTCTGTAATTTTTGGAGTTCTTGAAAGTCTTTTTCTACGAGTCCAAAGCAAACGGCGCGTTGCACTTGCTCCTCTCCATTTTTAATGCTACCGCGAGCGTAGAAGGTCTCTCCAATTCGGTGGGTAGGCCAGCGTCGCCAATTCGCACTACTGACTTTAAAGCTAGTTGAGATATTAGATACTTCTTCCTGGGGGGAGGTACTAGGAAAAGGGGAATTCATGGGAACTAAGGGTTTGGTTAGCCTTTATTGACAATGAAGTGATTTAAACTTATTTCTTGCTGGTGAGCGAAAAGCCAAGTAGGTTCTGGCAAGCTGCCTTTTTGAGTGCATAGCTCCAGCTATAGACGAAAAAAACAGCGAAGCCCAGGTTCTGCTTAGCTTTCCGCGCAGTCGGATTACAAAAGTTTAAATCACTTCAATGATAGGCGCTGAGGATTTAGTATCGAAACAGCCCGTTTTGACGCTAAAACCGTGGTTTTCCACGGGGGGGACAGAAATACCACAGGATTGAAATTGCTGGGTTTTAACCTTGCGCTATCCTGGGAAAGGGGGCGATTTGGACGAGTAAATAACTATGAAACCAAACAGAATTTTTTACTCTCTACACGAGCGGGTGGGGTATGACAAAACTCCGCAAAAGGTCACGCTTTACAAGCTGGCTTTTTGGGTACCCACTGACATCGAGCAAGCTCAGGCTTAGCGGGATACTAAAAAAGGCCGTTTCGCGCTGCGAAACGACCTTTTTGGGGCTTTGTCGGGATGAGAGGATTCGAACCTCCGGCCTCACGCCCCCCAGACGTGCACTCTAACCGGGCTGAGCTACATCCCGCAAATGGTGTTGAACATGTTTTGCAGTAGCGGCTGGGGGCCATTGGGGCTACTTCCACGCTCAACGGGGGCGCAAATATACTGGCTGGTTAAGGTCTGTACAACCCCTGCTGCCAAAAAAAAGTTCCTGACGTACATTTGCAGCATGAGCCAGGAATACCTTTCACTCGACCCTCAGGATTTATCGACCAGCGAACTGCACGGCTATTTACTCACGGCAGTGGCGCCACGCCCTATTGCCTTCGCGAGTACCATCGATGAGCAGGGGCGGGTCAATCTCAGTCCATTCAGTTTTTTCAACGTTTTTGGCTCCAATCCGCCGCTAATGATTTTCTCCTCGGCTCGGCGTGTACGGGATAATACGACCAAACATACGCTCGACAATATCAAGGCCGTACCCGAGGTGGTGATCAACATCGTCAACTTTCCAATTGTAGAGCAGATGTCCTTGGCCAGCACTGAGTATCCTCAAGGGGTAAATGAGTTTGTGAAGGCTGGACTTCCGCAGGTCCCATCCTCCCTAGTACAACCACCGCGGGTAGGCAATGCCCCCGCTGCCTTCGAATGCAAAGTGGAGCAAGTCATCGAGACGGGTACTGAAGGCGGAGCCGGCAACTTAATCATTGCCCGCGTAGTCAAAATGCACCTGCGTCGGGAATACCTCAACGAAGACAATAAGCTAGATACCCGCAAGCTCGACCTCGTCGGTAGAATGGGCGGCAGCGATTACGTACGCGCTAATGGCACAGCCCTGTTCGAAATCCCCAAACCGCTACGAACGCGGGGCATTGGGGTTGATCAACTGCCCGAATCCGTACGCCTGAGCCCAATTTTAACCGGCAATGAGTTGGGCCGATTGGGCAACATCGAGGCCTGGCCTGAACCGGCATCGGCTACGGCTTTTTTGGCTAGTCACCCCGATTTGCTCGCCCTAAATGCCGCCGATCAGCAGGCGTTACACCAAAGGGCCCAGCAACTCCTCCAATCAGGCGAAACTTTGACTGCTGCTAACCTCCTGGCCGCCAAGTCCTAACTAATCCGTGCCGAATTTTTTTAGCCTATTGCTTTGTTGCTAGGCAAGAAGGCCTGTATATTTGCAGCCGCTTCAGATAGAAGCATTACCATACAGACTCGGTCGATTAGCTCAGTTGGTCTAGAGCGCTGCCTTGACATGGCAGAGGTCACAGGTTCGAATCCCGTATCGACCACTATAAGCCAAGCCTTCGAGCTTGGCTTTTTTATTTCCCTTAAGGTACATCAGGTTCGAGCACGTAGTACACGACCCTTCGGGAGTAATCCCGTATCGACCACTACAACAGGAGTTATCCCCAATTTTAGGGAGAATTGAAAATTCAACTTACTGGATAAACTTGAGACTATCAAGATAGCAACGGCCAAAATCCGTGGAACGAACTGTTGGTGAGTGGTCATCCGTTTTTATGATGTTACTGACAACGCTTTAAAAAACCAGCATTGATTCAGTTACAAGCATAAGCTCAACCCCATCAAAAAGAAAGATCCGTGTACTAAAAAATCGTGGATAGTGGCAGAGCGCTGCTTCGCAGCCTTTTTTGAGCGCAGATGCCCCTGATTTTTACAGATTTTCGCAGATGTTAGCCAGGGCCAACAGTTTTGAAAGCTTGTGCTTAGCGTTTTTCTTAAACCTTTTTTCCAAAGGACAAGCTAGTGCCTATCGATGTACAGCCGATATTTACAAAACTGAAGTTTTGTGCAGATCTCATCACTGGATAAACTTGAGACTATCAAGATAGCAACGGCCAAAATCCGTGGAACGAACCGTAGGTGAGTGGCTATCCGTTTTAATTATGCTACCGACAACGCTTTGAAAAACCAGCATTGATTCAGTTACAAGCATAAGCTCAACCCCGTCAAAAAGAAAGATCCGTGTACTAAAAAATCGTGGATAGTGGCAGAGCCGCTGCTGCTGTATTTACCATCATAAAACCTTTATGCAAGCCCAATCTTTATTGTTTTCTCAAAACAACGACCGTCTCCTGAAAGCTCATCGCCCTTTGCAAAAAGTCTCTCAGGCTGCGATATTGCTGCGGGTCTAGCCGAGCTTTCTCTAGCTGGAAGTTATAGTTGAATGTCAAGCTGTGGCTGCTTTTCTGGTAACTACAGTCCAGTTGTACGCCCCAGCGCTGCGAGCGGTTTTCAATGACCTGCGGTTCCGGTAGCTCTTCCAGCTCGTAATTGTCCGGCAGCAGGATATTAGCCTGGTAACGAACCGTAAAGGGAAAAGCAAAATCAATGGGAAGTTGTCGTTGCGGATTTTCTGGCAGGTCAAAATCTACCAAGTCTAGTAGGGTAGGACGCAGGTAAAGCAAATCCCCGCTAAGTTCCGCTATTTGACAATTGGCGACTAAGCTAACGATAAGTTCTTCGTCAGGGACTGTTTTTGTCTCAGCGACTTCTGCTTCAAATTGGGCTTCCGGAAATTTTGCCTGTAGCTCAGCAAACAGTGGCTGAGTAGCAGGTCCAGTGGCCAGCTCTGTCTCATAATTGGAGCGAAAGTAGCCGCTCAGCAGTCCGTGTAGCTCGGTATCTGCCTGTCCGTCAGCTGCTAAGCTCATGGTAGTCTCTACCCAATATTGGGAAGCCGGGGGCACTAGATCTATCCAGCGTGGATGCTCCAAACTAGCCACCCAAGCTGCTCCGTTGAGGGCCTGGACCCGCGGAAGTCCAATAATACTATTACTGCCGTTGACATCGATTACTTTTTCCTTTCCATCTAGCTGAGTCAGCACCATTAGGTGAGAAAATTGGTTGAAAATCGGGTAGTCCTTGATGGGGTTGCCACGACCGCGTAAACCTACCAGTAAGGGTTCTGCCTGGATGCCGTTTTCTCGTAGAATGGCCAGTAAAATTAGGTTGAGTTGCGTAGCATTCCCCACGGTGTTTTCCCACACTTCCTGCAGTGGAATGCTACTGCCCAGATAGTAGCTGCCATTCCACTCCAGCCTTTCGTCGATCTGTTGCAGGATATGACGAGCGCGTGCCGTTTCGTTGTCGCCACTAATTGGTTCCAGAGACGAAAAAATGCCGCGTAATTGTCGGGCTTTGGTGAGACGTTTACCCAGGTTTGGGTTATCCCAAAAGGATTCGGCCAACTGCTCCCAGCTATTGTTCGCATCCACCCAGCCGCTGCCCAAGACAATGTACTTGTTTAGTTGGAGGTGCACATGCGGCGTGTAATCCGTCATATTATTAACGAGTGGCTCGATTTTTAACGGAGCCAGGTTACACATAGCGTAATGATGGTCAACTCTGGTGACCTGATTTTGGTCATTGATGATACGCTGTGACCGACTAATACACATCTCGTTAAAGGCATTGCTGGCCGCCTCAAAGTGGTAGTAAGGATGGATTTGCGCCA
Organism: Bacteroidota bacterium; assembly: GCA_039030655.1. Classification (GTDB taxonomy): domain Bacteria; phylum Bacteroidota; class Bacteroidia; order Chitinophagales; family Saprospiraceae; genus Neolewinella. The sequence goes on along the minus strand of JBCCDS010000007.1, from coordinate 59,276 downwards.
AATATTCTGCGTGACGTACCGGAATTTTCTCCTGAAAGTACATGCTCGGCAATACGGTCAATTGGCGATTGAGCTTTCGGTAGCGATACTCCAGAATTACCCCTTCAGTGACCTGCGGAAAAGAAAAACTTACCTTACTGATTCCGTCACCTTCCTGCCAGTTGAAATTTCGATTGTGAATGATTATTTCTTCACCTGAAGGCAGGATCATCAAGGCCTCCAGCTCACGTACCTCTTCTGCCCCCGTGAGGTAAGAAATTTCCACGTTGGCCAACTCAAAAGCTGTAGCCATAAACAATTTGATCCGCCGATGGTGTACTTGCGAGAGCAATAGGCCTTGCCGGGATCTGGCTAGCTCTAAGCTGATTTTTTTATGTAGTACTACCGCAGGTGCGTCCGGATGCTCGGGATAAGTGGTCATGGCCTGGTCAGCGGCACTAATTTCGCCCATGATGAGTTCGGGGATATCCTGGGATCGCAGGGAAAATGAAACAATTAGTACTAATGTCAAGGAGGTAAAAAGGCGTATCATTTAATTAGGGTTTGAAAACAGGTTCTTAATCAGTAATTTTCCTCAGCACCACCACCGATTCCTGTAGCTCAATCACTTGTTGAAAAACTTCTCGTAGAATCTCATACTCCTGCGGTCCAAAAATCGCTTTGCCTACCCGGACGGAGAAATTGATCGCCAGACTATTTTCTTCGGATTTGTATTGTAAATAAAGGTGAGTTCGGATGCCGCCATCTGGACTTTGAATACGCGAGTCCTCCGGCTTTTCGTCGAGTACGTAACCTGCAGGTAGCTGTATTTCAGCGGTGATCACCTTTCGCCAGGGGAAAGCAAAATCGATGGGGAACTGTCGTTTATCGGTTTCCACTAATTCGGTTGAAAGAAAATCCATCAATACGGGGCGTAGGTAAAGATAGTCACCTACTGCTTCGGCAATGCTAGCCTCTACCTGTAACTCAATTTGTACGGGGTCGCTAGCTGCTTCAACTGGGGCAACTTGACGGTCTATGAATTCAGTAGTTGGGTATTTATCCAGATAATAATCGAGAATGGGACCTTCCGGCTCCGTGCCTTCGTCGGCTAAGTCGCTTTGAGCAGCGAAGCGGTAATAGCCACGGCACATCGATTGCGTATTGATGGTAGCGCTTCCATCCGCAGCAAGCTCGACCTCTGCCCGGTGGATTTGCGGCATCATTCCACTTTCTACGGGAATCCAACGTTGATCATCAGCACTTAATACCCAGGCAGCTCCGTTGAGGGCCTGGACCCGCGGGAGTCCAATAATTCCAGCCGATCCATTGGCGTCGATAATTGTAGGTTCACCATCCAGGGTAGCCAAAACCATGAGATGAGAAAACTGCCGAATGACCGGAAATTGCTGAATCGGACGGCCATCATCGCGTAGCCCTACCAATAGCGGTTCTGCCTTGATGCCACTAGCGCGCAGCAGCCCCAGCATAATGATATTGATTGCCGCTGAATTGCCAACGGTAGCCTCCCAGCTATCTTTAGCAGATTCATCGCTACTGATGCGGTACTTGCCGTTCCAATCCATGTGGGCGTTGACCTGATCTAGGGCATACTGTGCTTGCTCTTTTTCTGTTTCTCCAATTAGCGGACCTACGTCTTCTTTGATATTTCTGAACTGATTATCACGTCGAAAACGTAAACCAACGTCAGGGTCGTCTAATAAAGTTTCTACAGTACCTTCCCAGCTGCCTAATACTTCATCCCAGCCAAACCCCTGATTATAATAGTGAGATAACTGAAGTTGTACGTGTGGTACATAATCTCGCAAATTGTTTACGTATGGCTCCAGCTGAAAAGCGGGAATATCGCACATGGCGTAATGGTAAATAATGCTGGTTACACCATTTGAGTTACCATAAGAAGGATTGACGTCTCCTTTTACCTGACGCTCTTCGTTTATGCACATTTGCTCAAAGGCATTACTTAGAGAAAGGTAGGAGAAGTTGGCCCTCAGATCAGCCTTAAACTCAGCCATGCGCACAGGAATGGTTTCCTGAAAATAATAGCGAGGTAATTGGGTTAAATACTTACTGGTATAGCGATAACGGTATTCAATTATGGCGCCTTCGGTGACTTGTGGAAAGGTGAATTTTACGCTGCTTACTTCATTTTGTCCATTTTCCCGGATAAAATCGCGATTACGTAATTCAATAGTTTCTCCATTCGGTAAATGGATACTGGCTTCCAGATCATTGATATTCTCGTCTCCGCGGCGATAACTTAACTGAACATTAGCCCGCTCAAAAGCACTCGCTTTAAGAATTTTTACTCTGCGGTGCTCTCGTCGAGATAGCTCATAGGATCTTGCACCTTGAATAATACTAATATCTATTCCATCGTACAATACAACGGCTTCGGCAGTGGTATCAGCAGCATAACTGGTCATTTGGATATCGGGCAGCGGTATTTGACCGAATCGAATCTCTGGTAAATCCTGAGCGGGAAGAAAGGAGAGAAGCAGGAAAAAGGAACAAAAGAAATTAATAAGGTGGCGCATAGAGGTTGTGGTTGTTAAAAGGGAATAATGGAATTGGCTCTCAATTTATCCAATTTTTAATTTCCCACAAAGATATTTTCGGTGCTACCAGCTAAATCTCGCTCCACACTTCGGAGGGCCTGCACTTCGCTCGGAGACCTCCAAAGACGTCGCTACAGATTATCCGAGTTTGCACCTGGACATTCAACTCTGAGGACCAAAGGCATGATCACCGAAGGTAAAGGTCTTCTGCTTCGCTGCAGACACTTCGAGGTCCTATGGACTACCTAACTACCGACTACCCAACTAAAAGACTAAACCTACCCCATCTTCGAACGCTTCACCAGATACTGTTGCAGGATCGGCTTGAAACCAGCGTGGATGTCTGCATCTACGAAGTCGATTTTATACTGCAGACACTTCAAGCGTAGTCGTTCCCGATAAGCAGCCACTTGTTCAATGTAGTAGTCTTTGACTTGGTTGGATTGCAATTTGACGCGTTCCCCACTCTCTAGATCGATAAATTCATAAGGCCGATTCTGAAAGGCAAAGTCGATTTCTTTACTCTTATCGACTACGTTAAAGAGGACGACCTCGTGCTTGGCGTGGCGCAAGTGCTGAAGGGCACTGAATAGCTCATCTTGATTGTTACCGGGCTCAAACATGTCGCTGAAAATGATGACCAGCGAACGACGGTGAATGCTATCGGCAATCTGATGCAGAGCATCGGCGGCAGCTGTTCCTCTTCCCCGACTGGGGTTGTCGATATACTCCTGAAGGTAAGTCAGCATGAGCCGGTAATGCTTAGTGCTGGATTTGGGGCGGGAATGCACGCTGACCGCTTCGTCGAAGAAGCTGAGGCCAAAGGCGTCGCGCTGTTTCATCAGGAGGTTCATGATGGAGGCGGCCGCCAGGGTTGAAAAACGCGCTTTATTGATGTACTCACTCGATCGTTGGTCGATCTCAGGAAAAAACATCGAGGAAGAGCGGTCAATCACGATTTGGCACCGCAGATTCGTTTCTTCTTCAAAGCGCTTGACAAACAGTTTGTCCGTACGGGCGAAAACCTTCCAGTCGATATTCTTGGTGCTCTGACCAGGATTGTAGATGCGATGTTCTGCAAACTCTACACTGAAACCGTGAAAAGGGCTCTTGTGCAGACCGATTATAAAGCCTTCTACGACCTGTCGGGCCAATAAGTCAAGATTGCCCAGATTACGGACCTGTTCGTTGTCAATTAGTTGCATGGGGCGAAAATATCGATTTTTTTCGGGCGTTGGTCGGTTTGGCTCAACCGACTTAAAGGCCGCGGGGTATATTAAGGAGAACGACGGGACAAGCAGCCTGTTTTGCTAAATCCAAATTATGTTAGGTAAAGTCAAAAAGTGGTTAGGTATCGAAGGTGTAAAGCTGGAGCTGGTACTCCCGGAAACCTTCGATAGTGCCATGGGGCAAATCCACGGGAAATTACGCTTTCGCTCCAAGAATGCTTCGGAAGTGCTCGCTGTACATATTGTCATGATCGAGCGCTACAGCCGCGGCCGTAAAGATGACCAACGCATCGATGAGTACGAGTTGGGTAAGCTTATCCTGGACGAAAATTTCTCCGTGCCCGGCGAAGGGGAAGTAGTGGAGCGAGATTTCATTCTGAAGTTTAACCGGATGCAGGCTCCCATTGATGAATTCGCTGACCGAAATCCACTCAATGCCGGACTGGCCTGGGTAGCCAAGCGTATGCGCCGGGTCAAGAGCAGTTATCGAATTGAAGCGGAAGCTCAGGTAAAGGGCGTCGCGCTCAATCCTTTTGATAAAAAGGCGATCGAACTTTAGCTCATTCGTGTAGTAGTCCGGTGGTTTCCAGCGCTAGCCGGGTAAGCGGGGCAATTCGCTGGCGGGGTCGCCATGCCTGATAGTCAATCGGACCATTCAAGCGTTCGCGAATGCGCAGGGTACTGAATAGACGGGCGTAGGTATACCAGCCTTTTTGATCGGCAGCCAGCCAAAGTCCAATGGCATTTTCGTATTCCCCGCATACCATGGGGACTGCCCCTTCGTCGCAGTGACTGACGGGATCTTTTCCTCTTTGATTATCGCTGATGGTTAAACTGAAGGGCGATAAGCTACTACGCTTAAAGAAATGTAGCCACTCTCGGTAGCCAGTAGGGTTAGACTGTTCGGGCTGAGCCGCTGCCAGATAAGCATAGGTCAAACCCAAAGCCGTGGCGTTGGGCTCTAATTTGCAGCGGTTCGTAGAGCTAAAGGCAGCACAAGGCAGCCGGCCTTCTTCAAATTGCAACTCCCGCTCGATGTAGGCCACCCAATCCGAATGGGCTTCCTCAAAGTAGGTGGCCGCATAGTATTCATCGTAGAGCGAAATAGCATAGAGCGCAGCGGCATTATCCGCTACTCGAAAGTAGTCTTCTGAAGGGCGGCTAATGAGGTGCTTGTAAGGGGAGCGCGGCATGTTGCGCCCCAGGTATTCGGCCGCAGCCTGCCAGCGCGGGGCCATTTGTTCATCCAGACTGATGAGTTGATAATGTCCCAGAATGATGGCGGCCTGAGACAAGAAGAAAGTACGTTGCTCCCAGTTGCGGCGGTCATTCCAGGCTGGAAAACGGCCAGGGTCACTGACCCAGTCCGCCATTTCGCGCATGGTGCCAGCAATGCGATCAAGGTGTGCTGGAAAACGTCGGGCAGCCCGGTAAAAAGCCATACTGCTGAGCCCTACTAACATCAGGTCTGCCTCGGTAGGCTGTTCATCGATATGCAGCCATAAATCTTCTGCACTAAAGGCGGTCTGTAGCTGTTGGTAATGACCAAAAGCAAGGCGCTTATCACGATCATTAGCCACTAGACCAAGGGCGTAAATCATCATCAGTAAACCGATCAAGGCTGGCAACCAACTCCAGGCTCTCCTGCGCGACCATAACAGATAGGCTGCCCCCCAAAAGAGCAAGCCGCACAATAACATCGGTAAAATTCCACTCATGGCCATGCGCCAAAATAAGAATAGCCGACCACTCCCTACCTTTGCGCCCATGAAAAATCGTGAGATTGCCGCCGCATTTCGAGAACTGGGCCAGTTAATGGAATTACACAAGGACAACCCCTTCAAGATTCGCTCCTACAGCAATGCCTATATCAAACTGCGCAAACTGGATACGCCACTGGCAGAAATGAGCCCAGAAGCAATTGGTGCTCTACCGGGAATAGGACCGGCCATCACTAGTAAAATCGGCGAACTTACGAGCTCGGGGAAAATGGAAACCCTGGAAAAGTGGCGGTCCAAAACGCCCGCAGGCGTACGCGAAATGCTCAAAATCGATGGCTTCGGCCCTAAGAAAATCCGCACGATTTGGCAAGATCTTGGCGTAGAAACTATCGGAGAGCTGATGTATGCTGTCAACGAAAATCGCCTCGTTGAGCTGAAAGGTTTTGGAGCCAAAACCCAGGAGGACTTGCGTCAGCGACTACTGTTTTTCCAGCGCTCAAAAGGGCAGTTTTATTATCGCGACCTGATCGGACCGGCCCAGGAGTTGCTCGACTTGCTGCAACAGACCTTTGGTGAGGGCGTCCGCAGCGAATTGACCGGAGAGTTGCGCCGCGCGGTAACCACTCCCCAGGCTATTGAAATTTTAACAACTGCGAGTAGCGCTGAGCTAAGCGCCCTAGCCGAAGATGAGCAAATCATCGGACTAGAGGGAGTCAGTGAAAACAGCTATCAAGCCCGCTATCAGGAGCTACCACTTAAAATCTATAGCTGCACTGCCGATAATTGGGGCTCACGCCAATTCCGTTACAGTGGCTCTTCTACTTTTATTCAGACTTTCGCAGGTCTGCAACCTTCGACGGATTTTAGTGATCTTCCCACAGAAGCTGACGTTTTTGATCGAGCCGGACTACAATTCCTACCCCCTGAATTGCGAGAGACGGAATGGGGTTTAGGACTGGCCAAGGCCGGTCAAGTACCGGAATTACTCCAAGTCGGCGATATCCGCGGAGTAGTGCATAGTCACTCCACTTACAGTGATGGTATCCACTCCTTGCGAGCTATGGCAGAAGCAGCCCGTGATCGTGGCTATGGTTATCTGGTCATTACTGATCACTCTCAGGCGGCTTTTTACGCCAACGGCTTAAAGGAAGGTCGGGTGCGGGAACAATGGGCGGAAATCGACGAGCTCAATGAAGAACTAACTCCTTTCCGGATTATAAAGGGTATCGAGTCCGATATCTTAAATGATGGCAGCCTCGACTATCCCGATGAGGTACTGTCGGGTTTTGAGCTGATCATTGCTTCGGTACATTCCAACCTGCGCATGGATCAGGCAAAAGCCACGCAGCGGCTCCTCACAGCAATCCAGCATCCTTACACCCACATGCTCGGTCACCCCACAGGGAGGTTGTTGTTAAGTCGTGAGGGTTATCCTATCGATCATGAAGCAGTGATCCAGGCTTGCGCAGAGCATCGTGTAGCCATTGAACTCAATGCTAATCCCGCTCGCCTTGATTTGGACTGGAGCTGGATTCCCTACGCCATGGAATGTGGGGTACCTATTTCCATCAATCCCGATGCTCACGCTACGGGTGGTATTGATGATATTCAGTACGGTGTCTTGGCTGCTCGCAAAGGGGGACTGACGAAAGCAGCTTGTCTTAATACAAAGGAGCTGGCGGATTTTTTGGGCTACTGGAGTTAAGCTAACTCGCCTTAACGGCATGTTACTTTCCTGGAAATGAGCGTTATAGCAGTATGCGCCCCATCCTGATATTGTTCTGCCTACTGAGCTGCACGCTGCTTTCTGCTCAAATTCTGTATACCTACGATTCGGTAGAAGTACACCGCACGGATACCATCTATTTTGCCTTCGGTTCTGCCCAGATTGAGGCTGCTGCTGAAGAAAAATTGGGTGCGATTGCTAGAGATTACGCTCCGGGCCTACAAATGTACCTGGAAGGGCATACCGATGCGGTGGGAAGCAGCTACGCTAACGAACGCCTGGGAGAGCGCCGGGCGGCCGCAGTAGGAGAATACCTGCGGGAGTACAACCGAGCAGACGAAGCCACCGGTGGATGGCCCGCAGAAGATATCCTGGAACGCTCCTTTGGCGAAAAGGAGTTGTTGGTCCCTACACTAGAGCGAGAAGAACGGAATCGAAGAGTCTTTTTGCGCTCGGGGGTACCTCGGCGTTATGCGCGCTTACGCGGGCAGGTCACGGATGAAGATGGCAACCCTCTTGCTGGCTTGGTGATTGCGCATGGCCGTTATTTACGCGACTCCACTAAGGCTGATGACCAAGGATTCTATGAAGTGACCCTTCCCCTGGATCAGGTGGTGGGCCTGGATATCTACGCTCCCGGACACCTGTTTTCTACCCAAATGTTTCGCATTGACACCACGCGGGAAGTACCAGCGCTTAAGGTAGAATTGACCAGAGCGGAAGCAGGAGCGAGAATGGACGTGCCCGATCTGTTCTTTGTGGGCAACCAGGCGGTCTTGATTGAAAGATCTCGCAAAACCTTACCCCGCTTACTGACCTTTATGCGACTAAATCCAGAAATCAAGGTAGAGATAGCTGGCCATATCAACTTCCCCGGCCGCCGACAAGGGCCAGGAAGCTGGCAGTATAATCTGGCCATTAACCGGGCAAAAGCGATTTACGACTATCTCCTGAATAATGGAATTGCGGCCGAACGCATGCGACCGCGAGGTTATAGCAACTATGAGCTGCGCTATCCGCAACCGCGTAACTCGGAAGAAAGTCAGGCTAATCGCAGGGTAGAAATTCGAGTAATGGAATAAGCAGGTCGACAGCAGCCAACCTGCTTATTCCATATTTTATGAGTTAAGTCCTGCTAAATCAATGAGGAAAGAATAATCGCGGGCGACCTCTCGCAGACGCTGAAAACGACCACTGGCACCGCCGTGCCCGGCTTCCATATTGGTATGCATTAGCAAGGGACTATTACCCGTTTTCATTTCTCGCATCTTAGCGACCCACTTGGCGGGTTCCCAATACTGGACCTGACTATCGTGTAGGCCAGTGGTAACCAGCATGGGGGGATATTCGACCGCCTCTACCTGATCATAAGGCGAGTAAGATAGCATATACTCGTAGGCATCTTTGTCCGTGATGGGATTGCCCCATTCGTCCCATTCACCAGTAGTAAGTGGAATGCTTTCATCAATCATTGTAGAAATGACGTCCACAAAAGGTACAGCTGCCACGACTCCGGCCCAGAGATCGGGTTCCATATTGACAACGGCACCCATCAGCAGGCCACCAGCACTGCCACCCATCGCAAATAAGCGATCCTGACTGGTGTAACCATTTTCGACCAGGTATTTACCGGCATCGATGAAATCGTAGAAGGTATTCTTCTTGTTCATCAGTTTGCCATCTTCGTACCAGTGGCGGCCCATTTCTTCCCCGCCCCGAATGTGAGCAATGACGTATACGAATCCTCGATTCAATAGACTAAGACGGGCGCTGCTAAAGGATGGCTCCATACTGTAGCCGTAGCTGCCGTAACCGTAAAGGAGCAGGGGCGCACTGCCGTCAGTGGGGGTGTTTTTATGGTAGACAATACTCAAGGGTACCTCAACGCCATCGCGGACCGTGGCCATTACGCGTTCTGTACGGTAATCCTCCTTATTGAAGCCGCCCAGTACCGGAGATTCTTTTAGCAGTGTCATCTCTTTGGTGCCCATGTCGTATTCAAAGACCGAGCCAGGTGTACTCATGCTTTGATAACCCAAACGCAGGGTAGAGGTCTCAAATTCAGGGTTAGCGGCAGTATAGGCGAGGTAGGCATCTTCCGGGAAGTCGATGTAGTGTTCTTCTCCTTCCCAGGGCATAATGCGTAACTGGGTGATACCTGCTTCCCGCTCACTGAGCACCAGGTAATCGTTGAAGATGTCCATACCCTCAAGCAGTACATCATCCCGATTAGGAACAACCTCCGTCCAGTTATCTTTGGTCGTCGCACTGGTCGGTGTTTTCATCAGTCGGAAATTGCGAGCATCCAGATTACAACGCACGTAGAAGTCATCACCATAGTGGGCAATGCTGTATTCCAGCCCGCGTTCGCGTGGCTGAAAAATGCGGAATTCTCCCGTCGGATTGTCCGACTCCAAAATGCGGTATTCCGTGCTCAGGGTCTGGTACGAGCCCATCACCAGGAATTGCTCAGACTTGGTAGAGTAAACGAAGACGGAGAAGGTTTCGTCCTCTTCTTCAAAGACGACAACGTCCTCAGAGGCAGGAGTGCCGATCTTATGACGCATTACCCGGTAGGAACGCAAGGAGACCGGTTCTTTGACGGTGTAAAACAGGTATTGGCCATCTGCACTCCAGGTGGCTCCACCAGTGGTAGCAGGAATGACATCTGAGAGCATTTCTCCAGTCTCCAAATCCTTGACATAGATGTCGTAAATCCTTCTACTCAGCGTATCCACGCCATAGGCCAGGTAGCGGTTGTCGAGGCTAACGCTGGTTCCGGCCACACGGAAATAATCATAGCCATCTGCCATTTCATTGACGTTTAGCATGATCTCTTCTTCGGCATCTAAGCTGCCCTCACGACGCACATAAATGGGATATTCCTTGCCAGATTCATAGCGGGTTTGATAATAATAACCTCTGACTCGGTAAGGCACACTGGAATCATCTTCCTTGATGCGGCCGCGCATTTCTTCGAAGAGCTCCGTTTGGAGATCCTCGGTGTGGCCCATCATTTCGCTGAAGTAATCATTTTCTGCGTTGAGGTAATCCAGCACCTTCTGGGTTTGCTCGTCAGGGGTCTCTGACATTTTTTGATCATCAGTGAGCCGCATCCAGAAGTAATTATCGGTACGTGTATGACCATGCATGGTGAGCTCACGTGGCGTTGTTTCCGCGACGGGAGCTTGAAGATCTGTCTTATCCAGCATAAGAGAAGATTGCGGGTTAGCGGTAGAAGCGTTTGCTGTAGCTTCTGAGTTTTGCTCACTGCCATCAGCTTGGCAGCCGAGCATTAATACCAGCACTAACCCCAAAAGGGGGTGGAATGGTTTAAGCATTCGCATAGGTTTATGAGGGGTGAATGAAAAATAAATTTATTGCCGTGGCAACAATCAGTAGGCAAGGTAAGGATAATGTAAGGACAAACATGGTTGGTTGTTGGTAGCTAATGTATCTTCGCATCCAATCTAACCGACCCTGTTGCTTTGGAAATCGGTACCTCATACCGCGATATTTGGAAAGTGTCGTTGCCCATCATCGTGGGTAGCGCCGCACAGAACGTAGTAGCGCTTACCGATAGTGTGTTTCTCTTCTATTTATCGGAGACCGATTTTGCCTCCATTCTGGTGGTGGCCAGTTTCTACATCGTAGTTGCGGCCATTGGGTTTAGCTTTAGCCGTGGTGCCCAGATTTTGATTTCTCTGCGAGCGGCGCAGCAACAAGTAAAGACGGTGGGGCGCATCTTTTACTCCATGCTCTACTTCGAGTTGGTCATGGCCGTGATCATGTTTCTCTTCATGACCTTTGGGGTGTATTATCTCTTTTCTGCACTGGTGGACTCGCCGCAGATATTTGATAAGTGTATGGAGTACCTAAGTACCAGAAAATGGGGGGTCTTTGCGTCCTACGTGGGGGTGTCCATCGTAGCACTTTATACCGGATTGGCCCGACCTGTATTCATCCTGATCGATACGATCATTTTGGCCTTGGTGAATATTTTTCTGGACCATGCGCTGATTTTCGGTGCATATGGCTTTCCCGCTATGGGAATTGCCGGGGCAGGTTTAGCCAGTACCATTGCCGAATACGTAGCCCTGATCATCTTTGTGGTCTACATTTTCGCTGATAAGAAAAACCGGCAGTATCTCAATATTAAATTACCACGTTGGGACCCGAAACTCATTCGACAAATGGTTCGCCTTTCCGGCCCCATTGTAGCGATGTCAGTTGCAGGTCTGGGCAGCGGCTTCGTTGTCTTCGGATTGATCGAAAACCTAGGTGAACGAGAATTGGCCGTAGCCAATATTGTCAGGATTGCTTACTTGATCTTCGCTATCCCTTGTTGGGGATTCAGCAGCGGCACCAATACGATGGTCAGCTATTTCATTGGCCGCCGAAAACGGCAGGCGATTGTGCCCATTTTGTGGAAAACGGCTAACCTGTGCACCTTCGTCACGGTCATCATCATGCTACCGCTCATGCTATTTCCCACGGCGGTACTCTATCCTATACTGGGTAGTGAAAAGGCCTATTTGATCCAGGCAGCCTATCCGAGTTTTCTGGTCTTATTTGGGATACTAGTTGTCTTCAGCTACGGTAGCATTTTCTTTAATGGAATGATTGGTGCCGGTGCGACCACTCAAGCCCTGCGGGTGCAGATCCTTTGCGCTATTGGCTATACCATCCTAGTGTATTTCATCATCAATTCACCCTTTGCCAGCCTTCCCTTAGCCTGGGGGATGGAGATCGTCTACTGGATCGTCATCTTCATCATTAGCTACCGTTTCATATCGGGTAGGCATTGGTGGAAATGGAAGGAGCGATAGGGGTACTGGGTATTTGGTACGGGGTATAGGGTAGGTGTAGCCCTAGGAGGGCTTGGCTATTCGCTAATCTTTTTTCTTTTTGTACTTCCGCAGGTCTAAGCGTCCTTACGACACTGAGGAAGAGCATAAAAGCCGGAGATTATCAAGTCTGAATAACCCCTGGATTATACTTCCCGCCGGGAGCATTCTGCGCCGCTTCGATGCCGTGAGAGATCCAGGTTCTGGTGTCACGCGGATCGATAATGGCATCCACCCAGAGCCGGGCTGCGGCGTAGTAAGGGGTCGTTTGCTCGTCGTAGCGAGCTTTGATTTTGTCTAGCAATTCCTGCTGCTCCTTTTCGCTGACTTCTTCTCCTCTCGCTTTGCGACTACCTACTTGAATTTGTAACAATACTTTAGCTGCTTGCGAGCCACCCATTACTGCAATTTTGGCATTAGGCCAGGCCAGCATCAGTCGAGGGTCGTAGGCCCGACCACACATGGCGTAATTTCCGGCTCCGTAGCTATTACCTACCACAATGCTGAATTTTGGTACCACAGAGTTCGACATAGCGGTTACTAGCTTCGCACCATCTTTGATGATACCACCATGTTCTGAACGAGAGCCCACCATGAAACCCGTAACATCGTGGAGGAATACCAAAGGAATATTCTTCTGGTTGCAGAGCATTACAAAGCGAGCGGCTTTATCGGCGCTATCGCTGTAAACCACGCCCCCAAAGCGCATTTCCCCCTTCTTGGTTTTAGTAACCTGACGATTATTGGCCACAATGCCTACCGACCAGCCATCAATACGGGCATAAGCACAGCTAATAGTTTTTCCATAGCCAGCTTTGTATTCGGTCATTTTTCCACCGTCTACCAAAAGCTTGATCAGTTCTTTGGTATTGTAGGGTTTAGTAGGATCATCGGGGACCACTCGTAAAAGATCATTGTCTTTAGCAGGAGAATCTACTGCTTCGATGCGATCAAAACCGGCATTTTCCGGTGCACCCAAGTGACTGATCAATTCTCTGATAGTAGCTAGACAAGTGGCATCGTCGGGCATTTTATAATCTACGACTCCACTTAGTTCGGTTTGCGTCGTAGCACCACCCAAGGTTTCTTTATCGACGGTTTCTCCAATAGCTGCCTTGACCAGATAAGGGCCAGCTAGAAAGATGCTGCCTGTCCCTTCAACAATCAGCGACTCATCCGACATGATGGGCAAATACGCACCACCTGCCACACAACTGCCCATAATTGCTGAGACCTGCGGGATTCCCTCACTACTCATTACTGCATTGTTGCGAAAGATGCGACCAAAATGATCAGCATCAGCAAAAATTTCATCTTGCATAGGAAGGAAAATTCCCGCAGAATCGACCAAGTAAATAATGGGTAGTCTATTCGACATGGCGATTTCTTGCGCCCGCAGATTTTTTTTGCCCGTAATCGGGAACCAAGCACCTGCCTTCACCGTAGCATCATTGGCTACAATAACACATAGTCGGCCACTTACTCTGCCTAAGCCAACAATTACTCCTCCTGCTGGGCAGCCGCCGTGTTCCGGGTACATTCCATAGCCTGCGAAAGCACCAACTTCCAAAAGCTCTGTGTCAGGATCAATCAGCGCCGCGACCCGCTCACGGGCGGTCATTTTGCCTTTTTGATGCTGCTTAGCGATCCGCTTTTGTCCACCGCCCTCTGCAATTTTATCGAATCGATGGCGTAGGCGGGAGAGCAGCAACAGCATATTATCTTCATACTCGTTGGCTGCAAGCTCAGATTTGGTCATAATTGGTTAGGCTTTAAAGGAGCAATCTACGATTTTTGTGCTGTACCATTTAACAGCTTAGTCCGCTGGCTGTTGATCAAACTCAAAAAATATGACCGCTACCTGGCTGGGTCTTGTTATTGAATTGCTGCTTTTCGCTCTGGGCCTTTACATCTATCTTTTTAGCCGTGGCTTCTTCAAATTCGGCAATGAAGAAGTACGCCAAAGGTCTGAACAGTTTCGTAAAGAAAACGCCGGATGGATGCGTATTATGGGCTTGCTGCTCGCAGCGGTTATGTTAGTGAATATGATTTTTCACTTCCGCGAAATGATGGGCTAGGGTATTAGTTGGGTAGAGCCAGATAATAGCTTGGCCCCGCAGGGGACCTCATGAATGCTAGCGAGGTCTGCAGGGTGGACGCAGCCGGTAGCAGGGCTTCGCGAGGGCAGAAGGCTGTCTGTTGAGAAGAGAGCGATTTTATCCTAAATTTTAGAAGCGGAAACCTTCCCATTTCAATTCGCTGTTGTACATTTGCCAGCCTACTAAAAAAGCCCGGGTGGCGAAATTGGTAGACGCGCTGGACTCAATGGAGTTTTTCGTTTGCTTAATAGTCTTTGAAGGAATAACTTAATCCTTATGCGATATAGATATTCCCAAAAGGAACTACGAAAAGCAGTTCTTGACTCGTTTAGCATTGCCGAAGTTTGTAGAAAACTTGGCATTAAAGCTGCGGGAGGAAACTATACAACCTTGAAACAGAAGTTTTCGGATTGGGATATTGATATATCCCATTTTCGTGGACAAGGCTGGAACGTTGGACTTAAATTCAAACCTAATCCAAGAAAACCTCTTGAAGAAATTTTGGTTAAAGGATCTACGTTTCAAGGCTTCAAGCTTAAAAAAAGGTTGTTAAAAGAAGGCTTAAAATCTGCTCAGTGTGAAAGTTGTGAACTGACACATTGGTTAGACAAGTCCATTCCTCTGGAGTTACACCATGTTAATGGTGATAAGCATGATAATCGAATTAGTAATCTTGAATTACTTTGTCCGAATTGCCATGCTCTAACCGATAACTATCGAGGAAAGAACATTAGGGTTGCCTACGAGAAATCGTAGAGTAGAACTCGTCAAATTCGGTGAACGCTCTTGTGGTGACACAATTGCCAATACCGAGCCAAGCCCCTAAATCTTAGGGGAAGGTGTAGAGACTTGACGGCGAGCACCTGACCGTTCAGCATTTTGCTGAATAGAAGGTGAAGGTAAAGTCCAGACCACAAACACCAAGAAGCATAGGTGGCAGTGCAAACTGTAGTTGGTAAGTAAAATCCAGTTTCCATTATGGAAGTACGGGTTCAAGTCCCGTCCCGGGTACAAAAGGTCGTTTCGCAATTGCGAAACGGCCTTTTTGTCTTTTATCCCAGACTAGCTACTACTGATTTATGGCTCAATTTAGCACGCAGCCAGGCTTTCATTAATTCGTATAAACCAAGAGGGAGTAAAGTCCATTCATCCTCAACTTCTTGAAGGTATTCCTCCAACAGTTTTCCGCGCTCCTGCCTGCCGGCTACATTAGCCAATTTGCGTAGAGATCGCAACCAATAGCGACCGAAAGCTTTCAAAGGAGCATCTTCCTGTTTCTGTAAAAAGCGACCTTCTGTCCGTAGTTGGTTCTCAAAGAACTCAAAAGGTAGTTCCTGGTCAAATAAAGTAGTGGCTCTTAGTAAATGGCTAGCCATGAGAATATCCGGTCGTACATCACTTCTTCTCAATTGGATAATATCGCTCAACCAACGTTCGCAGGCTTCTGATTCCTCCTGGATGAAAAACAGAATAGCAGCATTAAATCGAATTACCATACTGGCTACGGTATTCAACTGGTATTGTTGAAGACCCTGCTCGATTGGAGCGACGACCTCACCAGCTGGCCGCTCGTTGTCATAGTTGAGATAATAAGCCAAACGGGCGCTGGCTGTTCTTTGAAATAGTACCCGACGATCATGCGTACTGGCGGGTGATTCCGCTTCCAGTTGTTCTAGCAGTGGCAGTGAAGATTCTCTGGCTGGTGCGTACCGTAAGCTGGCAGAGAAAAGGTTGGAGGCATCGTCTAGATAGCGGGTGAATTCTTCCCGCTTGTAAGTGGGTTGTTGCTCCCATATTTGCAGGACTTCTACGTAATTTTCGTAAATCATTTTAGGGTCCGCAAGCAAGCTGCCAAGCAGTCCTCTGGATTGGTAATAACGTAGCGCACCTTGGGTAGAGGCTGGAGGCTCGGCTTTCAGAAGAATTTGCCCATACCTTTCTAAGAGGGCTTCTTTTTTGGCGGCTTTTTTACCGGAACCAGCTGCGTGCACTTCCCGGATGATTTCATCGTGAATATCTAGCACCTTCAGCTCCCGTTCCAGTTTCTCAATGTGTTGGTCTTTTTCCGCAATTAGTACGACTAAGTCTTCAGTTTGCTGGCCCGCAAATAGGGTGTTAGCTACTCTCCTTATTTCCTTGTTTACTTCTAATCCTGTCAGTTGATCATCCAGCTTGCTGGCTAAATCGCGAGCCGAAATCAATCTATCGTAGGCTTGATCATATAAACCTCGATTATAGAGGAAGCTGGAGTCTAAAAGCTTCTCTTTAATCTGGGCCGCTTGAGATAATTGACTGTGATAGTTGCGCATGGCCCGTAAAATAGCTTCGTACAAGCGAGCTTTATCATCGGCTAGTTTTCCCTTTAATTGCTTTTTTAGCGCTGTTTCATCGTAGACTAATTGTTGATTGATCAGCTGATAAAGCCGCCAATACCGACTCTCGCCCCGCCCTGCTTTTCGAGCTTCAAGCGTCAGATACCGCTTCTCGGTCTTGGTAAGCGATTTAATCAGCTTAAACAGCGCATCCGTTTTTCTCAATCTACTTCTTTCTGTCTATTGACGAAGGTAAGCGTTTTTATTCCTCCTCTTCGTAAACCAATTCCTTAGGGAGCCGCTTTTGAGCTTTCGCGCCTAACTTTCTGAGTCGTTCTGCCCGGCCTACCAAGGTGTCTCCATAACGTTTAGAGTCAGATAGTTTATTCATGGCAGCGTTGAAGCTACGTTGACTTTGATCGAGCCTTCTGCCAATTTCTTGCATATTGGAGACAAACCCAACAAACTTATCGTATAGTAGACCACTTTGCCGAGCGATGTCTAGCACGTGTTGTTTCTGTTTTTCTTGCTTCCAGATATAACTCACCGTGCGAAGTGTTGCCAAGAGGGTAGAGCTCGTCACTAACACCACCCGCTCATCCAAGGCATCTAGAAAAAGCTGTTGATCTTGTTTCAGCGCCAAGCTAAAGGCAGGTTCAATCGGAACGAACAGCAATAAGTAATCCGGACTATTAATTTGGTACAACTGGGTGTAATTCTTCCGACTGAGATCCTTAACGTGTCTACGCATGCTTTGACAATGATTACGCAGGTGCGCAGCTCGTTCGGGGGCCTGTTCAGGACTGCTACAATAGCGCTCATAGGCCGTAAGACTTACCTTGCTGTCTACGATTAAGTGCTTATCGTCTGGAAGATTGATGATGAAGTCCGGACGCTTTTGATTCCCGTTCTGATCAGCAAAACTAGCTTGCGAGCGGTAGTGGATACCCGGCTCTAAGCCGCTGGCTTTTAAAAGCCCCTCTAACTGCCACTCGCCCCAGTCACCTTGCGATTTATTGTCTCCACGAAGCGCCCCTGCTAAATTATTGGCATCGGCACTGAGTTGGTTATTGAGTGCACGTAGATGCTTAATTTCTTCTTTCAGACTAACTCGGTCACGGGTTTCTTCTACGAATCTTCGCTCTACTTGCTTTTCAAATGTCTGAATCCTTTCCTGTAATGGGTGAAGTATTTGCTGAAGTTGCTTGGCATTTTGCAAACTAAATCGCTCGCTTTTTTCCTCCAATAGCTGGTTGGCTATCCGCTCGAAATGCGCTTTTGATTCTGCTTGTAAACGCTGCATTTCTTGTTGCTGGCCGGCTAGTTGTTTTTCTAATTGATCAAACTCGACCTGTAGCCGGGTTAATTGTTGTTGCAAACCTTGCTCCGCTATTACTTTGTGCTGATAATTATCGTAGTGTTGATCGGCCTGCTGCTGTAAATTATCAAAAAGCGGCCTGGCCACATAGTCGCGATCGAGGATAGAGCGAGCTACGTAACTGTCCCGAAGCTGTAATCTTTGGTACAACAAGGCTACTAGGTAACCAAGACCTAAGCCTAAAGCAAAGACCAGTAAAAAGGCAGAAGTTGGAAATTGTTCCATAAGGGTAAATATGCAACAAAATTTTGGTTTAAGAATTGAAAACGTTGTCTGTTCTTTTTGTTGTTTTAAACAAAATTGAAAATATTATGTTTGCATTTGTCGAAAATTAGATTGATCATGTATTTGACTATCACTGAAGTGAGGTAGGGTAGAAAGGTGAATCTTGAATGCACCAGTTGAACCAGTACACTAGTTAAACTGGTGCAAAAAATCTCCCCACCACTATCCCCATCCCTCAACAACAAATCCCAGTTAGCAGCCGTTATTCTCTTTTCCCGACTAGCGATTTACCCCAAACAATCAGTGAAACGAATTTTCTTAGGTATTCTCCTATTACTACTCCTCTGTAGTACTGCCGCAGTTAGTAGCGGTTGGAACCCCCGCGAATGGCTCCCCGATACCTTCGTAAGTTGGTGGTGGGGCGCTGATATCACGCTATCAGCATCAACAGCCGCCATTGTACCCCTTCCCCAAACAGCAGAAGCACAATCCCTACTCGATTTTCCCCATCCAGATAGTCTTCATGCTAATTTTGAATGGCCG
The DNA here is from genome assembly GCA_039030655.1 of Bacteroidota bacterium. Lineage (GTDB taxonomy): Bacteria > Bacteroidota > Bacteroidia > Chitinophagales > Saprospiraceae > Neolewinella. The sequence goes on along the minus strand of JBCCDS010000007.1, from coordinate 40,638 downwards.
CTAATCGGAATTGACCCCCAGCAAGATCAACGCAATTGGGCAGAAGCACAATTAGAAGCTGTCCTGCTGCAAAATCAACTCTTACCACTGCACGCAAAGGCCCAGCCCTTATTACTGCATGCCCCCGATATCGATCCAGCTACCTTTATCGAGCTCGCTCAGCGCTTTGCCCCCTTACATTCTCATCCTTTTCAGGGCGAAACTACCTTGGAGGCTTTAAGCGTATTGCCTACAGGACAGGAGGTCGTCATTTTCGTCGATAATAGCCCGCTGCGATACGCGACTAATCCGCGGTGGTTTTTAGATTTGGAAAATTCCTTGTCCGACCAACAAGTCCTGCTAGTTCATTTAGGGAACCCACGCTACCTCGATCAATTGCCCGAATCCTGGTCGGCATTGCAACTACCGCACCGCAACAAAGAAGCTGAAGCTTTCGCCGCCCAGGTTCTGTTTGGCGCACAGCCCATCATCAGTCAATTACAAACAGCCATAGGAGAGCGCTTCCCCGTTGGCTCAGGGAACCTTTTAGCTACCAGCCGGCCAGGCTATGAGTTACCCGCTCAACTTGGATTTAATCCCGAAGGCCTGAAAAAAATCGATCAAAGACTATCCTGGGCTATCCGTAGAAGAACTACCCCTGGCGCTCAACTGGTCGTCATGCATCGTGGTGAAGTCGTGTTGGAAAAAGCCTATGGTCACCATACTTACCGACGCAGAGAAGCCGTACAGACCGACGACCTCTACGACCTGGCCTCCATTACCAAGGCCGCTACTACGAGTATGGCACTAATGCACCTCTATGATAAAGGCCTGGTGGATCTAGAGGAAAAAGTCCAGCACTATTTGCCAGACCTAAAAGGCTACCCGGCTGGGCGCTATCGCTTGGATTATCTCCTGACGCATAATTCCGGACTACAAGCCGATCTGCCAGCTATAAACTACATCGGCCGCCAATGGGTACAGAACCATTTTGATCCCGGCCACGAATTCCAAATCGCTCCCGATCGCTGGCTGGCTAATGAAGTGCCAACATTGATTCGCCAAGACCTGAAAACACTCAAGTATACACGTCGTCCAGTGCATCGTTACAGTGATGTTAATTACTTTTTGCTACAACTCATTGTGGAAGCCATCAGCGAAACCTCCCTCGATGATTATGTGTATACCCACTTCTATGAGCCAATGGGACTGAACCGACTCAGTTTTCGGGCCAGCGATCGCTTTCCTAGCGACCAGTTGGTACCCTCAGTCTACGATCCTTGGATGCGTGAGGCCACCCTGAAAGGATTCGTTCACGATGAAAGTGCTGCACTACTTGGTGGCGTTGCCGGCCATGCTGGATTGTTCGGAAATGCTCGCGACCTGGCGCTACTCTTCCAGATGCTGCTCGACAATGGACAATGGCAGGGCGAACAATTGCTTAAGCCCACTACCGTTGAACTGTTTACTAGCCGTTACGCACTCAATCATCGCGCCCTGGGCTTTGATCGCCTTCAAGCTGGTTGGCCCGCAGTAGTGAAAGCTGGAGCTGGAGAGGCTACCTTTGGACATACAGGCTTTAGCGGAACCTGTGTCTGGGCCGACCCCGCAAGAGAGCTCGTTTTCGTACTACTCACCAATCGTATTTTTCCCGACGCTAAGAACGACCGCTTCAATCGCTACAATGTGCGAGGGCGAGTTCATCGAGAAGTTTACCAGGCTCTGGAATTAGCGGCAAAATAAAACAAAGGCTGCGGGCACTGCTCGCGGCCTTTGTTTATTTTGCACAAAATTTAAAGCATGCTTCCTTCCATCAACCCAACTACTACCGATGCCTGGCAGGCTTTGCAGCAGCACTTTAAAAGTATCGCTGAGGTAGAAATGAAAGACCTTTTTTTTCAAGACGAAAGCCGGTTTGAGAACTTCCACCGCAAGCTCGAAGATCTATTACTGGATTTTTCTAAAAACAGAATAACTGAGGAGACGCTGGACTTACTGCTGCAATTGGCCGAAGAATGTCAACTGAGTTCCGCCATCGAACAGTTATTTAGTGGAGATCGCATCAACGCTACCGAAGATCGAGCTGTCCTGCACATCGCTCTGCGCAACCGCTCCAACACGCCGATTTACGAGGACGGAGAAGACGTCATGCACGAGGTCAATACAGTCTTAGACAGGATGAAAACCTTCTGCAATGAGGTCCACGCAGGTCAGCGTTTAGGTTACACCGGCAAAGGCTTCACAGACGTTGTAAACATCGGCATCGGAGGCTCTGATCTTGGGCCCGTGATGGTGACTGAAGCGCTGCGTCCCTTTTGGGTAGAGGGTATGAATGTTCATTTTGTGAGTAATATCGACGGAACGCATTTGGCTGAAACCCTCAAGAAAGTGGATCCAGAAACTACGCTCTTTTTGGTAGCTTCGAAAACGTTCACTACGCAGGAAACCATGACCAATGCTCGCTCTGCTCGTTCCTGGTTCTTGGAACAAGCCGAGGAGGAAGGCGCAGTAGCCAAGCACTTTATTGCGCTTTCTACCAATGCGGAAGGAGTTGCCAGTTTTGGTATCGATACCGCTAATATGTTCGGTTTCTGGGACTGGGTGGGCGGCCGCTATTCACTAAGCTCAGCTATCGGTATGAGTATTGCTCTCACCGTTGGTTACGACCATTTCGAAAAACTGTTGGAAGGTATGCACAGTATGGATTTGCACTTCCGCAGGTCTAGCCCCTCCGCTAATTTGCCGACCATTTTGGCCCTGATCGGTATTTGGTACAACAACTTCTTCGGTGCTGAGTCAGAAGCCATCCTGCCCTATGAGCAGTATTTGCACCGCTTTCCCGCTTACTTCCAGCAGGGTAATATGGAAAGCAACGGTAAGTACGTAGATCGCAAGGGGGAACCGGTCAGTTATCAAACCGGACCCATCATTTGGGGAGAGCCGGGCACCAATGGCCAACATGCCTTTTATCAGCTCATTCATCAGGGGACCAAACTTATTCCCTGTGATTTTATCGCTGCCGCCCGGAGCCACAACCCACTGAGCGGCCATCACGATATCTTACTTAGTAATTTTTTCGCCCAGACCGAGGCGCTCATGAAAGGGAAAACACCTGCGGAAGTACAAAAAGAGCTCGCAGCACAAGGAAAAACTGCTGCTCAGATTGAAAAACTACTGCCTTTCAAGGTCTTTACCGGCAACCGTCCCACGAACTCCATCCTAATAAAAGAACTCAACCCTTATTCCTTGGGTCAGCTGATCGCACTTTACGAACACAAGATTTTTGTGCAAGGTGTCATCTGGAATATCTATAGCTTTGATCAGTGGGGCGTAGAGTTGGGTAAACAGTTGGCAAAAGCCATTCAGCCAGAGTTAGAAGGTACTAATATTGTTGATACCCATGATTCCTCTACCAATGAATTGATTAATCAGTATAAGGCTTGGAGGTAGAGTAGATACTTGCCAGGAAAACACCAAGAGCATGTAGAACACAGAGATTATTTTTCCAGGTCAGGCTTAGTCTGGAAGGGCTGAGTAATATTTGTTCGATCTTCTACGAGCAGATCAATAACCGAAGTAGTTTTAAGCTGAATTCCTTTATATACCGGCCTAAACCTGAATTGTTGCTCAAATGAAATATCCAGCCCTTTTAACTCCAGAATCATGCACTCTTCGTATACAGTTTCTTTGAGACCAGGCCCCATTTCACGATGTACTCTTATTGCAGCTCCAATGATTTCGTAACGGAGTTCGTCAATGTAGCGTTTGCTATCAAGTGGATGCATTATTAATAGGATCGAATGAGGGTGTAGGGTAAATCCGAGTTTAGGCAATCTATTGTGAAGCCAAGTAAACAATACTCTATGTTCTAGATGTTCTCCATGTTATTATTCGGGCCAAGCTGCCTAACTTTGAATCCTAATTTTTGATTCATGTTTCCTACCAAAGACCCCGGAGAAGGTAAATACGTCGGTAATGTTTTCGGCCCCTTCTGGACGAAAGTCGCCATCATTTTGATCGGAGGGCTTAGTCTGTTGTTTGTGGTCCGTCACTGGTATCTAGGTATTCCCTTCGATTTGGGGGATCCCAACCCGGAAGAGATGCACCGACCTAATCAAACGGCAGTTGATAGTATGATGACCATAGAATAATGATCAGCTTCGATAAATACCACGGGGCTGGTAATGACTTTCTCCTCTTGGATGGTCGAGAAAAATTACCCTTCAGCTTAGACCGTCATGATTTCATCGCCGACCTATGTTCCCGTCGTTTTGGGGTAGGAGCAGACGGCCTGATGGTGCTTAGCCATAAAACCGACTACGACTTCGAAATGCACTACTTCAATGCAGACGGTCACTCAGGCAGTATGTGTGGAAATGGTGGACGTTGCATCGTTACATTTGCCCATAAACTGGGCATACGCCCCCAATCGGCGGATGGATTATACCACTTTTTAGCGGTGGATGGCCCACACCGTGCCCGCTTGTTGGAAAATGGACAGGTAGAACTGGAAATGCAGCCCGTTAGTGATATCGACCAGCTAGGGGAGGATTGCATACTGGACACAGGTTCTCCTCATTTCATTCGTTGGGTGCCAGACGTAGGGGAGCTGGAGGTGCTTGCACAAGGACAATCCATACGCTATTCACCGACCTACGAGAAAGTAGGGATAAACGTCAATTTTGTCCAACGGGTAAATGGGGATACTTTACTGATACGTACCTATGAACGTGGGGTAGAAGGCGAAACTTACGCTTGTGGTACCGGGGTGACAGCAGCGGCTATTGCCCATGTCAAGGACCGCCCTGCTGCAGATTATCAGATAAAGGTCCAGGCTAGAGGAGGCGATTTGAGTGTTCGTTTGAAATGGGACGGCCAGACTGCATCTGCTATCTGGTTAATTGGTCCTACCCAGCATATCTATTCAGGACAGCTGGCCCACTAAACTGTTTATGATCAATCTTATTTCCGATACCGTTACCCGACCTACTGCGCCAATGCTGAAAGCTATGCTGGCGGCCTCGGTTGGTGATGATGTCTTTCAACAAGATCCTACCGTCAATCAACTCCAAAGCGTTGCTGCGGAAAAGTTTGGCATGGAAGCGGCCCTCTTTTGTCCGTCGGGTACGATGACTAATCAACTGGCCATCAAGTGTCACACCCAAGCACTGGATGAAGTACTCTGTGATAAAGACAGTCACGTACACCAGTATGAGGGCGGAGTTTATGCCCTTTTGTCTGGGGTGACGATGAATCTAATCGACGGCCAAAACGGAAAGATTCGCCCAGGACAAATCGCCGCTGCTGTTAAGCCGCGCTATGATTGGCTACCGATCAGCAAAATGCTGGTGCTGGAAAATACCTGTAATAAAGGCGGCGGTAGTATTTATAGACTAAGTGAAGCAAAAGAATTAATTCAGGAGGCCCGGCAGCAAGGATTGAGTTGCCACCTCGACGGAGCGCGGCTGTTTAATGCACTGGTGGAAACCAGGGAAAACCCGGCCGATTGGGGTACGACCTTTGATAGCATTTCTATCTGCCTCAGTAAAGGTTTAGGAGCTCCGGTGGGGAGTTTGTTGCTGGGCCCACAGGAGATGATCGATCGAGCACGTCGTTATCGCAAAGTAATTGGTGGCGGTATGCGTCAGGCAGGCTATCTGGCGGCGGCGGGCCTTTATGCCTTAGAGCATAATATTGACCGCCTGAAAATTGATAATGAACGAGCTAAACGTCTGGGTGCAGCCCTGGAGGAAATGCCTTACGTAACGGCAGTTCGACCTGTGGAGTCTAATATCTGCATTTTTGATTTGGCAGCTGAGCTAACAGCTCATGACTTTCTGGCTAGTCTACAAAGCCACGGTATTCTGGCGACTCCCTTCGGTCCTCAAACGGTACGCTTTACGACGCATCTACACCTGACTGACGAGGATATCAGTGCTATCATTCGGGCTTTAGACGTACTTGTAGAATAAAGAAAAATAAGGCTTGACGCAACGCGCCAAGCCTTATTTCGTATTGAAGTGATTTAAACTTATTTCTTGCTGGCGAGCGAAAAGCCAAGTAGGTTCTGGCAAGCTGCCTTTTTGAGTGCATAGCCCCGGCTATGGACGAAAAAAACAGCGAAGCCCAGGTTCTGCTTAGCTTTTCGCGCAGTCGGACTACAAAAGTTTAAATCACTTCATTAAGCAAGCGAGACTAATCAGTCTCTAAATACCTGCCCTTAGTTGAACAAGTAACGAACTCCGATACGAGCACGCCAGCGAGAAGAAACGCCAGCAATTTCAAAATCGTCAATACCCGTATTTTGCTCAGTGAAGGTAAACTGAGGCGTAGTACCATCAGCAGCGTAACCTTCGAAGCTATATAATGGGTAGTTGTTAAACTCACCGGGGCTGAAGTAAACCGTTCCCCACTTATTGTTGATCAGGTTAGCCACGTTGAAGACGTCGAAAGACAACTGTAAGCGGTTGGAAGATTGACCAATTAGTACGCCCAGATCCTGACGAATAGCTAGGTCGAAGATCCCCACGAAAGGAGAGAAAGAGCCATTCTTCTCAGCATACTGACCACGACGCTCACTGAGGTGATCATTAGCCTCGATAAAGGCATCTAGACGCTGCCATTGCTCGGCGGCTGAAACCGTTACGTTTCCGTCACTATCGGTGATGTCCACGAGGTTGATCTCTGTAGAAGCAGCAGGAATGTAGGCTAAGCTGCGCTCACGCGAAGTACTCCCTGTTTCATTGTTAGGGTTATCAGCATTGTTGATTACAAAGCTGTAAGCACTACCCGTGCCGCCGCTAAAGAAGAGAGAGACAGTGGTAGCAAAGTTACCGTCGCCTGTCCAGTCCTTAGTGAAGTTCAAGGTAGAAACTACACGGTGGCCGGTAGCAAAGTCAGAACGACCAAAGACGGGGTTGTTACGACCGTCAATGCTGACTTGACCCCGCCACTGCGAAGAGTTCTGTGAAGAGGTACCCTCAGTAATGGCGAAGGCATCACCCCAGGTATAAGCCAGGGTCGCACTCAGATTAGGACCGAATTTCTTCGCCAGGTTGGCAGTCAGGGTATAGGTATAACCTTCGTTGGTGTTAGAACCGACGTAGATGTCAGAGTACTGTGGATCAAGACTGGAACGTGTAAACACTGGACGATCGTCAGGGCCACCCGTCCAGAAAAAGTCTACTTCGCGCGAGGAGTTGACGTTCTGGTAAAGTACATTGTTCAGTGTCTTGGTGTAGACACCTTCGAAAGTAGCCTGGATGTCACCAGGTAAGCGAGTGTCGAATGCCAGGTTACCGCGTAGTACTTGTGGGTACTTGAAGTCGTCTGTGAAAATGTTTACGGAACCAGAAGGTACCGTGAAATTAGGATTGATGTACTGGTTAGCAACTTCAGGGATGAAAAGAATCGGATCGTCCAGATCGTCTTCCCGTACCCGCCCTTGAGTCAGACCATTGTTGTTGAACATCGCACCTGGCCATACGAATGGAATACGGCTGGTGAAGATACCAATACCGCCACGCAGGGTGTTGCCATTGTTCATGTTGTAGTTGAAACCTAAACGAGGTGACCACATCACCTGGCCGCTAGGAGCCTGGCCGCCGGTGATGTTATTCGCAACGTCATACTGAGTGCTGAGAATACGTACCGTCTCCGTGTTGAAAGTCTCAGGAATCGCAGGATCAGAAGTGATAACTGGAATGTCGATCCGCAGACCGGCAGTAAGCGTCAACTTGTTATTCACCGACCACTCGTCCTGCGCATAGAAACCTAATTGCATGGCGTTGAAGTCGGCAGCAGCAGCAGATCCATCACCAGCAATGTCGTCTACGAGCGAGTAAGAGCGATCGTACTCAGCAGCACCGCTGTTGTTCAGGAAGTCATCCAGGTTATCGTATTCGTAAGTACCGAAGTTACGTGGAATGAACAGGTTGTAAATACTGTAAAATTCGTTGTGGGTACCAAAAGTCAGGGTGTGCTCACCACGGTACAACTTGAAGTTGTTAGTGATGGTAAATACGTCCGTTTCCAATAGGTTGGCCGTAGAAAACTGTTCGGTTCCAAACTGAAGCTCACCGTCTCCGTCCTCAATGATGACGTAAGGGAAATCAGTGCCACCTAAAGCGTCACGGTCATCAACTACAGTCGTGTAACCAATAATCAGGTTATTCGAAGCACGATTGCCAAAGTTGGAGTTAAGCTCTAAAGCGGAAGAATTGGTAACCGATGGGCGGAACACCCCGTTGTTGGAGAAGTTAATCCGGCGCGTATTACTTACCCGGCGCTCAAAGCGTTCTCCACGTGTGTAGTTGTGGCGCAGCGTAAGCCGGTGATTCTTGCCGAGGTTGAAGTCCAGTTTGCCAAAAAGACTCAGACCTTCCAGATCCTCAGAAACATTGCCGAACCCACCTGGATCGTAACGGTAATTATTGATCAGGAAGTCGCGCAGATTGTTCAGGTCAGCTTCACTGGCATCTCCATCGTAGGTGCCAAATTCGAAAGGCTGAGGCGTTTCATCCTGGCGAACTTCAGCGTTGACGAAAAAGAAGACTTTGTCCTTTATGATTGGTCCACCCAATGAAGCACCGTAAGTATTCTGAGTGAATGGATCCAGGTCGGTGCGCTCGAAGTCATCGCCTAGACGCTCAGCCAGAGTACCGTTGGTTTTTCCTGCCAGACTTTCGTTTTGCAGGAAGTAGTAAGCCGTGCCGGAAAATTCGTTAGTACCGGACTTGGTTACCGCATTGACACCGCCGCCAGCGAAACCACCAAGGGTAACATCATAAGGAGAAAGTACGACCTGAATTTGATCAATGATATCAATGGAGAAAGGAGCAATGCCCGTTGCACCACCGTTGGTGCCACTGCTATTCAAACCGAATACATCATTATTGACCGCACCGTCAATATAGATGGCGTTGTAGCGGTTATTTACCCCGCCGAAGGAAGTACCGCCTCCACCAGTGCCAGAGGCCTGTGGCGTCAAGCGGACGTAGTCATTCAGATTACGATTCAGCGTAGGCATCGCTTCGATCGACTCGGTAGAGATTTGAGTCGAAGCACCAGCGTTTTCACCGGCGGTACCAATCTGAGCAACTACCTGAATGGTTGTTAAGTCCGTGGCAGAAGACTCCAAAGCAACGGGTAGCTGCTTAGACTCTCCCAGGCGAAGAAGTACGTTTTCGAAGCGCGTCTCGCCGTAACCAGTGTAGGTGATGGTGATAGTGTAGGGACCGCCTACGCGCATGCCCGAAATACGGTAAAATCCATCCAGATCAGTAACGTTACCGTATACGGTACCGGATGGGGTGTGGACCGCCTGGACAGTAGCCCCAATCAGGGCTTCGCCGTCGGTCGCATCAGTTATCCGTCCAGCAATGGACGCGGTCGTTACCCCTTGGGCAGAAGCCAAGACGGGCAACAGTAGGGCCATCAGCCCCAGCAAAATGCTTTTTGGTAAAATAATCCTCATAAACTGTGAATTTAATTTTCTCAATTTTGTCGGCTAAACTACGTTTAGACCTACTTAGTTCACAGCGGCAAAGGTAGGATTAGTGCGTTAAGGTCGCATTACCTGACACATAGAATATTGTTTCGGCAAAAATTAATGGTAACCAGCTTGTTAGGCGACATATACTTGGTTATCGACCTTGCTGGTAAAATATACTTCTGTGTTAGACCTGCGGAAGTGCTAAAAACCCACGAATTAATGGTTGGGCAATGTTAACTCCAGGTTAAGTTATTGGGTCTGAATCATAGCTTGGCCGTCCGCTGCCGCAAATAATGGTCAGCTAGGACCAGTGCCGCCATGTTGTCTACAATGGCTACGGCCCGAGGTAAAACACAGGGATCATGCCTGCCTTTTCCCTTGACAACGACCTCCTCGCCAGCCTCATTGACACTAAGCTGGTCCTGGATAATGGTCGCTACGGGTTTGAAAGCCACCCGGAAATAGATGTCCTCTCCGTTGCTGATGCCTCCCTGGATACCACCACTATAGTTAGTGGTAGTTCGAATGCGACCCTGATCATCCTCATAGAAGGAATCATTATGTTGACTACCCCGCAATTCAATGCCGGCGAAGCCCGAGCCATACTCAAAGCCTTTGCAGGCATTGATGCTGAGCATAGCCTTCCCCAAATCTGCATGTAATTTATCAAAAACGGGTTCGCCCCAACCCGGCGGCACCCCCTGGATGACGGCGGTGAGTGTTCCCCCGATGGTATCTCCTGCCTTGCGGACGGTAAGAATCAGCTCCTCCATTTGAGCTGCCATTTCGGGATCAGGGCAGCGAACAGCATTACTTTCAATCTGGTTTAAATTCAGCTCGTGGTAGTCTTTTTTCAATTTCAGTGATCCTACCTGGCTGACAAAGGAGCGTATGCTTACCCCCTGGGTTGCTAATAGTTGCTGCGCAATAGCACCGGCTGCTACGCGAGCGGCAGTCTCCCGAGCGCTGGAACGGCCACCACCACGGTAATCGCGTCGGCCATATTTGGCCTGGAAAGTGTAATCAGCATGGCTAGGCCGAAATTGATCGGCAATATGGCTATAATCCTTAGACCGCTGGTCTTTATTGTAGATGACCATGCCAATAGGCGTACCGGTACTTTTACCTTCAAAGACGCCAGATATGATTTCTACCTGATCGCCTTCTTTGCGCTGAGTGACAATACGGCTCTGGCCTGGTCGTCTACGGGCCAATTCAGCTTGAATGAAGTCTGAATCAATATCCAGTCCGGCCGGGCAACCATCTACCACTACCCCCAGGCCGCGGCCATGGCTCTCCCCAAAGGTGGAGACTCTAAAACTATGACCAAACTGACTGCCAGGCATGGATGCTGGTATTTATTCTATTCTATAAAAAGTAAAAGTAGGTTGCGCCTACTTGGCAAATAACTGGGAGATGTCCTTAAATGCCTTAAACTCCAAGGCATTACCCGCCGGATCCTGAAAGAACATCGTGGCTTGTTCGCCGACTTGCCCCTTAAAACGGATATAGGGCTCAATAATAAAATGCTGACCCGCAACCTTTAATTTTTGGGCTAGGTCTTCCCAATCTTCCCAGTCTAAAACCACGCCAAAATGGGGGATAGGTACTGCGTGATCATCCACCGCATTAGTAGGCAGTGGGCGCGCAGTATCCATCTCTTCCTGTAAATGCACCACAAACTGGTGGCCAAACAAATCGTAATCGATCCACTTTGTACTGGATCGACCCTCCGGGCAACCCAGTAAATCGCCATAAAATGCACGGGCAGCTGTCAGATCATTGACCGGTACAGCCAGGTGGAAAGGGGAGAGCGCCATCCTAGAAATTTTGCCGAAAGATACGGATTGAAATCGGTCTGAAATTAGTGCCTTAGAAGGCCTTGCCTTCTCCAAATAGCAGCTGTCTTACAACTTCCCAGATTACTATTCCGGCACTGATACTGACGTTTAAACTGTGCTTAGTACCAAACTGTGGAATTTCTATGGCTCCATCTACCAATCCCATGATTTCTGGACTTACCCCAATTACCTCATTGCCAAATACCAGCGCTAGTGCTTGCTCGGGATCGACGCTGAAATCGGGTAGGGGAGTGGCGCCTTCGGCAATTTCTACCGCTAGGACACGATAGCCTTTTTGCTGTAATTTTTGTACTTCCGCAGGTGTATCGCTTACGTGGGTCCAGGTAACCGTTTCACTGGCTCCCAGCGCTGTTTTCAAAATATCGCGGTGCGGCGGTTGAGCGGTAATGCCGCCCAGGTAGAGGTGATCCAGGGCAAAAGCATCTGCGGTCCGAAAAAAACTGCCCACGTTAGCCGCAGAGCGGATGTTGTCCAGGATTAGAACCAAGGGAAGTTTATCTATGGCTCGGAAGGCCTCCGGACTCAGCCGGGGAATCTCGTGGGTGGGAATCACTTTCATAGGCGCAAAAATATAGGGCCCGTGCCGAACACGGACCCTAATCGTCTTATCGTTTTGCCAAAATCTCTAGGCGCGTTTTAGGCACCGAGATAGTGCTTCAGCAACTTAGAACGGTTGGCTGAACGCAGTTTGTTGATGGCTTTATCTTTAATTTGACGTACTCGCTCACGGGTCAAGCCAAATTTTTCACCAATATCTTCCAGAGACATTGGGTGCTCTACACCAATGCCGTAGTACAACTTAATGACGTCGCATTGACGCTCCGTGAGGGTAGATAGCGACCGCTCAATTTCACGACGCAGTGACTCGGCGTACTCTAATGCAGAGTCGGTACCAGGCGTAGCGGTGTTTTCGAGTACGTCCAGTAAACTATTGTCCTCTCCTTCTACGAAAGGAGCGTCCATTGACACGTGACGTGCGGCTACCCCTAAGGTAGTTTCTACTTCCTCGGGCGCAATTTCGAGCTGAGCGGCTAATTCCTCTGCGCTGGGCTCCCGCTCGTATTCTTGCTCTAGCTGACTGAAAGCTTTGTTGATCTTATTCAGCGATCCAACCTTATTCAGCGGTAGGCGAACAATCCGGCTCTGCTCAGCCAGTGCCTGGAGAATAGACTGACGGATCCACCAAACGGCGTAGGAGATGAATTTGAATCCACGCGTTTCGTCAAAGCGTTGAGCAGCTTTAATCAGGCCCAGATTACCTTCGTTGATCAGGTCACTCAGGCTCAAGCCCTGGTTTTGGTATTGCTTAGCTACTGAAACCACAAAACGCAGATTGGCCTTGGTGAGCTTCTCTAGAGCCAACTGGTCACCTTGCTTAATTCGCTTGGCTAAATCGACCTCTTCTTCGGGGGTAAGTAAGTCCACTTTACCGATCTCCTGGAGGTATTTTTCCAGCGATTGGCTTTCCCGATTGGTTATCGATTTGGTGATCTTAAGCTGTCTCATCTATGGAGTTGGATTAACAATTTCTGTTCAAAGGACGTCTAAAGAGACTCTCCGTCACTTTAGAGGGCTGTAAAACAGCACTTTCGGTCCAATTTCGGCCCGCAAAATTACGGCTTTTTTAGCAATAATGCCGGAGACTTTACCAAGAAGTGCCACATTCCCCCATATTAACAGCTTGACCAACAATAAGTTTCCTAATCTAGGCTCCTGCTCGTTAGGCTTGTTTATTTGGTTTTATTTAGCTTACTTACGGCCTACCCTAATTAATAACCATTTGATATGGAACGTGTTAAGTACTCCCTGGAATTCATGTGCAAGGCATCTCCTACGATTGTCTACCAGTTTCTGACTACACCCTCTTGTCTGATGCGGTGGTTTTGCGACGAAGTGGACGTGACCGGAAAAGAATTTGTCTTCGTTTGGAGTGGATCGGAAGAAGTTGCTGAACTGGTAGATGATGATGAACCTAGTCTGCTTAGATTTAAATGGGAAGATGCCGACGATAAGGATGAGTACCTGGAGTTTGACATCAAAAAAAGCCCCGTAAGTAACGAGACGATTATCACAGTTACGGACTTTGCCGATGATGATGAAGTAGATGATGATAAAGCGCTTTGGCGCACGCAACTGACGCGGATGAAGGAAGAAATGGGCGGATAGGCGAGCGAATTTCATCCTATGCCAATTATCTATTTCGGATCCGCACTCAACGACCGTAGTCTTCCTCAGCCAGCTGAAGAATCTCTAGGAGAAATTCGTTTGGATACTAAGGGCCTAATTAGGACCTTGGAAGCTTACTATGGTCTCTACCCTAAGGAAGAACGCCTGGAATACCTACGGGTCGAGCAGTATCGTCAATTGCTGCAGAATGAACTCCAAAAGCAACCTACTGCTTTTTTCGCTGCCAGTTTTGCCGCTGACCCCCTAGCGACGGCTGAGACTTTGTTGGCTTTTCGCGATGAGTTGTTGGCAGCGGGTTACCCCCTCCATTTAGGACCAGCGGTGAGTTGTCCGCCCAGAATAGAGTTGCTACACCGACTGGAACAAAGCAGTCTGAATGCGGATAATGCCTTCGACCTATTACCCGGTGAAGCAGACCGAATCAACGAATTAATCGCTGCAATTCGCCCTGCTGGTCACCCTGCGCTTTGCATTTGGATCCACGAACCAGCAGAGCTACTTCCTCCGGGTATAGTTCGTGTTCTAAATGCACTTAGCAAGGTTGGAGACTGGTTGCAATATCTGCCTTTACCCAGCGGCTCCCCGCTCGATTCCGATTTAAGACGATGGCAACAAACACTTTTGCAGTCAAAATGGTCGGAAGCAATAGAGCGATCAGGTGATAATTTTGCAGCTCCTTCCGTATCGATTTCTGCCGAATTCCTGGCGCGCTGCACCCCCGAAGAAGCGCTACGAATCAAAGCGATTAAGACGCAGTGGTCTACAGCCGCGTTTCAGAAGAATAAGCAACTAGTCAACCCCACGAAGGCTGATGGAAGCCTGATTATTTTACGCGCTAAACGAGAAACGCACCTAGCGGCCTATATCGCTCGAATTCTTCGCGATAATTCTTCTTGGCAACCCGGGGTTTTAATGGCCCGAAAGCGACAAACGCTGGTCAATGCCTTGAGGATGGAAGGTTTACCTAGCCTGGGAGTACCTAGTTCCAGTCTCGCTCGCCCTAGCCTGCAAGTCTTGAAGCTGGTCACTTCCTTTCTCTGGGACCCGGTCGACCTCCGAAAACTGATGGAGTTTTTAACCCTGGTCATCAAACCCCTGCATCGGACCCTAGGTTATCGTTTAGCTGCTGCTTTGGCCGAAAGTCCGGGCTTGTACAGTGAAGCCTGGTTTATGGCCCTCAATCAGTTTTTTGCGGAGGAATTGCCCCGCATAACAGAACGCGACCCTTCGCTAGATACAAAGCAGTTACAGCAACAATACGATTTCTGGTTCAAGCGGACGCGCTATGATAAGTCTACACGAGCTCCTAAGTCTGAATTGCGTAAGATATTTGTATTTCTAATCAACTGGGTACGTCAGTTAAACGATTTGGAAAAAACGGATAGCTCTGGATTGCATACACTAGCGGCTCAAGCAGAAAGGGCTGTTGCCTTGATTGACACCCTAGCTGAGGAGGATTTAAGCCCTCTTGAAGTCGAACGAATTGTACGCACCGTTTACGAAGCCGCTCCAGCTCAGTTTCAGCTAGAGGAGTTGGGGAGTTTGCCCGTAGCATTTAATCCTGCTGCGGTATTTGGCCCTGTTGATCAATTGATCTGGTGGGATTTCGTTCAGGAGGAGCCAGCCTACTTCTTTAGTCGCTGGTATCCCCATGAAATAGCCTATTTAGCTAGTGGTGCTTGGTCAAATTCTCCCAATGAGGCGGCTGTTCACTTAATAAGTCCTGTTCAACAGAATGATTTATTACGTTGGAGTGAAACACGGCCGATCCTTCATTGCCAGGAACGTCTCGTTATCTGTTTGCCGGACCGAATCGAAGGGGCAGAAATGTTACCTAACCCGCTCTGGGGTGATCTAAAGGCAATCTTTGGAGAGGATCTAGATCGATTATTGATCGATATTGATCAAGAGCAGGTGAAAGACCCCCTTCCTTGGCAAATGCCACACTTTGAAGAATTACTAATCCGGGAGCTTGCGGCTCCTCGACCCTTTATCCAAATTCCAGAGCCTGCTCGTTTGAGAGGCCGTGATGCGGAAACCCCCACTTCTCTGGAGGACTTCATTTACCATCCACATCTCTGGATATTGAGATACGGTGTGAAAATCAAAGCTAGTCAACAGTTGAGCTTGGAGCTAGGGTCTCGCTTACGAGGCAAACTGGCTCACCGTTTCATCGAACGACTTTTTGTTGATCCCCGCCCTATCTCAGAATGGACCAAAACAACTGTCTACAATTGGGTGCAGGAACAAGAAGTGGACTTACTACGTAAAGAGGGCGGTTTGCTACTGGAATACGGCGCCGAGCCTGATCGAGTTCAGTTTCGGCGACAATTGCAGCGAGCAGCATGGGCCTTGATAGTCACATTACAGGAAGATGATTGGGTGAAAGCCAACGTAGAGCAAATTTTGGAGGGGGAGCTGGAAGAACTATCCCTCAAAGGCAGGGCAGATTTAGTTTTGGAGAGGACAGATGGTCAACGAGCGATCGTCGATTTGAAATGGCGAGGTAAAACGAGGTTCACTAATTTGATTCGCAATCGAGAAGACTTACAGCTCACGCTTTATGCCCGAATGCTGCAAGACAAATCGGACCAGACCATTAATACCGCCTACTTTATCCTTAGCGAACCGCTGTTGTTAGCTCGTAATCAGTCCGCTTTCAAACGCGCTGAAGCAGTCGACCAAGAAGCCAACGATGCAGATGTACAAGCCGAGATTCTGGAAAAACTGCTGGCTACCTTATTTTGGAGAAAACAATTATTGGAGGCAGGGCAGCTAGAAATTCGTTGTTCAGCAACCATTGCCGAACTAGAGGAAGCCTACCAGAAACTGGATTACGATCAGCTGCTGGAAATGCGAGACAATGACGCCCGCTACGACGACTATCGCGCCTTAATTGGGGTTATCCGGTAGCTTAATCGCGCTTACGCAAGACAAAACCGCGACCCACACTTTGCTTACTGCGACCAAACAACCAATAATCAAAGCGAGTGAAAAAATCAGTAATTCCAACTAAGAGAGGAGCTTTTCTACTTGGCCGCAGCTTTCCTTTCCTGGGGCTCTTAGAGTTGGCATTGCCTGAATTGTCCTTAAAGATTCGTTGGATCCAGCCCGTCCAATACATTTCTGACAAACCAACGAAATGCCCGCTTAATGCCCGCTCTTCTAATACTTCTAATCCGTAGCGCTCCGCCCAACTTTTAAAGGCCGCGACGTTGACTAGATAATCATGTCCAAAAGCATAGGCTCCCTGTCCAATTAATCGTTTGCCAGCCAACTTGTTGATTGGATCGTACGTCCACGGGAAGTTGGTCTGGGGAAAGGTGATAATAGCCAGTCCACCAGGACGTAAAACTCGCCCGATCTCCCTGGTCATTTGTTCTGGATCACCGACGTGTTCCATCACTTCTACACTGATTAATAGGGAAAACTCCTCAGCTTTGAAACTAAGCCTAAGGGCATTTTCTACCTGGTAACTAAGCTGGGGAATATCAGCATTGAGTTGCTGGGCAAATTCAATATCCCCTTCATTGATATCACAACCAATTAACTGATGACAGTAGGGAGCAATCATTGGATCGTAGTCGCCTTCTCCGGTTCCTAGATTCAAAGCCTTCGACACCTTTTGGTCTGATACATACTTATCTAGACTGCTTTGTACAAAGCGATAGCGATTGCGATAAGTAGAGAATAGAAGCTTGTAGTTCAAATTGGAGCTGGTTTTGCAGGCGCAAAGATGGGTTTAAGCCGATTAATGCCCAAATCTAACCCAAGACCTCATTCTCTGGAATCTCCACACCGTTCAGAAAATCCTGGACTTCCATTCTCCTTCGTCCCGCTAACTGTAGTTTCAACAAGGACAAAAAGCCACCCCTACAAGCTACTTTCAGTTGCTTACCTTCCTTGAAAATTGTTCCTGGAATCAAGCTATGTTCTCCGGGTATAATTTCGCTTAAGAATATCTTCAGCACCTGTCCGTTCATCGTCGTCCAGGCAGCGGGAAAGGGACTTAAACCTCTGATAAAGTCGTGGACCAGTTGGCAGTCTTGAGCGAAGTCAATTTGTAGGTTTTCTCGATGTAACTTGGGGGCGGGGCAGGCTAGTTCGTCGTTTTGTTGCTGAAGTCGGTAATCTCCTGTCTCGATCAGACGCACGGTCTCCACCACCAGTGTGGCGCCAAGGTTCATCATGCGATCATGTAGATCACCAGCGGTTTCGTTGGGGCCGATGGGGGTACTCGCCTGAAGCAGCATATCTCCAGTATCAATCTCATGCTGGATAAAAAAAGTCGTTAGTCCAGTAGCTTGCTCGCCATTAATAATGGCCCAGTTAATGGGGGCAGCTCCTCGATATTTGGGTAATAGGGAGCCATGAAGGTTAAAAGTACCTTTCGTGGGCATATTCCATACTACCTCGGGCAGCATCCGGAAAGCAACTACTATCTGGAGGTCTGCTTTTAGGGTTGCTAATTGTTCTAGAAATTCGGGCGCCCTTAATTTTTCCGGTTGGAGAACGAGAATATCATGCTCAATAGCGGCACGCTTCACTGCTGATTCGAGTAGCTTCTTCCCTCCTCGTCCTCCCCGTTTGTCCGTGGCAGTCACAACGCCCACTACTGGGTAGTCGTTTTCAATTAAGGCTAGCAAGCTGGGAACTGCAAAATCTGGAGTGCCCATAAATACAATACGTGGCTTCATGGCGCGAATTTCCTTATTTTTCCGTCCAGGCCAAAAGAAATAAGATGTCCATTCGTGAGTTTTCCTGGAAAACAGCCCAAGGTTTGAAGATTTATGCCGCCGAATGGCCGCACCAGCAGCCACAAGGAGTTGTGGGGCTGATCCATGGAATTGGGGAGCATTGCCGTCGCTATGATGAAATGGGGCAAGCTCTACAGGCTGCTGGTTATGCTATGATTGGCTATGATCGTCAAGGTTTTGGCCGCTCGGAGGGAAAGCGCGGTTTCGTGGAAAAATTCAGCTATTTCTACGATGAAATTGCCCAACTGATTCTTGAATGTGAGCGAAAGTACCCTGATCTGCCAGTTTTTCTATATGGCCACAGTATGGGGGGAAACCTCTTGCTTAGTTATTTGATCCGTCGCAAGCCGCAAATTGCTGGTGCCGTCGCTTCGGCTCCCTACATTAGCTTACCCTTTAAAGTGAACCCTATAACCCTGAATATGGGCAGGCTAATGCGCCGAGTATATCCTGCTTTCACCGTGAGCAATCAGGTAGATAATACGCTGCTGAGTCGTAGCCCGGGAGTAGGTGAGGCAATGTTAGCAGACCCACATAGCCACGATAAGGTCAGCTCAATCGTAGGTATTGATATGATGAAAACTGCTGCCAGACTCGATGAATTTGAAGGAAGGGTAACAATACCGCTACTAATCATGCACGGCGATGCCGATGGACTGACCTCCTTCTCCGCAAGTGAGGCATTTTCTAATAGAGTAGCAGCACCAAGCATGGAATTCAAAGCCTGGCCTGGACTTTATCATGAATTACATAATGAGCCGGAACGACAGGAAGTCTTTACCTACGTGACCAATTGGTTAGATCGACACTTGGTAGATGCAGAGCGGAAGCTCAAAAGCGTTTAATCGACTCAATGATGTAGAGTGGCCGTTGTTTGATCTCCTGATAGATGTTACTCAGGTAGATACTCATTAGATAAAGATTCAGACAAGTCACTGCAAAAAATACTGCAATCAACAACACGAGATAAGTCCAGCCGCTTACCGCTTCTACTGTTTGCCCAGTAAGGTCAAATCCAGCAAATCTCACCAGTAAGGCATTACTGCTGACGATGATTAGAAAGAGAAAAGATCCAAGAAAAATCCAACCCATCAATGCTCGTAGAAAACTGGTGTAACTGGTAATGGCCAGCAAAGAAGTACGGAATCGTTGCTGAAAACTCTCGCTAGATTGAAGTGGTATATCACTCTCTACTGCCACGGACCGATAGCCAACCAGTGAAAACACCGCTTTGAAGTAGCGCAAATTCTCTCGTAAACGTAGCAAAGAATTAAGCGCCCGACGGCTAAATAACCGTGTATGATGAGCTAATTCATCTACTTCCAGATCAGAATACCGGCGTAAAATCCAGTAGAAAATCCGATACAATAAACCGGCTCTCTTGGCTTTTCTGCGTGGTGCTCGCAGATAAACGATGTCATTACCTTCTTGACTCTCTATATAAAGGCGGTCAATTAAATCAGTACGTTGAGCCACGGGGGTTTCCAGTAAAAGCGTGTAATCACCATTGGCCCGATCTAAACCAGCCAACCAGGCATGGTTCCGATCAGTACGATTGCTTAAATTAATCAGATGCAAATGCGGGCGTACGGTCTCCGGTAATCGTGCCAGATCTTCCGTAATACGGCTATCATCTTGATTGTTAATGACAATCAGTTCGTAGTCCTGAAATTGTTTTGCCAACCAAATTTGTAGCACCGGAAGGGCCGTCATGAGCTCATGACGATCCGCTCCGTTCTCTGCTAGGCAAACAATCGACAAAAAGGCATTGTACATGCGGCAAAAGTACGATCCTTAGAGTCGGTTCTCTTCAATCTTGTTCGCTAATTTATCTCTATATGATTTACCCACAGGTAGGTTTTGTACCTTCCCCTTAACGGTCACCTCCACGGTGTTACCCATTTGCGCTTCAACGCGGTCCATGTTTACAATGAAGGAGCGGTGAATTCGAAGAAAATTACCACCCGCAGAGAGCTTTTCTTCTAGACTCTTCATAGTTTGTAAGGTAATTACCCGATTTTCAGGCAGACGGATGATAACGTAGTCTTTCAGCCCTTCAACGTATACAATATCGTCGAAATTGACCCGCACCAGCTTTTTGTCCGCTTTTACGAAAAAGAAGTTGGCACCACTTTCTGTAACCTGCCCGGCTTTACTGCGATTGTGTAGTTCGATTTGCTCTATCGCTCGATTGACAGCTTGCATAAATCGATCCGAACTAATGGGTTTTACCAAATAATCTAGTGCATTTAGCTCAAATCCATCTAGTGCATAGTTGGGGTAAGCCGTCGTGAAAATAGTGACCGGTGGATCTTTTAAGCCACGCAAAAACTCCGTGCCCGTTAGCTGAGGCATTTGGATGTCCAAAAACATCAAATCGACCTCCTCTGCTTGGAGGATTTGGTTGGCCTCGAAGGCATTGTTGCACTTGGCAACCAAGTTGATGTTGGGAAACTTCTCGAGATAGGTCTCCAGAATATCCTGAGCCAATGGCTCGTCGTCAACAATTATTGCTTGGATCATTTCTGATGTTTTTAAGTGATGAGGTGTGGTCTACAGTTGTAAACGCAACTTGGCTTGATAGGTGTTAGGGGTTTCATCAATTTCCAAGGCGTTAGCATTGGGGTAAAGCAGCTCCAAACGCCGCCGAACATTGACTAAACCAATTCCTCCACTAGGGCGGTTAGGGTTAGGAGCTTTTGGAAGAAGGCTGCTTTTACTGTTCTCGATAGCAAACTCTACTTCTTGCCGGGCCACCTTAAGCTTTATGTGGACAAAACCTTCGTTGATCCCGGAATTTAAGCCGTGCTTAAAACTATTTTCCACAAAAGGAATGAACATTAAGGGCGCAATCTGCTGCTCACCAACTGGCCCTTCTACCGTAAGCTGAATGTCGATATCGTCACGTTGTCGTAAGCGTTCTAAATCTAGATAGTTTCGTAAGTAGTTGATTTCCTTGCGTAGAGGTACCTGTTTCTCATTACACTCATAAAGCATGTAACGCATCATCTCCGACAACTTGATGACAATCTCTGGAGCCTGTTCCGATTTTTTTAAGGTAAGGGCATAGAGGCTATTAAGCGTGTTAAATAGGAAATGCGGATTAATCTGACTCTTCAGAAAGCGTAATTCAGACTGCATAGTCTGGGTCTGCAGTTCTTGCCGCTCGCGATTCACCCTGAACCAATCGGTCATAATACGACCGACAGTAGATAAGCCAGCAACCAAAAAAGTATCAAAAAAGTGGGTATAGGATAGCGCCCCTAACTGAGATAATAACTGTTCTTCCTGATTGAATACCAGAAACTTGGTCATCAACTCAAGCAGTGTTACTAAGACACAGGTCAAAATCAAGAACAGCAAATAAACCAAATAGCGGTTCTTGCTTAGATAATTGGGGAAGAGATAGTAGAGGTTGAAATAAACCACTACCATGTAAAATATCAGATTGATACCCTGTGGCAACAAACCATTGCTGAGACTAGTATCGTCCACACTGATGTGTAAATAGACCGAAAGTGCATAAAAGGCAATCCAGCCAATAGTGTGGTACACGGGGCGACGACTTAGGAACTCTCCTAGTCTTTCTTGTAGGCTTTTGCCTAGACTTTGATCACTTTCTACAGCTACCGCCATGGCGTGAAGATAATGAGGCCTTGTGAAATAATGTTGTACGGCTTTGTTGATTGCTGATTACTAATATCGTATCCGCTAAGACCGCTCCCCTAATTTTTTAGACCAACTATGGGAGCTTACCGACCACTAAGCTGCTAAAGGACCTACTCACTCTCGCTCAAGTATGTACCTTGCAGTCGATGAAGGAGCGTACCCTACTTGCAACATTCAGGCAGCAGCTGCAACGACCCGTCAATGAGCAGCAGCTCCTCCGCTTAGGACACTTCAGCATGTTCGTCATGCTACTACTCTCCCTATACTACTATCGAGAGAGGATGCTGCATTTCGACACGGCGAATTATGCTTTCAACGTCATCGTTTACGAGGATTTCTATACGGGCTTTGAGCGCTACATCAGCTACGTTTATCAATTACTTCCCCTATTACTGATTAAACTTGGTGCCTCGCTGCCCGTCGTCTTAATGGGCTATTCAGCCTCTTATGTGCTGGTCTTTTGGTTGGTTTATTGGCTAGTAAGCCACGCGTTTGATAACCGAATAGTAGGCTTGTGGTTAGTATTTGCCCTTACCCTCACGATCCGCTATAAATTTTACGCTCCCGTAGGTGAGGTCGTAAACTCTATCCCGCTTATTGCTCTGGTCTTTGGCTGGATGAGTCGACCTGCTGAACGTTTTGCTAAGCTGCCTGCCTGGTTGGATGTTGGAATCGGAATCGGCTTAGGGAGCCTGCTGTTAAGTGGTCATCCTTTTATCGTAGTCAGCACTGCCGTGGTTTTCGGCTTCCACCTTTTTTGGAATAAACAGTGGGCCAACCCTCGCTTTTGGTTGACGGCCTTCGGCGTGGCAGCCTTGCTGGCCTGGAGCTTCTGGCCAAGTGGGGGACAGGCTAATTATGAGGCAGAGCGGGTAGGGCGTCTGGCTAATATGTGGGCACTATTGACTAATCCTGGCGACTTCTACATCACTGATCTGTTGCAGCGCTATTGGCGTCGGCAGTATGTTCTACCTACTTTGATTCTGCTAATTCTGCTGCTTGACATAGGTCGACAGAAACGATGGCTAGGCGGGCTGTACAGCCTGTTGAGTCTATTAGCAATGCTGATTCTCGTTGCTAGTTTGCATTCTTACCTAGGCCGTCCGACTTATCTGATGATCGATGGTTATATGACTCATCTTGGTTTAGTTTTTGCACTTCCGCTGGTGTTCCACTGGGGGCGAACTCAACGCTTTTGGCAATTTTTACTATTGGTTCTATTGGCGGGATACAGCCTACATCGAATTCATGCCGTTAGCCCCTATTTTACCAACCGTGAAGCTATCGTTCAGGAGCTTGTCGAAAAAAACACTACTGCCGAGGAGCCTAAGGCTCTGATCGATTACGATGTCGATCTCAGCTTCGAACAAATGTGGATGGATTGGGCATTGCCCTATGAAAGCTTATTGCTATCCTCCTTAGACGGTCCGCAAGCCAGTCGAACCGTGGATGTATATTATCCACATGATGATCAGTGGGGCTCCCACTTCGATGATCCCAATTTCTTTATCGGAGCCGGCTGGCTTCCCGCAGGCTATTTAAATGCTGACGAATTACCCAAACGTTATTTCTACCTGAGACCCTCGCTTTATCGTAAACCGGCTACTTTCGTCGGGGACTAAGTAGTAGAGAGCTACTACTACTTTATGGATCAACGCCTGCGCTTTCCTCCTCTGAATTTACCTCCCATATTGCCAGGCATCCCACCGGCCATGGCCGCAGGGTTTTTACTCAGCTTATGCATCATCTTACGCATCTGATCAAATTGCTTGATAAAGCGGTTGACATCTTCCATCGTTTGACCACAGCCACGAGCAATTCGCTTCTTTCGGCTCAAACTCAGTAATTCTGGGTTAGCGCGTTCCTCCGGCGTCATACTGAAAATGATCGCCTCTACCTTGCCAAAAGCAGAATTGTCAATGTCTAAATTCTTGGTCATCTTGTTCATTCCTGGGATCATGCCCAGTAAGCTCTTGATGTCGCCCATCTTACGCAGCTGTGCTAACTGAGAAAGAAAATCGTTGAAGTCAAACTTATTCTTCTTGATTTTCTTTTCTAGACGCTTGGCTTCATCCTCGTCAAATTGCTGTTGAGCACGCTCCACGAAACTGATGATGTCGCCCATGCCCAGAATGCGCTGAGCCATCCGTTCAGGATGGAAAACATCCAGCGTATCCATCTTTTCACCCGTTGAGATGAATTTGATGGGCTTTCCAACAGTGTACTTTACCGAAAGAGCGGCACCGCCACGGGTATCACCATCCAGCTTGGTGAGCACGACGCCGTCGTAATTGATACGCTCGTTGAAGGCCTTGGCTGTATTTACAGCATCCTGGCCAGTCATCGAGTCAACGACAAAAAGCGTCTCATTGGGCGAAATCGCATCTTTAATAGCTGCGATTTCGGTCATCATCTCCTCATCCACCGCTAAGCGGCCCGCTGTATCGACAATAACCGTGTCGAACTTATTATCCATAGCATGCCCGATAGCATGTAGGGCAATCTCAACTGGATTTTTATTCTCGGGCTCTTTATAAATGTCTACACCTACCTGCTCCGCAATGACCGACAACTGATCAATTGCCGCGGGCCGGTAGACATCACAGGCAGTAACCAAGACCTTCTTCTTTTTGGTCTCCTTGAGCCATTTAGAAAGTTTACCGGTAAAGGTCGTCTTACCCGATCCCTGTAGACCGGCAATCAGAATAACCGTAGGTGAACCGTTTAGGTCAAGGCCACTTGCCTGCCCACCCATTAAGTCCGTCAACTCGTCCTGGACGATTTTAATCATCAACTGACCAGGCTTGACTGCTTTGAGTACATTTTCGGTACCCAGGGCTTTATCCTTTACCTTATCGGTGAATTCTTTAGCAATCTTATAGTTGACGTCAGCAGCAACCAATGCCCGGCGAATCTCCTTGATCGATTGGGCAATGTTGATCTCAGTGATCTTGTTATCCCCGGTTAACGACCGGAAAGCACCTTCTAAACGTTCATTTAAGCTGTCAAACATATCGGAGTATTGGTCAGTGTCCAGTGCAAGAACGCCCTGGGGCCATTAGCTGTTTAGAGGAACTCAATTCCCCTTTGGCGGGCGCAAATATACGCTGATTGACCGGAGCACCCTAGTTATCGCTAGATTTGTGGATAAAACAGGCTTTTTTCGGTCATTACACTTGGAAATATCTTTTATGTAACTATCTTGTTGCTACTAGCATATATCCCCTAGAATAGCATTTTTACTATCAGCGAATTCCTTTCGTACTCACTAGTTTCCCCAAGTACCGCACAAGAATCAAAACCGCCTGCCCGCTTTGGGCAAGAGGTATCATCATATTGTACAACCAACCACACACTCGTATATGGCACTAAGATGGTTATTATACTTGCTGATTTGGCTGGCCTTGACTTTCTTCAGTTTAAAATTTTGCATTGAGCCAGAGTGCTGCAATGCTGGAGAAGAGATCGGCGCGGTCGATGATGGCAACGGGGTCACTGACCCGGTGGAGAATACTTATGCGCTTCCCACCCTGCTTAACTCTGGTGATATTGACCAAGGAGCAGATTATGCAGCCTTACTTGACCGCCTGCGGTCGGAATATGCTGCTGATTCCACCCAGCGTCTACAGATCTACGGCAATTACTATGCTGACGAAGCCGCACCAGATGGTTTCGAAAACATGGGCTTCGCGCGTGCTGAACGTATTGCCCAGATGATTCATGCCGACCTCGGTATTCCCTTGGATAAAATGGACCGCCTGGCCCGCTTAATCAGCGAGGACGCACCAGCAGCCGATGCCCGTTGGGAAGGTGGCCGCTTTGCGTGGGCCGCTGATATGGGAGAAGACGAAGGACCACAGATCATTGAGTTATCCAGTGATGAAATTACGATCCGCTTCCCATTCGATAAGTCCACTAAGGACCTTGGCACGGAAGTAGAAAGTTATCTGGAGACTTTAACCCAGCGTTTGTTGCAAACAGACGAAAGGGTGGAAATCACCGGTCATACCGATAACATCGACACAGATGCCTACAACATGCGTTTAGGGCAGCAACGTGCTGATTTCGTCAAATCACGATTGGTAGCGTACGGAGCGCCTGCTGACCGAATCTCAACCCGCTCCGAAGGGGAATCTAATCCCGAGGCAACCAATAGTACCTCCGCAGGTCGTGCTATTAACCGCCGGGCCGTCGTCAGACTCATGCCCAATTAATTAATTTGCTAAACTCTCCAAGAAGAACTTCTCATTATGAATCTATTCTTGCAATTTCTCCCCACTTGGGAAGGCTGTAGCAACTGGTGGTTGTGGTCAGCATTAATGTTTCTCTTAGGTGCACTTATCCCTTGGCTGCTTGGCCTATTCCGGGGTAAAAAGGTGGATGTATCCGGTATCGAAGCAGAACGTGACTCCTGGCACGCCAAAGCTACCAAGTGGGAAAAGGACTACCAGTCCGTCAAGTACCAACTTGAAGAATCGCAAAAAAGCGAAGCAGACCTGCGTGCAGCCCTGCAATCTTGCGAGGCTGATCGTCAGACCCTTCGTTATAACCTCGAACAAGCCGGTGGCGATGATACCGGCCTTGGCATCGTTAGTGGCGGTGGCGACGGGGGCTCTGCCTTTGCTGGCTTATTTGCCAACGATAACCTTCAAATTATTGAAGGCGTCGGGCCGAAAATCGAGGGCGTTCTCCAGGATGCAGGTTACAAAACCTGGGATGACGTAGCTGCAGCTGATGCCTCGGCACTTAAAGCTGCGCTGGAAGCTGCTGGTTCTCGTTACAAATTAGCTGATCCTACTAGCTGGCCACATCAGGCTAAATTAGCCGCTGCCGGTGATTGGGATGAGTTGATCCGCTACCAGAAATTTACGGATGCCGGACGTGAAACGGTTGGTGATTTCGAGACGGATTCCAAATTCGAAAAACTAGCTGCTAAGAAGCTGGGCTTCTCCAGTACTAATCCTAATGATCTTAAAGTCGTGGAAGGTATTGGGCCCAAAATCGAAGGCCTGCTCAAAGACGCCGGGATTAACACCTGGAGTGAGCTGGCTGAAGCTACCGTAGACCGTATTCAAGGTATTCTGGACGCTGCCGGCGACCGTTACAAACTGGCCAAGCCAGGCACCTGGCCTGAGCAAGCTGGTTTAGCCGCTTCAGGTAACTGGGATGCTTTGAAGACTCTTCAGGATAACCTGAAAGGAGGGGTCTAAAAGACTTCGAAATCCTTGCAAACAAATTCGGCCCGAGCTAGCTTACTTAGCTCGGG
The DNA here is from genome assembly GCA_039030655.1 of Bacteroidota bacterium. Classification (GTDB taxonomy): domain Bacteria; phylum Bacteroidota; class Bacteroidia; order Chitinophagales; family Saprospiraceae; genus Neolewinella. The sequence continues at coordinate 13,425 of JBCCDS010000007.1, read as the reverse complement.
CTGTTTTTGTTTATGGATTAATCAACCGCTGCCATGTAGCCTTGCAGAAGACTGATCAGTAGCTCATTGAGCTTAGTAACCGCCAGACCAATTTCCCACTTTGATCGGTCCCTGGCCTCCACATAATTAGAGATGGCACGCAATTGCAAACAAGATTGTTGACGCATTCTGCAGGCGTAGAAAAAAGCGGCCCCCTCCATACTCTCAATGGCAGCTTGAGGATATCGCTTTTTTAGAGCTGCTATGGTGTGCTCCTCTCCATGTACTTTGTTGACACTGATCGCGGGGCAAACTAGTACATTCGGTAGTCTGGGGGCACTATTTGGCGCAGCCAAAATTCGTCCGTCTGCTTCGAAGGGACTGTCGGGTCCTTGAGGCAGAAAACCCATGTTCTGCAGGTCGATAAAATCACCATCGGCAGTTTCAGCTCCCAGGTCCGCAAAGCGCTCTGATTCAATTTGTACCAGCTGTCCTAGTTTTAGTGATTTATCGATTGCTCCGGCAATTCCAGCTTGGATCGCCAGAGCATACTGATCCTTAGCAAGTACGTGACCTAGGGCAAAGGCCGTTGCCGGTAGACCTACCCCGCTTAATAAGAGATCTAATTGAATATCGCCATACTGATAATGGGCCGGTAATTGGTTAGTTGGGGCGTTTGTCCCATCCGTTCTTCCGGACTGAGGGCTGTTCCAGGCATTGAGTAAAAATGCTACAGTCGGCTCTATTTCTGCTCTGGTGGCCGCTACTAGTAATAAACGAGTCATGACGCTCCAATTTGGACAGGGTAAAGGGATAGATTGGGCGCCGCAGTGGAAAGCGATAGGCAGGCAGACTGACCGGGCAGCCAGACGTAGCTCCCCGTTAGCTTCCCGTGGTGAAGGTGACCAAATACCTGCGCTTGCCAATAGAGTTTGGTTAGCCTTGAACGCAACTGAGAAAGCCATTGCTTCCCACGTAATTCAGGAGCCTGCAACAAGATTAGTTGCTTGTCGTCAATTGCTACAAGATCCATTACTCCCTTTAATCGATGCTGCTGTACCCGCCCTTCGTAGGCGTAGAGCGGGCGGTACTGGACTTTGCTATCCATAAACTGCTGCATCCAGTTTTTTAGGCCGTCAGCTTGCTCCAACAATAAATCGACTTGTAGCGGCATATCTGCTAACCAGCTTCGCCAGATAGTCTCCGCCATTTGTTTCCTTTCCGACCTGCTCGCTTCCTTCGAAAAGTCAGCCAGGATAAATTTCCGGCAAGCAATGGCCCAGGCCTGATCAGCATAAGCAGGGTCGATCTCCGGTACTGTAGCATAATACTGCAGTTGCTGCTGATCTGGTTTTGGCCCAGGATATTGCTGTGCCAGCGTTTCCAGTGGCAAATCAAAAGGTGGGATGGATTGTAGTCCAGTCCGCTCAGCACTCAAAAAGCGAATAGCTTGTAAACTTTGATCTTGTTTAGGCAGAGAACGTGGTGCCGTCCAGCTTTGCGATCGCTGAGGAATAAGCTCGTTTTCCCAGCTAAAAATCCCGCTGGATTCATCCTGCTCAATCAATCGGGGAGGATCCAAACTATGATGATAAACTCGGTCCAGCCAGGGAGTGCCTGCACTGCCAAGGGGAAGTATTAGGATATCTCTTGGTCGGGTCAAACCCACGTAGAGCAAGCGAGCTTCTTCTCCCAATGCCCGCTGGTTAGCATTTTTTTGCCAGTCTGAGCTACCTATTTTATTTAGTAGCTCTAAGTTGTTTTTTACCAAGCCGTAAGCTTGGGGCCAATAGCGCAGCCAGCGACCAGCCAAAGGGGCCTGTGGGTCAAACCTTGCTATCCGGGGTTCAATCTGAGCGCCGAAAACATCCGCCCGCAGTTTATTGTGTAAATCATGACAGATGACTACCGGCCATTCCAGTCCCTTGCTCTTGTGATAGGTTAAAACGTTGATGGCGGTCGGCCCTTCTCCAGAAGACTGAGCATCCTTATCTGCTTGTTGCAATAGGTTGAAGTAAAGAAGTAATCCCCCCAGGCTAGCTGCTAGCTGCCGTTGATGTGCATGCTGCTCATATTCAACGGCGAGCCTTCTGAGCTCATCCAGGTTACTCAGTCGCTGCTCACCGCGACCCCAGCTGGCAATGATACGCCTTAAATCAAGTTGTTCTAAAAGAAGGTTGAAGGCCTCCGAAGGCGCATAAGCCTGGGTGCGCTCTCGTAAGTCGTCAATCGCTTTGGGTAACTGTTGTTGTTGGCCCCAACCATAAGCCTTATTTTCCCCCTGATGCGCTTCTAGGAAATTCAGCCGATCATCAATCACCTGACTGAGATCATGGCCTTCTCCTAACAGCATCAATTCGGCCACGGCTAGGCTGTCTTCCGGATTGAGCAAATAGCGCAGGCCAGCCAGGATAAAGATCGCTTCAGCAGTTTGCAGTAGACCGGTACGCGCCACAGCAGCAGTAAGCCCTGCATCGTGCAGCGCCTCGGCCATCCAAACCGCCTGCTTGTTGGATCGCACCAAGACGGCAATATCCCCCGCTTGAAGAGGACGATACTGTTGACTTCCCTTAGGACGAATTTCAGGTGGATCGGCTAGTAATTCGGCTATTGAACGTGCGATCATTTGGTTGTACCAGCTTTGAGCTGGTTTTCGACCGCCGCCTTCTACTTCGTAAGTCCATAGCTGCAAACCGGCTGTTCTGGACTGAGCTTCGGATTCTGCCAGACTATGCTCGTTGCCCTTGCGAGTTCTGACCGCTTTCAAGGCCACCGCTTGGGAGCTCAGCTCCGGGAAAGCTCGCGTGAAAATGTCGTTGCAGAGATGTACAATATCTGCTCTGCTGCGCCAGGAGCGGTCAAGTATATTTTCGACTTGTAGGCCACCTAGGGTCTCAATTACGGCCTGCATCAACTGCGGGTCAGCACCTCGAAATCCATAGATAGACTGCTTCGGGTCTCCTACCCAAATCGATTGCTTGGCCAAATGACTTAATCGCAGAAAAATAGCCAGTTGAATGGGGGAAGTATCCTGAAATTCATCGACCATTAGGAGGTCCAACTCCTCGGCTAAGGTAGCGCGTACTTCTGGCTGGTCCAGCAAGCGCAATACCAGTACCTCCATGTCAGTATAGTCGATTTGGCCGCGACTTTTTTTGTAACGGTCGAATTCGTCCATCGCTGCAATGGCACAATCAAAGAGAGCATCTTTATACTTCCGCAGGTCTTCTTGAAACTCTTTTACTTCCAGATGCTGAGCGATCAATGCTTGTAGGTCAACAATTAGAGACTTACTTTTTACCCCCACTCCTTTCGAAAGCATGCCCACCAGATTGGGCCAGGGAAGAAAACTTCGTCGCTTGAGCTGCTGTAACTCCTTGCGAATACGGCTGGCAATCGTGAGGGTTTTCTTGGTACTGTCCTCTGGATTGTTTTCCAGGGCCGTAGCCGTAGTCGTCATGAGTTGTTCAACCTCCTGCCAATAGGTAGGGCGATCCTTTGACTCAGGGAGGAATTCAGCTAAGCTCTCCCAGGATGATTTTCGGCTATATTCGATTTGTTCTGCATCAAGGTCGTTTGCACGGATCATTTCCACCATCCGTAGAACTTCCCCACGCCAGTTATGTGGCTCATCAGCTCGACCTAAGCCTAGTTTTTCACAGCGCAGGGAAATATCTTCAATAAACTCCATGCTCAGGCTAGCTGCCAAGCTGAGGTTAAAAAGGCGTTGCTGATCATCGTCGGGTATAATGTCCACCTGGGGGGAAACACCAGCTTCGAAGGCAAACCGCTGTAATAGCTTTACTCCTAAGCCGTGTACCGTGCCAATAAGAGCGTTACTCAGCTCCTGGGCGGCGGTTCGTTCCCCGAGCGAGAGCAGTTTGACACGCACGCGCTCGCGGAGTTCAGCCGCAGCCTTATTAGTGAAAGTAGTAGCAATTATTCCGCTAGGGCGTACTTCTCCACTACTCAGTAAGGCGCTCAATTCCTGGGTGAGTCGGTAGGTTTTACCGGACCCTGCTCCCGCCGAGATGATTTTTATCTTGGGTGACTGCATGTGTCGGCAAGATACTTTAATCAAGAGTGAGAAGCCAAAGCTGGAGGATAGGATTCAACCATAACTCCCGCAGATTTGTATTTTTGAACGTATCGCAACTTACCAACTACCATGTCTGAGCTAGAATCTCCCGTTCAAAACGAAGAAACAACTGCCGAAAAGCTGGAACGTATCGCCCGGATTTTGAAGGTAGTTGCTCATCCCACTCGCCTGGGAATCATCCACCAGTTGGAGCAGCATCCCCGATTGAGTGTGACAGAGATCTGTAACGCTCTTGGGACAGAGCAGTCCTTAACCAGTCATCACCTACAGAATATGCGCCTCAACGGCATCTTGTCGGTAAAAAGAGAAGGCCGCTCCCAGATGTACAGTCTCAAGGAAAGAGATGTATCGCTCATCATTGAGTGCCTGGAAAACTGCCAGTGCAGTATGTAAGCAGGGCCCAACTAGCCTCTAATTAATTCGCGGGCATTTTCCAGAGCGCTATCACTAGGTGGCGATTGGCTCAGCATGGTAGCGATGGCTCTGACTCGCTCATCATCGTTTAATTGTCGAAGCTTCGTTGTGGTGCGATTACTGCCTGCTTCCTCCGTTTTATAGATAAAGAAGTGTCGGTCAGCACGGCTGGCTACTTGTGGGGAATGGGTAATGACTACCGTTTGATGGTGTTGACTCAGGTCATTAAGAATGTGCCCCATTTTTTGGGCGACATCACCGCTGACACCACTGTCTATTTCATCAAATATCAGCGTGGGCAGGGCCATTGCTGCGGCTACCAGACGCTTGGTAACGAGGGCCAATCGCGACATTTCGCCTCCGGAGGCAGCATCCTTGATTTTTTGAAGACGACTGCCTTTATTGGCGGTAAAGAGGAAATTGATTTCATCCAGGCCATGTGGGCCGGGCGCATCCAACGCTTGGAAATCGACGACTAACTGGGCTTGTTCCATAGCAAGATTGGCCAGTTGTCGTTCTACTTCCTGCGCAAAGCCCTTCGCTACTTTTTGACGCCCTTTGCGTAGTGTTTTGGCCTGTTTTTCGAGCCTAGTCAGCAGCTTGTTTTGCTGTTCCTGTTTGGTTTTCAAATCGTCGTCAATGGCGGTGAAGCTGCTGAGTTGACTCTCCAGCTCCCTTTGAATGTCGAGCAGTTCCTCTTCGGAGCTAACACTATGCTTTTGTTGGAGTCGTAATAATTCACCCAGTCGCTGATCCACCTCCTGTAGGCGTTCCGGATTATGGTCGGTGCCTTCGGCTAGGTCATTCAATTCGCTACCTAGTGCGTCTACTTCGGCCTGTAGGCTATGAAAACGCTCGAAAATCTCTCCAAACTGTTGATTGCCTTTGGCTAGTGGGCCAAGCTGGCTGCTAGCCACGCTCAATTGATCACTAAGAGAAGTTTCATCTTCGATTAGTAGGCGAGAAATACCAGCACAGACTTGCTGGATCTGATCCGCATTGCTGAGACGGTGCTGTTCGGCTTCCAACTGAGCTAGTTCGCCTGCTTCCAGATTGGCCTCGCGTAGTTCATTGACTTGAAAACTGAGAAAGTCCTGTTCGCGAGCAGCCCGACGGCGTTCTTCTTCTAGGCCTTCGACCTCTCGTTCGATTTCCAGTAGCTGACGGTAGGACCTGCGGTAGTACAAAGCTTCCTCCCGCTGATTAGCCAAAGCATCGAGTAATTCCAGCTGAAAGCTGCTATCGTTGATGTAAAGGGTGTCAAATTGCTGGTGCAGGTCGATCAGGTAGGTCCCCAAGGTCTGTAGCACCTTGAGATTGGCTGGCGTATCATTGATAAATGACCGACTTTTACCACTTGGTGTGATTTCTCGGCGAACGATTAGCTCCTGTTCATAATCGAGCTCGTGTTCAGCAAAGAAGTCTTGCAATTGATAAGCCTGAATATCGAAGCGCCCTTCGATAATACACTTTTGGGTGCTGTCGAAAAGACTCTTGGTATCTGCGCGTTTGCCCAGAATCAAACCCAGGGCACCCAGAAGAATCGATTTTCCTGCCCCTGTTTCACCGGTGATGATCGATAGCCCTTGAGCTAACTCCAGTTCCAGTTCGTCGATGATCGCATAGTTGCGAATGAATAGCCGCTTGAGCATACAAGCAAATTGTTTGAAATGCGAAAATATTAAACTCTGGGCTTTGTCGTAAGTTTGGCTCCATAAAATTAGCCTATGCGTACCGCTTTCTTATTTATTTCTTCGATTTCTCTGGTTTTGTTCGCTTCCTGCTCGCAGGAGTCAGGCGCAAATTGGGATGAATTGGACCTGCTGCCCTACAATTTGACGATACGCTTGCTGGCACCGGATAGTGTCGATATTCGTACCAACGATCTGTCGGGCATCACCCGGGATGTAAGTTTGCGAAATCTGGAGGAAGATTATTACGTACAGGTGTTTGGCAGTCTGGCAACGACCAGTGATGTGGCGCAGTTGAAAGCTGAGCAATTAGAGCTGGTTCGCAACAACCCTTATTTCGAACGCATTGTTCAAGAAGATCCAGCTGGCTTCATTTTTGAAAGCAAGATTGATGCGGCCACGAACTACGGTTTTCGTTACGTACACTTCAAGGGAGATCGAGAATTTATCTTCCAAAACGGTATTGGTCAATTCTTTGAACTACCGGCAATTGAAGCGATGTACCAGGCTGTTCAACAAGATTAATACTGGCTATGCAAGCGCTGATTCTCGTCGATTTACAATATGATTTTTTACCCACTGGCCTGCTTCCCGTACCCCAGGGCGATGAAGTGATTCCGCTGGCCGTTGAGCTGATGTCTCATTTTGATCGAGTGGTAGCGACCCAGGATTGGCATCCCGCTAATCACGGTAGTTTTGCCGCTAATCATCCTTGGCGTAAACCCGGGCAAGTGATTGATTTATTTGGACTTCCGCAGGTGTTATGGCCCATCCATTGTGTCCAGGGCAGCTTTGGAGCAGAACTCGTCGACCAGCTGGATCAGGATAAGATCACTCAGGTTTTTCAAAAAGGTACCGACCCCGAGATCGATTCCTATTCTGGCCTTTTTGATAATGGCCACCGCAAATCGACGGGGATGGGCGAATGGCTTAAGGAGCAAGGCGTAGATACGGTTTTTGTCCTGGGTTTGGCCGCTGATTACTGTGTCAAGTTTACCGCATTGGACGCCCTACAGGAAGGCTTTGTAACCTATTTGATTACAGATGCTACCCGAGGAGTTAATTTAGAGGAAGGTGATGTGGAAAAGGCCTTTGCTGAAGTCGCAGCGGCCGGAGGACATCTGATCAAGAGCGAGGAAGTCGTTGGGCTGACGTCCTAATCAGCAACAAGCTGGGGGCTTAGACGTTTTTATATTCAATTGAGGTTTTACTTAAAGGCTTCCGCATGCGATTGTTTTCTTTGCTGATTCTAGGACTGGTAATTCTACCATCTCTAACTACTTGCTCTTATACCCAAAAGATTACCGATGGCCCTATGGCCATCGAGCGTAAACAATATAGTGAAGCGATTCCTATGTTACAGCGGGAGTACCGACGTGCAAAGTCACGCAGGGAGAAAGGCCAGACTGCGGCCTTGCTGGGGCTGGCCTTTGACCGAACGGGTAAAGAAGAAGAGGCACTGACTTGGTACAAGTCGGCTTATGACAACGGAGCGGGTACCGATGCGCTACGTGCTTATGCTGATTTGCTCAAGCGATTAGAACGCTATGAGGAAGCGATCCAGGCCTATGAAGACCTGGGCCGTGAAATTGGTAGCCGCTTCGAGTTTCGTCGCGATATTGAAGGAGCTAATACAGCTATAGATTGGCTGGCTGATGATCGCAAGTCTTACAGGGTAGAGAGGACCGAATTTAATACCCGCCGCTCTGACTATGCGCCGGTAGCTTATCTGAATCAACAATTGGTCATCACCAGTGATCGGGCGGAAGCGAGTGGAGATGAAACCTTTAACTGGACGGGTGGTGGCTTCACCGACCTGTTTTTAGTAGATCCGCGAGCGGCTTCCGTAGATCCATTCGATCCTAGTATCAATACGCAAGATCATGAAGGTACTCCTGCCTTTAGCCCGGATTTTTCGGAAATGATCTTTGTGCGCTGTACCGGCGCAAAACGGGAAGATGCCTACTGCGCCCTTTATTTGAGCCGGCGACAGGGAGATGGTTGGTCTACACCGCAACTCCTACCTTTTGTAGAGCAAGACGTTAATTATCTGCATCCGGCTTTTAGTGAAGATGGCCAGACGCTTTATTTTAGTGCGCTGAGTGACAATGGCTGGGGCGGCTATGATATCTGGATGGTCCAGCGTGGTGGAGAAGGGATGTGGACGGAGCCACAACTGATGCCCCGTGGAATAAACAGTGAAGGTAACGAGCAATTTCCTTTTCTGTATCACGACACCCTCTTTTTTGCCAGCGATGGTCTGGTCGGAATGGGCGGACTAGACATCTTTAAAACCTACCCGCTAGAAAATGGACGTTGGTCTGCGGCCCGCAATCTAAAGCCACCTATCAATAGTGGTGCAGATGACTTTGGCTATGCCTTGACCCAGGAAGTTCGCCAGGGAGATATCTTGACGGAAGGCTATTTCTCCAGTTCTCGGCCAGGAGGCAAAGGAGGGGATGATGTCTACCGTTTTCAGGAGCGCTTGTTGCCACCACCACCTCCGCGAGTGGATACTATTCCAATTGTTTATCGTAACATCTTGGATGTTTACGTAGTAGAAAAAATTTATGCGGATCCCACCAATCCCAATAGCCGGGTCATGGGACGCCGACCAATGGCCAATGCGACCTTGCAAATTCAGGTGGGTGACCAAGAGCAGCAGGCCAATACTAATGAAGAAGGTAAATTGAGCCTTGTCCTCAGCGATGATCTGGACTACTTCTTCCGAGCCGAAGAAGAAGAATACCTGGCTGCTGAAGGGCGTTTTTCTAGCCGCGGATTACCCCAAGACCCAGAGGCGCCTACTCAGCGCTACGAGTTGGAATTAACCCTGGATCGAGTATTCAAGAATCAGGAAATCACCCTGGAAAACATCTACTACGATTTCAGTGAGTATTTCATTCGGGAAGATGCCAAACCAACACTCAACGAACTAACTGCACTGCTGGAGCTTAACCCGGAAATCAGAATCGAATTAGGCTCCCATACTGACTGTCGGGGAGGAGATGATCTTAACGAACGCTTGAGTCAGAATCGAGCTCAGGCCGCTGTAGAGTATCTGATCTCCAACGGAATCAATCCACAACGCCTGAGTGCTCGTGGATACGGAGAAAACGAGCCTGCTGTGGATTGCCTGTGTAGCCGTTGTACGGAAGAAGAGCATCAATCCAATCGACGCACGACCTTTAAGATAGTAGACTAAATCTCCAACTCCTCCTGATTAAACACCCGCCCTTCGTGGCAACGAACGATCCTGGCCTGATAAGATTCCAGGCTGCGGTAGTCGTGAGTAGCGAAAATCACGGCACAGTTTTCTTGTTTGGAGAGCTTACGCATGAGTAAAAGGATTTCGTCAGAAGTCTCGGGGTCCAAGTTACCGGTGGCCTCATCTGCGATCAGTAATTTGGGGTGGTTGAGTAGGGCTCGGGCAAAAGCGACTCGTTGTTGCTCCCCTCCACTGAGGGTATGTGGCATGGCGTGAATCTTGTCCGTCAAGTCCACGTCTGCTAAGACTTCGGCAATACGTTGGTTGACGGCCTGGCCTTTCCAAGCGGTTGCTTCCAGAGCAAATCGTAGGTTATCACTGACGGAGCGATCCATCAATAAATTGTAATCTTGAAAGACGATACCTAACTGCCTACGAAGCTTCGGGATACTGTGTCGATTAAGCTTTCGCAAATCATACCCACAGACCTGACCACGCCCTTCTTCTAGCGGTAAGGCGGCATAGAGCGTTTTGAGCAAACTGGATTTACCGCTGCCCGTTCGCCCAATGAGGTAGCAGAATTCACCTGCTGCTACCCGAAAATCGATTTGTTGGAGAATTGGATGTCCTGCCTGACGAATCACGGCTTCCCGCAGTTCTACGACTAATTCGCTCATAGTTGAAGTGGCCTCTTGACGACCAAAGGTAGGGTTTGCGTCGCAGAGACGATAGTAGGAGCAAAATATCTGAGGGTTGTGGCTTAAATTTGGGCTTTCTTAGACTATTGTAGGGAGATGTAAGTTGTTAGATGGTAGTTGTAAGGCAGCTATTGATTACTCGCAACTTACAACTCGCAACTAATAACAAATGCCACAAGCTACTCTTCGATTTTATGTTCTCCTGTTGCTTAGTTGGGCTGCTCTAAGCCTACAAGGGCAGAAGTACAGCAACGAATTTCTCAATATTGGGATTGGTGGCCGGGCCCACGGGATGGGTACTGCAGTCATTGCTGCTCAGCAGGATGTTTATAGTGCGGTCTGGAATCCTGCTGGTTTGGCTGGTTTATCAGCTGACGCAGGCCTGGAGATCGGCGCGATGCACGCTGAGTGGTTCGGTGGAGTAGGTAAGTACGATTATCTAGGCTTCACCCTGCCTCTGAGTAATCGCAACCAACGCCTGGGGATTTCGCTGATTCGCTTTGGGGTCGACCAGATTCCCAACACCCTTTCGCTCTATGAGTCGGATGGTACCATTAATTTTGACAACGTAACGGAGTTTTCTGCAGCCGATTATGCTTTTATCGGTACCTACGCTCGTTCCTGGGATAAAGCAGCGGGGCCACTACGTATAGGGGCAAACGTAAAGGTGATTCACCGCACAATTGGACCATTCGCCAACAGCTGGGGCTTCGGCCTGGATGTAGGGGCACAAATTGAACGCGGACGTTGGACCTTCGCTTTATTAGCCCGAGATATTACGACCACCTTTAATGCCTGGAGCTTCAGCTTTACGGATCAGGATCGGGAAATTTTGCAGTTGACGGGAAATAGTATACCCATAAATAGCGTAGAAACCACTAACCCTACGGTAGTTTTGGGTGCCCTGCGCGAATTCAGTATTACGGATCAAATTGGCTTAAAAGCTGAGCTGGATCTGATCGTAACGACCGATGGTGAACGAAATACCTTGATTAGCGGCGACCCTTTTAGCATCGATCCTGCTTTGGGCCTGGAGGGTAATTATGGTGATTTTGCTTTTCTCCGTTTGGGCATCAGTCAGTTGCAGCGACTCAAAAATTTTGACGATGAAGAGCAGCTTATTGGGCGACCCAGTCTTGGATTAGGACTCAAACTCGGTAAGCTGAATGTCGACTATGCTTACACGGATCTAGGGACGGACCGTTCTACTTTTAGTCATATCATCAGCTTGCGTTTAGGCATCCAGCCTAGGGGAGGGGAGTAATTACGATTATTATCGTTGCATGTCAACTAGCACTTTGGTCCTGATTCTAATCAGTAGCATAGGCTTTCTGTCTAGCAGTCTATTCAGCATTTATTTGCTTAAGTTGAAAAAGAACAGAAGTACATTAGAGCTACTTCTAGGCGGGCTATTGTTGGTTTTGAGCATCCGGATCGGTAAATCGGTCTTCAATAATTTCACGGATTTACCCATTGTGCTTAAAAATATAGGCCTTGTGGCCAATTTAGCAATTGGTCCCTTTTTGCTTTTGTACGGCACCGTATTAATTCAAGGCAGCAGCCTTCAGAAAAAAGATGGCTGGCACTTTTTGCCAGCAGCACTTTATGTACTGTTTAGCCCCGTGATTCCTAATCAGCTTGGAGACACGCTATGGTATGTCAGCTACAGTTTTGTTATCCTTCAACAGCTCGGTTATATCGGCTGGTCAGCCCTTTTTATTCGTGACTGGACATCTAATTGGGCGATTGTCACGCATAGAGGATTTATTATTCTATGGACTACAGTGGCACTGATTTGGCTGACGTATCTGTTGATTTTTCTAGGGTTGATTCCGGTATATCTCTTTGGGGCTTTGGCTTACTCGTTTTTAGTATTGCTGCTTTTCTATTTTGTTACCAAGGAAGGTCAGGCGCTACTCCCTAGAGAAAAGTACGTCCAACAGCCACTATCTAATCAGGAATCAGCGCAGTACCTGGCAATGATTCGCAACAAAATGGAAACGGATAAAAGTTATCTGAATCCAGACTTGACCATTCAGCAGCTTTCTCAAGAACTTAAGTTGCCAGCGAAGCTCATTTCCCGGGTAATTAACGAGCAGTTGCGGCTCAATTTCTCCGCCTTCATCAATAGCTACCGCATTGAGGAAGCAAAACGGAGATTAAAATCTGCTGCTTACCGGCCCTACACGATTGCTAGTATTGCCTATGACTGTGGCTTTAATTCCATCTCTTCTTTTAATACGACCTTCAAGGTAATGACGCAGCAAACGCCTTCTCAATTCCGCAAAGCTTTTTTGCATCCGAGCGTCTAAATTTTATCGAAATCCTGATTTTGATAGGTTATTTCTTGCTGTGCAGGCAGTTTGCCGTTCAATTCACAGCAAACTTATATTATGCCTAGCAAAAATCTTTCTCGACGGAACTGGTTGAAAAACGCCGGTCTTTTATCCACTGGGATTAGTAGCCTCGCCATGGGATCAACAGCTTTCACTCATCCTTCGAGTCCGCAGCCTTTAGGGGATGCGGCTGACGAAGAAGAACAGGTCGTTCGCCTACTGTATAATGAAAACCCCTACGGCCCGCCAGCTAGTGCTTTGGCAAAGGTCATGGCTGTTGCCAATCGGGCTAACCGTTACCCCACTTTCTCTACTTATGACTTTAATGCACTACGACGCAAAATAGTGGCTGAAGAAGGTCTGACAGAGGATCATGTCTTGTTAGGGCACGGGTCTTTCCAGCCCATCATTTGGCTAGCAGAGCACTTCCGCAGTGAAGAAGGAGAAATTATCGTGCCTAGCCCCACCTTCGACATTGTCGGTATGTATGGGCGCCGCTTAAATGCCAGGATTAAGGCGATTGAGGTGAACGATAAGTTGGAAATGAACCTGGAAGAGATGGCAAGGGTGGTAAATAGCCAAACTACCTTAGTTTGCCTTTGTAACCCCAATAATCCTACGGGTACTTTGACTGATCCAGCTCGAATGAGAGATTTCTGCGCTAGCGTTTCTAACCAGTGTCCAGTGCTGGTCGATGAAGCCTACCTTCAGTACACCGACCTGTATGACGACTGGCGAGCTGCTTCTATGGTGGATCAAATAAAAGCAGGCAAAAATGTAATCGTAAGTCGCACCTTTTCTAAAATTTATGGAATGGCCGGATTCAGAATTGGCTATCTCTTAGGGCAACCAGAACTGATCAAGCAGCTAAATGATCGCTTTACCTTAGGTTTTCCCGGCAACATGCCCAATACGATTAGCGTCGCTGCAGCGATTGGAGCAATGGATGATGTTAACTTTTTGGACCGATCTCGGCAGCAAAATGCGCTGGTCAGAGCAG
>JBCCDS010000006.1:0-128313 GCA_039030655.1 Bacteroidota bacterium | reverse complement strand
CATTCAGGAAAGTAGCTCAGGTGTGCTATTCATCGGGGCCAATGATTTTGTCATCACTATCGGCAAATACCTGCATCAGCAAGGCCGACACGTTTACTTCGTCGATAATAACCCTAACCATATTCGCAGGGTAAAGGAAGCAGGTTTGGAAGGCTTCGTGCACAATATTTACAACGAAGATCTCTCTGACGACTATGAACTACTAGAGGTCGGTTATTTACTGGCCTTTACCAGTAGCGACGAAGTCAATGCCTACGCTTTAAACCATTACCGCGATATCTTCGGCGAACGCTCTGCCTATCGTTTGCTGACCGATGATGAATTGATGAAGCGCGAAGCAGTAGCCGTGGCGGAGAAGGAAGTCTTCAGTTTCCACGATGATTTTCTCGATTTGAGTGAAGCGAACCGACAGTCGCCAACGGTCCACGAACTTTTAATCCAGGGTGCCCAGGACTTGGCCGAAAAACTGCCCTTAATACTAGCTGAAAAATACGCAGCCCCACTTTTCGTTAAGTATCCGGATGGCGGCCTCTTCCCGCTACCCCAGGATCTCTCCTCCCTGGATTTAGGCGAAGGGAATACTTACTTGGTCTATTTAGGGCAAGAGGTGGCATTCAGCGCTCCGGCCGATGCTTCGGAAGAAGTACTGGCTGATCATTAATTTTATCTTATGCGTCTAAGTTTTACCCTACTACTTATTGGCTGTTGGAGCCTTGCCTTACAGGCTCAGGACCCTTCCAATATCTTTCACCGCACCATCGACCTGCGGGAAATACAACAATTCTCGCTTGAGCTTAATCCTTCCGATAGCTTCCGGGTAGAACCGTGGGTAGGTAATTCGCTGCTGATTGAGACGAATGTCCGCCTCAATAACGGTAAGCCCAGTCTGATGAACCATTTTCTGGAGAAAGGCCGCTGGGCACTGGTCGAGAATCGGGAAGGAGAACAATTAAGCCTAGTCTCACAGGAGATGCGCCGCAACGTCCTTACCACTAGCAGAGGCGAGGTGATCGAAGAAGTGGTAGTGGTGTTTTACGTACCGGAAAACTTCGAACCAAACGGCCAACGGAATTGGGTGCGAAAAGAAGAGTAAGGGTGAGTAGTATCCACGAGATTAAACTCAAACCTAGAGAATTGGACGACCTGGCGGCTCTTCGTCAGGCCGTAAAGCGACAAACAAAGCTACACCAGCAACAAATTGGGGAGGTGGTGGTACGTCGTCGTTCAATTGATGCCCGAGGCCAACATCCGGTATTTCGCTTGCGCGTAGAGGTCTATCCACCCGATGAGCAGCCTCAAGCAGAGGCCCCACTGTTAGCGCAGCTGGGAGATGTCAGTAATGCCCCGGAGGTAATTGTCGTAGGCTGCGGCCCCGCAGGTATGTTTGCAGCTCTAGAGTTGATTGAGTTGGGCTTACGGCCAATTATCATCGAACGAGGTAAAGATGTCCGTGCTCGCCGCCGTGACCTGCGGGCCATTCAGCAATTTGGCGAGGTTAATCCCGACAGCAACTATTGCTTTGGTGAAGGCGGGGCGGGCACCTATTCTGACGGTAAACTTTACACGCGCTCTTTGAAGCGTGGCAATTATCTGAAAGCGATTCGCCTACTCGTCGAACACGGCGCACAGTCGGAGATATTGATCGATGCCCATCCTCACATCGGCTCTAATAAATTACCCAATGTCGTAGCTGCCATGCGCGCTACCATTGAGCGCTGTGGCGGCGAGATTCGCTTCAATCAACGCGTCATTGATATCGTCACCCTACCTGAGACCAATGCCATAGCAGAGTTGGTGGTCCGAACGGAAGCCGGGGAGCAAACGGTAAAGGGGGCCGCATACATTCTCGCTACCGGCCATTCTGCCCGAGATATTTACGATATTCTGTTGCGGCGAAAAGTCAGAATAGAGGCCAAGCCCTTTGCACTCGGGGTACGTGTCGAGCACCCACAGCCGTTGATCGACCAAATTCAGTATCGTCAATCGCCTCGCGAAGATCAGCTCCCCGCCAGTAGCTACAAACTGGTCACTCAGGTAAAAGATCGGGGGGTTTTTAGTTTTTGCATGTGCCCAGGAGGCCTGGTGGTACCCGCAGCGACTGCTCCGGGAGAACTGGTGGTCAATGGTATGAGCCTCAGTCGGCGCGATAGCCCCTATGCTAATAGTGGCACCGTAGTGGCCGTAGAATTGGAAGATTTACAGCCTTACGTTGAACGGCATGGGGTCTTGGCAGGTATCGCCCTTCAGCGTGAGGTGGAGCAGTGTATGTTTAGTACTTCCGCAGGTCCAGACAGTCAACGTGCTCCCGCGCAACGACTGACAGACTTCGCCGACGGTAAACTAAGCAAAGACCTACCCGCCACCAGTTATATTCCAGGCTTACAATCCGCCCCACTGCACGAGCTGCTGCCAGCGCGTATCTATGAACGATTGCAGCAAGGGGTGCGAGATTTTAGCCGCAAAATGAAGGGCTACTACACGGCCGAAGCCAATGTGATCGGCACCGAGTCACGCACTAGTAGTCCCGTCCGGATTCCACGTGACCGAGCTAACTACCAACACCCTGAAGTGAGCAATCTCTATCCTTGTGGGGAAGGGGCGGGCTATGCCGGAGGAATACTTTCCGCAGCGATGGATGGGCAAAACGTAGCCCGGGCCGTAAAATCAGCGCTTACCTAAGTTGTTGACTTAAGCTTCATCCTCATCATCAGGGTCCTGGGGAGGATTCTCCAGGCCAGAGTCCGTGGCAAAAGGGAAGAGGCTGAGGCCCGTGCGGATAGTCTTTCCAACTTTAGTCGTCCATATGATTTAGGCTACGTAGCTTACCGGCAAGCCCGGATTTATGCCAAGTTGGGCCAGCCGGCGGTAGCCTGCGAAAAGCTAAAGCGGGCGGTTGCTGAAGGTCATCGATTTGACTTTACGGCCTTCAGTAACGAACCCGATTTCTTGTCTTTGAAAGACGAAGCCTGTTTTCGCCCTTTTCTAGATCCGAGCTAGGCGCTTAGAACTTCAGCAATCGATAGCCGTTAGCAGCAACCGTGACGGCAGCTTCACTCACAATTGTTTCTGCTTCGGTAAAGGCATCGATATAGCGCCCGTGTGCGACCTGCGGAAGTACAAAATCGGCACTGCTATCCCCAAAATTGAGGAGGACCAATACCCCATGTTCTCCCTTGACCCTAGCGTAGGCTATAGTGGTTTTTGGATCAGTAGCCGTTTCCAGAAACTGCGGGCTGGCGCCGTAGGAACCATTCCAGAGCGCTTTGGTTTCCGTTTTGAGCTCTTGCAAACTTCGATAGAAACCATAACGGCTGGTGTCGGCGAAGGAAATAGTGTCTTTGCTGAAGAAGCGCAGCTGGTGATCGAGACCGGCTTCCTGGCCGCTGTAGATGAGCGGCATACCTTCGATGGTATTGGTCAGGACAGCCATGGGTTGCCAGTTGTTACCCATGCGCTCGCGGACGGTTCCACTCCAGGAATTCTCATCGTGATTCGTGATGAATTGCATCTGAAAGCCGTACTCATGGTCGTGATCAAATTCTTCAAACCAGCTCTTGATTTGTTCGGCACTGCTATCACCCTGAGCGATACCATTGATGATGTGGTGGAATTCCCAGCCGTAATTGGCGGCGAAGAACTCCTGATTGAGCTGACTAGGAATTTCCGCTTCAGCCAGCATAAACACATCGGCTTTGGCGGCCCGTAGGCGTGGTGTTAATTCTGCCCAAAAAACGTCGGGTACCTGGTGGGCGACGTCCATGCGGTAGCCGTCGATGTCGAAGGTCTCTATGAGATAGACGAGATCATCAATCATGGCGGCGCGCATATCGGGATTGCCGTGATTAAGGTCGGCCACGTCGGTCCAGCCCCAGCTTTCGCCGGTTTCGGGCTCAATAGGATCAATGATTTCACCCGCTTCGTTTTGGGTGTACCAGTCGGGCTGATCGCTGATCCAGGCGTGGTCCCAGCCGGTGTGGTTAGGCACGAAGTCCAGAATGACGCGCATGCCCAGTTCGTGGGCGCGGTCGACCAGGGCCTGGAAATCTGCTTCGGTGCCGAATTCGGGATTGACGGTAGTATAATCAGCAACCGCATAGGGACTACCCAGTGGCCCTTTACGCTCCGCTTCACTGATGGGGAACATCGGCATCAACCAAAGGATATCGGAGCCTAAATCAACGATGCGGTCCATATCAGCAGTGAAGGCCTTGAAGGTTCCTTCGGGGGTGTGCTGGCGAATATTGACTTCGTAGATAGCGGCGTCCTTGGCCCATTCTGGCATGGCTGCTGAGGCAGCGACGGGAGGGGCCAAGCCTTCGAGTTTTGGGGTGCCGACTTCGGTAGTAGACTGGCAGCTCCAGAGGGTGAGTAGGAAGACTGCCGAGAGAATGCGGTAGCTCATAAATCGTTGTTTGGGCGCAAAGGTAGGGGTTGGGGGGTAGATGTTGGATGTGAGTTGTGAGTTGTGAATTATCTTACTCCGAACTACTCCACTATCCCAAACTGCTCTTTAGTCGGTGCGGTAAAGAGCCGGATCAGTTTGCCTTGGACGTTACGGCCTTCCTTTTGAAAGCCTGTTTTGTTGGTCCGCGCCCAGCCCATTTCTGTTTGGTCGGCACTGAGGCCTTGCACATCCCAGGTGGCATCGTGTCGATCTACGTTGGAGTCGATGACCAGGTAATTGTGGGTGCCATCGGGTTGAATGTGCCACACACCGCTGTGGGTCCAGTGATCCCAGTGGCCGCCGTTGTAGGTACCGTCAGTCTTGAACTGAAACCAGATGCCTTTGCCTTGCTTGCGCTGAGCGATGGCGGCGGCACCATCGTGGTAAAATTCGAATACCCAATAGGTGCTACCGGTCAGCATTTGAGTGATGGGGTCAGCCAGGTTGGGCTGCAAAATTGGCCCAAAGCTACCCAGTGGGGTAGGGGTTGCGCCTACCAGATTTTCTGGGAGCCTTTGGTGGTAAAAGATGGGGCGATAGCTATGAGTATCCTGGGCGAAGGGGTCGGGTAAGAGGTTGGCGATAGTAGCAGTGCCGGGCTCGTCGCTGGAGCGGTCAGTACAAGCAAAGCTTAAAAAAAACAGGCCTAGGAGTAAAGGGAAGTATTTCATGGGAAAACGATTAAGGCTGCAAAGATAAGCGGCTATCTTTTGGGAGTGGCCCTGGGCAAGACGATTAACAGGCTGTTTGGAAATAAGGGAGCTGTTACCAGCGGTTAGTTTCACGCAATGGGCGCAACGATCTTCCGCAACGGACGCAATGTAGACATGGTATATTCGCTTTTTTTCATCAACTATCATTAGCTAAATTCACGATTATGCCACAACGCAAGATCATTCTCAATCTCTGTACTTCTTTGGATGGCTACATCGAAGGCGCGCAGGGAGAAATCGACTGGTGTTATACCGATCAGGATTATGGAATGACGGCCTTTCTGGAAAGCGTGGATACGATCTTCTTTGGTCGCCACAGCTATAAGCAACTACTGGAAATGGCTCCGGAAGCTTTTGCTGATAAGCAGAAGGTGGTGTTTTCTACTACGCTTTCAGCGACTAAAGATATTCAGGTACTCAGTGGAGATGTAAAGACAGAGGTCTTGCAAATCCTGGCGAAATCTGGAAAGAATATTTGGCTTTTTGGTGGGGCGCAACTCATCAATAGTTTGCTGGAGCTGGGGCTGGTGGACGAGATGATGGTGGCGGTTCATCCTTTGCTGCTGGGAAGCGGGAAGTCGTTGGTGGGAGAGCTTAGTCAAAGGGTGCAATTGGAGTTGAAGGATACTATTACTTATTCTACGGGGCTGGTGCAGTTGATTTATGGGGTGGTTTAGGTGGGGGGAGTCTTTTAGTTGGGTAGTCGGTAGTCGGTAGTCGGTAGTCGGTAGTCAGGTAGTCGGTAGTCATGTAGTCGGTAGTCATGTAGGGCCTCGAACTGTTTAAAACGAAGTAAAAACCTTTACGGGGCTGGTACTTGCTATTTCGCTCGCTTTGCTGGCGATTTATCTAATTAGCTTCTTTTTACTTGTAGGGGTAGCGCTAGGTAATCCTTGTTCGGACTGGGACTATAAATTTAATGAAGGAGTAAGATCATATTTTCGAAAAATCCTGGGTTTCCCAATTAACTTGGTCAATAGGCAGTTCCCATTTTTCATAGATGCAAGTCAAGGAGAAGTTACTAGTGGAGAGATATTACTGTTGATAATCATAAACTTTGTCTTACAAGTAGCTCTTTTGAGCTGGACTTTTAGTGGGTTCTAAGTGGAGTACCCAATTGGCAATTTGGTAGCTGACGGATGAGTAAACTAATAAACTAGTTTACTGGTAAATTAGCTCCTGGAAAATCCGTACAGCATGCGACTTTGGGCCTGGCTCTTCTTCCTCTACCTTTATTCCGGCAGCCTTGCTGCTCAGTACTTCCCCGACCGTGCAGATTGGGGAAGGGTGACACCTGCGGAAGTACAAATGAATACAACTGCTGTAAACGAGGCGGTGGAGTTTGCGCTGAATAACGAATACAGCGGTCAGCGGGACTTGCGTCTGGCGATTCTGGAGGGCTTTAGTAGGGAGCCCGATCATCAACTGCTGGGGCCGACGAGGGAGCGGGGTGGCCCGGCTGGATTGATCATCAAGGACGGTTACATCATAGCCGAATGGGGCGATTTACAGCGGGTCGACATGACTTTTAGCGTGACGAAGAGTTATTTATCTACTACCGCAGGTCTGGCCCTCGACGATGGCTTGATCCGCTCGCTACAGGACCCGGTGGAGGAATACGTCTGGGATGGTACTTTTCGGGGTGCCCATAACCAGCTGATCAACTGGGAGCATTTGTTGCATCAGACTTCTGACTGGTCAGGCGCACTTTTTGGCTTGTACGACTGGGCAGATCGACCCTCGCGGGATGAAGATTTCGACGGCTGGCGCTATAGGGAATTACAGTCGCCGGGGACGGCCTTTAAGTATAACGATGTGCGGGTCAATGTGCTGGCTTATTCTTTACTGCAAGTGTGGCGCAAGCCGTTGCCAATGGTGCTCAAAGAGCGGATTATGGACCCCATCGGGGCCAGTACGACCTGGCGCTGGATGGGCTACGACAATAGTTGGGTGGTGCTGGACGGCGCCCGCATGAAGTCCGTGAGTGGCGGCGGGCATCACGGCGGCGGCATGTTTATAAATACTCTGGACCAGGCGCGGATGGGCCTGTTGTTTGCCCGTCGTGGTCGCTGGCAAGAACGACAGTTGATTTCTGAGCATTGGATTGATTTGCTGCAGACCCCAGCACCGGCTTACGGTAGTTATGGTTATATGTGGTGGCTCAATCAAGGCCCTCGCAAATGGGAAGGCCTGCCTGAACATATATATTACGCCGCTGGCTTTGGCGGAAATTTCATTGTAGTAGACGAGCAACGTGATCTGGTGATCGTTACGCGCTGGTTAGAGCCCAGGGAGATTGGCGAGCTGGTGAGGAAGGTCTACGCCGCTTTTTAATTCTTTAACTTAGTAGCCTATGCGCATCCTTATCATTGGCGGACACGGTACGATTGGCCGGGTTGTTGCCACTCACTATGCTGAGCAACACGAGGTTATCATTGCCGGCCGTTCGGCGGAAATCAAGGTCGATATTGCCGATAGTCAATCGATCAAAAGTATGCTGGAGCGGGTGGGGCCGCTAGATGCTATCATCTGTGCGGCTGGTGAGGCACGCTGGGCACCTTTTGCCGACTTATCGGAGGAAGATTACTACATCGGTCTGCGCTCAAAACTGATGGGGCAGGTCAATCTGGTGCGACTAGGACAAGATTATTTGACGGAAGGCGGATCTATTACACTTACCACCGGTATACTGGCTGATGACCCAGTGGTGAAAACGGCCAGTGCAGCGATGGTGAATGGGGCGGTTCATAGTTTTGTACAAGCTGCTGCACTGGAACTGCCTAGAGGAATACGGTTGAATGCGGTCTCTTCGGGCGTAGTGGAGGATGCTTATGAGAAGTATGCCAGCTACTTTCCGGGCCATCCTCCGATTGCGATGCAACAGATGTTGTATGCGTACATCCGTAGCGTGGAAGGTAGAGGGACCGGGCAGGTCATTAGGGTGTACCGATGAGGGGAGGCGAGGGAGAGTTGTTCGAATAAATTAAACCATTCTTAGGAGGGAAGCCTTGTATTTGCTGGGTTTTTGCTCGGGGCTGTTCGAATAAATTAAACCATTCGAATTATAAAACTCGTTTCAACAGACCCAAAAAAATCCCTCTTTTTTACCCCAAGCAAGCTAAAAATCTAGTTGTTTTCACGTATTTTAGCACCAAGACAGGCAACCAATTCCAGTTTTTTGCACCCTTCTGGCAGTAGTTCGGCTGCAACGGTGCCTCAGGCCTGACCGATTTAGCCCCCCTCAGTTGCATTTTTTTACCAACCTAACGCAATCATTGCTCTATGGGACAGACCGCTTTTAGCGCAACTCTTACCGATTTAGCCCCTTATCAAGGGGAGTGGACGGCCGCTCAGCTTACTCACTTATTAAGGCGAACCGGCTACGGCACCCTCAAATCTGAAGTTGATCAATTGCTGGATATGGGGATGGATGCGGCCGTCGATGCCTTGCTGGCAGATCAACAACTACCGTCACCGCCAATTAATTACGAATTTGCCAATGATCCCAACGTACCCATCGGAGAAACCTGGATCAATCAACCTTTGGTAGATGGGGTGAACGTCAACAACTATCGCCGGGCTTCTCTACGCGCCTGGATGATTGATGTAATCCGTAAAGAACGCCTATCCATTCGAGAGACCATGGTGCTGTTCTGGACCAACCACTTTGGGATTGCTAATGTGAATCAGCCACAGGTACGCTATGATTATCACAGCCTACTTCAGGCTTATGCCCTGGGGAACTTCCGCGATTTGATCAAGGAAATTACCATCAACCCCGCTATGCTGAGTTTCCTCAACGGCAACCAGAATAATGTAAACTCTCCCAATGAGAATTACTCACGAGAACTGCTGGAGTTATTCACCATCGGTAAGGGACCACAGATTGGTGAAGGTGACTACACTAATTATACGGAAGATGACGTACGTGCTCTAGCCAGAGCCTTGACGGGCTGGCGAACCCGCTACTTTGGGAGTACGGATCCTAATAATATGCCAGAATCCTTTTTTGATGCCAACCGTCATGATACCACGGATAAACAACTGAGCTACCATTTCAATGACGACATCATTTCCGATGGCGGCGAGTTAGAGTACCAACAGGTGATCGACAGGATTTTTGAAGAGGATGAAGTAGCTCGCTTCATTTGCCGCAAGCTGTACCGCCACTTTGTCTACTACAAGATATCTGATGCTGAGGAGACCGAGATCATTGAGGCAATGGCGCAGATCATGATCGCTAATGATTACGAATTGCGCCCGGTGATGGCAGCCTTGTTAAAGAGTGAACATTTCTACGATTTTGACAACCGGGGGCCCATGATTAAAAACCCCATGCAATTTACGATGGGGCTGCTACGAACTTTTGGCTATGACCATCTGGAAGCTGATCTGAGACAGGATCGCCGTATCCTCCAAGCTTACTTTTCTCGCTCAGCAGGGATGGATATGGACTACTTTAACCCCCCTAGTGTAGCGGGTTGGGAAGCCTACTATCAGGCACCTGGCTTTTATCGAATCTGGATCAATAGCAGCACGCTGCAAGAACGCAGTCGTCTGACGAATCAATTGACAGCCAATGGTTTCAACCTAGGTGGCTTGCGCTTTAATTTTGACTGGCTGGGGTGGATACAGGGTATACCCAATTCCACCGACCCCAACGATTTAATTCAGGGGATAACCAGCATTTTGCTACCGAGGGATTTAACAGAGGGGCAACTGGCCAACTTGAAAGAGGCCTTAATCCCCGGTTTGCCCGACTTTGAGTGGACCGTCGAATACGGGATGTATCTCGAATCTCCTGATGATGAGGATTTGCGCGCTGCCGTGCTGACGAAACTGCTGGATCTGTTCCGAGCCGTCTTTAATCTCGCTGAATTTCAATTAGTCTAAAAATACGTAGCCTGTTTAGTAGTCGTTGCTAAGCTGGCCACGCAATTCATAAAGTATGAATCGCCGAAATTTCCTGCGCACCGGTGGCGCATTAAGCCTCCCTTTATTCGCTCACAATCCCCTGAGTGCCCATCTGGCACGCAGCCTCAGCTCTCTGGTAAACCCTGACCTTGACCGTGTCCTGGTCTTGGTACAGTTGAATGGGGGTAACGATGGCCTCAATACCATAATTCCTTTGGATCAGTACGCTAATTTGATGGCCGTACGTGAGAATCTTATGATCCCAGAGAATCAGTTGCTTGCTATTGATCATGACCTGGCTTTTCACCCTTCCGCAACGGGAATGCATCAATTGTACCAGGATGGAAAGATGGCTACCGTTCAAGGGGTAGCCTACCCTGACCAAAATCGATCTCACTTCCGCTCTACGGATATTTGGACATCGGCTAGCTCCGCTACTGAGGTGATTAACACCGGCTGGTTAGGTCGTTTTTACCAAGCGGATCATCCTGATTTTCCTCAAGACTATCCGAATGAGGATTGTCCTCACCCCTTTGCTATTGCTGTCGGCAATCAAGTCTCCCAGACCTGTCAGGGAGTGGGTACCAACTTTAGCATGGCCGTTAGTAATCCATTCAACTTATTAGCGCTGGCTGGAGGTGATGACACCCCACTACCGGAGGATCCCTACGGTGAGGAATTAGGATTCTTACGCACCAGTATCGCTCAGGCTAATGCCTATGGAGAGCTGGTACAGAGTTTTGCTGAACAAGGGAGTAGTCTGGTAGAATATCCGGATAACCGCTTTGCCAGTCAATTGCAGAATGTAGCTTACATGATAAGCGGGGGGCTACGCACCAACGTTTATGTAGTAAGCCTGGGTGGATTCGATACGCACGCTAATCAGGTAGTACCTGGCACACCTACTACCGGAGCACATGCCGAGCTCATGACAGAACTAGGCGATGCCTTAGCTGCTTTCCAGGAAGATCTCACCCAACAGGGCCTCGAAGAGAAGGTACTTACTATGACCTTCTCGGAATTCGGCCGCCGGATTCGTTCCAACGAAAGTTTTGGCTCCGACCACGGTACGGCCGCGCCACTCTTTCTCTTAGGTAGCTGTGTACAGGCCGGGGTGCTTGGTGAAAATGCAGAGATCAGTCCTGATGCTGAAGTCAATGAAGGAGTAGCCCTCCAGTATGATTTCCGTGATATCTACGGTACTGTATTTGAAGATTGGTTTAATCTAGAGCCCGCCACGGTCAATGACCTGCTGGGGCACGAATACGTACATTTACCAATTATCGCAGGTTGTGATAGCCCGAATAGTACGAACGATGGTCCCATTCGTGATCTTGAAGTGCAGCTCTGGCCCAATCCCACTTCTGATCTGGCCCAAATTCGTTTCGTGATTGACGGTGGACTGACCAACCTTAGTATCATCGACGTGCTTGGCCGGCAGCTGCAAACCGTTTTTAGTCGCAATTTGCCAGCTGGCGAGCACCAGTTTGAACTCAATTTGAGCAACTACAGTAAGGGGACTTACTTTGTTCGCTTGCAAGCGGGTGCCAGTGTGGCCAGTCGGCGTTTGATTAAGCGATAAAGCCAAAGACATTTCCGTTCTTTGCAACTATGAGCTTCGATCAAATCCTGAAGGCCGTTAAGGCCAAAGACTTTGCTCCTGTCTACTTGTTGCACGGACCGGAAGCCTACTTCATCGATCAGATTGAAGCCGCTATTGAAGCTCACGCGTTACAAGAGCAGGAACGGGCCTTCAATCAAACAATCATCTACGGCAAAGAAGCCGACCATCTGCAGGTGGTAGATGCTGCCCGACGCTTTCCCATGATGGCTGAACGTCAGCTCATCATTCTGCGGGAAGCCAAGGATATGCGCTCCCTCCAGCAGCTGGTCAGCTACGTAGAAAAACCGGCAGCTACTACCGTTTTGGTGATCAGCCACAAACACAAAAAGCTCAACGGCAACTCTAAACTCGCCAAGGCGCTGAAGGCAAATGGCGTCGTGTTTGAGGCCAAACCACTGTACGATAATCAGGTGCCCGACTGGATACGCGCACGGCTCAAGCAAAAAGGCTACAGCATTGAACCTAGCGCTGCTGAACTGTTGGGAGAATTTCTGGGGACCAGCCTGAGTAAAATCACCAATGAACTGGATAAACTCTTGATCAACCTGCCTAAAGGAACCCAGGTAACGACGCAGGTCGTCGAAGATCAGGTCGGGATCAGTAAAGACTTCAATGTGTTCGAATTGCAGCAAGCCTTGGGCAGCCGCAATACCGTGAAGGCCTTCCGCATCGTCCAGTACTTCACGGCCAACCCTAAGGCCGGCCCACTTCCGATGATTCTGGGTAGTTTGTATAATTATTTTTCGAAGGTCTTGATCCTGCTAGAAATGCGAGCGAAGCAAGCTCCAGAAAAAGAAGTACTCAGTGCTTTAAAGCTACGGTCCAACTATTTTTTACGCGAGTATAACCTGGCCGCCCGCAACTACAATCGAGCCAAAGCCACGGCCGTTTTTGCCCTGTTGCATGAATATGATCTGAAAAGCAAAGGAGTAGGAGCAGTGAGTGCCGTACGGGAAAATGGCGCCCTGCTTAAAGAACTAGTCTACCGGATTCTCAATGTGTAGACCCAATAGAGGCACCTAGTCAATATCTTCCTTCAAAAAGCGATAAACGAACAGTCCGACTGCGATTACGAGTACAATAATCAATCCTAAAATCAGGTAAGCCGTTGGGCCGGTACCACCAAGAATCGGGGGGAAGGCAAGAAACATAGTAATCATCTTTTAGCTGACCATCGTCCCGACCTGCTCGCCGAAGACAATCTTACGGAGGTTTTTAGGCTCGTTGATGTCAAAAACTACAATAGGAATACCGCTCTCTCTACACATCGTAAAGGCCGTTTGGTCCATCACGCGCAGGTTCTGAGCAATCACTTCGTCAAAACTAATCCGGTCGTATTTCGTGGCTGTAGGGTCTTTCTCCGGATCAGCCGTATAAATACCATCTACTCGGGTACCTTTAAGAATAATCTCGGCATCAATTTCATTAGCACGCAGCGCAGCAGCAGAGTCCGTGGTGAAGTAGGGGTTACCCGTACCGCCAGAAAAGATCAGCACGCGGCCTTTTTCCAGGTGCCGGATGGCCCGTCGACGAATATAGGGCTCCGCTACTCGCTGGATCTCAATGGCTGAGATCAAGCGGGTATACAAACCCAGGCCTTCCATGGTGCTTTGCAAAGCCATCCCATTGATGACGGTGGCCAGCATACCCATATAATCACCCTGCGTTCTTTCAATACCTGCTTCGTGGGCACCAAGTCCGCGGAAAATATTGCCGCCACCGATGACCACGGCTACTTCTACTCCGATTTCAACCAGTTCTTTTATTTGAGTTCCATAGTAAACCAACTGGTTGGCGTCGATACCGTATTGTTGGCTTCCCATCAGGGATTCTCCACTCAATTTGAGCATCACGCGGCGGTACTTCAAAGACATTGCGGGCAGAATTTTGGCAAAGCTACAATTTTCGCAGATTGTGAGCATCGCCCCCTACCATCCAAGGCAACTTTTCCCAGTCTCCAAACATTATCTACTCATGAGCTTAGAACAACGAATTACCGTCGATCTGAAAACGGCGATGAAAGCCAAAGACCAACAATCGCTCCGAGGCATTCGGGCGATCAAAAACGCGATCCTACTCGTCAAAACTGACGGCAGTGGCAAAGAACTGGACGAAGCCGGGGAAATCTCTCTGGTGCAAAAATTGATCAAGCAACGTCAGGATAGCCTGGACATCTACGAAAAGCAAAACCGGGAAGATCTGGCCGTTACGGAGCGCGAAGAAATTGAAGTCCTGCAGCGCTATTTGCCCGAGCAGCTTAGTGACGAAGAGCTCACGGCAAAAATCCAGGCCATCGTTGAAAAAGTCGGTGCTTCCAGCATGAAGGATATGGGCAAGGTTATCGGTGCGGCTCGTGCAGAAATAGGCGGAGCTGCCGATGGCAAAGCCATTGCCAGTAAAGTCAAAGAACTGCTCAGCTAGCCCTTAAAGTCCGCTCAGCTGATTGTCCGTTGGTTCTGCTTCACTGAGTACCATCGGAACCTCTTGACTGATTACACGCTTCCGTTCCAGGTCCAAATCTTGATAATTTGCATGGTAGCGGCGCTGCGCCCGCTCATCTCGCAATTGTCGATAGGCCGCAATCACCTCGTTGTACACTTCCAAATAGGTGCCATAGCTGGTACCTCGATCTTGGGCTAAACTGACGATGGATTCTGCCGGAGTGTAGCGACTATCCAAAATATGATCGATCACTAACTGGGTCAGCTCATCGGACCCGGTGAGCTGGCCCTCTACCATAATCTGGTCCTTGAAGTTGACGAGGATGGATAATACCTGCTCATCCGGATAATTGATAATTACGTCATCTTCTTGTTCCTCCCAGCTGGGGAGTACTACAAACAGGCCTTCTTCCTGTAGAATTTGCGTAGTCACCAGAAAGAAAATTAACAGCAGAAAGGCGATATCGGCCATAGAGCCAGCATTGACGGACGGGCTCTCCCGCCGCCGAGTAGATCGGTCGCGCATAACTATTTGGATTTAATGGATAGATGCAGCCCTCATTAGTTTTGGCGCGTGATTGCTTCGCTGCGCTCAGCGTGATAACTCGGCTTCGCCTCGCGTGACTGCTTCGCTGCGCTCAGCGTGATAACTCGGCTTTGCCTCGCGTGATTGCTTCGCTGTGCTCGCGTGATAACTCGGCTTCGCCTCGCGTGACTGCTTCGCTGCGCTCAGCGTGATAACTCGACTGGCGCCTAGAGTGATATTAAGTCATGGCGACCGTAGGGAGCCAATCCCACTCGCGTAGGCGAGTAATCAATACGACCGCAGGGAGTTAGTCCCCCTCGCAAAGCGAGTAATCACACGAGCGAAGCGAGTCATCACCGCGACCGGTAGGGAGCTAGTCACGCGACCAGCGAGAGCCATCACACGACCAAAGGAAGTAATCACGATATTTGCCGCATGGTAGAAGCAATACTCTTCGGCAAAGCCCTGCACGTCATCGGTTTCATCTCTTGGTTTGCAGGTCTTTTTTTCTGGGGCAGGATTCTGGTTTTTCACGCAGAAGCAGACCAACAGCCGCAACCAGATCGTGATATCTTGATTCGCGAATACATCGGTATGCAGCAGCGGGTCTATAAAATCATTGTCAATCCTGGCATGATGGTTACTTGGGTAGGAGGCTTACTGATGCTAGGGCTCAACTGGAAAACCTACTTTGCCTCCGGCACTCCGGGCTGGATGCATCTGAAGCTGCTTTTAGTACTATTATTGCTGGTCTATCAGCTGTACACCAAGTATAAAATTATGCTGCCCATGGAGCAGGGAGCCCGCCCGCTGAGTGGTTGGCAACTGCGTTTGTGGAATGAAGTGCCTACCTTTTTTCTGGTCAGTGTACCCTTTATCGCGGTATATGGCAAGGGCGGCAACCTCTCTTATCTTTATCTCGCTATTGGGGTGAGCCTTTTTGCCATTATGGTGTATCGTGGGGCGGTAGCTTATCGCAAGCGGCAGGGGCGCTGAAAAAGTCCAAGGAAGGTGTAACGCAAAAAAGGTAGCGGACATAAAAAGCCAAAACCCATTTTACAGCTATGAAGTCCTTACTATTCATTGGCTTACTATTTAGCCTGTTCGCCACTGCTATTGACGCTCAGCGTCCTCCTTTCGGCAGCTCCAGCGATTTAGTCCTCAATATTCCTTCCTCGGTTTTCTCGCCCGTCAAAGATGCTGACCATTTCAAAGCTTCCATTGGGCAAGGGGGTGCCTATTTTGACCCTCCCGTGCCAACGGGCTTAATGACCGCTCCGCTCAATTTACCCGTAGGTGCGCGCATCACCGGGGTCCGGATTTATACTTATGATAGTAGTAGCCGAGATATGGTCGTGAGTCTCCACCGTGAGCAGATGAACGGCATCGATTCGCAGTCCTTGATCAGCTACACGACGAGTGGCAGCTCTACTAGCCTGATCACGCATAACCAAAGAGCCAATATCCAGATCGAAGATAACTGGGGCTACTACATCCGCGTTCAGTCTGATTATTGGGAGGGAAGTAACCTTAAGATGAAAGGGGTACGGCTGACCTATCAGTTGCCTTGATTTTTGTTTGTACTTCCGCAGGTCCAATCCTCACGGGAGGGCTAGATCCCGACTTCATCCTCCAGGCACTCACTTCGGATGAAACCTTCGGGGAACGTTTTCATCCCGAGGGTCGAGGATCTACGCTGCGCTTCGACCTGCGGAAGTACAAAATCCCTTACTAAGCAAAAAATAAGCGGCCCGCCTTGTTTCTCTTTGCATTATGGACTAACTTCAAAGCTATATCCCTTTGAGGAGCTCTCCCGACATTATTGATCCACCTTTTTAACTCATAGCCACCTTACTATGGAGAGCGTTATTTGGTCCAAGCTGGATCAGGGGATGCGGATTATTTATCGATCCTATCTGTCTTTCCAAGAGAAAGGTAGAGCAGATTTTCATCCGCAGATGCCCATTATTAAGCAGGCTGATGATGTGCTAACGGTTAGCATTCAGTATGAGGGGATATCAGCTCAGCTAACGGATTTTGGCTTTGTACCTAACGACGCCTATTCGCCCAATACAGTTGAAGGTGATCTCCGTATTGGCGACGTTCAGCGCGCTACCCATCACCCGGCGGTTCAACGAATCAGCTTTGGGATGCCCCTACACGCTAGTCTGGATACTACAACCACTATCATGGGGGTCCGAACAACGAGTAGTGCGCCCAATAATGGACTCTGGTTTTATGACGGCAGTGCAGGGCCTAATCCTGGTATAGGAGGGGGGAATAATGCCTTTGGTGGTAATCGAGGCGAAGGCGTAGTGATTGGTGTTATTGATACAGGGATCGACTGGGAGCATCCCTGTTTTCACGCCACTGATTTTCAAACCACTCGTATCCACAGTATCTGGGATCAGGGCCTAAGCCGGCGACAGGGAGAGTCCGCCCCAGCGGCTTCACTTTTAAGTTCGAGTAGCTCCTATGGGGTGGAATATGAAGCGAATGATTTGGGCCCTAACAATGATAATCCCAGGGTACGAACAACGGATACTGAGGGGCACGGCACTCACGTAGCCTCTATTGCGGCTGGTAACGGAGGTTACATGATGTTACCGCTTCAAACCGAGAAACACCGTCATTTTGCGGGAGTAGCGCCCGAGGCCACGCTAATTGTAGTAAAGTTTTTAAATGTTCGTTCGCGCAAGCCATTTTTTACCCGTTTTCGGGATGCAGTAACCTATATCCTTCGCAAAGCAGCGGCCATTAGTGCCGATACGCCCGTAGTGATAAATGGTAGCATCGGTTCTGTTCAATCACCACATGACGGACAAGGGATGCAACTGACCAATAGTTGGGAGGGTGTTTTGCACGATTTGTTGCACGGTCAAGCTGGTAAAATTGGGGTGTTTTCCGCAGGCAATAAGGCCGGAAGCGCGTCTCATTTTCGTATTACCATTCCTGCCGGTGGAACTATCGATATTCCCTGCCAAATAGTAGATGGCCGAACGAATAGAAGAAATACGCCGAATTTGAACGCTACTTTCTTTTATTCCGGGACGGTTGCTGGGCTTACGGTACGCGTAAAAGCTCCTCGACGCAGTAATTTTTTTAGAGCTCGGGCTGCTGGCGAGCAGGATACGCACGCCATTGGACCCAGTAGTCGAAACGCCCTAACTATTGAGCATTTTACCGCAGCCTTTAATGGCCCACACGGCGCGGTGAACCGTAATGGTATCCTGATCGACTGGGCACCATACCGACAAAGGTTTGATCGCCGCGAAGATTATACTATACGCTTGGCAGGGCCTGCTGGAACGGTTATTCATCTATGGACGGAACCTCAAAATGCTCAGCTTAGACTTACCTTCACGACTTCTGCCAATATCGTTGATGATCCTACGGCGCTAATCGGAGGGCCTGCCAGTAGCCCAGATGTGATTACCGTAGCAAACTTTGGCCTAGTCGATAACGGGGGTGGAAATGTTGAGCGCCATTTGTTTTGTTCTTCTGCGCGAGGCCCCCTACTGAATTACAGTGGTGGGAGCCCCATTGTAAGCAAGCCTGATATTGCTGCTCCGGGGGTAGCAATAAACGGAGCGAGGCCACTAAGCGCCATTGCAAGAATTGGTCGAACAACTACGCCCGGTCAGATAGGCAATCAAGGCTTACCTGGCCTCCTGGGGATCAGTTCCTATTACGTGCCAATGACGGGTACTTCCATGTCCTGCCCCTTCGTGGCGGGAACGGTTGCACTCATGCTAAAGAAAAACGGAACCCTAACCAAAAACCAGGTACTTACCCTTCTTCAAACTCACGGAGAGGATAATCTGATCAGACATAAAGCTGTTCCTCAATGCAGTGATAATCCGACGGATATTGGAGGCGATGTAGTACCAGTTTCTTCCTCCGATCCGATTGCGGGTACTGACCAAATCGGCGGTGGCCGCCTCAATGCACGGGCTAGCGTGCAAAATGTCCCTAATCCCTAAAACTGATGCACTATGCCGACATCCGGTGATTTACTCAACCAAACCATCAGTGGGATCGTACGGGGCCTAGCCCTTGGCGCGGAACTCTTTGAAGATTTCTCTTTAGAGGATGACGGGCTGGCGCTGCCCGAAGATGTGCTTACGGCTCCGGCCTTAGCTAGCGCCCTGGATCAACAAAGCAGTGCTGCGCAAGCGCTAAATACTGCCGCTGACGAATTGGCGGCCGCCATTGAAGCAGAGGCGGGAAGCGAAATACTCGCCAGTTCAATCCGAGCTATCGACGCTCTCCGGGTATTTATCCAGCGACTAACTGATCTGATCAATACTTTGGAGACGGCCATTCAGAGCTCGAGTGGTTTTAGTGGAGCTTCCGAGAAAAATGTTGCTCTGGCAATCTTGCAAAAGCAAGGCGAAAGGTTCTTGCAGCGACTACTGGCCAACATCATCGCCGATTATTCGGAACCAGTCTTACTCTTCCTGGCGGTATTGGGGTTAGCCGACTGGAAACTGGTACCTGCCGACGGAGACCGCCTGGAATACGTCAAGAAAAGTTTGCATCTGGAGCGTATCAAGGATCTAATTCAAGACCCGGAACAGCACTTTATCGATACAATTCGCTGGGGAGCATCGGATTTTGATCCCACTGAATTCTTCAATATCTATCGCTCTTTTTGGGCGACCGAAGCAGACATTGGTGTTGGCATAGAAAACGGTCATCCTTTTCTCCGGATGGGAAGCTTCTTCATCATTCGCAAAGACATTGATGGGGATGTTGGCATAGCGATTTTATATCGCCTGGAAATCAATGAAGATACCACTGCAAGGACAGAATTGGGAGAGGAGTGGGGCATTGGCCTTACTGCCGGGCTGCAGCTAAATGGGGAAGTAGGTATCGATATCGCCCCACCGTTCAATGTTGACCTGGTGCCACCGAGCGGTAGTGTAGGAGGAAGCTTGCAGCTCGTTTTTGATCGAAACCTGGCCGCTCAGCCCTGGGTTTTAGCCGATACGGGAGGCCTGATTCTGCTCTCGGTTAAAAATGTACAGGCAGGGCTGGGACTATCTGCGGAAGTCCATAGTTCGGGCAATTTTCAGTTTGAGCCCATGCTGCTGGCCAACATGGAAGAGCTGCGCCTCAAAATTGGCTCCGAAGATGGAGATTCCTTCCTGTCAAAAATCATCGCTGGAGCAGAACTGGAAGCCGTTTTCGATCTGGGCTTGGAATTCGTCCCTTCAAAAGGCTTACGCGTACAAGCTGCCGGAGGGGTGGAAATCATGCTACCCATCCACAAAGACCTGGGCCCGCTGCGCCTGGACACCTTCTTCCTCGGCCTTTACATTAAAGAAGACGGCACCCTCGACCTGGAAACTTCCCTAGGGTTGGGCGCTAATCTCGGCCCCCTCAAGGCAGTCGTCGAACGCATGGGCGCCAAGACCGTCACTAAGTTTATTGATGGTGCCGACGCCGAATACGGCAACATCGACAGTGGACTAAAATTTAAACCTCCTACTGGGGTTGGCCTATCGCTGGATGCAGGAGTAATTAAAGGAGGTGGCTATCTCTACATCGATGCGGACCGGGGGGAGTATGCTGGCGCTTTGGAGCTGACCTTCAGCGAATGGATTGCCCTCAAGGCTATCGGTCTGATTTCTACCCGCCTGCCAGATGGCAGCAAGGGCTTCTCCTTATTGATTATTGTTACGGTAGAGTTTGGCTCCGGTATCCAGCTGGGCTTTGGCTTTACCTTGATCGGTGTTGGAGGCCTGTTGGGCCTCAACCGGCGTACAGATATTGACGCGCTTTCCGCTAGCATACGTACTGGCGCAATCGAATCCGTGATGTTCCCCCAGAACATCATTGAAAACGCGCCTAAGATCATCTCCGATCTGCGTGCTTTCTTCCCTGCGGAAGAAGGAACCTTCCTGATCGGCCCCATGGTTAAAATCGGTTGGGGCACACCAACGCTGATGAGCCTGTCGATGGGGGTGATCATCGAAGTGCCCGATCCGACCATCACCATCTTGGGGGTACTCAAAGTGGTACTACCCACCGAGGAGGCGGACGTGCTGCGCCTACAGGTGAACTTCATTGGAAGAATAGAATTCAGCAATCAGCTCGCCTGGTTTTACGCCGAACTCTTCGATAGTCGTGTACTCTTCATTACCCTCGAAGGAGGATTAGGGGTACTCATTAACTGGAGTGAAAACTCCAATTTTGTGGTGAGTGTGGGTGGTTTTCACCCCGACTTTACCCCGCCTCCCTTACCGTTCCCGGAGCCACCGCGTATTGCCGTCAGTATCCTCGATACGGAGTACGCCAAAGTACGGATCGAAGGTTACTTTGCGGTTACCTCTAACTCGGTACAGTTTGGGGCACGGGCCGAGCTTTTCTTTGGCGTCAGTGCGTTTAATATCGAGGGTCACCTTGGTTTCGATGCCCTCTTTATTTTCTCTCCCTTTTACTTTAGCTTCCGTTTGTCGGTCAAGCTGTCGGTCAAAGTCTTTGGGATCGGGCTATTCAGTGTTGGCTTCAGCGGAAAGCTCGAAGGACCCACACCTTGGCACATCAAAGGCAAAGGCTCGATCAGCCTGCTATTCTTCAGCATTAGTGTACCCTTTGAGCATACCTGGGGAGATGAGCGCAATACGGAATTACCGCCCATTGAGGTGCTGCCACTGCTGGAAACTGAACTGAACGCGATCAGTAACTGGCAAGCGAATCTACCTGCGGGAGTACACCTGCTGGTCAGCCTGCGAAAACTGGGTGAAGGAGACGAAGATCAGCTGGTCCTCCATCCAGTGGGCACCCTATCGGTGTCTCAGCGCAAACTGCCCCTGGGCGTAGAACTGGAAAAATTTGGCAACCAGGTGCCCAGCGATGTGCGCGAGCTGACGGTCGACGTGGAGTCTGGCTTTAATAAGCTGGCGGATCGTAAAGAGCAGTTCGCCATTGGCCATTTCAAGGACCTCAAAGAAGAAGAAAAGCTATCGAAGCCAGCTTTTCAGCCCTTGAATGCCGGACTAGATCTTTCTGTAGCCGGCGATCAAACGCGTACTAGCGGTGCTACTGCTCGTTCGATGCGCTACGAACAGCTGCTGATCGACGGTGCCTTCCGTCGCCGTATCGTAGAACGCTTAGTGGCCTTACTGCTTCTCATCATTGCCCTGCTACGACTCATCCGTCGTAATGCTGTACGGCAGAATGAATTATCGGCTACTCGGCAGGCGGAGCTTCGACCACTCGATCAACAAGTCAAGTTGCGCCCTGATCAATACACGGTCGTCAATAAAGCGAATAACCGACCAGCAGGGGCTATCGAGACCGTCACTTTTGACAGTCAACTACAAGCTGAAGACTTCCTGGCGAAGGAAGGACGCAATAACCCTGCGGGAGCTGCTGCGATGCAAGTTATTCCTGCCACCGAAGTAAACCTACGCGCATGAATGAGCAAACGAAATACAGCTTCCTGCCGTGGTTGCGCCGCGGCATCGCGAATAACATCAGCGGAGCCGAAGGGCAGCGCGCTACCATCCCGGTTAGTCTAAAAATCGGGGGTAAAAACAAAGCGGGCGATGATTTAAATCTGCCCCTGATCACACGGGACGTACAGGTCTACGGTCCGGGTGATGTCATAGGACTAGATAAAAAGAATATCATCCGTACGGAGCCCAAACACTGGATAACCAACTTTGAGCCCAATTACCTAGCCTTTATTGACTTCTACGACGAGGATTTACCCTGGCGTTATTCGCCGGCTCAGCCCGTCGGCCATCGCTTGCAACCCTGGATGGCCCTGATTATCCTGACGGAAGAAGAATTTGATGATGCCCCCCTTAAGCCAGAACAACCCTTGGCGGCAATTCAGCTAAAAGCGAGTGACCCATTAGCCGTTTTGCCAGCGGCCAGCGAGTTGTGGGCCTGGGCGCACGTACAGCTTAACGAATCCATCCTGGGCGAAAATCATCGTTCTGAAGCGGGTGGAATCATCGGTCCAGCCGTTGAGCAATTGCTGGACGATGACCCAGATATGGGCTTCTCTCGCGTCATTTGCCCGCGAAGACCAGAAGCAGATCAGGCCTATCACGCATTTCT
The DNA here is from genome assembly GCA_039030655.1 of Bacteroidota bacterium. GTDB lineage: Bacteria > Bacteroidota > Bacteroidia > Chitinophagales > Saprospiraceae > Neolewinella. The sequence continues at coordinate 105,575 of JBCCDS010000006.1, read as the reverse complement.
GATACCTACTTATGAAAGTGGTCGTTTGGCGGGCCTAGGGCAAGCCATCCCAACTGATTTAGCCGCGACTGCACCAGCTTGGCAAGCGGGGCAAGTACCAACGGAATTGCCCTATTATCACCGGTTTTATTTCCGCACCGGAGGGGAGGGAGATTTTGAATACCTGGTGCGGCTCCTGAAACCCCGACCAGTATCGGCAGAAGTGGGCCGTCGACCGATTGACGTACAGTCTCCCGGTGCCAATATACCTGGCATCAATGATGCTGATTTAGAAGGATTTCTTTTCCTGGAAGGTGCACTGCGGGTACCGGATAAGAGCCTGAGTGATGAAGAGCTGGAACGCATTCGGCGTTATCGCAATTGGGATGGAGACGATGCTGCCTACCCACATCCTTTTCAACAGAAGCTGGCCGATTTTATTAATCTCTCTGACGCTTACCGCAACCAATCCGCTGCTGCGGCCAATGCCGCTTCGGAGGTTGATGGCCCACCGGCAGCACCTACGGACCCTGATCCTGATCCGGCAGAATACAATATCAGTAATAACCCCGACCCGATCATTACGGCACCGCTTTACGGTCGCTGGCATGCCCTGACGGAAAGACTGCTGCAAGAAGCAGATGGAACCAATGTGCCCAACTGGCGCAACTGGGTACATCAGCTCAATTTAGACCCTCGACATCGTACTTCCGCAGGTTTCGGCACGCGCATCATTCAGGAAGGCCAGGAGGATTACATGAAAGCCTCCTGGGAGCAGGTAGGGGAGATACTGGAAGCCAACCGCCGAATTAAACTCGCGCAACTGGCTCGGGAAGTGGGACGAACCTACTACGTTGGTTATTTGCGTCCGGGGCTGGAACAAACTTTCCCAACGGGACAGGCTCACGCTAATCAGCGCGGTTTGAGCTTGACGGCCCCCTTGCACAATCGGGTTTTGACGGATGATAATCAGACCGTGCGCCATGAACTAACTACTACGCTTTTGCCACCGGCCTTACTTTCACCGCAGCTGCGCAAACTGACCCGGCCACGGGCCCCGCTGGCTAAACGGATTAACTATAGCGCAGCACCAGCAGACATCAAGACCACCAATCTAATCGACCGCGCCGCTGGTGGCAGTGTTTCTGCGGCTCCAGATCGGGAAGTGCCGGAAGGAATGCCTACTCATGAAGAAGTGGGCGAAGCTGCCGGGCCAGAGGCCAGCAACAGCTGGCTGGCGATCCTTCGGGAATGGCTGATTAAATTGCCCTGGCTGCGTTTCGTCCCCTTGATATTACTGGTTGTACTCTGGTTATTGGCCTTACTATTTGGCTGGCTGATCGGCCTGGCCTTAGGGAGCTTACTCGGCGTTTCCGCCGCACTGATTGGAGCTTTCTTTTGGCTGACCAGACTGATCAATAATCCACCTCCCGCAGCTACTGATCCTTTAGACCCCGTAGCGACACCACCGGAAGCCGTCGATAACTTTCCGTCATCCTCCAATTTTCGGATCACCGAAATAGGAGAAGATTTCACCCCTAATGAAGATGGTGCCGATAGCCCAGAAGGGGTAGCCTATAAAGTGGCCCTGAAAGATTACTTCACCACGGTACAGGAGAATGCCGATTCGGCACCACCGCGCACCTACACTCCCGTAGATCCCTCCTTGTTGCGGACCGTAGTCATCCAACAAATCAATCCGGAGATCAGAGTGCCGGAACGGACCTGGGCAGGTATCCGACTGCCTGATATTTTGATTGCCCAGCAAGCCTTGGAGCGCTTCGTGCCCGCCATGGCCTACCCGCGGATTGATCAACCCATGTACGAACCGCTAGTGGACCAGAACCCTAATTGGTTTCTACCCAACATCGATCGTATTCCGCAAAACTCGATCACTCTCTTGGAGACTAATCAGCCATTCATCGAAGCCTATATGGTGGGCCTCAATCACGAAATGGGTCGGGAGTTGCTATGGCGAGAGTACCCAACGGACCGCCGCGGCTCTTACTTCCGCAAGTTTTGGGAAAGTGTGGATTTGGATCCTGATCCCAACCAAACGGAGGAAGAACGTCGGGAAAATACTTACGATATTCCCAAGTTACACCGTTGGTCTAAGCGCAATCAGTTAGGTGACCACGATCTGCGGGAAATTAAGCGCAGGGAAGAAAATCCCCCTACGCCCGGTGAGCCGCCACGAGAGGAAGCGGTGCTGGTTATTCGGGGTGAATTGTTGAAAAAATATCCCAACGCCATTATTTACGCGCAGCGGGCCAAATGGCAGCTGAAGCAGGAGAATGGTCAGCAAGTACCCGATAATACGCTACCGCGTTTATTAGCGGACGTGGAGGATTTCCCACCTGATACTGAAAAACGTGAGTACCAACGCTATCCGATTTATGAAGCACAGGTGCAGCCCGACATTTACTTCTTTGGCTTCGACCTGACCGTAGAGGAAGCCAGGGGGGAAAAGGGAGACGATGCTGATGACGACCCGGGTTGGTTCTTCGTCATCCAGGAGCAACCGGGGGAACCGCGGTTCGGTCTTGATTTGGGAGAGGCTAGTACGCCAGTTGAAGTATGGAATGACTTGAGTTGGGATCACGTGGGCGTAAACGATGGAGCTGTATTACGCATCAACGGTTCAACTACCGCCATTCCCTTAGATCCTTTGGAATTAGAGAATCCAAACCCTGGACCGGGGGAAGAGCCCGTCGGAGAGGACGCGATCAAATTTGAGCAACGGCAGGAAGATGATGAGATCAATTGGGATGCCGATATGAATGCTGCCGATCTGGCTTACATCCTTTATCAAGTACCGATGCTAGTGGCGGTTCACGCTGCTGATATGGTAAAAGCCCAACCCAAAGACTAAGACCTATGCCCAATTTCGAATCTACTAGAAAAACCTGGCAGGCCGAGCAAACGAATGCTGCAGAGCTGCGTAAGGGGCAGTCCCGTCGGTCGAATCAACTGAGACGGGCGGACCTGCGGAAGTCCAACCTCCTGCGTACTGACCCTCAGGGAAGATCGAAGGCTGCAATTAGCCTGGATAATCAACGCGAGGATCTGGCTGGAGCTATCGCTACAGGTCGTGGTGAATTGCGGGAAAATGGCCGACTTTTGGATGTCGCCATGCGTGATTACTTGCCCTTTAGCGACCCACGGGAGCATTTGGGGAATATGCGGGATGATGTACCCATATTGCTGCTTCCCTTGCGTCTGGAAACGCGCTTTAAAATTGTAGAAACCGGGGAAAACCCCCAGCACCAACTCTGGGTTCGGGCTTATCCGGATAGTTGTTTGATCGATACTTTTGAAAGCGATCCCAGTGAAGCCGAATACCTGCGAGCGCGCACTTTCTGGACGACCATCTACCGCATCGGCCATCCAGCGGAAGCTGCTGCGGAAGAACTGCTGGAGGAGGTACGTAACCGCCGACTCGGCGCTTGGCAAGCCCTTTTGGAACAGTCGAGTAGTGGTCGGGCTTACTGGCTAAGTCAAGAGATTCAGGTTAGCGATGGCCAACAGCCCTTGGAGCGTACTGCCGCCGACGATATTTTTCTCATTATTCCTACCGAAGGAGCAGGCCCCTCAGCTGATCATCAAGCGGCTTTGCGCGCTTATTATACTGCTTTATGGCAAGCACAGGGGGATTCAGACGCCATCCAACAGGCTGCGACAAATTTCCTGGCAGCTATCGGCAGCGAAGAAACGGCCCAGGAACTTTTGGATCGCTACTCACCCGCTGGTCTAGCAGAAGATGATCCCCGCCAGGCTAAGCCCGGGCAACGACTGGAAGTACAGTTCCTCAACTTCCCCGCTGACGAAACCGTAGACCGTACCCTCACCGCCTGGTCAGAACCCGCCCGAGCTAGTATGCTACCGGATCGACTAGTGCTGCAGGGTTTTAAGGATGGTAAGCTTGTAGTTGACGAGATTGGATCACTTATCCCTCGTCCTTTGATCATCGGCCCAGATCCCGGAGAAGATATTGAAGCCGTCTTGCTGGAAGCCTTCCCGGAGCGTTTTGTGGAAGGAGAAGAAATGCCCGATGAGGAAAAAGCTGCTGCCTACGTGGAGTATCTCAGTACTCGCTCCGATACCCGCTGGCTGTATGATTTCAATACGGCCAGAGCCGCGGGAATGGGTTTTGTAGTCAATCTCGACCCTGCTACCTACGCAGCTGGCTTTGACCGCCTTTTTGTCGTAGGGGTGCGCCTTTCCCGGGACGCTAGCGAAAGTAAAAATGACCTGGAGCAACTATTGCATAACCACCAGTACGGCACCGCCGGACTAGCCATTCTGCCGCAGGGGCTAGCCACCAACCGAACGGATGATGACCAATCGCCCTTCACTCAATTCGAATCGGCTGAAGCTTCTTTTAAGCGCTTGTTAGAGGAGGTAGCTGAAATACCCAATGATAACGGACCCGCTACTCGCCTAGATGGTCGTTGGCTGAGTGATTTGTTAGGGATTGATCCGCAGTCGTCGGGTTTGATGACGGCTGCCTACTATGCTCATACCGATCAGTGCGAATCGCTGGCTATGCAACGCGCCTTGTATCCTGCTACCCTGGGTAGTTTTCTGGATGGCATGCTCAGTCCGCTGATCGAGGAATGGGATCAGGAAGTTACGGAGGCTTTTTTCCAGGATTTTGTAGCCCCACGCGGCCGCTTACCAGTACTGCGCATTGACCGCCAGCCATATGGCATCATTCCGGTGAGTCGGGGTGGAAAATTCGGTTGGCTCAACCCTGATTTCTCCAACGATGATCGCTTTCATATCCAGGGAATGTCTGATCATGCCCCGACCCTGGAAAGTCTATTAGGGCTGCTCAACCGGATCTATTCGGATTGGACCCCTTTGCTGGGAACTGTGCCACATCTACCAAGGGCCACGGCTGACCCTCACCAAAATTTGCTGGATGTAATTGGTCTGCACGCTGGCTCGGTAGAGTTTGACCAACGAATGGCAGAGACCGCTACTCAATTTCTCAATCGTATGAAAGCCGGCGGTATCTTCGCCGTATTGATCGGTGCAATCATAGCGGGAGGCTATTTGCAACGGTCCAAAGACTTATTCCGGCGACACGGCATTGATTTGGGCGCCAACTCCAGCGAAGCGGAGATAGAGCAGGCGATGCCCAAAATCATGGAGTTGCTCTTTTTCTCCAAGCATACACCGCTAAACGGTCCCCTAATCGATGACCGTCCATTATCGGAGTTCGATCCCATTAGAGGCTATACGCCAACGGGTGGCAATTACATCGACTGGTTGGTTGATGCGCTTCTCAATGACCCCAAAAGACTACGTAATCAAGCTGGTTTTCTACCCAATGACCGGCCTAAAGCCATGCTGTACCAATTATTGCGGCATGCCACGGATGTCAGGGCAGCCAATACGGGGGTAGAGTTATACCGTCGGGCTGATTTGATTTCTTCTTCCGAAGCGCGTTTGCTGCGGGTTGGGCAGGATTTTGTTGGTGTCCGGCAAAATATTGGCAATGCGGTAGAAAGCCGGTACGAACTACTCTACCGGGCAGAAAACCGCATCACCAATACGGAAGGTAATCCACTGGTGATTGATCACCTGTCAACCTTGTTGCGCGTACCTGATTTAAGCCCCCCACGCTGGCGAGAGCACTTGCAGGCGCTGCAACATTTAACCACTGTCCCAACGGCGCGCTTGGAGCGTTTGCTGGCCGAGCACATCGATTGCTGTAATTACCGACTTGACGCCTGGTTGCAGGGCTTTACCCAACTCCAGCTGCACGGCATGCGCTACGGAACTGCTTTCCAGGAAGAAAGTGAAGACTGGCGAGAAGGCATCTACCTGGGGGCTTATGGCTGGGTGGAAAACCTACAACCACAGGAGAGAGAACGAACGACTCAGCAATTGTCCGATGCAGAACGAGCTGCCTTTGCACCCAATAGCCCCTTGCCCGAAGTCGACAGTTCCAATGCCGGTTATGTCCACGCTCCTTCGCTGGATCATGCTGCTACGGCTGCCGTCTTGCGCAATGCTTACCTGAGCCAATCCAGCCCGGAAGATCCCGACTATTACTCGGTCAATCTTTCTTCGGAGCGGGTAAGAATGGCCATGCAAATCATAGAGGGCATGCAGGCTGGCCAGGAACTGGGAGCTTTGCTGGGCTACCAGCTGGAACGCGGACTACATGACCGCCATTTACTAGCGCTGGACCAGTACATCTACGTATTTAGAGCCGCCTTTCCACTGCGGGATAACCGTCAAAAAGATACGGAACTAGCAGAAGATGAGCAGGATAGTAAAGCTCAAATCACCGCCAATAATGTGGTAGATGGATTGTGGCTGCTGGAAACGATCAGAGAAGGTGATCTCAGCTATCCCTGGGGAGTAAGGGGACTGCCCATTCCGGGCTCTAATGAGGCAAATGCCATCATTACGGAAGTCGATCGAATTGTCAATATCAATGATGCGGTGGCCGATTTATCCTTGGCAGAATCGGTACATCAGGTAGTAAAAGGTAATTATGACCGGGCCGCCGGCACTCTTAATGCCTTCAGTAAAGGGGGCATTCCTTCCTTACCGGAGGTTGTGAAAACCCCGCGTAAAGGCACCCAGCTTAATCACCGTATGGCCTTGCATTTCGATCCGCAGGCTACCGCTATTGGAGGTATCCTCAACCAGACGGAAGCAGCTATTGCCCACTGGATGGAACAACTGCTACCCGACGCCGACCAAATTGGCGTGCGTGTCGCTTTGCAGCCCATTAACGGTCCGGCGAGCGAACAAACTGTACGCCTGGATCAATTGGGTTGGACGACCCTAGATTTGCTCTACCAAATGGATCGGGAAGGCAATATGCAACTTGGTGCTCTGGATGAACCCATTCAACATTTTATTCAGCAAACTGCCAGCCCCGAGTTGGGTACTGAGCTCACGATCCTCTACACCAAGAACTTGCCGACCGATGAGGCCCCGCTGGTTCCGGTTTCCTGTTTCGAGCTGGTACCTCTACTGCATGACTTACGGCAACTATTGATCGCCACACGTCCTTTGCGGCCCACTGACCTGCGCTTGCCGGCAGAAGCAGATACTGGACAAGATGGAAATTTGACCTTGACGACGAGCAGCTACACTAACCTACGAGCAGCCTTACAATTGATCATCGATGAGGTACAGACCACAGTAGTAGATGCCTTAGTTACGGCTAGCGTAAATCTCGATGATCTGGAGGCCATGCGGCCTGCTTACAACAGCATAAAGGATAATTTAGATGCTTGGATTAGTACTTCCGCAGGTCTGTCCACTCGCTTACAATCCTACCGTCCGATGAATGCGCATTCTGATTTTGCGTATAACGGTCGGCAGTCGCTTTACCTATTCCAACGAGAGTTGTTGACCAACTGGAAAAGCGAGCTCCAGGAATTATTAGACCAGGCAGATACCCTGCTGCTAGCGGCTGATGCCGCAGCTGCGGATGATCGTATTCCTGTCCTAAAGCGGGTAGAACCGCTGGTAGCTACCGACTTCATCATCTCGGATGACCCACTGGCCTTCCGCACCCAAGTAGGGGCCAAACGCGATCTTTTTGCTACTTACCTCAATGAGCTGCAAGCCTATCTGGATACTGATCATAGTAGCCTCGCCACGGCTCTTGATGCCGCAGCCACCCTGGTGGAGGAAAGTCGTCTGGGCCCCCTGACGACTCGTCGTTTAGACCTGCAAGAAGTACAAACCCGGACCTTGGTCCTTACGCAAGATATACTGAAGGCGGGGGCAGAATACCTTTCCAAGGGGCAAATCCTGATCGAGGCCGGCAATCAACATCTCGCTGCCTTTGAAGCTTTAGCGCCAGGCATGTCTGCCTTCCGAGAGTTACAGGCTGCGGTACGCAAGTTGCTGGGAGAAGATTTTCAGCTGCTACTCCGCTTTAGCCTACCGACCAAGACCTTTGAAGAGGTGGGAATTGCCTGGAATGATCGTGATCAACTGCTGCGCTACCAAAAGGAGCAAATGAATGATCCCTTCCCGGTAGATACCTGGCTACACGGTTTGGCGCGGGTGCGCCCTTTTGTCGGCCACTGGGAACGCTGCGTTTTATTCGCCGAAGATTATGATGGAGCCCCTGAGTTGGACTTAAGTCCTTTGCAGTTCCCCTACCAGGCAGCTGACAGTTGGTTGGGCCTGGAATTTCCGGAAGACTACGTCCTAGACCAGGAGCGGCTATTGTATACGGCTCACTTTGCGCAGCCGCCTACCACTACCAACCTGTTTTGCGGGCTATTGGCCGATGAACATACGGAGGTGGTTCCTAGCCGAGAAGAAGATACGGGTCTAACTTTCCATTTTGACCGGCCCAACAATGAGCCTTCTCAGAGCTGGTTGCTAGCTCTACCAGAAGATTTCCGGGGCGGTTGGGAATGGAGTGATTTGGTAGCTTGCCTTCATAAAGCGCTAGATCTGGCACAGCTGCGGGCCATAGAACCGAAAACATTTGAGAATACCGCTTACAGCCACTTATTACCGGCTACGGTAGCGTCTCACACCAGCTCTCCGGTCATTCCACAACTGAATTATGCCGCCGTAAACGGGGTGGCGCTTAACGTGATAAATCCTGATCTCGATGTCCCCAGTTAATCTCAGTCAGCTCAAGTTAGGTGCCCGTCCGTTCTTGCGACCCACCGTAGTCGGTTATAATCGACTGGAAGGGCGGCCGCGTACGGCCAATTTTGACCGAGCGCTCAAGGCGGAAATTCGAGACCCGTTATGGATGATCAGCAAGCAGTGGCAGCTGGGAGAGTTTCAGGGCGATGATGCCGCTGCACCTATTTTGGCTAAGTTGCTCCTGCGCACGAGCCGGATGGATGCCTACCAGCCAGGAAGGTCCTCCGAAGTGACCCCCTTGCCAGAGGAGCGGCCACTAGAGATGGTCGTAGAGCGCCAGCAACTGGCCATGCGGCGAGCTGGGCAGCCTATTCAGCTGGACTTGCGTCTGGCCGCTGGCCGCTACTGGAAAAAATTGCTGCGTGCCGCTGGCCTGGACCGCTTTATTGACGACTATAAGGCTGCTTACGGATTTACGGACCCTGATCCTAACCAGGTAAACGACCATACCCGCTCGGCCCATCCGAGAGTGTGGCAGCGTTTTAGAGCAGCTAGCGGACGATCACTAGACGGTTATGCGCTCTTAGAGCATCTGCTTAGCGGGGGGCAGGTGGAAGATGGACTTGCTGCGCCTACACCTGCGGAAGTACAAGATTTACAAACCCAAGTAACCCAACTACAAATCTGGTGGGATAAACTGTTACAGCAGCAGGCTGATGAACCCAATCCTTCCTGGCAACCCGAGCGTCTGGAACACCGCTTCGCAATTGCCGCCCCCGACCCAGAAGATAGCAGTAGCCGCACTACTTTTGTGGCCGAAGAATACTACCAAGGGCAACTGGATTGGTACAACTTGGATGCGGCAGATAGCCGTGAGGCAAGCAGCCTTATCCCCCAGCCGGATACTCCTGAAGTAGCTGAGCAGATCATTGATTTCTTTCCAACCAACCTCAGCTTTGGTGGTATGCCCGACACGCGCTGGTGGACTCTGGAAGAGCGGGAGACCAGTTTTGTGGGGATTCAGCCCGATACGACGGACATCAATAAGCTGCTTGTCATGGACTTTCAGTTGCAGTTTGCTAACGATTGGTTTTTACTACCGCTTAGCCTAAAGGTGGGGAGTGTTGCCCGTATTGGTGGATTGATGATAACCGATAGCTTCGGTGAAAAGACCTGGGTCGAGGCAGCGGGTAAAGGCCCCGACCAGGATTGGGAACGTTGGACGATGTACCACCCCAGTATTGCGGGTAGTCGGAATGTGCCAGCTTCCAATGACCTGCTGTTGTTGCCTGCGGTGCCGAAAGTGCAGGAAGGTAAACCCCAGGAAGAAATCCGGATGATTCGTGATGAAATGGCCAATATGGTTTGGGCGCTGGAAACCCAAATTACTTTGGATGACGGGCAGCCACGCCGAGGAAAGGAAGCTGCGAGAGAGCTAAGAGCACGCTATGCAGCGGCCTATACGCCAGTCCCCGAGCCCCCTTTGGCCGCTCCGCATCGCTATAAGATTGTCAATTCAGTACCGGAGTGTTGGATTCCCTTTATCCCCGTACACATTCCGGGGCAACAGCAGCAAATTGAGCTGCAACGAGCCGCAATGCCGCGCATTCTGCCGGGAGATCCCAACCCTCCGCAAAAAGTAGAACCGCGAACGAGTATCCTGCGCCATGGATTGGATCAGCCCGACCCAGACCCACTTTTTATCCAGGAAAATGAAGTATCACGAGCCGGCGCTGAGGTGCGGGTTTCTTTTCAGCGGACTCGCTGGTATAATGGTAAAGTGTTTACCTGGTTAGGTATTCGCAAGACGACGGGTAGGGGAGAAGGCAGCAGTGGATTGAGCTTTGATTATTTGCAGCACGAAGACTAGGAACTGAAAAGTCCATTGATCGGGCATTCAGTTTTTATCTTTGCCTCATGCGCAAGCTCAATGTGGCTGGAGTCGTAGTCGTACTGATGATGATCTTTGCTCTTCCGGCAGCCACATAACGGTCTGAGGTTTCTTCTGCTGATTTGGAGTAGTTACGCGCTGATGCGTCTGTTGACGATGACCGTAGATGGTCCTCTAGGGGCTTTTGGTCAACGGTGGTTTTTTATTGAGGCTGGGCTGGCAGTAGTAGCTGCAATTTTATTGACCTGGCCCTCTCGCTCTAAATCTAAAGCACTGAATTAGTCGTCCACTGGAAAGTGGTACCCGTCGATTATTATACCGTTAGCTGTTGGTGGAAAGATACCTTTACCATAAACCCCTTTCTAATGAAAAAATACCCGATTTTTAGCAGTGTTTTCGCGCTGTTGTTACTGTTATTTGCTACCGCTTGTTTTGAAGATGACACGCCTTTACTGCCGCCCGTCGAAGCAGATCTGGAAAGTGATTTAGCGGCCTCCCTGCGCATTAATCCTAATGTACCTGGTGCAGTAGCTCTACTGGATTGGCCCGGACACTTTAGCTGGTCGGCAGCAACGGGCTTATCGAACCAGCAGCAGCAAGTCCTCATGCTTGCCGATCGACAATTTGTAGTGGCGAGCCTAACCAAGCCAATGACTGCAACCATTGTACTACAGCTTATGGAAGAAGACCACTTGCACTTAGATGATCCCCTGGCTAATTGGTTAGATCCTATGGTGTTGGATCAATTAAGTAGCCTGGATGGAGAGGCCCACGGCAACGAGATAACGATCCGGCAGTTGCTACAACATGAGAGTGGTATCCGCGACTATCTCAATGATGGCGAGTTGCATATCTCGGCTTACGCCAGCGATCCGGCCCGACATTATAGTCTGGAAGATCGGCTGGAATATGCGATAAATTTAGGTGAAGCTCAATTTGTTCCAGGATCGGATTTTGCCTATTCAAATACCAATTATATTTTACTCGGCCAATTGATTGAGGCAGTGACTGAAAGCAGTTTAGAAGAGGTGTTTAACCAGCGACTGTTTGAGCCTCTACAGATGACCCAATCTTACATTTGCCCTTCTGCAGAAGCCCTTAATCATTTAGCGGCAGGTTATTATCAAGACCTAGAGGTGAGCACCTTTTCTACGGCCTTCAACTGGTGCAATCCTGCTGGGGGCGTAGTGAGCACGGTCGATGATCTGAAGAAATTTATGCGTGCCTGGAGTGAAGGTACCCTATTTCAAATGGCAGCTACCCAAGAAGTGATGCTAAGTCCCAACGTCGATGGATATGGATTGGGAACTCGGATTTTTCTGGACGATAATCAATATGGCCGCGTCTATGGTCACGATGGCAGCGACCCTGCTTACTTTAGTTACATGCTCTACGCCGAACGCTGGGATGCTGTCCTGATCTACTTTGGTAATCGCGCAGAAGTAGAGGTAAACGAGCCTAGTTGGTGGATCAACCGAGTATTAGAGCGTCTAGCCAATCAATAAACAAAATGTTATTAGCATGAACACTTATCTATTAATCGCCAACGCACTTTGTCTGCTCGCCTTTCTTGCCCACACCTTCGCAGGAGATCGAGAATTGAAGCTGATCAAACCCAGCAGGCAAGATGACTCCACGCTACAGCAAGAAAAATGGACGATGGCCCGCGCTGGATGGCATATGGTTTCGGTAGACCTATTGCTGGCTACCTTGGCCCTAGGCTTGGTAAACTTTAGCGAGAGGATTACTCATGAACTACTGGTCTTGCAGCTATTGAGCGCCTACTTTCTGGTTTACGCCATTTCCTGGCTATTCACCCTCCTGATTTCTAAATCCTTTCCTAATAAGTTCATCAAGCTGGGCCAGTGGCTACTTCTGTTGATCATCAGCGGACTGATTTACTGGGGGGCTAAAGGTCAATTCTGATGACGATGAGTATCGTTGGCGGCGGTATTGGCGGACTAAGTCTAGCCCTGGCTCTTCACCGACGTAAAATATATTTCCAGGTATTTGAGCAAGCGGAACAACTGGTGCCCGTCGGAGCCGGTATCTTGCTTGGCAACAACGTGATGCAGGTCTATGAACGCTTGCAAATTCGTTCCCAGTTGGAGAAGGTGGCTAACCCCATTCATCACTTGCACATCACTCGGCCAGATCTGCGCCCACTTAGTAAAGTGGAGCTGGCGCCTTTCGTCAAAAAATATGGTGTTCGCAACCTGGCTATTCACCGTGCGGAGCTACAGCAAGTATTGCTCGACAGCCTGCCGTCAGGAAGTGTTCAGTTGGGTAAAGCACTAGAAGGACTATCGCAGGAGGGGCAACAGCTTCATCTGCGTTTTCGAGACGCTAGTGAACAGCTCTGTACGGCTCTGGTTGGAGCTGATGGAATTCATTCGCAAGTCCGTAAATTGATATTCCCGGATAGTCGACTCCGCTCCGCTCGACAACTTTGCTGGCGTGGGCTAGCGGAATTTACGCTGCCGGTTGCCGATCAGCATTTAGTGCGAGAGGCCTGGGGAAGAGGGACTCGCTTCGGGATTGTTCCCCTGGGCCGTAAGCAGGTCTATTGGTTCGCTGTGCAATCGGATGGGGTGCCGCTAGCTAAATCTGAGTTGTCCGAACTTTTTGCCGATTACCATCCCTTAGTCGCCGATCTGATTGCGGCAACTCCTGCAAATAGTATTCATACGGCAGGTCTGGAAGAATTACGCCTTGATAGACCTTGGAATAAAGACAATATATGTTTACTGGGAGATGCCGCCCACGCTATGACTCCCAATATGGGACAGGGAGCTGGACAGGCCATCGAAGATGCCTATTTGCTGGCTACGGCCCTGGATGCTCAGCCTGAGGTAAAGGCTGCTTTTCAGGCTTACTACAAGGCCCGCAAAAAGAAGGTGAGAAAGATTGTAAGAACGAGCTGGCAGATCGGTCAAATGGCACATTGGCGCTCAAGAATTCCGGTAGCTGTTCGTAATAGCTTGTTGCGTATGACACCAGCATGGGTGAATCGACAACAACTGGCCACGGTCTTTAAATTGGATCAGTTGTGAAATAGGTACTTCCGCAGGTCGAAAACTAAGGTTGAGAACCTCCAGGTCCGAGCGCTCAACTAAAGTAAAAGCTTAAGCCAGCGCTAGATCTCCTCCACCTTAAGACCAAGCAATTATTCTTCAATCATTTCGATCCAGAGCATACCTTCTCCACAAGCGTATTCACGGGTGATACCGTGCGTAGTCAGCATCGCGGAAGCCTCTTCTTCGGTAGCCACCAGAATGCGGCTGATATTAGCTTTAGGAAGGTGGCGGAGCGTTTTTAGCTCGTCGTTGCGATAGTCAATAAATAGACAGCGGCCTTCCAGATCGTAAGAGGTGGGATCAAAATCTTCAACGGAAAGTTCTACTTGAGCAAAAAGGGCAGTACCGGCAAAGAGGGCTACCGCCAGAAAAAGAAGTCGTTTCATTAGAATTATGATTTGCCCTAAAGATACGATATCCTAATCAACGATCCTGACCTTAATCAGGAAACGGTCGGCTGGCACTTCAATTTCATTGATTTCTTCCCGGCCCAGTTCTTGCCATTCCTGATTGGGTTGGATGCGTTGATTGCTACCACCTACGGAGATACTGATTGGCATTGCAAAGCCCTCGGTCTGTGTTACCCAGCGGTAGCTGACCAGTCCGCGACCACGCGGATTTGTGCTTTTTAGCTCCAAAACGGGCAGAGCAGGATGGCGCAGATACTGCTCGAAAAATGGGCGTACCCAGGTGTGCTCACTGGCTTGGACGAAGTAGTCGATAGCCATTTCGGTATCGACTGTTTGCATGGCGTGCTGGGTGTAAAAACCACGCAATAACGACCACCAACGAACGTCATCGCCAATGGCGTGTCGTAAGCTGTGTAGCATCCAGGATCCCTTGTAGTAATGATCGCTGCCCTGCCAGTCGTCAAAATTAACGTCGAGCGGCCCTAGAATGGGTTCGCGATTAAGGATATAGGGTCGTTGCATCCGCAGATACCCCTTGGCTGCCTCTGGACCGTGATGGTATTCGACGTAAAGTGCTTCCATATAAGTAGTGAAAGACTCGTGAATCCACATCTCGGCATGATCGGGGACACTGATGCTATTGCCAAAATATTCGTGGCCGGTTTCGTGGACGATGATGTAATCCCAGTCCATCCCTCGGGGGATCATGCCGCCCAAATAGCCGCGCATATACTGGTTACCGTAAGCGATGCCACTCTGGTGCTCCATCCCTAAATAGGGGGTTTCGATCAGGGCGAAACCATCCTTCCAGAAAGGGTAGGGGCCGAAGTAGTGCTCGAATGCTTCTAGTACGCCGGGCGACTGCCGAAAGTGCTTGCGCGCCTTGGCTTCGTTGTAGTCGAGCACGTAGTAATCCATGGCTAGCTCTTCTCCGTTAGGGCTAGTGTAAGTGTCTTCAAAATGGACGTAATGTCCGACCGTAATCGAGACGTTGTAGTTATTGATGGGGTAGGAGACCAACCAGTCGTAGCGCTTCTTGCGCTCGTCTTCTAGCTCGACGGTCTCCCGCAGATTGCCATTGCTGGCTACGAAATAGCGTTCCGGCACCGTAACACTAATGCGCATGCTATCGGGTTCGTCGCTGAGGTGATCCTTATTGGGCCACCAGAGGCTGGCGCCGGTACCTTCACAAGCTACGCCCATCCAGCGCCGGTCTCGCCGGTCACGTGCCCAAACGAAGCCGCCGTCCCAGGGGGCATTTTGGGCCTTGATGGGCGAGCCGGAGTAATTGATCTCCAGCTGATGGATGCGGTGATCTGCTACTGATAATCCGTTGGGTAGTGGTACAAAAACTGCGTTGTGCTCCCGCCTGATACCTTCGATGGTTCGGCCATTTAAGAGCACGCTGTGCAACTCCATATTGGCGAAGAGATCAAATTGCAGCTCTTCCATGGCTTCGAGCAAACGAAATTCCATCCGTACTTGGCCTGCCTCGATGGCTTCCCGGTTCATGTCCAGCTCGATCTCCAGATCGTAAAAGGTCACATCATAGCCGGTACGTTCGGGGCGTAAGGCACCACGCAGGCTGTCCGCATCGGTGAAGGGGAAATTATCGTAATAGGGAGACTGGGCACGGAGGCCACCAGTCAATAAAAAACCCACTGCAAATAATAACAACTTATTCATAGCCTAAAGATAACTACTCTGGCACGCGGACATTGCCTGAACCCATCATAATCTCCCCCGTAATCTTAGCCGATAGCAAACAAAGAGGAATGCCCCCGCCGGGGTGTACACTGCCTCCCAGAAAATATAATCCCTTGATCCGTCGGCTAAAATTGGGATGCCGGAGGAAGGCGGCAAACTTACCGTTGCTGCTGGTCCCGTAGAGGGCGCCCTGGTGCGAGCCAGTCAGACGTTCTATTTCAGTAGGGCCTAGAATACGCTCCTCTACAATCTCTTTTTCCGTTGGAGCCAAGCCCAGGGGCGCTAATTTATCGAGTACCCTCTGGCGAGTCAGTCTTTTCAGATTTTCCCAATCCTGACCAGTATCGGCCGGCGCATTGACCATTACAAACCAGTTCTCGCAGCCTGCGGGGGCATCCGCTGCTTCCAGTTTGCTGGTTACATTGATGTAGACCGTCGGGTCATTGCTCATCCGGCCAGCCTCCATCTCGGCAAACTCCGTCTGGTAATCATCGCTAAAGATGATGTTGTGCAGTCCTAATTTGGAGAAGCTGCGCTGCACACCCCAGTAGAAGACAATGGCTGAAGTGGATTTTTGCTGGCGTAAGGTGCGCTTGGGTTGTTTAGCGCCAGGCAGGAGGCGGTCGTAGGCCAGGAAGACATCCATATTGCAAATGACTTCCTCCGCGCGGTGCCGGCTACCGTCGTTCAGACGTACGCCAGTAACTCTTTGTGCTGTCCTTTCGATTTCTGCCACCTCCGTATTGAAATGATAGGACACACCCAGGCGTTGGCCTAGCTGGTAGAGCGATTGACTGATTTCGACCATACCGCCTTTGGGGAGGTAGGCCCCAAAATGGTGCTCAAAATGTGGAATCATACTGAGCAGGCCGGGCGCCTTGTAGGGGTTGGAGCCATTGTAGGTGGCAAAGCGGTCAAAAAGCTGTACCAGCTTGGGGTGACCCAATTCCCGTTCGTGGACACGGTGCATGGATCGAAAAAGGTCCAGGCCCGGAATGCGAAACATGGCTTTTGCCACGCTGGGCTGCAACCAGGTGTCGACTTGGTGCAGGCTTTTTTCGAGGAAGGTGCGGCCCGCCAGCTCGTATTTTTGCTCGGCCCGCTGCATGAATGCTTTGATCCGCTCGGCGGGTACTTCGAAAGCAGTCGCACAGTTTTCAGCGAGCTGACTGACATCGGCAGCCGCAGCCAACTGCGTACCATCGGGCCACCAATAATGGCAGACCGTTTCCAGTCGCTGATAATTGAAGTGGTCACGCGGGTCTTCTCCTGCTAGGCGAAATAATTCGTCGACGTACTGCGGCATCGTAAACAACGAAGGACCCAGGTCAAAACGATAATCACCCAACTTGAAATCAGACAGTTTCCCTCCTGGGCCAGCAGCGCGCTCAAAAACCCGCACTTGCTTACCGGCCGCCGCCAGTCGGATCGCTGCTGCCAGACCTGCAATCCCGGCTCCTACTACAATTACCTGATCTTTCAATGCGCTGAAGGTTAGATGAAACTACCGTAGTCAAACCCAAAAATTGACGGATCGTTGCGTCCGTTGCGAGAAATCCTTGCATCCTTTGCGCGCCAGCTGATTTACCTAGCGTCGTTGCAACTGCTTCTCTTTTTTCTTGGCCGCGGCAATTCGCTTTTTGGCGACTTTCTTATTTTTCTTGCGATCCTTTTTCTCTTGCTTGGCGGTTTTTTTGTCGATTTTCTTCTGCTCCTTTTCAGAAGGGATATAACCGACCAAGTGGAGATCACTCAATTCTTTCATAACAATAGCCGCCGTAACAGAAGTAAGTAAGGGAGCGATAAATGGACCGATAATGGGGATGAGTAACAAGAAGTACAAGGGAACACCCAGCCCCAGGCAGACCCCCATATAGCTGCGCCTTACGTAACCCAGGCTCTGCTCTACACTAATCTCAAACTGCTCATTGTAGTTGTCGACGATGGCAAAACCCAGCAAATAGGCTTGCACAACTAAGGTAGCAGCGGGAACGAAGTAGCGTAAAAATGGGATGATGCTGCTAGCCGTACCAAATAAAACATTGACCAAAATTATCTCGAGGATGAAGGCCGAAATTGATACCCTAATCATGCGCCATTGCGCTCTGACGAATGGTCCCATTTTATGGGCGTCTTTAACGTCTTTGCCTAGGGTGATTTTTAAGCTGGCCCGCATGAAGTGGTAGATCACCACTTCCATTAAAATCAGGATGACCCACTTCAATGACCCGTTGGAAAGAGCCGATAAAGTCGTACTACTAATGTTGCTAATTAAGCTGTTTTCGCCAAAAAAGAAGTGCCAGAAGCTCAGGTCATCGGACGTGCGAAACCAGTCGCCGATGTTTTTAACTAGAAATATGCCCGCAATAACGCCTATTAGCGCCAGTCCTCTGGCTACCCAATTGTATTCACGTAGTCCTCGCCACAGCTTGTAGTGCAGCATGAACCGCCAGGCCCTGGGTATGGCCAGGAGTGTATAGAAAAACTGGTGTATTTGTGAAGCAAACGGGGGCAATCCGTAGGATTAAGTGATGATGTTGAGTAAGAAATTTCCAATCCCCAAAATTAGGGCAAATATCACGGTCCAGAATAAATTTTTCGCCTCAAAACCGCGCACGAAACGATCTGCTACCCAAACAATAGCTGTATTGATCGCCCAGGCAATCAGACCAGAAAAGAGACCGAAAGTGATCCAGTTTAAGGGCGTAGCCAGACCGCGTAGCGCCCAGCCTACGGTTACGTTTAATACTGCGATGACCAGCGCCAAAACCACGGCGGCGCCAAAATCCTTGACGTAAATGCCTTTCAAGTACTGGGCCGAAAGCAGGGTTAGGGCCGCAATAACCAGAATGTGGACGCCCCAATCAAAGAGGCCCATTTGAGTGATTTGCAGGAAAAGATTCATTTAGTTAGGTTGTGATTTGTGAAGGGATAGACCTCGAAGTGTTTGGAGCTGTAGCGTAAAACCTTTGAGTGTCTTTCTTGATTTTTTCCGGGTTCCGGGTTCTAAAATTCGCGAAAGCTTTCGGGGCGATCTTGATTCTCCCTTACTCCACATTCCTGGTCTTGCAACGTGCCAATTCCTCTTCGAGGATAGCGATCCGGGTATGGAGATCATTGATCACGTTTTCATTTGTACTCCCGCGGGTATTACCGTTATTGCTGGAACCTGCGGAAGTCCTGGAACTAGAACTACTACTCGCTTCCCAACCCGCTAATTCTTTGAATTTCTGCACGGGGTCCTCTCCATTGATGTAGGAAGCACCGATAAAGGCACCGGGTACGATTATCAGCAGGGCGATAATCAGGCGAGCAAAGCCGGTGATTTTCTTTCTTCTGGCCATGTTTTTACTTTCTGTTTGCCCTAAAGGTCAGACTTTCCTCTAGTGGACACAAAAAAACTCGATTAAGTTCGGTTTGTGGCGGATTAACAGTGTCTAAAAGAGGGTGCCTGTCCGATACTCTTTTAACTTTGTGCCTATGTCGAAGGCCTATATTTTCGATGCATTACGTAGTCCTCGTGGACGAGGAAATGCTACGGGTGCACTCTATGAGGTAAAACCCGTACAACTTCTTAGCGATTGCCTAAGAGCATTGCACCGTCGCTCGGCGGTGGAGCAGCTGCCGCTAGTAGTCGATGACCTCATCGTGGGCTGTAATACACCTGCTGGTGATCAGGGCTATAATATTGCTCGTGCTGGCCTGCTGCATGCCGGTTGGCGGATGGCCCGAGGCGGGATGCAGGTTAATCGATTTAATACCAGTAGCCTGGAGGCCATCAACTTGGCCGCGGCGCGTATTGAAGCTGGTTTCGACGACTTGATCATCGCCGGCGGACTCGAATGTATGTCACGCGTGCCGACTTACCTCAACAGCGGCCCAATGATGAATGATCCCGAAACGATCATCAACAGTCACTACATCCCGCAGGGAGTGGCGGCTGATATGGTAGCTACCATCCGGGATATCAGCCGCGAAGCATTGGATGCCTTCGCTCTACGTTCTCACCAGCTGGCTGCTCAGGCCCGGGAGCTGGGCTATTTTGCTCCTTCCCTGGAATCGATTATGGATGATAACGGACTCTTGATCCTGGGTGAGGACAGTCTACCCGAGCCAGAGCTAAATGCTGCTCAACTGGCGGAGTTGCCCCCCCGTTTCGCTGAGATGGGATTGGCTGGCTTTGACGGTATGGCCTTACACCGTTTTCCCTTAGTATCACGCATTGAACACTTGCATACCGGTGGCAATACCAGTCCTGCTGCCGACGGCGCTGCTGTTTGCCTATTGGGGACTCCCGAACGAGGGGAAGAATTGGGTCTACAAGCGCGTGCTCGTATCCGTGCCGTGTCAATGGCTACCGTAGATGCTACGCTCCTGACTGGAGGCGAAACGGCTGCTCGACTGGCCCTCGAAAAAGCAGGATTGAAGGTGAGTGATATTCACCTCTGGGAATTCAATGAATCTTTTGCCGCTCCAGCTATTTGTTTTCAACGAGGACTATCGCTCGCCGAAGATTGCTTCAACGTGCTAGGCGGCGCCATTGCCCTGGGTGAGCCACTGGGTGCCGTAGGTGGCATGATGCTTTGCCATCTGCTGGATGAATTGGAGCGCCGCGACCAGCAGTTTGGTTGCCTGACTATTGATGCCGGCTCCGGCCTGGCGATGTCTACCATTATTGAACGCCTGCCCGCATGATCTACTACCGTAAGGATACCGACCAGATTGCTACCATCATTCTCGATATGAAGGGACGGGCCAGCAACGTGATCAATAGTGAGATCGTAGAAGCTTTCGTACCCTTAATTCGTCACCTGCAAGAAGAAAAAGCACGTGGTGAGCTTAACGGTATCATTATTACCAGCGATAAAAAAGACTTTTTGGAAGGGGGCGATCTGGAATCGCTTTACCACGAAGATCAGGCGGAAGCACTCTATAAATCGAGCCAGCGACTCAAAGAGCTTTTCCGCGATCTGGAGCTGCCAGGAGTACCCGTAGTAGCAGCTATTAATGGAGATGCACTCGGTACAGGCTTTGAAATGGCTCTGGCCTGCCATCACCGCATCGTACTGGATGATCCGAAGATCAAGCTCGGCCATCCTGAGGTGAAAATTGGCCTGATTCCTAATGGCGGTGCCATCATTCGCCTGATGTGGCTACTGGGCATTGAACGTACCTTCACCCTCTTGCTAGAAGGGCGACGTTATAGCCCCCAGGAAGCACTGAAGGTAGGCATCATCGACGAGCTGGCTTCTGGTCGGGAAGAGATGATGGAAAAAGCCAAGCAGTGGCTCCTTCAGAACCAGGGCTACCGCAGCCCCTGGGATGATCCCGATCAGCGCATTCCTGGTGGTACGGCCCACGATTCACTGTTGGGGCATCAGCTGCGCTTATTGACCGCCAAACTTTCGGCCGAAACCCACGACCATTACCCAGCTCCGCGAGCGGTGATGGACCTGCTGGCCGAAGCCTCGAAGGTCGACTTCGACACGGCTTATCGCTTGGATAGTAGGTACTACGCGAAACTAGCTAGCGGGGAGGTCAGTAAGAGCATGATTTCTACCTTCTGGTTTGACAAGCAAGCCGTGCGCTCGGGTTTCAACCGGCCCAAAGGCTACGGTCGCTTCCGCCCTAAAAAAATTGGGGTGATCGGAGCTGGGCAAATGGGATCTGCCATTGCTTTTACCTGTATTCGTAATGGCTTACAGGTGGTGCTCAAGGACGTAAGTCAGCCGATTGCGGACCGGGGCCGCCTCTATATCGAAGAACGCATCGATCAGTACATCGAGCGGGGTACTTTTCAGCCCAGTGAACGGCAGGAATTACTCGACAATCTGGTAACTACGGATCAGAATGATCGCTTCCGTGACTGTGATCTGGTGGTTGAAGCGGTCTTTGAAAATCAGCTGATTAAGTCTAAAGTAACCCGCGAAGCAGAAGAATACCTGGACGAATTCAGTGTCTTTGGTACCAATACGATCTCTATTCCGATCTCGACTCTGGCCAAAGACAGCCTACGTCCCGCTAATTACGTCGGTATCCACTTCTTTCCGCCGGCGGAGACGGTGAGTCTGGTCGAAATCGTCAAGGGTGAGCAGACCACGGAAGAAACCGTAGCGCGGGCTTTTGACTTCGCTACGATTATCCGAAAGACGCCGATCGTCGTCAAAGATGTCTGGGGTTTTTATGCTGCCCGCGTGCAGAATACTTTTATACTGGAGGGTATCCACCTTTTACAAGAGGGTTACCCACCGGCCCTAGTCGATAATCTGAGTCTACAGTTGGGTATGCCCAAAGGCGCCCTTTCTCTGGCAGATGATCTAGGTATTGAGTTGGTCAAGAAGTACGAGGACCAGGCAGCTGCCCACTACGGTAGTCGTTATATCCAGCATCCGGCGGCCACCGCTTTGCAACAGCTCCTGGATGCCGGCCGTACCGGAGAGGAGCGTAAGGCCGGCTTTTATGATTATGTGGAAGGCGAGGCTCCCGTACTTTGGAGTGGCCTGACGGAGATGTACCCCACCACCCGCGAAGACTACGAGCGCGAGGCCCTGTTTGAGCGGCTCTTATTCGTACAAATCATTGAAGCGGGCTGGTGCCTACAGGAAGGTGTGATCAAAAGCCACGCGGCCGCCAATCTGGGTAGTGTCTATGGTTGGGGTTTTCCGGCTTATACCGGCGGGGTGTTGCGCCACATTCATACTTATGGCCATGCGCGCTTTATCCAGCGCTGCGCTGAGCTGGAAGAACTTTACGGTCAGCGCTTCCGCGCACCGAAGTACCTGAAGCAGTTGGATCCGAAGCAATTGGGAGAGCTGACGGGATTGATAGACGATTAACAATATTTGATTAAAGCTGATAGCCGGCTTGTATCTAATTGCTCTTAATCTTGATAGCGGAGCAGGCAGCTGGAAGCCGTGAACTGTCTGAGCGTAGCGAGTTTTATGCGTTTAGGCTGGAGGCTGGCTGTGCAGCGTGAAATCAGGATTACAGGCTTGGCTTTTTTGCTTCTTGTTCGCTAGGCGGCTGCCTTCGGCGGTGTGCTAAGACAAAAAGAAGAATCCCTAATTTCTCTCTCTATCCCGATTGCGATAATCCCCCCGTTTCCAGCTGTCGAAGAATTGCTTCCAGGCGACGGGGCTGAAGATGTTCATGGGCGGACGCTGACCGATGTAGTAGGTTTGCTGCACTTGCTGCCGCATATAGTAGCTGGCATTTTCGCCACCATCGGTAGCTACCGTTTCGCGCAGATTTTGCAGGCGGTCGGCCGAGAGGTTTTCGGAGGCACGTGACTGTAGTTCGGGGGTGACGTCCATGGCTAGGAACTCGAGCTTGAAGTGCTCGCGACTGGGCCAGGGAAATACTACGGCTGGTGGAAGCTCGTAAGTGTTGGTAGTCATGAGCTGAACCATGCTGTATTTATCTTCTTCCAGATCAGTAGGGATGATGTATTCTGCATCTTCATAACCTAGCGCCGTAAAAGCGATGGTGTCCCCCTGGCGAGCTACGATGCTAAAGAAACCTTCGAGATTAGCGTAAGTACCCCGCTGATCGCTTTTGACGACCACTGCGGCATAAGGGATGGCTACCAACTCAGCGCCGGTACCGTCGAGGACCATGCCGGAGAACTGCACCAGCTTTTCCTGCACATCGGCGGTGCTAGTTTGAGCGGTCAGACCTGCGGAAGTACAAAAACAAGCAATTAAAATCAGTAGCGAACGCAACATATCGTCGGGGGTTAGATCAGTTCATTGCCATAAAGACAGTCGAAGCGGGCCAGAGGTTGGGTTACTTAATAATAATTAACGCTTACTCAAGGCTAAACCCAAGACTTCTGACATTCGCTCGACGTAGTGAATCTTAAGCCCCTTGAGGTAATTGGGCTCGATCTCAGCCACGTGCTTTTCGTTGACCCGACAAAGAATAATGTCCTTCATGCCTGCTCTTTTGGCGGCTAATAACTTTTCTTTGATGCCACCCACGGGCAATACTTTGCCTCGTAGCGTAATCTCTCCAGTCATCGCCAGTTTAGAACGAATCGGACGCCCCGTAAAGGCTGAGGCAAGTACGGACAGCATGGTGATGCCCGCCGAGGGGCCGTCTTTCGGAGTCGCGCCCTCCGGTACGTGGAGATGAATATCGGTCTGCTGAAAAACTTCCGGATCGATGCCCAACTCTTCGCAATGGGCCTTGAGGTAGCTCAGCGCAGTAGTCGCACTTTCTTTCATAACTGCCCCTAGATTGCCGGTCTGCATGACTTTGCCCTTGCCGGTACTCAGGCTGCATTCTACGAAGAGGATGTCGCCACCGACGGGCGTCCAGGCCAGGCCAACTCCGACGCCTGGGCGATCAATCGCTTCAAAACCATTGCTGTCGAAAACACTAGGGCCAAGAATCTCGGCCAGTTCTTCGGGCTGAATGCTGACCTTGTCTGCCCGGTCGTAAGCGATTTCCTTAGCAGCATGGCGCATTAGGCTGGCGATCTGCCGTTCCAAGCTCCGCACCCCACTTTCACGAGTGTACTGCTCGACCAGACTGCGCAAGGTTTTGATGGAAATCTTCACCTGACTGGCCTTGAGGCCGTGTTCTTTACGCTGCTTGGCGATGAGGTGCCGCTTGGCGATTTCCAGCTTTTCTTCGACAGAATAACCAGAGATACGAATGATCTCCATCCGGTCGCGCAAAGCGGGCTGAATGCTGTTGATATTATTGGCAGTCGCGATGAAGAGTACCCGACTCAAATCGATATCCAGATCGATGTAGTTGTCATGGAAGTGGGTGTTTTGCTCCGGGTCCAATACTTCAAGCAGTGCCGAAGAGGGATCGCCTCGGTGGCTTTGGCCGACCTTGTCGATCTCATCTAGGATGAAAACCGGATTGGACGTCTTGGCTTTCTTCAGTGATTGGACAATGCGGCCAGGCATGGCGCCGATGTAGGTCTTGCGGTGACCCCTGATTTCACTTTCATCGTGTAAACCACCTAGCGAAATGCGCACGTATTCCCGTCCCAGGGCTTTGGCTACGGAGCGGCCCAGACTGGTTTTGCCGACGCCTGGAGGGCCCAGCAGCAGTAGGATTGGGGCCCGCATATCACCCTTCAGTTTGAGCACAGCTAGGTGACTGAGGATGCGGTCTTTTACCTTGTCGAGGCCGTAGTGGTCGGCTTCGAGGACGGCCTCGGCGTTGCCGAGGTCAAAGTTGTCGTCGGTGGTGTCGTTCCAGGGGAGGTCTAACAAAATTTCGAGGTAACTCAACTGTACGCTGAACTCGGCCACCTGTGGATTCATGCGACGCAGGCGGGCCAGTTCTCGTTTGAAAACTTCACCTACTTCTTTTGGCCAGTTTTTGTCTTTGGCCCGGGCTTCGATCTTGCGGATTTCTTCCTCCTGTGGAGTTTGCCCCAGCTCATCCTGAATGGTTTTCAGTTGCTGATTGAGGTAGTAATCCCGCTGTTGCTTTTCGATATCGCCCCGGGTCTTAGTTTCGATCTGATCGCGCAGTTCGAGAATTTGCAGTTCTTTCTGCAGCTTCTCCAGGACCATCGTGGCCTTGTCATTCAATTGATTGACCTCCAAGAGCTCCTGCTTAGCCTCGACTTTGAGGTTGAGGTTACTGGCAATGAAGTTCAGCAGATAGGTGGGGCTTTCGATGTTGTTTAACATCACGGCCGCTTCGGAAGGAATCTGCGGAGAGATCTCCACGGCCCGCTGGGCCAGATCGGAGATGCTGTCAATGGTAGCCTGGAAAGTGATGTCATCTTCCGGCTTGGCCTGGGGTACCGACTGGATAGCTGCTTTTAAGGTTGGCTCAGTCTGCGTCATCTCTTTGAGCATCACGCGTTGCTGGCCACGCAGAATCGCCGTTAAACTGCCATCGGGCATCTTAAGCAACTTCAGAATGCGAGCCACTGTGCCGATGGCGAACAAGTCCTGTGCGTCGGGATCTTCCATTTTGGTATCCCGCTGGCTGAATACAGCGATCAACTTATCGCTATCAAAGGCCTGATTGACTGCCCGGATGGACTTGTCGCGGCCGATGGTGATTGGGATGATGATATTAGGGAATAATACCGTGTTCTTCAGCGCCAGTACGGGCAGCTGTTCCGGTAGATCAGTGTCGGGCTCATCGTCCCCTCCGTCCAGGGACATAAAAGGGAAGATGTCGGACTCTTCGTCCAGGGCTCGTTGACTGAATTTATGCTTTTGGTCCTCGTCAAACACGCGGGGCAGTTTCGTTTCTATATATAGGGGGTCAGGATATGGCCTGCAAAGACCGTGCCAAGTAGGCAAAGGTAGCGATAGTTCTTTAGTTCTTTAGTCTTTTAGCAGTAAGTGACTAAAGTTCTAAAAGACTAAAGAACTAAACGTCTGCATACTAACTTTGCAGCATGAAAACAACGCCTCTGACTACCATTCACCACGAGCTTGGTGCCAAAATGGCCGACTTCGCTGGATTTGAGATGCCCATCTCCTACAGTGGTTTGAAAGAAGAACACTTTGCTGTGCGGGAACGAGCGGGGATGTTCGACGTTTCCCATATGGGAGAATTCATCGTACGCGGTGAAGGAGCTACCGAGTTACTACAATATATAAGCAGCAATGACCTGAGTAAAATTGAGCCCGGTCAGGCACAGTACAGCTGTCTGCCCAACGGAAAAGGAGGCATTGTCGATGATTTGCTCATCTATCAACTACCAGAAGGAGGTATGATGCAGAGCACCGGGCCGGCCTATATGCTGGTGGTCAACGCCGGGAATATTCAGAAGGATTGGGACTGGATCAGTGGTCACAACGCCCAGTTTGGTGCGGAGCTGATCGACATTAGTGCGCAGACAGCCCTGCTAGCAGTACAGGGGCCTGCTGCTGCCGAGATCCTACAACCACTGACGGACGAGCCGCTGGCCGAGATCCCTTATTATCGTTTTGTCAGGGGTACTTTCGCAGGTCTGACCAATGTGCTGATTGCCGCCACTGGCTACACAGGTTCAGGAGGTTTTGAACTCTATTTTGATGCCAGTCAGGCCGCTGCCCTGTGGTCAGCCATCATGGAAGCGGGTAAAAACAAAGGCTTACTGCCAGCGGGTCTGGGTGCCCGGGATACCCTCCGCCTAGAAAAAGGCTACTGTCTCTACGGCAATGATATCGATGATGCTACCAGCCCGCTTTGTGCCGGTCTGGGCTGGATCACCAAACTGAAAAAAGGAAATTTCATCGGTCGCGATTTGATGCTGGCCGAAAAAGAAGCAGGTTTAAGCCGCCGTTTGGTCGGCTTTACCCTGGAAGGACGGCGGGTACCCCGTCACGGCTATCCTATCCTCAACGTTGCCGGCGAGCCAATCGGAGCGGTGACTAGTGGTACCCATTCCCCCAGCCTGGGCTATCCCATCGGGATGGGCTACGTGACATACAACTATCGACAGCCTGGCAAGGAGATTCAAATTGATCTGGGCCGTAAGCAGCTTCCAGCGAAGGTGGTGAAATTGCCGTTTTTGTAGGAGGTCGCTGGCCGGCTACCCGAAACGCAGAATAAGAGGACCGTCCAGTAACTAAATTCCCGGATATTAGGAAGTTGGGCTGGAAGTAAATGGGGATCGTCTACGAGGAACTACCTAAGGCGGTCCTCCCGAGCTCCGCGCGGGAGCAAGCAAGTGCGCTAGCTATTGATTGGGTCCCACTCGCGCGGAGCGCAAGGCTACCGAGGAGAGGTACAGGAACGCGGGCTTAGCGAGATTTTATCGCACTGAGCTTGCGAAAGATCGAGTATCCCAGAATGGCAGTGAGTATACCCACAACCCATCCACCCAAAATATCCAGCGGGAAGTGCTTGCCAACGTAAATCTGGGCCAGGGCAATACTGACGGCCCAGGCTAACCAGGCGATCTTTATCCAACGCTGATGTTGAAACCAACACCAGTTTAAAACTAGGGCGATAGCGATATGATTACTAGCGTGAGAAGAGGGAAAGCTGAATTTTCCACCGCAACTGACCAGTAGCCGGACCTGATCTGCCAAGTCCGGGTCGGCACAGGGGCGTAGCCTTCCTACCCAGGGTTTGAGGATTCCACTAGTAATAAAATCGGCCAGTCCTACTGCAATTATAACGGCCATGAAGGCCAGCATTCCCTTTTTGGTGTCCTTATACAGCATCCAACCAACGACCACTAAGTAAAGGGGAATCCAGGTCTCCTTAGTACGCCAAGTAGGTAGTAAACCATCCAGAAAACCGTTGGCAATGGTTTGGTTGAAGAATTCAAAAAGACTGTGATCCATCTGGTAGCATGTATAGGGTAAAGGTAGGGAGTGAGCGGTTTACTTTTCGCTGGGGCGAAAAGGGTTTACTGCTGCCTGGCGGCAGCAGGGTTTATTCCGGCCGCAAGCGACCGAAAGTTTATTCTCGCTCAGGCGCGAGAAGTTGATGTCGCCGCCAGGGCGGCTGTAGTTGTAGATGGCACTCGCCTGCGGCATCGTCTAGCATAGCTTGCTCTTTGCTCTTTGCTCTTTGCTCTTAGGGCGATGGCGTAGCCGAGCCCGAGACTAAACCGGAGGGCACTGGAGCCCGACCTCAACCAAAGCCGCCCGCAGGGCGCTTAAACGGAGGAGGCTCTGCCGACGAACTCAACTAGCTGTCTAGCGTCTTAAGCGCCGCAGTGGGTCTTCTCCCAGATACTGCTCCGCACGCTCTTTACTGTAACCAAACTCCGCATTCGGTAGGACGCGATTGAGGGTTTTGCTGACCAGCTTCAGCTGTTGGGTTGGAATAGAGATACTTAGTTGTTCTCCATCCTGTAGAACTAGGCAAAGCAGGGAAGAATGACTAAAGGCCAAACCAAAGGGTAGGCGTTGGGTTACTAGCGTATAGACCCACACCACTTCTTCGGGGCTGTCTTTTAGTATTTCGTACCAGAGCCAGTCGGGCTGACGCATCAGTAAGCGAAATAACCAGTAAAGGGCACCGCAAATGGCTAGGGTGCCCAGCCCGGCAATAATCATGGTGGATTTGGCTACGGTAGCCAGCATCGGTGCTGCTTGTCCGGCCCGCCATAAATTCGCGACGGCAGCAACACCCAACAGCAGTAAAATAGCAGCGCAGAATTGTTGTTTTCTCCAGTCACGATGAATAGCCGCCCAGAGCGGTTCCAGACCGGGATGCTTAAGAATGTTGGGATCGCGCCGCATATAGAGGTAACAAAGCAGAATGGGAGGGGTTTAGGTCTTGGGTTGATGTCGTCGGCGGAGCCTCCTCCGTTTAAGCGCCCTACGGGCAGCTTTGGTTTATTTCGGCCGCAAGCGACCGAAAGTTGTAAAGGAGACTCGCCTGTGACATTGTTGTTAAACGCTCGGCTAGCAGCCTGGGTGGTTTACTTTTCGCTGGGGCGAAAAGGGTTTACTATTGCCTCGCGGCAGCAGGGTTTATTTCGGCCGCAAGCGACCGAAAGTTTATTCCCGCTCAGGCGCGAGAAGTTGATGCAACCGCCAGAGCGGCTGTAGTTGCAGATAGTACTCGCCTGTGGCATCCTCAAGTATAATTTTACTCTTCCATATCTAATTAAGGCTAGGCCGTAGGCCAGCCCCCTTTAAACGGAGGTGACAGGGGCACCGACTAAACCCTTTCCGCGATAGCGGAAGGTAAACTGCCGAGGCCTTTGGCCGAGCGCTAAACCACAAAGGCGCAGCCGAACAAACGGAGGAGGCCCTGCCGACGACCTAAACAGCCCAATCAAGCAAACCAACAATTTCTGTGTGGTCAACCAACTTTTTGTTGGAGAAAGCAACGGAGATTTTTTATCTTTACCGCATGGCTCAAGTCAACTACACCGAGGACGATATTAAGTCCTTAGACTGGAAGGAACATATTCGTCTGCGTCCTGGGATGTACATCGGGAAATTGGGCGATGGTTCTTCTCCCGATGATGGTATCTACATCCTGCTGAAAGAAGTCTTGGATAATTCCATCGATGAATACGTCATGGGGCATGGCCGGCAGATCGAAGTTAAAATCGGTGAAGGCCTGGTAGAAGTCCGTGACTATGGTAGGGGTATTCCATTGGGCAAAGTGGTCGACGTGGTATCCAAGATCAATACCGGGGGTAAATACGATAGTAAAGCCTTCAAAAAGTCGGTGGGCCTGAATGGGGTAGGTCTAAAAGCAACTAATGCGTTGGCCGAACAATTCACCGTCTATGCTGTCCGGGAAGGCAAGCTGAAACGGGCGGACTTCTCCTACGGTGAGCTGGTCAAAGAATATCGCCAGCAAAAAACCAAAGAATCCAACGGTACCTACGTCAGCTTTCGGGCGGATTCCGAAATTTTCAAGAAGTACAAGTTCCGCTCCGATTACGTCGAAAACCAGTTGTGGAACTATGCTTACCTCAATGCCGGCCTGAAGATGGTCTTCAACGGCAAGACGCTGGTCAGTAAAAATGGCCTACGTGATCTGTTGGAGCGCAAAGCAGATATGGAGACCATGCGCTACCCGGTCGTCCACCTACAAGGAGAGGACATCGAGGTCGCCATCACCCACGGCAATGCCTACGGTGAGACCTATTATAGCTTCGTTAATGGTCAGCACACGACTCAGGGGGGAACCCATCTCAACGCCTTCAAGCAGGCGGTAGTGGAAGCTGCGCAAAAGCACTTCAACAAAAGCTATGACCGCAAAGACATCCTGTCGAGTATCGTTGCAGCGGTTGCAGTAAAGGTGGAGGAACCCGTCTTTGAATCTCAAACCAAGACGAAGTTAGGTTCCACCGATATGGGGCCAGGCCTGCCTACGGTCCAGACCTTCATGCGTAATTTCCTAGTTGAAAAGCTGGATAACTTCCTCCACAAGAATCCAGAAGTCGCGCAAGCTATCGAGAAGCGTATTAAGCAATCGGAGCGGGAGCGCAAAGAGATTGCCGGGATTAAGAAACTAGCCAACCAACGCGCAAAAAAGGCGAATCTGCACAACAAAAAACTGCGCGACTGCCGCAAACATTTCTCGGACAGCAATCGCAAGTCGCGCGAGGAGGATCGTTTAGCCACCACGATTTTTATCACGGAGGGCGACTCGGCCAGTGGCTCCATTACCGTAGCCCGGGACGTGCAAACCCAGGCCGTCTTTAGCCTGCGCGGTAAGCCGCTGAATTGCTACGGTTTGACCAAGAAGGTCGTTTACGAAAACGAGGAGCTTAACCTGCTCCAACACGCGCTCAATATTGAGGATGGTTTGGACGGTCTGCGCTACAACCGTGTCGTAATCGCTACGGATGCCGACGTAGATGGAATGCACATTCGGTTGCTCCTACTGACGTTCTTCCTCCAGTTCTTCCCCGATCTGGTAGAAGGAGGTCACCTCTATATTCTGGAGACCCCACTTTTTCGGGTGCGAGACAAGCAAAAAACCTTCTACTGCTACAGCGAAACGGAAAAGCAGGAAGCCATTGAGAAGCTACGCGGTAAACCAGAAATCACCCGCTTTAAAGGGCTGGGAGAAATCAGCCCGGGAGAGTTTAAAGACTTCATCGGCGAAGACATCCGTCTGGAGCCAGTAGTGCTGGGTGAAGGTACCCAGATCGATAAGCTGCTCGGTTATTACATGGGTAAAAACACGCCCGCCCGTCAGACCTTTATCATCGATAACCTCCGCGTAGAGAAAGACGATGACCTGGATGAAGACGGGGTCAATGATGTGGAGCAGTTAGAAGAGGCGGTGGCATAGTATTCTCCGATACTAATTGTCC
This sequence comes from Bacteroidota bacterium, assembly GCA_039030655.1. Classification (GTDB taxonomy): domain Bacteria; phylum Bacteroidota; class Bacteroidia; order Chitinophagales; family Saprospiraceae; genus Neolewinella. The sequence continues at coordinate 74,204 of JBCCDS010000006.1, read as the reverse complement.
GACCTGTACAATTATGAGCATTGAATACGGACTTCCTTTGTAGGAAAACTGCATCCATGCTCATTAAATGTATCGTCAACTTTTTACCACTGTTAACTTTGTTGCTGGTCTCTACACAACTAAAAGCTCAGGATCCAGCACCCCAACGGATAACGCTTAATGCCCAAAATCCAAGCTCTCAATTGCGTGCTTATATCCATCATTTTGAGGCCGATACCCTCTGGATGATTTCTGATCTGAGAGCCTCTGCAAGTAGTCGCATACAAGCTTTTGCCGCAGATAGGATTTTTTCGCTTCAATTGCCGGACGGACCTACGAAGAAAGGATCTAATGCGGGAAGTGGATTCTTAATTGGAGGATCTTTAGGCTTGTTGACTGGAATCTTACTCGTTAATTCATTTAGAAGAGGTGGAGGATTTGGATTTGGAAGTAGCGGTTCTGTTAGTACATCAGAATATATAAGAGGGGTTGCCGGCATTACCTTGGTAGGCGGAATTGGCGGTGGGCTGATTGGTGCATTGATCCCCAAAAGGGTTACCCCTAGCAGTCGCATACTGATTGAGGGACGCAGCGATCGACTAAACGCCCAGCGAGAACGCTTGCGGCAGATTCAAGTAGAAAATTAATTGCTATGAACCATTTGATCTTTTCGTACTGCTTTTTATTGGTTTTAGCAGGGTTGCTTCCCCGCGCTCTCTCCGCTCAAGACAACCAGAACTATGAGGTTGCTCTCCGCTTGGGCTCGCCCACAGACCACGTTCAGGGCTACGTATATCAAGTACAGCCCGATACGCTTTACCTGTCTAATGAAATAGGACCAGTTAATGCTACTAATTCCATCTTAGCTTATCCGGCAAGTAGGATTCATAGTATTCGAATACCCAGGCAAAAAACGACCAGAAATAATTTCGGTTTGGGGCTACTAATTGGCACAGGTGTTGGCTTGTTAGTAGGAGTTGCCACTCAACCTAATTGTAATGGCGGCAATTCTGCCGGAACCCTGGGATGTGGTTTTTCTAGTTCCTTTCATGTCCCTAGTGTCATGATTATTGGTGCTCTAGGTGGCGGAATTGTTGGACTCTTCGTACGCTCTGGACACAGATCGAGTCGTACGGTCTATGATACCACCCTCATTTTGGGAAGGCCCGAACGGCTCCAGGCCCAACGTGACCGCTTGGAGCAGCTCATCCGGCGAGAACAACGATAGTAAGCTACAAGCCAAAGCTCACCTTGCCCATTTCTTACCCAAGCGCAACGAGTTATCACGCTTACGGGGCAATATCACCCGAGCCGAAGCGAGTTATTACCTTTGCCCGAAATCCCAGAAGATGCCCCTTATTAAATCCATTTCTGGCTTTCGTGGTACCCTCGGTGGTCGGGCCGGAGAGAACCTCACTGCCCAGGATATCGTAGAAAGTGTAGCGGCCTTCGGTAGCATGCTGCTCCAGCGCTCGGAAAGCAAGATCGTAGTGATTGGTCGTGATGGCCGCCCCAGCGGACCGGTGGTCAGCCAGCTAGCAGCTGCTACCCTGCAAATGTTGGGACTGGACGTGATTGATCTGGGTTATGCTACTACTCCCACGGTTGAAATGGCAGTACCAAGGTTAGCGGCAGCTGGAGGCATTATTCTATCAGCTAGCCACAATCCAGTTACTTACAATGCACTGAAACTATTGGGCAGCAATGGCGAATTTATCTCAGCGGCCGATGGGCAAGAAATGCTAGCCTTATTAGAAAGTGGTGCGATTACTTACGCTGCGGTGGATAAAATCGGTAGCTACCGCGAAAGCGCTGATGAGTTGGTGCACCACGTGCAGGCCATTGTGGAGCACCCGCTTGTAGCAGTAGATGCCATCAAAGCAGCTGGTTTTAAGCTGGTCTTGGATGCGGTAAATAGCGTAGGTACCCTGGCTATTCCCATGCTTTGTGACGCCTTAGGCGTAGACTGCCAAACTATTAATGGCCAGCTCAACGGTCAGTTCGCCCATAACCCGGAACCACTGCCTGCCCACCTGGGTGAGTTAATGGATAAGGTCAAAGCAGAGGGTGCCGATTTAGGGGTTGCCGTGGATCCCGACGTAGATCGGCTCGCCCTGGTTGGCCCCGGCGGACAATGGATTGGTGAAGAGTACACGCTGGTTACGGTAGCCGATTATGTGCTGCGACACGAGCCCGGCCCTGTGGTCAGTAACCTGAGCAGTAGCCGTGCTCTGGCGGATTTAGCCACTAGCTTTGGTCAAACTTACGCCGCAGCCAAAGTGGGCGAGGTCAACGTAGTGGCCAAAATGAAGGAAATTGGTGCCACGATCGGCGGAGAAGGCAACGGCGGCATCATTGATCCAAGACTACACTACGGTCGGGACTCACTCATTGGACTAGCCTTGGTCTTAAGCCACCTGGCCATCAGTGGGAAAACCATCAATGAATTACGAGCGGGCTATCCGCAGTACGAAATGGTCAAAGACAAAATTCAGCTAACCCCTTCGTTAGATGTAGACGCTATTCTGGCCGCCTTGCCTGGTCAGTTTGCTGAGGCGACTGCCAATACGGAGGATGGCGTTAAGCTGGACTTTAAACAGGGATGGGTACACCTGCGGAAGTCCAATACCGAACCCATCGTCCGCGTTTACGCCGAAGGGGAAACGGCAGCCGTAGCTCAGGATTTAGCCGATCAGGTAAAGCGTTTTGTACTGGCTTAATCGGCGAGAGGAACGGTAATCTCGACTACTTCAAACAGTAATCGCCCTTCAATGTCTAAATCCTTGCTTTGTAGGGGTATATCGCCAATTAAGGCCGGAGGTACCTCTTCATAATTCAGCGGACTCAGGACCACTCCCAGACCTTCTAATTCGCCCCCTTGCCAGTCCAGCACGGTACCGGCATAATCCCAGCCGAAGCCAGCAAATTCTAGATGACCATCGTTGAGTGCGATCAGACCGGGCAGATCCAGGCCAGGAGCTAGCTGGTAAACATCCTGCAGATAATAAGGGGTCTCCCGATGACTGATCCGGATGCTAGCCACGGCATGAGGAGCTTCCTCTTGGTATAGAATTTGTACTTCCGCAGGTGTAGCCGGAAAGAGAAATGCACCCTCCACAAATTCACCTTCTCCGATGTGGATTTGACTATCGCGTAGCTGTTCAATACCGTAGAGATCAATGAGGTCGGCTCTGGTCATGCCAGCTCGAATACGGTCAAAATATTTCCCGGGAGCATAGGTGCCAATTTTGACTGGATCGTTGGTCAGGCTGACTTCTATCTCGCCAACGATGATGGGTACTTTTTCAAGTAGCGGATTATCGGACCGGAGGCGGACATCGCCCATGATCTCTAGCGGGTAATCCCCGGTGCCGTTGGGGCCGATGTCTAAACGAATGGCGCTACCATGGAGCGAACCACCGTGCCAATCGGAGATAAAACCGCCGTAGTCCCAACTGAAACCGGCGAAGGAAATCGGAGCACCATTAATTGTGACCAATTCCGCCAGGCTGGTGCCGATCTGGATGCCTTCCTCCGATACCCAAGGTGACGCTGCCTGCCGGATGAGAATATTGATCTCCTGAAGGTCTTCGCTGATGTCGGGCACGAAAATATGGAGTTCTTCCGGCTCCCCTTCGTGGACAATGTAGCCCGGCATCTCAATGCCATCTACCAGATAGATCATGCCTTCCCGAACGTTTTCTGCGCCAAAAATTGATCGGATTTCTGTTAGATTACTGGTAGGGCTCAAGCCCTTAAATTCCTCTAGAAAGGTGAAACGGAATTCGTCAGTAAGAACTGGTGGATCGGAAATGCTCTCCTTTTCGGAAAGAGAAGTGGAAGCTGGTGAGCCAGGAGTGGAGTCGGGCTCTTTTCCACAAGTGAGTAGGAACAGCAAGCTGCTGACCCAAAGAAGGTTGCGTAGGTGCATATCAAATGATTTGTGGGCTGACCGCCATGCGACCAGCCCACAAATTAAATCAATCCTTTGAAGATATACTGCCTAGTTATCACTGGCGGCAATACTGGACTGTAGATCAATGAGATCAAAGACGATGTTCATTGATTCCTGGATGTACACATCCCGACTGACTTTACTGACGAAGTCTTCATTACGAGCGATACGAGATTCGTCAAACTCAATATCTGGTATGTCTACTTCCAAATTGGCTACGCCGCTATTCACCTCTTTTTCAAAGAGGTCTTGATAGCGTTCGGCTTCGGTGCGGCGTGTCTGTTCAGCTTCCAAATAAGCATCGTATTCGAGCGGGAAGATGCTACGATCTCGTTGGCGCCGAATGCGCTGAGCATTTTCGTCGATGCTAGCAAAGACGGGGTTCTCACTGGTACGCGCTTCTGAACGACGGCGGAGCTCATTCATCATGTCAGGCGTGATGCGGAATACGTTCTGGCTGTAGTTAGCCGCTTCAATCTCGGTCCAGGCTAGGGGGTTGTCCTGGCGTTGCTCTCCTGATTCAATGTAAGAAAAGGCGTCTGGCAGTACGATATCGCTGGATACTCCCCGCAGCTGGGTAGAGCCTCCATCGACCCGGAAGAACTTCTGGGTGGTGAGCTTCATGCTACCGAGGGGCTTTAATTCCTGAAAGCCGGGCAGGGCACGGTCCAGATCGAAGAACCGCTGAACGGTACCTTTACCGAAGGTGCGCTGAGATCCGACAATCACCGCACGCTGGTAGTCTTGCATGGCTGCTGCCAGGATTTCGCTAGCTGAAGCACTTCCCTGATTGACCATAACCACGAGCGGGCCGTCATATTGCACAGTTTCGTCTTTGTCTTCCTGCACCATCGTGCGACCACCACGGCCTTCTACTTGTACAATGGGACCTTCGGGAATGAAGAAGCCCGACATGTCGATGACATCGGCTAGGGAGCCACCACCATTAGAACGCAGATCCAGGATAATGCCATCCACTCCTACGGCTTTGAGCTTTTCGAGTTCAATGGCTACGTCCTGAGCGGAGAAGCGACCATTTTCATCCTGGAAATCAGCGTAGAAACTAGGTAGCCAGATATAGCCTACTTGCTCACCTTCGTTTTCTCCTTCGATGATGAGACTTCGGGCAAAGCGCTCGTCGATAACTACAACATCCCGTTCGATCTGAATCATTTGAATTTCGCCTTCGGGCTTGCGGATGGTCAAGTGAACGGTGGTGCCTTTAGGGCCGCGAATCATGCTGATGACGTCATCCAGGTTCATACCTTTTACGTCGACAGCTTCCTCCTGATCATCCTGGCGAACCGCTGTAATCAGGTCGTCTTCTTTGAGTTGGTCGGCTTTCCAGGCCGGGCCACCGACTACGATGGAAGTTACCTTGGTGTAATCATCATCTAGGGTGAGGGTAGCACCGATTCCTTCTAGTCGACCACGGAAGCGAATGTCAAAATTTTCGCGTTCGCGCGGGGCATAGTAGGAGGTGTGCGGATCGTGTGAAGTCGTCATGGTGTTGAGGTACTGACTGACGCGGGTCTCCCGGCTCATGCGTTCCATACGTTGGAACCAATCGTCGAAGTTTTCCAACACCTTTGAGCGGTACTCTTCCTCCAGCTCTGTAAAGCTGGGTACTTCAGCGCCGGTCGTGTCACGGCGAAGTTGTTCCTGACGATTGACGATGCGACCTAGCACATCTCTTTCCAGGTAGCGCTGCCAATAATTTTGGAGGGCGGCTTCGTCGGCCAGCCATTTATCATCATCATCGAGCCGTTCGAAGGACTCATCGTCGCTAAAGTCAAGCGGTTGAGCTAGGAAATCACGATACCATTCCTGGGAACGCGTGCGGCTGACGTCCCAGTGCTTACCGACGGCTTCAAAAAAATCGTACTGACCGGCTTTGGCCTGATCGTCGATTTGAAGGCGATGCATTTCCAGGGCGTCGATGTCTTTCTGCGTGAAGAACAGCCGGGCACCGTCGAGGTCGTTGAGATAAGTCGTGAATACATTTCGAGAGAACTCGTCGTCAATTTCTGAAGGAGAATAGTGATAACGAGCCAGGAATTGTACTACGGTTTGCATCAGCACTTCCTCCTTAGATTCGGTGGTAATACGTGGGAAAACATTCATGGCCATCAGCCCTACTGCAGCAAGGACAACGATGAGGATGGGGTAATTCCGTTTCATAAGATTTTTCTATTCGGGTTCTAATATAACGCGAACTATCATTCGTTCATGTGCAAGCACCCATAAAAGAATGTTTTGCACTGCCTTTGGGTTGGGTGGAGCTGGCGATTTAAGTGAATTTTATGAAGCTTAAAGCGGTTCCTGTCCCTTGGTTTACTTTTCGCTGGGGCGAAAAGGGTTTATTGCTGCCTGGTGGTAGCAGGGTTTATTGCGGCCGCAAGCGACCGAAAGTTTATTCTCGCTCAAGCGCGAGAAGTTGATGCAGCCGCCATGGCGGCTGCAGTTGTAGATGGTACTCGCCTGCGGCATCGTCTAGCCTAGCTTGCTCTTTGCTCTTAGTGCGATGCCGCAGGCGAGCACGAGACTAAACGGGAGGGCACTAGAGCCCGAACTAAACCAAGTCGTGCGCAGCACGCTTAAACGGAGGAGGCGCTAGCCGACGACCTAAACTCGGGATGCAGTTGGCTCATCACCTCTTTGCCACCACTCCCAGCAAGCAAAGGCAGCAACCACTAAATACTCAATGGCTACTAGCCACAAAATTTCCTGATAGGGGTCGGTAAGGTAAGTCGCGTAAGTGAGCATGATCAGCGCCGACCATAGCAAAGGGAAACGCCAATTGGTGAAAACCGACAATACTAAGGGTACAATAAGGTACCAGGGGTGGACGGTAGTGGCACACAACAAATAGATAATAAAGGCCCACATCCATACTTCTGGTAGCTTTTTCCAGCTAGCGGAGGAGGCCCATTTACTGCGCTTAAAGCCACCTTCCAATAAGGCAAAAATCAGGATGCTAATTAGCGCTAGCTTGGCCAGTAGGGGACCAAAACGAGCAATTTGGTTCCAGCCGATCTCCCAGTAGCCGTAAGCGCGAGCCAGGTAGTAAAAGCTAGCGTTGAACTCGAATTTGCGGAAATATAAATCGAGGCTGCTGCCGAAATTGGCGGGAAAACCACTCGTGATTAGGGGGAGGAATAGCAAGATTAGTAGTAAGCCCAATACAGTACTGAAACGCCAAAAGAGTCGCGACCAGAGCCGCTTGACCAAAAAAGGAAGCAGCATCAGCGGTAACAACTTACTAGCGATAGAGAGGGCAAAACCAGTAGCGGCTTGCGCCCAGCGAGAGCGGATTAATCCCCAAAAGCCCAGTAGTAAAAAAGCGACCATGGCCCCTTCGAAATGCAGGTTACCCATGATTTCTACCAGGACTAAAGGGTTGAGCCAGTAGAGTAGGAGTCGGACCTGCGGAAGTGCAAAATGAGCTAATAAGCGCAGCAGTAGCCATAAAGTACCCAGTTCGGCTGCAAGTAGGAAGAATTTCATCACCACTGAGGCGCCGTACCAACTATTGGGACTAAGGTAAACAGCCAGGGTATTGACGGCTTGCGCTACGGGCGGATAGATGGTGTAGTAGTCGGGAGAATTAAGGCGATTAAAGAGCGCTTGGGTAAGACCAGGAACCTCATGGCCGGCCTCTAGGTAATAAGCCGGCAGCTGGGCAAAAGGGTTGATGCCGGCGTTGATCAGTTGCCCGTCCCAGATGAAACGGTAAACGTCATCACTCAAGGTGGGAAAGGCGAAGACCAGCAGCAGGCGAAGTGCGATGCCGAGCCCGATGAGTGCACGAAAGTTTTGGCTTTGGATGCTGGAGCTACTACTTAGCAGCAGTGCGTAACCAGCAAAAGACAGCAGAAAGGCCAGCATTAGTTGACTACCGATGGTCCGATCCAGGCCAAAGGCCGTAAAAAGGATGCCCGCGGAGAGCAATAGACCGCCGATAATCAGTTTAATCACCCCACAAAAGACGGGAGTTTGATCCCAAAGGACCAAACTCCCGAAATAAACTATTGCTCGATAAGCCGGATTCTGTCGTGGCCCACCATTTATCTAGGCCCCTCGTTGCCAAGGGGCTCGATCTACCCACCCTTGCCGTGGAAGACCGCCGGGCAGACGGCCGATCCCGAGTGAATCGGGATCGCGGCAATGCTTGGTATTTCAACCCACGGGGTTTACCCACAGCTCGTATTACTACGAACCGGCGTGCGCTCTTACCACACGTTTTCACCCTTACCCTGATCCCGCAATTCTACGGGACGGGGCGGTTTGTTTTCTGTGGCACTTTCCGTATTCCACAAAACTGCGGAACCCCGGCCGTTAGCCGGCGTGGTGCCCTGCGTTGTCCGGACTTTCCTCTTGCTGTTCTCGAAGCCAGCAAGCGGTGGACTAAGCAATAGCGTTATAATAATGACCTGGGCCACCAAAGAGTTGCCCGCTGCCCTTATTATCTTTGTTCGACAGCCTGCAATCAACCAATGAAGAAACTCCTTTACTCGCTATTGCTTTCTCTCTTTTGTATTACTGCTACTTATGCTCAGGAGCATTCGATAGCTCGCCTCTGGAATGAAGTTACCCTGGAAGGTATTCGTGGAGATCGCGCGCGCCCCGTGGTGCATGCTAGGAATCTCTTTCATATTGCAGTAGCGATGTACGACAGCTGGTCGGCTATCGATGGTCGTACTACGCCCTGTTTTCTGGGCAGGCAGATCAGTGGCTTTGATTTTCGTTTTGAACCCGATCAGTTAGGAGACTACGGGCCGGATCGACTTGCAGCTCAGGAGGAAGCGATTAGCTACGCCGCCTTTCGCCTCATAAGCCATCGCTTTGCCTTGGGCGCTGGTCAGGGTTTTGCGCAGCAATTGATGAGCGAACTGGGGTATGATCCCAACGTTACGGGGACGGACTACAGCAGCGATGACCCCGCTGAATTGGGTAATTATGTCGCTCAATTGATTATCGATTTTGGATGGATGGATGGTTCTAATGAAACCAATGACTACGCTAATCGGCACTACGAACCCATCAACCAGCCGCTGGAAGTTGAAGAATTTGGCACCTCCGGTCTTTTTGCGCCCGATCGCTGGCAGCCCTTGGCATTTGATGATTTTTTTATTGACCAAAGTGGCAATCAGCAGGGAGAACTACCGGCATTTCTAGGGGCAGAGTGGGGTAGGGTGGTACCCTTCGCGCTATCGGCTACCGATTTGCAAATCCTGCAAAAGCCGGGCGATGATTACGACTGGTGGTTGTACCACGATCCCGGGCCGCCACCCTATTTCGATCAAGACAATCCAGCAGGGCTACCGGATGAATACCGTTGGGGCTTTGAGCTAGTCGTTAAGTGGTCTAGCCAACTCGATCCGGCTGACACCACGGTTTGGGACATCAGCCCAGGCAGTATTGGCAATTTTGACCCTGCCGATTATCCGACCGATTTTGAGGACTTCCGCGGGTTTTACCGGGAAGAGGGAGGGGACGCTTCTCGAGGGCATGACCTCAATCCCGTCACGGGAGAACCCTATCCCCCAAATTTGGTGAAGCGCGCGGACTATGCCCGGGTACTGGCCGAATTTTGGGCCGATGGGCCAGACAGTGAGACACCTCCGGGCCACTGGTTTACCATCTTGAATAAAGTGATGGATCATCCTCTTTTTGAGCGAAAGTTTAAAGGAGAAGGCGAAGAGCTAACGCCTTTAGAGTATGATGTGAAGGCTTATCTGCTGCTGGGCGGTACGATGCACGATGCTGCAGTAGCTACCTGGAGCATTAAGGGGTATTATGATTATGTGCGGCCCATTTCGGCCATTCGTTACCTGGCGGCCTTGGGGCAGCGGACGGATAATAGTCTACCCAATTTTGATGCACGAGGTATCAATCTCGATCCCGGTTATATTGAATTCTTCAGCAATGCCGACAGCGTAGACGATGGCCGCCTTAATGGTTTGATTCGCTTTTATTCTTGGTTGGGCCCACGTTATATCCAGGAGCCTGATACGGATGTAGCCGGGGTAGGATGGATCAACGCTCAATGGTGGCTGCCTTACCAACGACCAACCTTCGTAACCCCCAATTTTGCGGGCTACGTTTCCGGGCATTCGACCTTTAGTAGTGCAGCAGCAGAGGTGATGACGCTACTGACGGGCGATCCTTTTTTCCCTGGAGGAGTAGGAGAGTTTGCCGCTCCCGCGAATGAGTTTCTCGTTTTTGAAGATGGGCCTAGTGAAGACATTGTATTGCAGTGGGCGACCTACCGTGATGCCTCTGATCAAACTTCCTTATCGAGAATTTGGGGAGGCATCCACCCACCTGCCGACGATATTCCCGGGCGGATCATTGGTATTGAAATAGGACAGGATGCTTTTGCCTTAGCGGAGGAGTTATTTACAGGAGCGCCAATTTGTGAGCCTAGCAATGAAATCAGCCTTGCGCCGGTATTGTATCCTAATCCCATTGTGCCTGGAGAAAGTCTGAAATTGCGCTACAATTGCAACCAATCAGGGATACAGAATTTAGAGATCTACGATGCCTTGGGCCGCTTGGTTAGTCGCCAGCAATTGATGAATGAATTCAGTAGTTTAGACACGCGGATGCTGACTCAGGGTGTGTATTTTGTTCAATATCCTGGGGCAGATCGAGGAGAGCAAACGGTACTCTTGGTCAACTAGGGGATTCTTTCCTCCAGTGCAAAAGTCAGGGCGGTGATTCCGTAGAGCAGTTCCGCTCTGCTGAACTGTTCTACTGTTAGTTGGTAATTTCCGCTTTGGCTAAAGTAGGCTCCCGTTTGGATGGGGATATCCAGGCTGCAGTTTTCCCCGCGACAATCACCTAGCCAGACGCCAAATGCGTCGGCCATTTGTAAGCTTAGCTGTTCATCCGTCCGTTTTCCGTCGGGAAAGCGCAGCTTCAAACGTACGTAGGTATTTTGGCTAGCGAAATCATCTTTATGGTCCAGGATCAGGTGAAGATCATAGATGGTGCTGGTATCGACTATTTCGAAATTAAAATTAAGCGTGTCGTTATAAGACCAGCCATCTTCGGCGATGGGCTTAGTTTCCTCAAAAATGTAAGAAGGTCCGCAAGCGGTCAGAGTAAGCAGAAATAGCGCTGCCATCAAGAGGCTACTGGCGTGAGTGCCTCGCGCTACCGCCAGGGCCATTTGCTGGCTAAAGCTTTTTATTTTGTCGAAGAAGCGGTATTCAATTAATAACACCCTTATCCTATTGACGATGTACGATGAAGAAATCATTTATCATGTATTTAACCAGGGAAATAACCGGTAAACTACCTTTTTTAGCCCAGAGAACTACGAATATTTTCTAAGAAAAGTTAAGCGGTTCATTGTCCCTTACACATCCATTTTAGCCTACTGCTTAATGCCGAATCATTTTCATTTTCTGCTTAAACCTAAAAATAGTGGCCTTGAGCTTGACAAAGCTCCGAAATCACCAGCCTCTACAGCTGTACATCTAGAGGAGTCTAGAATGCAATTACTCAGTCGAGGATTTAGAATCCTACTTAGCAGCTATACTCAGGCGATTAATCGTCAAGAAAGCAGAACCGGTTTTTTATGGCGTAGTAGAACGAAAATCAAGCCTGGTTGGGGGGCTGCTTGGCGGCAGTAGCTTAGCTAAAATACTCCTTCATACGCTCAAAGAAGCCTTTATCCTTTTTGCCTTGTTGGGGCTTGAAGTTGGGGCTATCGCGCAGCTGTTCCAGAATCTTACGCTCCTCGTCACTCACTGATTTGGGCGTCCAGAGATTGACGTGGATAAGTTGGTCGCCGGCAGGAGATCCTTGTACATCGGGCAAACCTTTACCGCGCAGTCGGAAAATTTTTCCTGCTTGGGTGCCTGCGGGTACTTTAATGCGCACCTTCCCATCGATAGTGGGGACCTCAATGCTGGTGCCCAGAGCAGCATCCGCAAAATTGAGGTAGAGATCGTAGATGATTTTCTGTCCATCTCTTTGCAGGAACTCATGTGGTTTTTCTTCGACATTGATCAGCAGGTCGCCTGCTGGGCCACCTTGTCGACCAGCATTTCCTTTTCCGCGTAGGCTGAGTTGCATACCTTCTTCGACACCTGCTGGGATATTGACTTCCAGGGTGTCTTCGGCATAGATGCGACCTTGTCCTTTACACTTGGGGCAGCTGGCAGTTATTTGTTTACCGCTGCCATTACAGGTTGGACAGGTGGTGGTAGTCGCCATTTGGCCCAGGAAAGTGGACCTAACCTGGCGGACCACACCTGCACCATTACAGGTACGGCAAGTCGTAACGGAGTTACTATCCTTTGCGCCGGAACCGCCACAGCGATCACAGCTTACTTGTCTTTTGACCTTAATGCGCTTGCTGACTCCTTTGGCAATTTCCTCGAGGGTCAGTGGTACTTTGATGCGCAGGTTGCTACCACGCTCTCCGCGGGCCTGACGGCCACCACCACGACTTCCACCACCAAAAAAGGAACCGAAAGGACCACCCGCGTCGCCGAAGATATCTCCGAATTGACTCATGATATCTTCCATCGTCATTCCGCCGCCGCCGCCGAAGCCAGACTGAGGATCTACACCGGCATGCCCTAGGCGATCGTAGCGCGCGCGCTTGTCTTCGTCATTGAGGATTTCATAAGCTTCAGCAGCCTCTTTGAATTTTTCCTCCGCCACTTTGTCGTCCGGGTTGCGATCGGGGTGGTACTTCATTGCCAGTTTTCGATAAGCCTTTTTTAGCTCATCCTTACTCGCACTTTTTCCTACGCCGAGGACCTCGTAATAATCGCGCTTTGCCATAGTTTTCACTGCGTATATCCTGATGTATTCTGGCTACAAGAGGATCAGAAGTTTATTATTTTCCAACTACCACTTTCGCGTGTCGGATGATAGTGCCATTTAGGGTATATCCAGTTTCGACGGTATCGACCACTTTACCCTGTAAATCTTTAGTGGGAGCGGGGATTTCAGTAATCGCTTCGTGGAAGTCCGGGTCAAAACTTTCGCCGGTGCTTTGCATACTACGCAGCCCTTGACCTTCCAGAGTGGTACGTAATTTTTTGATGACGATACCAATTCCTTTTTCAAAACTTTCCAGTTCGTCATTTTGCTCAGCAGCATGGCGGGCACGATCAAAATCATCTAAAACAGGGAGGAGGGCTGACATCGTTTTTCGACCAGCCGTTTCCATGAGCTGTAGGCGTTCCCTTTGGTTACGCTTTTTATAGTTTTCAAACTCAGCAAACAGCCTTAGGTAACGGTTTTCCTGCTCAGCTAGTTGCTGCTGCGCAAGCGCGAGTTCATCTTCCTTAGGGGCGGAATTTTCGTCCTGGGGAACCTCAGGTTGTTCAGTCGTCGCTTGGATTTCCTCTGCTGCAAGGGCAGCCGCTTCCTGCTGACTATCTTTCTTTTGCTTATTCTTCTTTTTCATCACGATAGTACGCACGCTTAGTTTTGGTAAACGGGAATAGTACACAGGTCTAGTTGCAAAGCCTGGGCCAATAAAGGGGGAGTGGACATATTGGCAGGAAATGTTGGTTTTGGCAGGACAGGCGGTCACTAAAGATATCGTATCTTGCCGCCTAATAATCCCTGACACTTTTTATATGCCCTTTTTATCAGCTATGCAGTTAACACGGGCTTCCCAATCTGCTATCGACCGACTAGATACCGATGAAGCGCGCTGGTTTGCGGTTCGGGTCGGGCATAAGAAGGAACGTGTGGCTGTGGCGCAGTTGCACAAAGTGGGTGTTACTGCATACAGCCCGGTATTGACGGAACAACGCCGTTACGAAAAAACAGGAATCAGAACTGTTCATTTTGCGGTTTTACCCGGCTATGTTTTTGTGCAAGTTGTAAAAGCACAAGAACCCTTAGTCTACCGCTGCCCCTACGTTTTTAATTTTGTTCGTATTGGCCGGGAACGCTTAGATGTTCCCGCGAAGGATATCGTCTTGCTACAACGAATTACTCTGGAGAAGACAGTTAGTTGGCAACTTCAGGAAAGCGAAGGGCAATTGACGGGTGGTTCAGCAGTAATGCTGGTAGGAGGTAGCCTTTCGGGGCTGCGCGGTACTCTAGTTCACCGAAAAAACAGCAACCTCTTTCTCGTGCGGATCGACAGCATCGGGCACGACCTGGAAGTGGAAGTGGACGGGAAATACCTTAGTGTAGCCCCGGCTCACTAAGGTTTTGCATAGGCGTTTTGTCTCCTTTAATGGCATGAGCGTCGTAGGTATCATACAAACACCGCCGTCGCGGTTTGGACTGAAGTGTCTGCGACACTCTGCCGGCGGAGCCTTATCTTTTTTCGAATTATGATTTTAGTAAGTGGCGCAGCAGGATTTATAGGTTTTCACCTTTGCCAAAGATTACTGGCAGAAGGTGAGCAAGTAGTTGGCCTGGATAACCTCAATGATTATTATGATCCTCAGCTGAAATATGACCGACTTAAGTTGCTGGGTATTGAACCCGATGAGCTGGAAGAGAAGGTCTTAAAGAAGAGTAGTCTACACGCAGATTACCTGTTTGTGAAAATGGGGCTGGAGGATGAAGCTGGCTTAGCAGAACTCTTCTCGGAACTATCGATCACCAAGGTCTGTAATTTGGCCGCGCAAGCTGGTGTCCGCTATAGTCTGACCCACCCACAAACCTACGTAGAGAGCAATATTAAGGGTTTTGTGAACTTGTTGGAATGTTGCTACAAGCATAAAATTGAGCATTTGGTCTATGCCAGTAGTAGTAGTGTATATGGCGGTAATGACAAAACGCCATTTGCCGAATCTGATCGGGTAGACCAACCGGTTTCCCTATATGCAGCTTCCAAAAAGTGCAACGAGTTACTGGCGCATGTCTACGCACACCTCTACGGGCTCAACTGCACGGGCTTGCGGTTTTTTACCGTTTATGGCCCCTGGGGAAGACCCGATATGGCCTTGTATCTATTCTGTGATGCCATGCGGGAAGGGCGACCGATCAAGGTTTTTAATCACGGGCGGATGTCTCGGGATTTCACCTATGTGGCAGATATTGTCGAAGGGGTGACACGCATCCTAACCACTGAAGGCCCCCAAAGAGCAGAGGAGAAAGCGCCGTCAAGGATCTACAATATTGGCGGTGGCCAACCCGTACGCTTAATGGACTTTGTAGAAACCATTGAAGAAATTTATGGCCAAAAGGCCGAAAAGATCATGATGGAAATGCAAGCCGGCGACGTTGAAGCTACCTTTGCGGACACTTCCGCCTTGCGTCGCGATTATGATTATGCCCCTCAAACCACTCTACGGGAAGGTGTACGGCAATTTGTGGAGTGGTATCGTAATTACTATGCTTAATCGCCCCAGAAAATTGGGGCATCACTGCTTAGGTGCCATTTGGTTTTTCTAAGACTGCTAGTTCTATAACTCAATGAAAAAAGTCCTCATCACCGGCGCCGCCGGCTTCTTAGGCAGCCATTTATCTGATCGTTTTATTGCGGAAGGTTGTCACGTAATAGGAATGGACAACCTGCTCACGGGCAGTCTTGCTAATATAGAGCACCTGATGCACTTAGAGCGCTACGAATTTTATCACCACGACGTGAGCAAATTTGTCCATGTACCGGGAGAGCTGGATTATATCTTGCACTTCGCTTCTCCGGCGAGCCCTATCGATTATTTGCGGATGCCTATCCAAACTCTTAAGGTAGGCTCCTTAGGGACACACAATCTACTAGGACTGGCGAGAGCCAAGAATGCCAGGATGCTGATTGCTTCTACTTCCGAAGTATATGGTGACCCACTAGTCCATCCCCAAACAGAAGACTACTGGGGAAATGTGAATCCAGTCGGGCCGCGTGGCGTATACGACGAAGCGAAGCGTTTTCAGGAAGCCATCACGATGGCCTATCATACCTACCATGGTTTAGAGACCCGCATTGTACGGATCTTTAACACCTACGGCCCTCGTATGCGCACTAATGATGGCCGCGTATTACCTGCTTTTTTCAGCCAAGCACTGCGAGGCGAAGGCTTAACCGTTTTTGGAGATGGATCACAAACGCGTTCTTTCTGTTACGTAGACGATCTAGTCGAAGGTATCTATCGCTTGTTGTTGAGTGACTATCCGCATCCGGTGAATATTGGCAATCCGGATGAAATCAGCATTATGGATTTTGCCAAAGAAGTCTTGGCTTTAGTCGGTAACGAAAAAGCCTTCCTTGATCACCGTGAGCTGCCCATTGACGATCCAAAAGTGCGCCAACCAAATATCGATTTGGCTAAAGAAATACTCGACTGGGAACCCAAAGTGAGCCGGCAGGAAGGATTCAAGTTAGCTTTGCCCTATTTTCAAAAAGCAGTACTGGGAGTAGAATAATCATAGGCTGATCCCAGTAAAAATCTAGTTGGTCAAATAATTATGTCCATCAACGACTACCTCTCTAAGCAAGCCAGTATTTCTGTTATTGGCCTAGGCTACGTTGGTCTACCACTGGCTCTGGAACTCGCCAAAAAATTTCACGTCATTGGTTTTGATATCAGTACTGAAAGAGTGGCCATGATGCAAAGGGGAGTGGACCCCAGCGAAGAATTAGAAGCAGCAGCTTTTGCTCATAAGGATATACTTTTTACAGCTGAAGCCAAAGAGTTAGCGGCCGCTAGTTGTCATATCATTGCGGTTCCAACCCCCGTAACGGAGGCAAGGGTACCAGACTTGCGCTATTTATTGAGTGCTTCTGCGATGGTAGGGAAGGCCCTGAAAAAGGGAGACATAGTCGTCTACGAGTCGACGGTTTATCCGGGCTGTACGGAAGAAGATTGCATTCCTGTCTTGGAACGGGAAAGTGGTTTGCACTTTGGGCAGGATTTTCAAGTGGGCTATAGCCCGGAGCGAATCAACCCCGGAGACAAAGAACATACGATTGCAAAGATTCTGAAAATCGTAAGTGGTAGCGATGCTGAAAGCCTGGAATTGATTGCTGGCATTTATGGTAGCATCATTTCCGCTGGTATTTACCGGGCTAGTTCCATCCGGGTAGCGGAGGCTGCCAAGGTGATCGAAAATGCCCAACGCGATATTAACATCGGCTTCGTAAACGAGCTGAGCTTGATTTTCCATCAACTAGGCATCGATACCCAGGAAGTACTGGAGGCTGCCGGGACCAAGTGGAATTTTTTGAACTTTCGCCCTGGTCTGGTTGGTGGGCACTGCATTGGGGTAGATCCGTACTACCTGGTCCATAAGGCACAACAACTGGGTTACCGCCCCGAAGTAATCACCAGTGGTCGCCGCATCAATGACGGCATGCCTGCCTTTATTGCCAAGGAAGTCACCCAGCAAATTCTGGAGCGAGGGAAAAACCCGCGGGAGTCCAAAATCCTCCTAATGGGAATCACCTTCAAGGAAAATGTAGCCGATATTCGTAATTCGAAAGTAGCCGATGTCGTGCGCGAATTGATGAGTTTTGGGATTAATGTGCAGATCATCGACCCTTACGCTAACCCTAATGAGGTAGCTCACGAGTACCAGTTGCAACTGATGGAGGGCCCGGGGAATAGTTACGATGCCATTATAGTAGCGGTTGCCCATGATGAATATCGTCAACTCAGCCTGGATTATTTTCGCCAGTTGATGGCCCCGGATCAGGAGCTGTTACTTTTTGATTTAAAAGCTGTCTATGACCGAAATATGGCCCAAGACGGTGAAATGATCTGGCGCTTGTAATTGTCAATTTCCTGATTTCAAATTCACCACCCCAAATGGACACTCAAAGGTCTTTCGCTATGGCTTCAGATACTTCGAGGTCCTCACTCACAACTCCTCACTCACCACCCTTAACTCCCAACACTAAAAATTGAGCTACATCCATCCCACTGCTGTCGTCGACCAAGGTGCCCAGATCGGAACCGGTACTAAAGTTTGGCATTTCTGTCATCTGATGGCGGGTTGTGAAATTGGGCAAGACTGTATACTGGGGCAAAATGTCTTTGTGGCCAGTGGAGTGAAACTGGGCAATCAAGTTAAAGTCCAGAATAACGTGTCGCTCTACACGGGTGTGGACTGCGCCGATGGGGTGTTTATTGGTCCGAGTGCGGTTTTTACCAATGTGCTCAATCCTCGAGCAACTATTGAACGCAAGGATGAATATCGCCCTACGCCCGTAGGAGAAGGGGCCACTATTGGTGCCAATGCGACCATCATTTGTGGCCACCGTATTGGTACTTACGCTATGATTGGTGCTGGTAGCGTCGTCACTAAGGATGTATTGCCTTATGCTTTGGTCTACGGCAATCCTGCCCTGCAACATGGCTGGGTAAGCGGTGCTGGAGAGCGCCTGAAATTTGTTGATAATAAGGCGACTTGCCCTCGCAGTGGCCAAGCGTACCGTTTAGAAAATGGAAGTGTCCGACCCGTCTAAAAAAACATTCGCCCTCATTGGTGCGGCGGGTTACGTGGCACCTCGTCACCTGGCAGCCATTAGGGAGTTGGGCCACGAATTGGTTGCAGCCTTCGATCCCTCGGATTCAGTGGGGATTCTGGATAGCTACTTTCCTGAGGCAGCTTTTTTTACCGAGTTTGAACGCTTCGATCGCTTTCTGGACAAGATGATACGCTCTGGCCGCCAGCTGGATTACCTAAGTATTTGCTCCCCCAATTATCTGCACGATGCGCATATCCGCTTCGGTCTGCGTCTGGGGGCATCCGTTATTTGTGAGAAACCGCTGGTACTGAATCCCTGGAATTTGGACGGTCTGGCTCAGGTAGAGGCTGATTTGTCCGGCCGTGTTTGGAACATCCTACAGCTACGTTTGCATGCAGCGGTGCAGGCGCTGAAAGCACAAGTGGCCAGCAGCTCCACATCGGACAAACAGGAAGTGGACCTCAGCTATATTACCTCGCGCGGGCAGTGGTATTACGCGAGCTGGAAGGGTCAATTAGCCCGTTCAGGAGGTATTGCTACCAATATCGGTATTCACTTTTTCGATATGCTGAGTTGGGTCTTTGGGCCGGTCGAGCAGCTGGAAGTTCACCTACATACCCATGATCGGGCAGCGGGTTATCTCGAGCTGGAAAAGGCACGGGTCAAATGGTTTTTGAGCATCAATGCTGATTGCTTGCCGGCTACTGCTAAAGCGGCTGGGCAGCGGACCTTCCGCAGCCTGACGATCGGAGAGCAAGCCTTTGATTTTAGTAAAGGCTTTGAAGAATTACATCGTGCTAGCTACGCTCAGATACTAGCTGGTAAAGGCTATGGTTTGCAGGATGCCCGACCGGCTATTGTGCTGGCAGAGCAAATTCGAAATACACCTACTGTAGTGCCGGCAAAGGAACGGGCGCATCCGCTTTACGCACTACCTTTACAGCCCCACCCCTTTAGTCAACGCCCCGATTAAAATGAAAAGTAAACTACTGGTCTACGATTCTTTTTATAGTGGTCATCACCGTGAATACGTGGAGCATCTGCTACGTCACTGGACGGCAGATGCTGGGGTGATCTTTGTGGTGCATCCTAAGTTAATTGCTGAGATAAATAATATAGGCCTGATCCACCATTTTGAATTAGTTGCACTTCCGCAGGTCTTAGCCGACCAGCTAGAAACCGCCACTAATCACAAGGAGCATCTGGCAATCGAGCGAGAATATTTACTGGAAATTGCCCAGCAATATCAACCAGCGGAGTGGCTGTGGTTATTCATGGACCCCTACCGCACTTTTTTGGGTAGCCGCCCTTTCCGTGAATGGGGTATCCGTCATCGAGGGATTCTGTTTATGAATCAACTCTACGTGCCCTGGAACTTAGGTTACTTGCGCCAGCAGCTGGCCTACCGCCTCAAGCTGTGGTTGCTGCTCCGTAATCCAGCAGTGGAGGAAGTCTATATTCTTAATGACCAACAGGGTAGTCAACGGCTGAACAAAAAATACCGGACTAGTCGTTTTTCCTTTTTAACTGACCCTATCTTGATTGTTGATACGTTCGGCCTAGATCAAGCTGCTGATCAAGCAGAATTGCGGACCGCGCTAGGCTGGTCTAAAGATCGCAAGATCGCCCTGCTTTTTGGCGCAATTTCTGAACGCAAAAATGCCCTGGGTTGTCTCAAAGCAGCCAGTTGCTTACCACCAGCGTTGAGAGCTAATACTTGCCTGGTTATTCACGCCTCCTCCATTCGTAGCCCCCACAAGGAACAGTTGAATAGTCTGATCGCTGAGATCAATGAAAACTATCCAGAATTGGAGGTGCGTTTTGAACGGGGGCGACTGACTGATCAGGAGTTGGCCCACCGTATTGCCGCCAGCGATTTGATTCTGGCGCCCTATCGACACTTTTACAGTTCTAGTGGGGTGATGAACTGCGCTATTCGTCACGCCAAGCCCTTTGTGGCCAGTGAACGTGGGCTGATGGCTGTTTTAGCTCGTGAATATGGGGTAGGGCAGCTGGTTGATCCCAACGATTTTGAACAAATGGCCGCCGCCTGGGAGGAAGGTTTCAAGGAAGAAACACTACCTCTGGAAAACTGTGAGCGCTATATCAATGAACGTAGTGCTGAAGAATTTGCCAGCATCCTTGGTAAGCAGAAACTGAGTGTTGGCGCTTAAGGACAAAACCATAAGTGGGCTGCTGTGGAGTGTCTCTGGTACTGGAGTATCCCAGTTGTTGACCGTTGCGCTCACCTTTTATCTGGCGCGCCTACTTGGCCCGGAAGTGTTTGGCACCTTCGCCGTCATTACGCTGGTGGCCCGTTATGCCAATCGGGCTATCGATGCGGGCTTAGGGATAGCGATCATACAACGCAAGGATCTGGATGATGGCCTGATAAGTAGTATCTTCTGGCTCAACACGGCGATGGCCTTTTGCTTGGCAGTATTAGTGTTTTTTACCGCCGACGCAATTGCCGGCTTTATGGAAATACCGGCTTCGGCCCGTTTACTGCGCTGGTTACCGCTGATTTTATTGGTCAATGGCATTACCATTACCCAGCGCGCTTTGTTGCGCCGGCGGATGGATTTTCGAACCACGGGTATTGCGGAAGTCTCTGCTGTAGTTCTAGGAGGAATCGTAGCTATTGTTGCTGCCCTTCACTTTGAGGATGAACGCGCACTGTTTGCCCGGCTGTTGGTGGCTACCTCCGTTATGAGTATGATTTATTGGGTGTCTACCCGCTGGCGCCCCAATTTCCAGTTTAAAACTGCGGGTTTGAAAGAAACACTGGCCTTTAGTTTGCCTTTTCTGGGAGAACGCACCCTGGTGTACTGGGCCATTCGGTTGGACCGTATCCTCATTGCCAAAAGGTTGGATGAAAATGCACTGGGCCTATTTGATACCGGTTTTAAGCAAATCTCTATGCCGCTTGATCTGATTCATTATCAGTTATCGCAGGTGATGTTTGCCGCTTTTTCCAGTATTCAGGAAGAAACAGCGCGTATTGAAGCCATGTACAGTAAGGTACTCAGCGCGGCTACCCTATTTGGTATACCCGTTATGGTGTTGATTACCCTCGGAGCCCCGGAATTAGTGCGCTGGTTGCTAGGACCAGAATGGGAGGGAATGATCATTATCCTGCAAGGGCTGGCGCTGGCTTTTGTTCTCGATTTTGGGGTCTACGTTGCCCCGGTCTTATTGTCGCGGGGTAAGTCAAAGCTACAGTTGAAAGTGAAGATATACGCACTGTCTTTCCGCGTACTCGCCATCATTGGGGGGCTTTACCTAGGAGGCATCAATGGCTTGTTGATTGGCTTGATCCTGGCATCCGGTATTCGCTATTTGATTTACGCCAACTTTGTGGCCTGGGAGCTAGAGGTTGCCTTTTGGAAGCATTTTCGCTTAATGCTCCCAGCACTTTTAATCAATGCACTGGCCTTAGGAGGGGCTGTAGGGGCCACTATCCTTTTTGCCAGTAGCTGGCCTCATTTTGCCACCTTAATTTTTAAGGGACTAGTTTTTGCTGGTATATACCTGCTATTGATGATCAGCCTGCGTCCGCGAGGCTGGATGGTGGGGCGGCAATTAGCTGTGGAGTATCACTATAAATTGGGGCCGTTGGGGCCTTTGGTTAAGCGTTGGCTTGGCTAGGTGTGAGTCTAGCATTAAGCGCTGGTAACTTACCTAAGCTACTTGCTGATTCAATCTTAACTGCCGATCCAAAGTTAAAGCATCTCTTGTACATGAAAATTCTTTCATCAACAATCAGAATATTCCTGCTACTGCTTACCGTTGGCAGTGGGAGCTTGAGCTTAGAGGCTCAAGTACCCATACCATCAGAGGTACAGGCCGAGCTGGCCAGGCGCAATATTGACGAAGCCGAACTGCGCAGTCGTCTGCTGGCCCGGGGAATTGATATTGACACTGTGGATCCTTCGGACCTGCCTTTATTACAGGCCGAGATCGAGGCAGTATTAATCGAAATGGAAGCTGAGCAGGCTGCTGTTCCTACTCCGGGTACCGCTGTTATTACTAGTGATAGTATTCCACCTGCGGAAGTGGAAGAAATTCCTTTAGGAGAGATCGTACCATCCGCACCTGCTGTCTCTGCTGTTCTGGAACCAGAAAACCCCATTTATGGCCATTCTATTTTTCGGGATGGTAGTCTTGAGGTTCAATCGGGAGGCGGTCGCTTGCGTCCACCACCTAATTATCGCCTTGGAGTGGGGGATGTGTTAGTCGTCAGTATTTTTGGCCGTTCGCAGGCGGACTTGCAATTTACTATCGACCCTGATGGCTACATTCGACCACCACGTATGCCTCGAGTTTTTTTATTGGGACTTCCGCAGGTCGAAGCCGAGGAAATATTACGGCGGCGCTTTGGCCAATACTATGTTTTTGGCCCTGGCGAATTTGCTGTAACGGTCAGTGCTGCACGGACCATCACTGTCAACGTTTTCGGTGAAGTAGCAGTAAGCGGAAGTTATTCGCTTTCTGCTTTAAATACTGCTTTCAACGCCTTAGTAGCTGCCGGTGGACCTACCGAAGCAGGAACAGTGCGGCAAGTAAGATTGATTCGCGGCGAAACTGTCCAACTGATCGACGTCTATGACTTTCTTACCGATCCAAGCCAAGTGGCTGACTTCAGTCTAGAAGATAAGGATGTAATTTTTGTTGCACCTGTGCGGTCATTAGTGACTATTGCCGGTGCCGTTCGGCGTCCACAGCGCTATGAGTTCTTACCCAACGAAAGCTTGAGCGACTTGATCGCCTTTGCCGGGGGGCTGGCAGGAAATGCCCTGGACGGCCGCGTTCGTGTGCGTCGGGTTGAAAATGGTGAAGAGCAGGTCTTAAGTGTCGCTGCCGAAGATGCTAATAGCTTTCCCCTGCGCAATGGCGACGAGGTGGAAGTTTTAAGCGTAATCAATCCAGTAGAGCGCTTTGTGGCCGTTGAAGGTGAAGTAGACCTGCCAGGGCGCTATGAGTATCGTGAAGGCTTGCGACTTTCCTATCTAATCGACCAGGGGCGTTTACGTCCTGGAAGTCGTCGTGATTTGGCCTTTCTTTTACGGATCAATCCAGATGGAACTCGCCGCTTGTTGCAGGTAAGCCCGACCGCAGCGATGGCTAATCCAGGTAGTGAGGCCGACGTATTACTAATGAATGCAGACCGCCTGCTGGTATTCGCCAGTAGTAGCTATGTAGACGAAAGCTTCATTTCTGTTAGCGGGAGCGTACGCTCCGCACTGGATAGTTTTCCGTATCCCAGCGATCAGGCGATGACGCTTGCTGAAGCCATTCTATTAGCAGGAGGACTTCAGACGAATGCCGATCCAAGAGGATTTATCATTCGGACGGATCTGCGTAATCGGACTCGACAAGAATATCTGGAGATCGACCTGGAAATGGCACTCAATTCCCCCAGCTCATCAGCAAATATTGTACTGCAGCCCTATGATCAGGTAATAGTGTACGAACAAGAACGCTTTGTTGATGTCTTTGAAGTAAGTATCAGTGGTGCGGTACGAGAAGAAGGGATCTACCCCTATGATGCTAGTCTGGGAATAGGTGAACTTATTCGTCTGGCGGGGGGCTTTCGCTTGGATGCCGCTACTAATCGGGTGGAGGTTTTTCGACTACAGTATAATCGAAATCAAGCGACCCAAACAGTAGTTACAACCCTAGAATTTGATGAGGATCTGCAACTGATAACGCCTGTAGGTTTTCGCCTACAACCTTTTGATCAGGTGATAGTACGGTCCGTATCAGAATTTGAAGCCATAAAAATGGTGGAAATTATCGGAGAGGTAGCCTATCCTGGAGAATACGCTATCCTAAATGATAATGAAAGAATTAGTGACTTGTTAAATCGGGCCGGTGGTTTGACTGAGGAAGCCTTTCCAGCGGGTGGTAGGCTGTTTAGGGAGGTGGATAGCCTCGGTGCGGTGGTCTTGAACCTTGATCAGGTATTAGTTAATAGCGCTGAGCCTTCCAATATGGTCTTGAGAGAAGGCGATCGGATTGAAGTTCCGAAACGTCAGGACTTGGTAACCATCATGGTTCGTGGAACTAGGGCTGAGAATATAGTCAGTCCGGTATTGATTGAAAATGGTCGACTTATTGTAGCTTTTCAGGGGGCAAGGCCTATTGATTGGTACATTGATCGATTTGCCGGAGGATATGATCGGCAAGTAGCGCGTCGTAGATGGACCACCATCCGCTACGCCAACGGACAAGTCCAACGGATCAGCAAAACTCCACTGGTACAACCGGGTAGTACGATTATGGTAGGCATCAAACCACCAAAAAGGGAACGAGATTCTGACCGTGAGCGGACCAGTGTGAGTGAGATTGTACAAGCTACTTTAGGAGGGGTGACTACTTTGGTTACTCTTTATGTACTGATTACGCGGATTTAGTATAGCATGCTACGCTATTCAGCTAGCTCCAAGTTTTTTTTGCTATGAATGAAAAAATGGATAAACCTACGTCAGAAGAAGAAATCAGTTTGAAAGACTTAATCCTGAAAATCCAGGAATATTGCTGGTATTTCTGGCGTAAAAAATGGTGGTTAGCTATTGGCTTAGTGTTAGGTGCGGCCTTATTTATTTTTCGCGGCTGGGACGAACCTGAAACCTACGAAGGCACTATTGCTTTTGTAGTAAATGAAGACTCAGGCGGTGGAAGTGGTGGATTTGGATCCATTTTAGGGCAGATCGGTTTAGGAACATCCTCTGGAGAGCAACAAACAGGTAAAGTCTCCTTTTTAAGCAGATCCCGCCGGATTATTTATGAAATGCTACTCGATAGCGTAGAAATTGAGGGAGAAAAAAATCTGTTAGCGAACCATTTCATTACTACTCATAATTTGGATGATTGGTTTGAAAAATTATCTCCGTATTTGGTTGGGTATAGGTTTACTCATGCCGAGCGCGATTCTTTTGAACGAGTTGATTATAAGGTATTGAAGCTTTTGCATCATCGATTAACTAATCGCTACGAGCCTTTGATGACACTCGAGTACGATGATGACTCTGGCGTATTTTTATTGACAGCTATTGGGCACTCAGAAGGTGTTGCATTGTCCTTATTAGATCGTCTTTATGATAATTTGCGAGCGTTTTATGTGGAGACTGCGGTAGGCGGCCAGATTAGGACATTTGCCGAATTACAGCATAGAGCAGATAGTGTTGCAGCCGAACTTGCCCGGGTTGAATACGCATTAGCTCAGTTAGAGGATCGTTCTTTAGGATTGACGAGTCAGCGAGATTTTGTGCGTCGAGGTCAACTGCAGCGTGATGCAGCCTTACTAAATGGTTTGTACATAGAAGTTTTGAGAAATAAAGAAGCTGCTGATTTCTCTTTGAATACTTCCAGTCCGGAATTCGAAATTATTGAGGAACCAGCAATCCCCTTGGCCTCCCTAGATTCAGATCCTATTGATAATGGCATTTTGGGAGCGATTTTCGGCGGGTTTTTAGCTGGGGTTCTACTATTTGTGGTGAAAGTATATCGCGACATTATGACTTCTGAAAAGTAATCATCCTTCTTGTTTCATTTATTTAAATTCAGTGAAATTTGCCTTCAACTTTAGTTATTGCAGAGATTGCCCAGGCACATGATGGAAGCTTGGGAATCCTGCATTCTTACATTGATGCCCTGGCTGAAACCGGGGTAGATGCCATTAAGTTTCAAACGCATATTGCTGCTGCAGAAAGCAGCATTGAAGAGCCGTTTCGTGTAAATTTTACCTACGAAGATGCTAGTCGTTATGCTTACTGGAAACGTATGGAATTCAGTTTAGAGCAATGGCAGGGAGTAAAAGACCATTGTGAAAAGAAAGGACTAGAATTTATGTCAAGTTGTTTCAGTAATGCTGCGGTCGACTGGATGGAAGCTATTGGGATGCAACGCTATAAAGTAGGGAGTGGGGAAGTAACTAATTTCCTGCTATTGGAGAAAATTGCTCGGACGGGTAAGCCAATCATTTTAAGTTCGGGGATGAGCAATTATGTCGAATTAGATGCTGCAGTGAAATTTATTCAGGGGTTCGGAAATGACCTTAGTATCTTACAGTGCACGACTGCATATCCAACTCCTCTAGAACAAGTTGGTTTGAACGTCATCGATGAGTTGCGAGATCGCTATCCTGAATTGAAAATAGGTCTGAGTGAACATACTGCTAAGTTTGCTACTGGAATTGCCGCAGTAGCGCGAGGTGCGAAGATTTTGGAGTTTCACGCGGTATTTGATCGGCGAATGTTTGGCCCAGATGCTAATAGCTCTTTAACTATTGATGAAATATCATTATTAGTTAGGAGTATTCGAGAGGTAGAGCAGATGCTAGCTAATCCCATTAATAAATCGGATCATAGCGCCTATAGTTCCTTGAAAACAATTTTTGAAAAATCCCTGGCAGTCAATTGCGCTTTACCTGCCGGCCACCAATTAACTTTCGATGATTTGGAGGCTAAAAAGCCCGCTGGCTGTGGCTATCCCGCCTGCGATTTTCGCCAGCTGATTGGGCGAAGGCTGAAGGTAGATAAGAAAGCGTATGATTTTCTACGACTTGAGGACTTGGAATAAAGTAGTAGAGCTACAAAAAATACAGCAGTGCCGCAACGAAAAATAGCAGTAGTCGTAACCGCACGACCTAGTTACAGCCGGATTAAGACGGCTATTATGGCTATCCATGAGCATAAGCAATTAGAACTACAACTAGTAGTAGCTGCTTCGGCTCTATTAGATCGTTATGGCACTGCGGTGCGTTATATAGAGGCGGATGGTTTTCCCATTGCTGCTCGGGTATTCAATGTATTAGAAGGTGAAAACCTAAGTGCCCAAGCTAAGACTACAGGCTTAGGCATTCTGGAATTATCTTCTGTTTTCGAACGTCTAAACCCTGATGCAGTAGTGACAGTAGCGGATCGTTTTGAAACGATGTCTACTGCTATTGCCGCTAGCTATATGAACATTCCGTTGGTACATATTCAAGGCGGAGAAGTGACTGGAAATATCGATGAGAAGGTACGTCATGCTATTACCAAACTGGCTGACCTGCATTTTGTAGCTACGGAAAAGGCACGGGACCGCGTTATCCGTATGGGCGAGTATCCCGAAAAAGTGTTCAATACGGGGTGTCCTTCCATTGATTTGGCGGAAGAAGTTCGCCAAAAACCAGCTTTAGATTTTGACCCTTTTGAGCGCTACGGAGGTGTAGGTTGGATAGGAGATTGGGAAAAAGGCTATATCGTAGTCTTGCAGCATCCGGTTACTACAGAGTACGAGCGTAGTCGAACGACTATTAACGAAACTCTGGAAGCGGTGCACCAACTTGGACTGCCTACTTTTTGGTTTTGGCCAAATGTGGATGCAGGCTCAGATGGTACCTCTAAAGGGATTCGGGCCTTTCGTGAGCAACATCAACTCAATCATATTCACTTTTTCAAGAATATGGAAGGAAGGGACTTCTTACGCTTGCTACATAACAGCAGCTGTCTAATCGGCAACTCTTCGGTGGGTATTCGGGAGTGTGCCTACCTCGGAATACCCGTAGTCAATATTGGTAGCCGTCAAAATGGACGTGAACGTGGAAAGAACGTAATTGACGTAGGTTATGAAAAATCTGCAATAATGAATGCCGTCCAACAAGCTTTAATACAGAAACGAGAAGTGGATCTGACTTATGGAGGCGGAACGGCAGGAAAAAGGATTGCAGACCTTCTAGCTGAACAAGTATTGGATTTTCGAAAAAGGTTAGCTTATTAAGATCAGTCCAAGTTGGTTATTGTATTTTAATATCGTTCGATGAAAATTTTAGGTATCATTCCCGCCAGAGCTGGTTCGAGTCGACTGCCAGGAAAAAACAAAAAGAGACTGGCAGGTCGTGAGTTGATTCGTTATGCTATTGATGCGGCTTTGGGTAGCGAGTACGTGACCCACTGGGTATTAAGTACGGATGATGAAGATATTCGGGAAATTGGACAAGAATATTCCCAGTTGATAGTGCTTAAGCGTCCAAGTGCAATTGCAGGTGATCAGGCCAAAGCCATAACTTACGTTGAACATGCACTTAGCCAGTTGAGGGAGGTGAATTTTGAAATGGTCGTAATTGTTCAACCGACCTCTCCTTTTACATGGTCCATGGATATTGATGGTACAGTTAACCTGCTAAAAGTTAATAAGGCCGCTTCTGCGGCATCTGTTATGCAGATAGATCAGACCATACACCCACTTAAGCTGAAGAAAATGGAAGGCCATCTACTTCTTCCCTTTTGGGAAGCCGAAAATGGGCGTATGGCCGCACATGAAATACCCCAGCTTTTTTCACGTAACGGATCAGTCTATGCTTCGCTTATAAGTACTATCAATGACGGACTTATAGTAGCTGATCCTTGCCTTGGCTATCTAATGCCCAGAGAAAGATCTGTAGACATAAATGATCCGATTGACTTTGTCTTTGCTGAGTTTTTACTGAGCCAACAACCAAATATCCTTAATCAATAGTGTAATTAACTACTCGTAATTTGGATGGATGATACTTCTCAAAGAATAGATGTAGCTTACTTAGTTTCACATGGTTTTGCCGCTAGAATGGTTACTCAAACCAATCTACTTGGTGAATTAGTGCAAGCAGGTCTAAAAGTGGCCTTAATAACTCCGGATGCCCGGGATATTAATCTTAAAATCTATTGCGAAAGAGCAGAGGTATCTCTGTACGAATTTTCACCTGCGAATAGTTTATGGACTCCACGCTATGCAAAATCCAGAATGTATTTCCTAGAGAATATTAATCGAAACCCTGCTCTGCTGGAGAAGTATAAATACGCTGTTCATGTTCGACCGGCTAAGCGGTGGATAGGAAGAATTCGTCCTAGATTGTTAAAAGTTATTCACGATGCTAAAGAGCGATTTCCCATAATACGTAGTTGTTATTTGAAGAGGGAGCATCAGTTGTTAGCTTCTTCAAAAGCAGCTCAGCTGATAGCCAGTATTGCACCTCGTATTTTGGTTGCAACCTATCCGGTCGATTTCAGTGAAGGGATGTTGCTAAAAGCTGCTGCGTCACAACACCGCCAAACCCTAATTCAGCTTCTTAGTTGGGACAACATAAGTTGTAAGGGCCATTTTCCTCAATTAGCTGATGATTTTTTGGTCTGGGGGGAGATTATGGCTGAGGAACTTAGGGAATACTATGGAGTAGAAGAAAAGAAAATACATCGGGTAGGAGTACCACATTTTGATCTGCACCTTCAAGTTCGAGAAAAACCTGAGCCCGCATCTTACCTTGCTACTTTAGGACTTTTACCTGACCAACCCTATTTATTTTTTGGGATGAGTTCGCCGCGTTTCGCACCTCGAGAAATTAATATTGTGGAGTGGCTAGCGCAGCAAGTAAGAGGAGGTTTATTTGGCCCGGATATGCAATTAGTTATTCGTCCTCACCCTCAAAACGTGCAAGGTAGTTTAGCTGATAAAAGTTGGCTACCTAGGCTAGAGGCTCTTAATGGTAATATGGTTGGAGTAGATTTTCCTGACTTATCTGCGGGAAAGATGCCTTGGAGCATGCAGCAACAAGATATGGAACGTATGTCTCACTTACTTGCCGGGAGTTCACTGTGTCTAAATTCAGGGAGTACCCTGAGTATTGATGCGTTAATGTGCAGAACGCCAGTTATTTTGACATCTTTTGATGGTAAAGAAGAATTACCTTACTGGGAGAGTGCAAGGCGCCTCGTGGATTATAGCCACTTACAAAAACTAGTATGCCTTAGGGGGGTAGAGGTGGCGAAAAACTATGAGGAATTGACGAATAGTATCAAGGTGCTTTTGAGTAATCCCAATTACCATCAAAATTTTCGCAATAAAACCATTCAACTACAATGTGCCAACGCTATTGGTAATTCCGCTACTACTGCTACGGTTGATTGGCTAAGGAAGAGAGTTAATAGACTTGAGTGAAACTTGCTGCGAAAGTGTTGTTAAAAGTATATTCTAGCTAATTATGACACCTTTTTTTATCTTAGGTGTACCTCGGTCGGGCACCACATTACTTGCGGAGTTGCTAAATGGTCATTCCGCATTATTCGTGCCGGAGAGATCTCACCTTGGTCGCTTGTTTATGGCACGGAAGATGACCTTGAACCATTTACAACGAAGCGGTGCCTACGATTTTGGAGCTAGTTGGGACGAAATTGATCGATTGCGATTACTTGGAGGGCTACCAGCGCGAAAAGGTAACGAGTCTATACTTGAGCAAATATGCAGTTTGTTAGAGCAAGCGGCTAATTCTGAAGGCAAAAAATACTGGGGGGATAAGGCACCTCCTTTTTTGGACCGAATGGAGGAGATAAACCTCCTTTTCCCTGGGGCCCGATTTATTCACCTTATAAGAGATCCGCGTGCTAATGCGGTTAGCTTACGGGAGAGACAAAGTATGGAGATCGAACTTGCTATGCATTGGTGGGTGGATCTAAACGTTAAAGGGGTCCAAAACGGTGTGCATCTGGGCGATAGTCAGTATCTAAGAGTACGATTTGAAGACCTATTGGTCGAACCACAGTTAGTGCTACAACGTATTTGTGGTTTTCTACGAGTACCGTACGAGCATCAGATGGTGTCTAGCTTGGCACACTCTAAATATACGAACCGAAAGGGAGGCTATGTAGAAAAAGAATTGAATCACGATAAGATTAACAGCTGGCGGAAAAAAGTTAATCCGAAAATAATAGCTCGTCTTGAACGACAGGCTCCTCGTTTCATTTCAGCTTTAGGGTATGATTTGGATACACATACTGAAGAAGCCACCCCTTTAAGTGGTTACCGTATTCTATGGTTGTCCTTCAAACAGAATTTTCGCTTGTTATTTAACGGCCGACGAAAAGTGATGACTGGTCGAGTCGTTGAAGAAGTTCGCATTCCTTTCTCACGTCGATTAAAGAAATTTTTCTCGCAAACTGCCAGGCTGCTTTTTAGCGACACTTTTATAAAAGCTTGGAAGAAAAGCTAATAAGAGATTCCACTAGAGCTGCTCTATGGAGTAGTCTTAAAACCGATAGTATAGTATTTCCTCTTACTATGCTTTCTGGAATAGTAGTGGCAAGAATGCTTGGTCCGGAATATAAAGGTGTACAAACTATTGTATTACTGATTTATTCACTGGTATTGCCTGTTTTTACTTTTGGCGTTACGGGGGGAGTACGCTATTTTTTAGCGCAAGAATTTGAGCTAAAAGAGACATTAGTTTCGATAGTAGGGATAGGCTTCTTTTACTTTCTTGTTAACGTAGGTGTACTTCATGCATTGGAGTGGTTGAATCTATTGAATCTCGAAATTTTAACTATTTCCGGACTGTTTTATTTGACTATTATTGGCTTGTTTTTTTATTCGTTTAATAATTTATTTACCCGGATTCTTCTCTCTCTTTCCCAATTTGTAAGCTATAATCGAATACTGTTAGCTTATCGGTGTTCTTATTTTTTAATGATTGGGTTGGTTTATTTTTTCTACTCGGTAAAAATAAAGGGAGTGATTTTGGCGATGGTTACTAGTGAAGGCTTACACTTTTGTCTACTACTTTATAAAATTCTATCAAAAGTTAAATGGCGTTGGCGAATTGATCTCGTATTTATTAAAAAAGTACATCGCTATGGTATAAAGGTCTGGTTGAGTGAGGTGCTGAGGATCTCTAATCGAAGACTTGATCAATTTGTCTTGGCATCCCTACTTCCCGCTGCTGCCTTAGGTATTTATGCAGTTGGGGTTACTATATCGGAATTAGTACAACGCATTCCACAAAAAATTATTCCTATTTTTTATAATTCCGTGGCATTGGAAGCTGCAGAAGACCAAAAAAAGAAGCTGCTAGCCAGAGTTCATCGAGTGGTTGTTTGGTTGACTTGTTTAAGTGCTTTGCCGCTAGTGTTGGTTGGCTTTTGGCTGATAAGTTGGTTGTATGGACATCATTTTTCAGGAGCCTATTACGTCTTGATTTGCTATTTGCCGGGAACGGTAGTTTACATGGGGACTCGGGTGATGCTGCAATACTTCAGTGCCTCTGCTCAGCTAAACAACATGAGTTATATCCAACTGGTAGGCATAGGAGTTGGTCTTCCATTGTATTACTTTCTTATTCCAATCTACGGTGTGATCGGCGCTGCTTTGAGTAGCTCTGTAGCCTACTTACTTACTAATGTTGTTGGATTTTTATTGTTAGCGGATCTACGGTTTTCTGATATGTACCTACCACGGAAATCTGATTGGCATCATCTCCGGAAATTGTTGAAGGTCTGATGAATTGTATAACTATTGCACTTGCCCATTTATGGGGTATAAAGACAATTGACTTTATTCTGATCCAAGAATTTAGTAGTAGACTCATGTTTTTTTGAA
Source organism: Bacteroidota bacterium (assembly GCA_039030655.1). Classification (GTDB taxonomy): domain Bacteria; phylum Bacteroidota; class Bacteroidia; order Chitinophagales; family Saprospiraceae; genus Neolewinella. Next base: position 41,478 of record JBCCDS010000006.1, on the reverse strand, counting down.
TCCAAAGCTATTGGTTGTCTCTTGGACGGCTTACCCCTGGACTTCAGGGTCTGCGGTGGTCGTTAGTCATTTGGCGGCTGAATTTCGACAGGACGAAATGGTGATTGTTGCCGAACGGGAGCCACAACGTCCTGCAAATAATTGGCCTGCGAGAAACCCTCGTATTCATTATCTGTCGCCCAATTTATCGATCGGTGGAAAGGGAAAGCGTTACTTGCGCTGGCTTCTTCTTAATCAAGAACTTAACCAGTTAAGTCAACTGATCGAAAAGGAGAAGATCACTGCTATTCTTGGGGTGTTTCCCGATGACTTTTATCTCTACCTGGCTTATCGGCTCAGCCAGCGGCATCAACTGCCTTTTTATAGCTGGTTTCACAATACTTACGTTGATAACTATACTGGATTACGTAAGTATTTAGCCAAATGGCTACAACCAAGGTTTTGGCGTTTGGCAAAGGAGAATTTTGTGATAAGCGAAGGGATGCGCGCCTATTACCGTGAAGAGTATCCTGAATTTCGATTTTCAGTACTAAGCCACGGATTCCCTCTGGAAATACCTGCTTACAAAAAATTGCCTGAAAGTCAGGGAAGAAGAAAGTTTCTTTTTACGGGAAGTCTTAATCAATCTTGTGCCGATGCTGCTTTACGGCTGATGAAGGTCATTCTAGAACAAGCTGATTATGAGCTGCATGCTTATTCTGGTAGTCCATTAGCAAAGTTTACAAGAAGTGGTATTACAGGTCCTAATTTCTTTTACCATGGTTTCGTTAGCGACGAGGAGTTTTATGCTGCGGTTAGTCGCTTCGATGTGTTGTTGTTGCCGCATGGCTTCCAAGGGGAGCGCTCAGCGGTAGAATTCCAGACTATTTTCCCAACACGAACTATTCCTTTGTTGGTAAGTAATCGTCCGATACTAGCTCATAGCCCACCTGGAGTTTATTTGACAAAATTTCTGCGTCAGAATGACTGTGCGCTAGTTGTGGACCAGCCCGAAAAGGAGGGTCTCCAAAGTGCGATTGAACGCCTGTTTAATGAGCCGGGCCTAAGTGAACGCCTAGTTAGAAATGCCCTGGCAACAGCCCAAAATTTTTCAGTTAGGAATGTAGCACAACAATTGAGGAAAAGCGTAGGACTTACTACTCAACCAAAGGATGCAGGTTAACCGAAGATCAATTCTTGACGGCAGTTTTCTGATGATGAACATCCTGTTCTTTTGCAGCTTTAATGGCATAATTACTATGCTGTTTGGTGTGGGGCAATTTGTTTCACCTTTGATATTGGTGATTTGTTTGCTCATCATTTTTATTGAGGGAATTAGTTTACGCTCGCTTGCTTTTTGGCTAGTGTTCGTTTTCTTTTTGCAGTACTTAAGCTACTATGCCATTGGGGTTAGTAGCCGGATGTTTTGGTCGATAGAGATCAATTATGAGTTCTCCTGGCGCAAGGTAGCCAACAACTTTCTGTCGAGTTTAATCGTGCTTTTGGCCTATCAGCAGTATTTCTACCGCCGTTTATTTCTAGATGGTGCGCTGAAACGGGTTTTGATATTGTTGTTCATCCCGATGGTGGCTTCTATGGCAATTCTTTTGTTGCAGCCCTTGTTTGGCTTGCATTCTTTTCGAGATGTGACCCGTAGTAACGAACGTGGCCTTGGCGTTTTTTCGAACCCCAATACTGCTGCGACCTTAGCGAATATTGGATTAGTTTTTGCTATTGATCTATTTTTTAGGTTGAAGAAAAAGTGGTGGCTATTTCTACCTATTCTAATCATGGCAGTAGTCGCCTGTATACTTCCTTTGTCGCGTACAGGTTTTGTTGGGTTAGCGGCCGTAATTGTTTTAGGTGTTCTATATTTTCTACTTCGGCCCAGAGTTTTTGGAAGTTTCAGACCAATTCAGTCACTGGTTTTTATTGTAGTTCCTGCAGTAGCGATCGTCTATGTAAGCACTAACTATAACCGAATCCTCAATGAGGAACTTTCCTATTATCAGCGAAGCCGTATTCAGTCACTTGAAAAAGTAATTCTTCGGGGAGAATTGAATACTGAAACGACTTCTGAAAGAACTGACCTATGGGAGTACGCTGCTGCAGTAATTCCCAAGCGAATCATCAGCGGTTATGGTATTGGTTACTTTGATGATATTCCAGGTTGGATTGGTGTGCATAATACGTTTTTAGTCACTATCGGCAACAGCGGATTTCTTCCTTTTTCCTTAATGTTAATCGTAATCGTCAGTGTGCCGCTTATCGGAGCTAGAAAAAAACGTACCGGGTTTTTAATTATAGGTCTGTCAGCTGTGACGGTAATAAATTTTATGACAAGTCACAATGGTTATAGCGATAAAGTCTTGAATATCATGTATATCCTACCTGTTCTGTTTGCGGCTTACGATCGTCCGGTTTTAAAAAGTGAGCAATAGTGTGTGGTATTAGTGGTTTTGTGGATATAAAAGGGAAGTATAGAATACGAGCCGATTTCATTCTACGTGCTATGACTAATAGTCTACAGCATCGTGGACCGGATGGAGCGGGGTATGAGTTGCGGCAAGTGGGAACGGTCAATATTGGTCTTGGTCACCGTAGATTATCTATCCTTGACTTATCGGAGGCCGGACACCAACCGATGAAAAAGCATGATCGGGAACTTATTCTGAATGGAGAGATTTACAATTTCAAAGAAATAAGGGAAACCCTAGAACAGGCAGGCTATCGGTTTCGTACGGCTACCGATACAGAGGTGATCTTATCTGCCTACGATTATTGGGGAGCAGACTGCCTTAATCAATTCCAGGGGATGTTCGCTCTTGTGCTTTTTGACAAGCCGGCGAGCTGCTTATTCATTGCCCGAGATCGCTTAGGTGTCAAACCATTATTCATTTATGAGCGAGAAGGATTGATTCTTTTTGCATCTGAGTTAAAAGCGTTTCACCAACACCCTGGCTTCATAAAAGTAATTGATGAGAATGCTATGCGGGCCTACTTTACTTACGGATTTGTGCCCAGCCCACTTTGCATCTTTCAAGGGTGTCGCAAGCTGTCTCCTGGTAGCTTTTTGACTATTAATTTAGAAACTGGCAGTTCCGAACTCCGTACTTATTGGGATGCGACTGAATTAGCTCGAAAACCTAACCTATTTTACGGAACAGAACAGGAACTGGTGGATCGAATTGAGGAGATGTTACTAGAAGCATGTTCTTATCGTATGGTGGCGGATGTCCCCGTAGGCGTTTTCTTGAGCGGAGGTTACGATAGTAGTCTGGTTACGGCACTTCTACAGACCAATCGAAAAGATCGACTAAAGACCTTCACTATTGGTTTTGTAGATGAAGCCTTCGATGAATCACCTCAGGCGGAGGCGGTAGCGAAATTCCTTGGTACGGATCACCAAACATTCCATTGTACGGAGGCAGAGGCCAAGGCTATTATCCCCGAATTGCCCAAAGCCTATGATGAGCCTTTTGCCGATAGTTCGGCTATTCCTACCTATTTGTTGAGCCAAAGAGCAGCTGAATTTGTCAAGGTGGCCTTAAGCGCCGATGGAGGAGATGAATTGTTTAGTGGGTACCGGCGTAATCTTCGCTTTTTGACTATCCAGAAACGGCTAAGGAGAATTCCGACACCCCTTCGTCCTCTACTAGGCTTGATTTTTGGTGGAGTAGCAAATATTCAGGCGTTGTGGTCGGCTGAGACCAGCGACTGGTGGTACAAGTTGGGGCAGATGAGTAAAGACCCGCATTTGGTCAATTTGATTCACACCTATCCGCAAGTAATTGGAAAGCCGATGCTGGCTAAACTTTCCAATGGTTCAATAAAATCTGATCCGCTGCGCGAGTTGAGAAAAGCATTGCGTTCAGTACCGGATGAAGGTAATGCGCTCTTGGCTTTTGATTATCAATCTACCCTTACGAATGATATGCTGGTAAAGGTGGATCGAGCAACAATGGCGCATGGTCTCGAAGGCAGAGAGCCTTTATTAGACCATCGCTTGTATGAATTTTTAATCGGCTTGGCCTTTAAACGGAAAATGCCGGATCGGCAACTAAAATATTTACTCAGACAAGTTGTACATCGATATCTGCCGAAAGACCTCATGGACCGCCCTAAGCAAGGTTTTGGCATCCCCATTCATGATTGGCTCCGTGGCGATTTAAAGCCACTACTGCAAGAGCATTTAAATGAGCAGCGGATTAAAGAACAGGCATATCTTAACCACCAATTAGTTGGCGAGATTCTCAATAAATACGAGAGTGGGCGCTTAAAAACAGGCAATAGCCAAGTATGGCTTCTCTTATGTTGGCAAATGTGGGTAAAGGAATGGCTGTAATAAAAAAACTTTTCATACGCCTTCGATTCTTTTTAGTACGAGGGTGGCTATTGTGGACTCGAGGAACCATTGGTTATGCTCGTTATCTAGGGGTAAAAGTGGGTGAGGGGTGCCGTCTCTATATAACGGAATTTACTTCTGAGCCATTTTTAATCGAAATCGGTGATCGGGTTACGATAACGGGGCATGTGAAGCTACTTACGCATAATGGCTCCACCTGGTTAATACGTGATGAGCAAGGGCGTAGATTTGATTATCAGCCAGTAAAAATTGGTAATGATGTCTTTATCGGAACTAGATCAATTATTATGCCAGGAGTTGAGATCGGAGACCGGGTAATTGTTGCCGCGGGCGCCGTCGTAACGAAATCTGTACCTAGTGGGTGCATCGTGGGCGGAAATCCGGCAAAAATTATCGGTGATTTTGAAAGCTATAGAGAAAAGGTAAAAGCAACTTTTCCTTCAGAGCTTGATCGTAACTCGACCATGAAATACAAAGATGATATCATGGCGATCGCGAATGCAAACTACAAGGAGTTCTTAAAAAAGTAGTCCATGACCTTATCGACTAGTCTCTTGAAAAAAATTAGATCTAAGTCCAGCAAAGACTGGAAGAGAATTACTTATTCTGCTTATAAAGATTTGAAATATGCCATCAAGCCCAATGGTCTGAGTAAGCAGGTAGTGTGCATCGTTGGTTGTCAACGATCTGGGTCTACTATGATGTACAAGATATTCTGTAAAGACCATCGAACCAAAGTTTTTCAGGAGTTTAGTAAGTTGAGCTCAGATGATAAAACATATGGAATACGCCTGAATGAAGTAACTAAGGTTGAGAGAACTATTGCAAGTTTGAATCATCCCATTGTAGTGCTTAAACCATTGGTGGAGAGTCAAAATATTGACCAACTTATGCATATTGCTCAGGACGTAAAATGCATCTGGCTATATCGTGACTACAAGGATGTTGCTGCTTCAAATTTGAAAAAATTTGGGCAGAATAATGGTATGAAAAACTTAGAACCGATTCTCAAAAATGACCACGATAATTGGCGTTCCGAACGGGTTACAAAGGAAGTCAAGGCCACAATTTACGACTTGTATAAGGATTCGCTTAGTCAGCATGATACTGCAGCCTTGTTTTGGTGGGTGCGGAATAAGTTGTATTTCTCACAGCAACTTGCTAAAAATCTGAATATCTATACCTGTAAATACGAGGACTTAGTAAGTCGGCCCGCTCAAGAGATGAGGAAGGTTTATGCCTTCTTAGAGGTTGACTATCCTGGTGATTTTTTAGTAAGTGACGTTCATAAAAGTTCCATTGGTAAGGGGAAGGCAGTAAGCTTAAGCCCAGAGGTAGAAAGGTTGTGCGCTAATCTCTTGAGTGATTTAGATCAATGTAAAGATTGATGGTAGCCCTGTTTGCCAGACCTTGGACAGAAACAGATTTTAGTCTTCCCAGGATAGGTTTTATAATATGAGGGTCGGACTTCTAATTCCAAATTTTAATGGCGGGGGAGCCGAAAGAGCCATGATCAGCTATGCAAACGGTTTGGTGAAGCGAAATATCGATGTCTTTTTCTTCGTCGGAAAGAATAAGGGTCCATTGAAAGAACTGTTAGACCCATCTATTGAGAAAGTGACCTTGAACAAGAAGCGCATTCTTCTGGCAAGCTTTCGCCTTAGTAAAGTGCTTAAAGCAAAGCAAATAGACGTTTGCATTTCAACTTTGAAGAACGCTAATTTATGCTTGCTTGTTGCTACGAAACTTTTTCGGGCCAAAGCAAAATGTGTTATTAGGGAGGCTAGTGTACCTTCTAAGGTGAATTATCAGGGGCGGTCATTATTGGTAGTAAAGCTTGCTAAGTATCTATTTCGCTATGCAGATGCTTGTATTGCCGTTTCCGAATACGTCGCTGAAGATTTTGCTAACTTCTATGGATTAGATTCGAGCACAATATTCGTAATCTATAATCCCGCACCTGTCATTGGGGAAACAAAGCGGCCGCAGCATCCATTTTTTACTGAAACTGTAAATAGCAAGCTTATTGTCGGAATAGGACGGATCGTGCCCGTTAAAAACTTTTCCTTACTTGTTGAGGCCTTTGCCGAGGTTCGCAAATCGATCACCAGCCGTTTAATTATCTTAGGCCAGAAAAACTTGCAACCGGCAGAACTTGAAAAAGTGCAGCAAAAGATACAAGAATTTGGTTTGAGTGACTTCGTTGATTTAGCAGGTTTCGTAGATAATCCTGAAGATTATGTAAGCCATTCGGATGTTCTGGTACTCTCTTCAAATTTTGAGGGCTTTCCTAATGTAGTTCTATTAGCACTTAGCTGCGCCACTCCTATAGTAAGCACGAATTGTTCTGGTGGACTTCGAGAGATTATTGACAACGGTAAGTATGGTAAATTAACTGAGGTGGGTGAGTCGTCTGAAATGGCTGTAGGAATTATTGAGCAATTAGAGAACCCTATGCCTCGTAAAAAAGACCTTTTAGAACGTGCTGCTTTCTTTAGTGAAGAAGCCGCAATCGATCAACTCCTTAATCTATTGGGAAGTGTAACTCAAGGGACCATTACGCTGAGTACTGAAAACCAACGGAGCTGAAGCTGTTACTAATTGGCCCCTTGCCTATGCCTCATGCCCCAGTAGGAGGTGCGGTCAACTCATTTAGCTTACTGGTCACTTTTTTGGAAGAGCAGGGCCTTGAATTAGTTGTTGTAAATTCTAATCGCTTTAGGAATCGCCTGCTGGTCTTTCTGTATGTTATTTTTAAAACACTTACCAATCTGACTGGTACTACCAAAGTAATGTTGAATGTCAGTGGAAATGGTTTTAGGTATCTATCGCCAATTTGCTTCTTGTTGAGCTCATTATTTCGCAAGAAATATATTTTTCGAATTTTTGGAGGGCAGTTTGATCTACAGTATTCACAATTAAGTGGAATTGAAAAATGGATTCATACTAGAACCACTTTTAAATCAAATTTACTGTTCTTACAGACAAAGCAATTAATAAATTATTTTCAGAATAAGTCTAAAAATATTGCCTGGCTGCCAACGGCGAGGAATAAGGTCGCTGAAGTTGCTAAGTCAGAATATCGGAGAAAGCTTATTTTTTTAGGTCAGCTATTCAAAGAAAAAGGGAGCGAGGAAGTTAGCTGGTTAGCGGAAAGACTGGACCCTGCCTATACTGTTCACGTATATGGCCCACTAAAGGATGCAACCAGCAAGTTTCTTTTTGAAGGTAAGTCGTATTATCAGGGTGTACTCAAGCCAGATGAAGTGTCGGAGAGAATGTCAGATTATGATGTCTTATTGCTTCCTACTTACTACCCCGGAGAAGGGTACCCTGGTGTGATTATCGAAGCCTTTAGTCAGGGATTGCCTTGCATTGCATCTGACTGGCGAGCAATCCCAGAGTTGATAACCCCTGCAGTTAATGGTTATTTAGTTCCGCCAAAAGACCGGCAGGCTTTACTTAGCGCAGTGGAGATGATTGATGAGACTAATTATCCTACACTAAGTTCTGGGGCGTTTTCTTCCTTTCAGACCTATGATTCAGCAAGAGTACTTGGGAAGGCGCTGGCCGCAATAAAAGCCTGTTGATCAGATAGTTTTATGAAGGTTAACCCTATTTTTACACTAGGTGCTGCGAGGAATGGTACTACTTTTTTGGCTAATCGATTGATAAATCTAGCAGAAGTTTTCGGCGCACACCACGTTTTACATCATGGCTCCTACGAGCAGAAGCTGCTGGCTAACTTTAAATACTGGGGGGATCTTTCTGAGCCAAATGATTACCTCCGATTTTTGCACCAATTTCAAATTGATGACGGGTTTATACTGTCCGGATTAGATATTTCTGAATTTTACGGACTGCGGGTAAAAGATTTCTTTGAATTTTATTTTGAACTTTCCGATCGCGCTGCCCAAAAAACTGGGAAACCCTATTGGACGACTAAACTGGATACCCTCCTCTATACTGATCTGAAAGCTACTTCTTATTTTTTAGAGCTGGTACTTGACCGGTATGACAATCCTAAGTTTATTGGGGTAAAACGTGATTTGGAGGCCTGTATCCTATCCTATTTGAATATGGAAGGCAGAAGGTTTGCTGCTAGGCAGAGTTGGTACCTCAAAGATCCAGCTATTGTGATTGGGGTAGCCAGGTATTTTGCTCAATACGTCTGGATCGAAAGGATACTCAAAGATCAAGAAGGTATCCTGCTGCGATTCGAAGAATTGGTGGCTGAAGGTAATCCCTGCGATAAGGTAATTGATGCTTACTTAGAGACTGGTGTAGGAAATGAAGCTACGCAAAAGAATATCTATCAAAGAAATACCTCATTTTTAAGAGATCCTTCTAATAAGAAAGGGATAAGTCGCTGGTCATATCGAATGGCACGCTTTGGGTTTAGTACTTTCCCCTTTTTAGGAAGGTGGTTTTGTTGGGTTTATGAAAGATTGAAGTCGTCGAGTTATCCAGTAAATACTAGACTTTTTAAGTATAAATACTACCCTGACCTCTTAAAAGCGGAATTGAAAAAACGAAACGCGGTAGCCTTAATTAAATTACTGGATATAGAAGAATCTCAGTTAAAAAACGATCAGTAAACAATTTGAACTCTGCAAATTATCATATGTTTTAATACTTTTTTTGAAATAAAGTAGAAAAGGTGAAATACTAATCAGAATAAATTTCACCCAAAACTAGCACCTAAAATGCGTACCTTAATTACAGTACTACTGCTTCTTTTTGTTGTAGCCTTTATTTCCGCTCAACTCCTGCCTGATATTCGGCACTCCGTAAAACTGGAGGCAGCGGTCATGGCTGACTCCGCCCAGATTCAACTATCCTGGGTGGAGGACGAAGCAGTCGCTGGCTACGAGTTGTATCGCCGTGACTATCCAGAGGGGGCGTGGGGCCAAAGCCTGGCCAGTTACCCAGCAGGCGTTAATGAACACCTTGATGAGGAGGTAGAGTTGGGGCAATTGTATGAGTACCGGATTATCAAAACGAATACAGATTTTGATTCACTCGGTTATGGCTACCTACTTTCCGGTATTGAGTTGCCTCCAGTTCATTATTCGGGTCGTATCCTGATTGTTCAGACAACAACTACTGCCGCTGCTATTCCAGACGCTGTCGCCGATTATCAGGAAGTGTTGTTATCTGATGGTTGGCAGACCGGGCAATTAATCGTTCCTGATGGAGCAACGGCTGAAGAAGTGAAAAACCTGATTGTCGCTAACTACGCCGATGTTCCCTTCAACGTTATCCTGATCCTAGGTGACGTTCCCATTCCTCATTCCGGGAACCTCGCCGCTGACGGCCACAACAACCATCGGGGAGCCTGGTCCGCTGACGTATACTATGGTGACTTAGATGGCGAATGGACGGATACCATCGTCAACAATACGACTTCTACTAACGCTCGTAATCATAATATACCCGGCGACGGGCGCTGGGACCAATCTGCAATTCCCTCTGAAGTAGAAGTGGCGGTAGGGCGTGTTGACTTTTCCGAGTTACCGGCCTTTCCCGAAGATGAATACGAACTATTGCGCCAGTATTTAGCCAAGGATATCGCCTATCGCCGGGGCGAGCTACCTTTTCGCCAACGGGCCATGGTGCGCAATATCAACCCCTGGGATGGTGGTCTTGCACAAAACGGACTGCGCAATTTTGCACCCCTGGTTTCTTTAGATAGTATGGGATTTGGCGAGTGGTCAATCGTGTTTTCGGAAGCCTACCAGTGGTATTACGGCGGAAGTGCGGGGAATTACACGGTAGGTTACCAAATGGGGAATTCGGCCTACTTCGCAGCCAATGACTTTCAGTCGATTTTCACTGCCTGGTTTGGATCTTACTTTGGGGATTATGACTATCCTGACGCTTATATGCGCAGCCACCTTGGCTCAGGAACGGTGCTTTCTTCCGTTTGGGCCGGAGCGCCACACTGGTATTTTCACCCTATGGCGATGGGCTTTCCTTTAGCTACGGCCACCCTCGCTACCCAAAATAATGATACGCTTTACCACGCTGGCTTTTATGCTCGTGGCGTCCACGTTAACTTGCTCGGAGACCCTAGCCTGAAGGCTTTCGTTTTCCAGGGGCCTACGGCAATTACAAGTATAGCTGGAACGGGCTACGTTGATCTTTCTTGGGAGGCCGGGCCTACGGAAAATCTAGCTTGTTACTATTTATACCGTCGAAGTAGCGAATCCGGAGTCTTCGATTTGTTAGATAGTATTTCGGTTGATCAATTCTCCTATCGGGATAATTGCCTGCAAGCCGGTGCCAGCTATCAATATTTAGTGCGGGCCAGTCGCCTGGAAACTACTCCTTCTGGTAGCTTCTACAATCTAAGCGCCGGACCAATGAGTCCTCCAGTAACGGTCATGGAAGGAAGCAATCTGATGGCTAGCTTTCAAATAGTAATTCAGGAAGGAGATTTGTTGATTCTACAGAGTACCACCGAAAATGTTGATTCTCTTCTCTGGTTATTCCCTGACGGCAGTACCGCCACTAGCGGGGAGGTGACTTACGAACTCAGTGAAGGGGAAAATCTCATTAAACTGGTCGCCTATAATAGCTGTGGGCGGGATACGATCGAGCAAGCCTTTGTTCTTTCTGACCTCGCCGTAATTAACGAAATGGACTTGTCCGTTTTCCCTAATCCTGTTCACGATCAGCTGAGCATTCGCTGGTCAAAGCCGGCTTTTGCCGATGTTAGTTTACAAGGGCTAGATGGCAGACAACTGGCCAACTGGCGGGTTGAGGGCAAGTCTTCCATCGACCTTTTTGTAGGAGCACTTCCGCAGGTCCTAGCTTTGCTCGTCATTCGTCACGACGACGGGCGAGTAGTGAGCCGCAGAGTAGTATTGCACTGAGCAGGCTGAAGGTACTATTTCGCCTTTTTCGCACCTTGCGTCACCTCCAGGTCCGTCAACTGGTTTATCAGTTTTGGTATCGCTTCGTCTGGCCACTGGACCGAACCGGTAAATCATACCCGAAGGTACTTCCCCCGACCATAGTATTTAGCGATGGTCCGACCTGCGGAAGTACAAATTTACCCAGCAAAATTGCACCGATCACCCTGCTAGGTACTGCTCATTTTAGCTTGCTGAATTTAACACAAGACTTCGGAGCTATTTCCGCTATCGATTGGGAATATTCTGAAAGGGGGAAATTGTGGACTTATAATCTAAACTATTTCGAATTTCTGCGGCAGCCTGGATTGGAATTGGCCCTGGGGCAAAATCTGATTGATGGATGGATGGATCAATCCAACCACCTTCGTCAAGCATGGGAGCCTTACCCCCTCAGTCTGCGGCTAGTGCACTGGCTGAGCTTCTATCGGGAGCAGCAAACTCCCGTTCCACAACGAGTCACCCGTTCCCTCTACCGTCAGTATCGCACTCTTTGGTATAAGCGAGAATTTCACCTGGGTGGTAATCATCTACTCGAAAATGCGATGGCCTTGTTCCTGGGCGCCTGGTATTTCCAGGATGGAGCCCGCTTATCAAAATCTCGGCGTTTTTTGCAACGGCAATTGTCTGAACAATACCTTCCTGACGGAGCACATTATGAGCTGAGTCCTATGTATCATTGTGTTTTGCTCTGGCGACTGCTCGATGTATACGCATTGGTTTTTTTCGATAAAGCTGAACAAAAATTACCGGTACCGCTGGAATCGTTTATGCCCTTCCTCCGCGATAAATTGCAACGACAATTAGGATGGTTAAAGGCGATGTTAAATGACCAGGGATACTACCCACATTTCAATGATAGCACCGATGGCATTGCTCCTACGCCTATCGCACTATTGGGTTACGCCAAGCAGATGGAGCTAAAGCCACTTGTGCCGGCCCACCCATTCCCTTATCGTAAGTACTACTGGGGAACCTCCAGCTTATGGGTGGACGTGGCACCTCTTGGCTCACCTGAACAGCCTGGTCACGCTCATGCTGATAACTTACATTTCTGCTTGTCGGATGCTGAAAGGCCAATAATTATCGATACGGCGGTGAGTACTTACGAAAAAAATAAGCAACGCTTATGGGAGCGTTCTACAACTGCCCATAATACAGTAACCATAAAAGGGGAGAATTCCTCGGAAATATGGGGCGGTTTTCGCTGCGGCCGCCGGGCCCGGACTAAGATTACTGCCGAGCAGTCAAATGAGCTAGTCGCGGAACACGATGGTTACCGACAATTAGGAAAAGCCCACCGGCGAAGCTTTCACTGGGCGGAGGATACTTTGCAGATTGAAGACTACACTCTAGGGAAAGGGACTGCCCACTTTCATTTCCATCCTAGTATTGAGCCCGCCCGTAATGCTAAGAACGAAATCATAGTCGGTCCATACCTCATAAGTTACTCTCCGGCCGCCCAAGGAGAATTGCAGCGCTATGAATGTGCTGTCGGTTTTAACCAGTTGTGTCCAGCTTGGCGCTTGGTGCTTGACTTTGAGGGTGATCTAATTACGCAAGTGCGAAAAATCTGATGCGCCTTCTTTTTCTCACGGATAATTTCCCACCAGAAGTCAATGCGCCAGCTACGCGTACTTACGAGCATTGTCGCGAATGGGTGAAGCAAGGGGTAAAGGTGACAGTCATTACTTGCGCCCCAAATTTTCCGGCTGGAAAAGTGTTCGCTGGCTACCGTAATAAGCTTTGGCAAACGGAAGAAATGGACGGTATTCGGGTCATTCGAGTATGGACCTACATCGCGCCCAATGCGGGCTTTCTTAAGCGAGTATTTGATTATCTCAGCTTTTGTCTGATGTCTTTTCTCGCTAGCCTATTTGTAAAGACGGATCTAATCGTAGCTACCTCCCCTCAATTCTTCACAGCTGTAGCTGGTCGCTGGGCTGCTTTTTGGAAGCGCAAGCCCTGGGTGATGGAAGTGCGTGATTTATGGCCAGAAAGTATCTGGGCCCTAGGAGTGGCTCAGGGTCGAGAGAAATGGTTGGATCGTCTAGAAAAAATGGAGCTACAACTCTACCGCAAGGCTCGGAAAGTGGTGGTGGTGACGGAAGCCTTTAAGGTTAATATCAGCCAAAGAGGGATTGATCTAGCTAAAATAGCAGTAGTGACCAATGGGGTACACTTAGACCAATTCAGACCGCGACCTAAGGAAGCATTATTATTAAAAGAGCTAGGATTAGAGGACAAATTTGTGGTGGCCTATATTGGTACTCATGGCTTAGCGCATCAATTGGATTTTATCCTCGACTGCGCACCAGCAGCTCCTGAACAGGTACATTTTCTCTTTATTGGTGACGGAGCCGAAAAAGCCAGACTACTCAAGCGAGTTGAGGAGGAAAGCTTCGATAATGTTAGCATGCTGGACCCCGTTCCCAAGTCTGCCATAGTGCGTTACTTGTCGATTATTGATGTAGCCCTGGTCAACCTGCGGCGTTCGGATACTTTCAAGACGGTTATCCCTTCTAAGATTTTTGAGAATGCGGCTATGGGGAAGCCTATCCTGTTGGGAGTGGAAGGGGAGAGTCAAGCAATAATCGAAAAATACGACGCGGGCTTATGTTTTATCCCGGAGGATCGAGAGGATTTTCTGCGGCAGTTAGACCGGCTAGTAAATGACCAGGAGTTGTATACTCGTTGTCAATCGAATTGTCAGTTCCTAGCGGAGGATTTTAAGCGTGAAAAGCTTGCTGGAAAAATGCTGGTAGTTTTAAAGGGGATCATTGATTAGGATGAAGTTACCCCGCCTCTACCATTTGTTGAAAAAGACTACTTGACGAAAGTAGCTCCCGGTAAGTACCTGAGGCTACAATTTCTCCCTTATCCAACAAGAAAATACGATCTGCTCGTTGTACGGTAGATAAGCGATGAGCAATCAAAATGATAGTTATCTCCTGAGGCAAGGAAGCAAGTGCTTCAATAATTCCTTGCTCAGTAACATTGTCCAAAGCACTAGTAGCTTCATCTAGTACCAATAAGCTGGGGCTCCGGTAAAGTGCCCGCGCTAACCCCAGACGCTGTCTTTGGCCGCCGCTAAGCCGCACCCCCTTTTCCCCAATTTGAGTTTGATAAGCCTCTGGCAAAGAGGTGATAAAGTCGTGGATGCCCGCCAGACGGCATGCGTTTTCTAGTTCGGCTTGATTAATTTGCGTACCTCTTGGAGCTAGACTTACGTTTTGTCGGACGGTATCATCGAATAGAAAAACGTCCTGAGGAACGTACGCCAGTATATGGCGCCAGTCGGGTAGGTTCTCGACCTGCAAGACTTGATTATCTACAGAGATTCGTCCGCTTTGAGGAGATAGTAGACCGACAATGATGTCAATAAGTGTAGTCTTTCCAGATCCAGTACTACCAACAAAAGCAATAGTTTCTCCTGCTTTTATCTCTAGCTGGATATCATTCAAGGTAAGCTGTTCGGTCTCAGGGTAGCTGAAAACCAGCTTCGATATTGTAAGTTGTTGGTTGAGACCTAGGGCAATAGCAGGTTTGTGAACATTTGGTGGCTGAACTTCTTTAGCTGTAATAAGCTCTGGATAGATTTTGATGAGACTAGGCCAATTGTGTTTTAGACTGCCTAGGAAAGTAAAAGCACTTTGTAAGGCGGGAAGTAATTTATAGCCGGCTACGGCATAGAGGGTAAGAGTAGGAATGATTTCTTCAATAGATTCTAATTTTAAATAAAGATAAATTGTAATTCCAATCATTGACCCAAATGCTAGCATTTCCAGAGAGAACCTAGGGGTTTTCATCCGTATGTGGTAGCGAGTTTGAACAGAGCAGTATTCTTTTGAGGCATCTTCAAAATTTTTGAAAAAGAAAGCCTCGCTATTGTAGACTTTTATTGCTTTAATTCCATCGAATAGTTCGAATAAGTTGCGAAAACGAATTCTGTTGGCCTCAATGCGATTACTTCCGAGTTGGTTGAGCTGTTTTCGTTGCAAGCGATAAATGAGGAAATAGGCGCCACCTAATACGCCAAACATGATCATAGCAATAGTAACATCTACCCAGATAAGAAAAAATAAAATAGTAAGGACGACAAAAAGTCTGCCGATTAGTTCTACAGCCGCGCCAATTACACCTCTGGCTATTGTGCCTGATTCATTGATGATATAGGTTGATAAATCCTTGGTGTTTACGCTTAAAAAATATAAATAATTCTTTTGGGTATAGGAAGCTAGTAAGCCAACACTGATACGGTTTACTAAACTCCAAATTAATTTTAATTTTAACCATTCAGTAAATATTTTAAATAAATTAGCAAAGATTATTATTCCCAAAGAAATGACACCCACGAAAATGACAAACTGTCGATGATTATCGAAATTTAAATAATTATAGACCTGTCCAGCTAGGCCGTCTCCTTCTACTATTTCCGGATCGGCAATCAGTTGAATGAATGGTAGGATAGAAGCGATGCCTAAAACTTCAAATACACCCATAAAGACCAAGACAAACGCTAGGGTAGCGAACTTGATTTTTTCACTTCGGGTTAGTATTTTGGGGATTCGCCAAAGTTGGGACAGCATGCTCTTTACAGGAAAGTTACCCACAAGATACCAAGAAAAACATATCTTGTTTTTTCTTCAGACGTTTGGGGTGTATTGACCCCTAGGGTATCAATTTTTTAAGTTCACTGCCTTGACTACTCAAAAAATTTTCGTAGTTGTATCTGGCCTGAGGGGTATACTGAATGCAAGCTATGCTATGGCTGCTCGTCTGCGAGAGGAAGGCTATGAAGTCACCATCCTTGCTCCTGTTGATCATGGGGATGAAGTCCAAAAAGAAGGATTTAACTTCCGGTTATTGCCAGACCTCCGGAAAAAATTAAAAGCCAATCTGAAGTCATACCGGCCTTCCGGGAACCGTTGGAAGCGTTGGTGGATGAGGTGGACACACCGAAGGCAATTCCGACAGCAAGGGTTAGATACTATATACCCCTCTGTCTTTGAGCAGTTGATCGATCAGGAACAACCCGATTTACTAATCATCGATATTGAACTGCACGAACGAATTATATGGGCCTATAATCAGTCAATTCCTGTTTTATTGCTAAGTCAGTGGTATTCTCTTTGGCATCGGAATGGTTTGCCACCACTGTCAACTACTATTGTTCCCGGCATAGGTTTTAGTGGAAGTAGTCTTGGAATTTGGTGGTCTTGGCAGAAATTGAAGATAAGTAGGTGGTGGAAGTTTAAAAGACAGGAACTACGTTCAATGGGAACGAGTCATCGTAGTCTTTTACAGCGTTTTGCCAAGGTAAATCATTTCCCTCGCAAGTATATTCGGCAAAACTTATGGCCTGGCCCGGTGACCTACAGCCAACTTCCCGTTTTGGCAATGGTGCCACTGGAAATGGAGTTCATTCACCAACCAAGACCCAACTTACATTATCTAGGCCCAATGGTGTTTTCCTATAGACAGGAACCGGATTTAAAGGATCAAAAAGGGCGTACAATTGATAACTTAGAAGAAGTCGCCTTAGCTAAGGATCTGAAAATTATTGTGGCAACAGGTACTACTATGCACCATAGTGAGGAAAGATTCTTAAAGCAACTTGTCGATGCAGTTGCGTCACGAGACGATTGGTTATTGATTACTGGTCCTGTGCACCCAGAAGGATTGAAGAAGCTGGGAGGTATTCCGGATAACGTTGCGGTTTTTTCCTTTCTTCCTCAATTGTCGGCCTTGTCCATTGCTGATCTATCTGTCAACCACGGAGGTGTACATACCATTCATGAATGTATCCATTTCAAAGTGCCAATGCTGGTCTATTCTGGTGGGAGAGCCGATCAGAATGGCTGCGCAGCCCGAGTACAATTTCATGAAATTGGAATAATGGGAGGTAGGGCATTGGCAACATCGAAGAGCATTGCTAATAAGATTGAAATTTTACTGACTGAAATAGTTTACAAAACTAATATAGAAAAAATGTCAGAATTGATTTTTGAATATCAAAAAAATAGAAAACTAGAAAAAATAGTATTGGGCGTTCTTGAAAGGGACTTGAAGGTATTAGATCAAATGGAGGTAAATCTTTAAAGAAAGATGGAGTAACGGATAATTGATAAAATTATATGTATTCAAATAAAATACCTTCTTTTTTAGTGGTTGGCGCAGCAAAGAGTGGGACCACTTCTTTGCATCATTATTTGAATGCGCATCCAGATTTGTTTCTTCCTGAAATAAAAGAAACTTGGTTTTTTAGTACTTATAACAACCCTAATCAAAGTATAAAAAAATATTTTCCAAAATTTGAATTTCCGTCGAGTTGGGAAGATTATTTAGGAGTGTTTTCAACAGCTAGCAGCAGTCAGATGTGTGGAGAGATTACACCGTCTTATCTTTTTTATCACGAATTAGTAGTTGAGAACATTAAGCGTTTTTATCCATCTTGGGAAGACCTCAAGATAATTATCATATTAAGGGAGCCTATCGCCAAAGTCTTATCTCATTTTCGCTACGTACAAAAAGCAAAGTTGGATCCTGAAGACTTAGACTTATGGACCGCCTTACAACGAGAAGAAGAGCGTTCCTCTGACCCAAACCTGATTTATGATTTACTCTACGTGGCTAATACAAGTTACTATCAACAAGTGAAAACTTACTTAGAAAACTTCCCTCAATGTCAAGTTGTTCTTTTTGAGGAGTTAAGGGATCAGCCTAGGGAGCTTTTGGATAAGTTAGCGACATTTATCGGTGTTGATTCTATTAATTGGCCCACAGAAAAAGTGCATAATGTGAGCAAGCACAAGCGGGGTGTGCCCAATGGGCCAGTAGCTGCCTGGCTACTGAAGCACAAAAGACAAATCAGTCAGTTTGTGCCTAGTTCACTACGGGGAAAACTTGGTGCGCAACTCTGGAAGGAAGATAAACTGGATCCGCGGGCGATCTCATTTTTGCAAAAGGTCTTTAAAGAGGAAGTTATACAGCTAGAGGATTTAATTCAGCAAGATCTTAGTCATTGGTTAGCTAAATATTAAGGAGTTGAGCGAAGTCGATACCTGACTGAAAAATTTGGTACTCTTGCGCCATAGCCAGATGCCCGTGCCAACCCTGTGGTGTAGTGATTGCCTTTAAAAACCACGATTGCTTATTTATTTTAACTGGAGAGTGGAGGCCTGAGAAATCGGCAGGATCAAGATGAAACCCTCTTCCATCGGCTTTCATTACCGCCTCTTTGCGTGTCCAGAGGTTGAAAAATAGAGGGTGATGATCTTTTTGTTTGGAGAGAAGTTGAAACTCTTCTGGGGTGAAGACACGCTGGAATTCGGCAAGGTTAATTGGCTTCTCTTTTTCGATGTCAATGCCAACGCGATCGTTTAGGCAAAAGGCACATACCACCAATTCTTCAGTATGAGAAATATTGAAATCGAGATTAATTGGTAAATAAGGGCGTTGGAACTGATCTTTTTTTAGCTTTTGATATACAACTTCTTCACTAATCAAATCCATTAGCCCTTTGCGTAGCAGTAGCTTTCCACCTAAACTTGCTTGTCTATCCTCCCATCTACGATAAGCATTAACCTCCGTTTGCATCTCCATAGGTAATTTTCGAAGCAATAGTTCCCAGGCAAGCTTTTTAAGCCGTTCTTTATTGTTTAGAGAGTAGACATATACCATAAAGTATCAAGATCTTTAAAGACTATGTCAGCAGTACTCACCCCAACTTTGGTACAGGCTTGCTCTAAGTTGACAGTCAATATTTACGCTTCTACTTCAGTCAAGTGATTTTCTATCTTAACAGCAAGATGGTGTACTCTTTCTGCATCAAACAGGTGTATGTGTTCCCCTGGAACGATATATTTTTTCACATCTCCCTGTGCAAGGATCTTCCAGAGATCTAATCTTTTCATAGTTTCTTGGAAAGAAGTTCTCTCTTCACTGATAAAAAGGGCAATGTCTCCCTGAAATTGTGGCCAGATATATCGATTATAGGCAGGTAGTAGTTGATCACGTAGTTCTTGCACCTGCTTTTCGGTATTTAATCGGGAGCCTAGTAGTTGTCCCGGCAGTACTCTGATCAATAGCTCATTGTAGGCGCGTTTAAACTTGCCCTTCCTGATGGAGCTTAAATACCACCGCAGTGATTTGCGCCCAGTTTTATAGGTCGTTGAACGATTAAGTTCGGTCTCTGAGGGTCCTGAGTCTACCACCAGCGTTATTGGCGGCGGTTGTTTGACTTCTTGTAAAATTTTAGCCAGCTCTACTACAATGGCAGTGCTATAGCAGTAGGCGAGAAAAATGTAAGGCCCCTTTGGTTGAATTTTTTGAATTTCAGTCAGATACGATGCCGCCATTTCTTCGATACTGCCGTGCACTTCCCCTTCTCCATCCAAACCAGCTGGCTGAATCGCGAATACCGGCCGATTTTCTAGCGCAGTAGCCAATGGATGGTAGAAAAAGACATGCCCCATACCCGCATGAAAACAAAAGATTGGTGTCTTATTGCCACTAGCTCGCAGCGGTACGACTGTCTTCCACTGTACTTCTTGTTCATCTGCAATCAAGTTGGCCAACTGCTGGATACTGCGGTTCTGCAATAAACTAATGGGCGGAAAGTGCTTGCCAAAAGTCTGCCGTATTTGGGTGAATAAGCGAATTGCTAACAACGAAGTACCTCCTAATTGAAAGAAATCAGCGTTTGCACTGATGGGGCTTTGTCCAAGTAGATTCTCCCATATTTTTACTAGTTGTAGTTCAGTACTGCCGTTGGGAACTTGAAAATCGTCAAGAGCAGGACTTTTCTTTACCTTATTGGAAGCTTTGGGGTCTACTGGACTAGAGGAAATACTAGAAACAACTTCTTGGAGGCTTAACTGTTCCGAAGTTAATACTGTCTCTATCAGTTTTGTTATACTTTGGTCAAACCAGTCAATTAAAGCTGGCTGAATTACCTGAAATTGGTAGCGAAGTATCCATTTAAGTTGCTTACCGGGTAAGCAAATCGCTGTAAGCGGATAAGTGGTAGTCAAGTCCCCTTGGTAATCAATGACCTCTACTCCTCCTCCACTTAGGTCATCCCAAGGGTAATTTTGAACGATAAGCAGGGTGTTAAACGGGGTTTTGCCATTAGAAGACTCCATCCAGCTAAGTATACTATCAGTACCGGCATAGGCAAAACCGTTATCGTTCTGTAAGACGTTCTGAACCTCCCGTAACCATTCACCTAAGGATTGGTCCCTTGGTATTTGTAAGCGAACCGGCAAAATTTGTGTAAACAAGCCGGCTATTTGATCCAACATAGGCACCTCAGAACTGCGTCCCGCAATGGTCGTACCAAATATTACATCCTTTTGTTGAAAGTGTTCACTAAGAAGTAAGCCCCACAAGCCTTGGAATAGGCTGTTAAGCGTTAGACGTTGATTGCGACAAAATTCCTGGATTTTTAGAGTAGTAGCTTCTGGAAACTGGTAGCTACTATCCTGAAAGTTGATGGAAGATTGTTCGACTTCTGCTTTCAAAAGTAAACTAGGCTTTACCCCATTAAGTCGCTGTCGCCAGTAAATTTCAGCAGGTTCAACTTCTTTGGTTTTTAACCAGTTGAGATAATTACGATAAGTGGGGATAGTTGGTAAACGCAATTCCTCTCCTTTGACTAAGGCATCATAAATGGCAAAAACATCGGCCAAAACTATACCTGACGACCAGCCATCCAGTAAGATATGATGACTCTGCCAGTGGAAGTCGTATAGCTGATCTTCAAGGGGGGTCAGGCGCCAGTTGCCTACCGGTGAGCGGTTTAGATTTAGATCCTTTCCAACCCCTTCTTCATTCCATATAATCTCAGCAGAAGGCCTCACTACCTGTACAGGCTTGTCAACCTTTTCCCAGTGAATGGATGACCTTAGGGCTTGGTGACGTATCAGGACCTGGGTCCAAGCTTGCTGGAACAGAGATTCGTCTAGCGGCCCTTTAAGACGGCACCGAACTTCAATTATTCCCTGATCTTCTTTTTGATAGATATGATGAAGCAGTAATGCCTCCTGCATGAAACTTAAGGGGTAAATATCTTCAATTTTAGCTTTGGTAGCAGTAGACATACTTATAAATCTATTTGTCCCAATAATTGATCTAAATCGTCTTGATTCAGTCCAGAGTCTGGGAAGTCCGATGGGCTATATTGTCGTTCAGAAGTCTTGAGGCAGTGGTCGATAATCTCCTCTAAGGTATTCAAGTAGACTGCTTGGACGGCCTTCAATTGATCTGAAGATTCAGTTTTTTTATCGAATGTCCAGTGAATATCTAGGCCATTATGGTGTTGTTTACAATTGATTTCCCAGCGACGATAACGTTCACCGTTTGGTTCACGCAGCCCTTTAAGCAATAAGCGGGGAGATTGCTCGTCCTCTAAGTGTACCTTCCCTAAATAGTTAAAGTGAATTGTCGGCATCTGGTTTAGTCCAGGGGCATTTGCCAGGTAGCGTAGTATGCCATAGGAAAGGCCGCGTTGTGGGGCTGATCGTAGTTGTTCTTTAATTGTGAGAATTTGTTCTCCGATGGTATTGGTATTTAATAAGTCGAAACGCAGTGGGAAGGCAGCTGTGAACCAACCTACGGCCTGACTGAAATCGGTATTATTTAAGTCGGTTTCTCTACCGTGATGTTCGATATTTAGACAGATTTGTTGCTGCTTCCAAATCTGCTGAAGTGCTCTCAGCAGAGCGCAAATCAGAATTTCTTCGGTATTAGTATTGTAAGCCTCATGAGCCAGTCCGTTTAGCGCTGAGGATCTTTCGGCTCCGAGCTGTAAAATGGTTGTGGAGGTATTTTTTTCAGCATAGGGTAAATTGGGCTGAAACCCATCCTCTAATGATACATCGGTCTGAGCTTGCCAAAACGCCAGTTCCTGATCAAATTTATTACTGTTTCCCCAGTTATTTAGTTGGGTGGCCCAATTGAAAAAGGTATGCTCCACTGGACCTAAATCTAGCCTTTTCCCAGCCTCAAGTTGGCTCATCCCAAGTTGTAGGTCTCCCCAAAGTATAGACCAGGAAACTGCGTCTATTACCAGGTGATGAGCCAATAAAACGATACGGTCTGGTATCTCTGGGGGCATGAAAAAGTAAATTCCTTCAAAAAGTGGATCAGTTGCTAGCTGACGCTTGGCCTGTAGCTCGATCAGTCGTTTTTCTACCAACTCCTCTACTTGGCTAGCGTGAGCTGTGCTCAGGTCAATCTTTCTGAAAAAGCCGGAATTATGATTTTTTGCTGGTAGCATTAGTTGCCAGCCTTCAGTTAATTTACGAAAGCGAGCTTGAAGGATGGGATGCTTTTTTACTACCGCAGGGATTAAGGTCTCCCAATAATTAAAAGCTCCCTTCTCCTGGTGATGCAGGTAACTAGCCTGGTTCCAGAAATGGGGTGCAAGCTGATGCTCAGAGAAAAACCATTGCTGGATAGGGAGTAAATCTCCGACGGTAAATTTATCTTCCTTTTTGTCCTGTTGACTTACTTCTGTTGTTTCCGCGAAGAGTGCTAGCCGGGCAATAGTTTGATGCTCAAAAATTGCTGTAGGTGTGAGATGGATGCCTTTTTCTCTAGCACGTGCTAGTATTTTTATACTAAGAATACTATCGCCACCTATTTCAAAAAAGTTATCATCTATCCCGAAGCTCTGCACACCGAGTACTTCTTGCCAAATTGCATGGAGCTTGGATTCTGTTAGCGTCAGCTCAGCTAATTCAATGGGGGTAGCATTGGCATTTTCTGCTACTGTTTGTGCAATTAGTGTTGATCGATCCAGTTTGCCATTCGGAAGTAAAGGGAAAACGGCAACACCGACCAAAAAGGTAGGAACCATGTAGTTTGGCAATTGCTTCTGAAGTAGTACGCGCAGCTCCTTTTCGTCAAATTCTCCGGTCAGAAAAGCGACTAGCTGTTTTTGCTCATTTTGTAGTACTACCGCATCCTGCACACCTGCGGAAGTTCTAATCATAGCTTGAATTTCACCTAGCTCAACCCGGTGCCCCCGTATTTTTATCTGCTCATCCCTTCTTCCTAAAAACAGTAGTTGCCCTTCGTTATCCCATTTGACTAGATCTCCTGTACGGTAAAGTTTACTATCTTTTATAAAAGGGTGAGGAATGAATTTTTCCGCGCTAAGTTTAGGCCGCTGCCAGTATTCATTGGCCAGACCAGGCCCACCGATATATAGTTCACCGGGTATCCCGATAGGACAGCGACGTCCTTTTTTATCTAATATGATTAGTTCTACACCAGGTGCAGGCCGTCCAATGGGGACAACATCAGTATTTGCTATCTGCAGTTGGGCTACTGAGCTCCAAACCGTTGCCTCGGTAGGGCCATACTCATTGTAAAGACTACAATTGGGTAGTTTATTAAAATGCGTCTGGATTAGATCGGGGGAACAAGCTTCTCCTGCTACAATTACTGACCCTAGACTTCCAATTTGATCAGTTGGGACGAAAGCCAAGATGGTCTCGTATAAGCTTGGTAACAATAAGGTGTGCGATACCTGGCGCTCGTTGATAATCTTGGCCAGTTGGTCTAGATCTTGCTCAATCCGCTGTGGGCTGATGACTAGCTCTGAGCCCGTGCAAGCAGTCCAAAATAGGCCGGCAATGGAACTGTCAAAAGAAAATGGAGAGAGTAGTAGAAAGGTATGAGGAGCAGTTGAATAGTAGGCCTGTCGGGCAGCAGTAGAATAGGCCAGGTTCTTGTGGCTAATTAAAACTCCTTTAGGCGGCCCACTACTACCGGAAGTATAGATAAGATAAGCACCCTGAGAAAGATCTATGTCTGGTAGTCGTTGAGTCTGAGTAGGTGCTGGGCCATCTACGGAGATGATTTTTACATCGCCTGCGAAAGTTGGTGGCTTTTCACGATCACTTACGATCAGCTTGACCTTGGCATCTTCAAGCATGTATTGAAGCCGGTCGGCGGGATATTCAGGGGCTAAGGGAACGTAAGCACCACCAGCTTTGAGGATTCCCCAAATCCCAACTACTAATTCAAGCGACCTGCTAGCATGTAAACCAACTAGTTGCCCTGGTCCTAGACCATATTGCAGCAATCGCTGGGCTAAATTTTCGCTCCGTTGGTTCAACTCAGCATAAGAGAGTTGTTTGTCCGCAAAACTTACCGCAATACGATTGGGATGACGTTCTACTATCCGTAATAAGTGGTGAACGACGGATGGTACGGACCCCTCAATAGTCTGTCCTCGCTCAAACTGGATTAAGCTGTCTAATTCCTCTTTAGTAATTCGACTAAACTGCTGAAGCTTACGTTGGGGTCGTTCTGTAGCCTCCTCCAATACATTTATCAGCTGGTTTTGAATACGATCGATTGTTGACGGGTCAAAAAGATCTTTGGCGTATTCTATCAAACTGTAAAGGTGGTCTCCTACATCAGATACATAAAGGGTAAGATCAAATTTGGTTACGCCCGCATCGAATGATTGATAGTCTAGGCTTAAGTCGGGGCCAAAGTCTGGGTTCTCCGGTACTCGATGATAAATAAGCATATGCTGAAAAAGCGGATTCCTCCCTGATTCGCGTTGAGGTTGAAGCTCGCGGACAATCTCCTCAAAAGGTATGTCTTTGTGATCAAAAGCCTCCAAAGTTGTCACCTTCACCTTGGAAAGAAAATCCATGAATGTTGCATTAGGATCGATTTGATCCCGCAGGACAAGGGTATCATTAAAGTATCCGATAAGCTGCTCTAGTTCAGGAGTCTTACGGTTAGTAACGGGTGTGCCAACTAAGATGTCGTTTTGACCAGAGCGTTGCCAGAGGACTATTTTGTAGGCAGCTAATAGAATATGGAACAATGTGCTTTCCGTGCTAGCGGCTAGATCACGCAACTTGCCCGATAGCGTGACTGAGAATTTCTGAGATTGAAATTGACCTTGGTAACTGGGACGTTTGGGAGGAGGTCGGTCCGTAGCTAAAGGTAGATAAGCTGGTGCATCCGCCAATTGGTTTTTCCAATAGTTTACTTCACGATCTTGATTAGAGGAATTCCGCTGTTTGTAGGAGTAGTCACCGTATTGAAATGGAAGATTAGGTAATTCCTCCTGAGATTCTTCAAGGAGTTGGCGATAGTAGAAGGCAAGTTCGCGTCGAAGGACTTGCATCGACCACTTATCGGTGATGATATGGTGTAGACAGAATAATAACCGATACGAAGTTGGTGACAGCTTAATAATATATAAACTAGTTAGGGGGCCGCTTTCTAAATCGAAGGGACGCCTAGCCTCACTTAGGTAAAACTGTTGCAAGTTTTCCTCTTTAGAAGATAAACTTCCAGTATAGTCCACTACTGCTACTTCAGTTTCGACCTCGCTTAGAATCCGTTGTTGAGCGATTCCGGCTGATTCAACGAAAACGGTGCGCAGTATTTCATGGCGCGCAACTAATTTGCGATAAGCCTCTTTCAAGTGCTCCTCGATTAGTATTCCCTCAAGCCGATAAATTTCCGCATAATTATAAAATGGATTGCCTGGGTTCAGCTTCTGCAACAACCACATTTGTTGTTGACCATAGGACAGAGGAGCCCATGCAGCCTCGGGTCGTTTAGGCGCTGAAGTAGGAACGGCTTGCTCTTTTTGTCGAGCTAGCCATTTTTGAAGGATGGTTTGGTCTTTCACTAAATGGAGTTCTTAGTAACTAGCCCAGTCCGACCAAGCCTTTTGCTCTACGAAAAGCTTTGTCTAGGTAATTGTCGAAGAGGAGATCTACGTCAAATGCGCGTTCAATGAACCAGTTTAAGGAGATCAGAATTAAAAATATCGATCCGTAGATGAAAAGTGGACGATAGATTTTGGTGTTGCGAAGAAAAAAAAGAATTGGGAATATGAAGGCAATGATCATAACTTGACAAAGCTCAACTCCAATATTGAAGCCCAGAATAGTATAGCCAAGGTACTGACCCTGGGTACCAACTTCCCCAAGTACACTGGCAAAGCCGAACCCATGAAACAGGCCGAAGCCAAAGGCAATGACCAAAGCTTCTCGTTTTAAAAAGGGGTAGATGTTATGAAATGCCGCAAGGGCAATGGATAAGGCAATGATGGATTCGACCAGCCAGCTCGGCAAGCTTACTAATTGAAAGGAGGCCAAACTCAAAGTAATTGAATGGGCAATGGTGAATAGGGTGACGATTTTGAGTATGTAGATAAAGGCTGGTTTGAATTTCCCTACCGGATACCAATTGTTGGCCGTCATGGTGTTAGCAAAACTCCAATCTTCAGGTTTTTTTCTATACAATACCGCAGGTAGCACTAAGGCTAATAAGAAAAGGATATGATCCAGTCCTATCCAGATGTGCCACATGCCACTTTTAATCATGGCTACAAAACCTTTCCAAATACTTCCCTTTTCCAAGTCTAGGCTTTGTGTGCCAGGTTCAGAGCGGCCGTATATCAGACTCGGTAATGCTTCATTGTCGTGAATGCCAGCCTTCCAGTTATTTCGAATTAAGACGAAGCCTTGATGAGAAGGAAGCTGGTCAAAAAAACCATCATAGCTGATTTGTAATTCGTCAGGAATGCTTTCCAGGCCAAGCATGGTGAAGTCCAATAAAATATAGTAGCCAATGGTCAAATCAAGAAATTTCACCCCTTCAAACTGGATTGGAATTGATTTCCCCTCCGTTTCGAACTGAATGCGCTCTAACCAATAATTTTGAATGCGGTTGCGGTAGGTCTCAAATTGATCAGCCGTCAAACCACGTGGTATCTCAATTCCTAAAGCAGTGCTCAAGTCTTGGGTGGTGGCTTGTAGTGTTCCGTTTACTTCCTCTTGTAGAACGTCGAGGTAGATATAGCTCTGATCAGGTTTATGAGCCCACAGCGGGATGGAAATCATCAATAAGGCTACAATGCCTAGTAGAGTGCGTTGTATTTGCGAATGCATTGTTATACTGGGTGAAGAATGCTTAAAAAAGCACTTGATTTGAAGATGATAGTAAGCTTATACAAGTATGATGAGGTTTATTCACTCTAAGCTTTTGGCTGCCACAACGGTGAAGAAACGAATTTCAGTTGATTTGGATTTTCGCTACCGATAAAGGTGTGTCCAAAAACCAATTGGCCGTCTAAACAGTTTTGGAAATTTTTTTCGTAGGAATAGTCGCGCTACTGTCTCGTTTTACCATGTAACTCGGCCGGGGGGTGGCCACCATTCGACAAGCGTTGCTGACCGGATTGTAGGTCAGCATCAATAAGTCGCGGTTTTGGTGATGAAGGTTCTGCGCTGAGGCGTGTAAAAGGTTAGAATGAAAGAATAAGACGGAGCCTTGTGGACCTTTAGTAGATCGCATCCCACCACATTGCTCCGCAGCATGCTGAATTTCCGCCCGACTAATCACGTATTTTAAATCTTCACTGTGGACGCCATCCGGATTTTCCAACCTCGTGGCCACCGTGCCCAGCTGATGGGAACCAGGGATGACCACCATCGCCCCGCTGAATTCCGTGACTTCCTGCAGGTAAATAGCCGCAGTAATGGCTCTGGCGGCGGGCATGCCATCGTCCTGCCAAAAGGTGAAGTCCTGGTGCCAATCCCAGCTACCTCTGGCCAGGGCAACTTTAGTGTTGAATTTGGACTGAAAGAGATAAACCTCTTCCTGTAGTAGTTGTTTGATCGGTTCTACAATGGACGCAAGTCGAGTGGCCTGCTCATATATCGGGCTGAATTTTTCGGGAGCGAAAACAGTCCTAATAGCTTCACTATTCTCCTGTTTGTATACTTCCGCCGAATCTTGTGTGAAAAGAATCGGCAGCTCATCGACTAACAGCTGGACGCTATGCTCACTTAAGTAACGCTCCAGCAGTAAGTAGCCATCGCGGTTGAATTGATTGACTTGGTCAGTATTTAGCATTCTCCTTTATGTACGATCAAATTCTTTGGGAAGATTTGAAGAGCGGCAAAAATCAATTTGACTTGGTCGAGGCCGAAGGCTACCGCCATGAACTATCGGGGCAGTTTTTTAGGATGGAAAAACCCTTAGTAGCCTTACTATCGTATTTACCGATAAACAATATTAGGTGGATAGTACAAATCTAATTGGAAGAATGACTAAATCTGGTCGGCTAGGGTACTTAATGCGCGAATTAGGACAGATGTCCACCAGATGTACACTATAATCCACAACAAAAATTCTTGCTCAATTGTGAAAAGGAAGTAGCTTGCTTTCTATGTAGCAATTGAAGAAGTATTGAATGCTAAGTTTGATCTTTACTCCATAATCCCGCCCAATCATCCGGTTAGTAAACACCCATTTAATGCCATCCATTCACAAAAAGACCCTAGTCTTATCCAGAGAAGACATCCAGGAAATTAGCCGGGCACACAGCCTGGACCGAATTATGGACTTACTCATAGAGCGACTGGAGGCTAGCATGTTGACCTATGATCAAAAGCAGATCACTACACCGGCCCGTGCTGGGTTTAACTACGTAAAACCAGCTTTGGGGCTCGTTGAATGGATGCCAATCTATGAGCACGGTAAGGATGTAACCATCAAAGTCGTAGGCTATCACCCGGATAATCCACAGCAATTTGACTTGCCTACGATCATTTCCTCGATTTCAGCTTACGATACTCAAACTGGCCATTTGATTGGCATTATGGATGGCGTTCTGCCAACCGCCTTACGTACCGGAGCCGCTTCTGCTATTGCCGCTAAGTACATGGCAAAAGCCAGCAGTACTCGGCTAGGATTACTGGGCTGTGGTGCTCAATCGGTAACGCAGTTGCATGGCCTTTCCCGGATTTTTCCGCTGGAAGAGGTGTACATCTACGATACTAATCCTCTGGCGCTTACTTCTTTCGCCCAACGCATCGCGCCGCTCAATTTAAAGATCGATGTAATACCTGCCTCGCTGGAGGAAGTTGTCGCACAAGTAGATATTTTGGTAACGGCCACGTCGATCGACGTAGGTGCCGGTCCGCTCTTTGAGGACCTGCACACGCAACCGCACTTGCATATTAATGCGATTGGTTCCGATTTTCCGGGTAAAATTGAAGTACCCAAGCGCTTTTTAAAGAAGAGCTTTGTGTGTCCTGATTTTTTAGCGCAGGCGGTCATCGAAGGAGAATGCCAACAACTTGATCGAGAGGATATTGATGCGGAAATTGTGCAGCTGGTGCAGGACCCGCGGAAGTACGAATTTGTAAAAAATCAAACCTCCGTCTACGATTCCACTGGCTGGGCATTGCAGGATAAATTGACCTTCGCCCTCTTTATGGAGCTGGGGAAAGAACTAGGCATGGGACAGCTGATTGAAATCGAAAATATGAGTGGCGATGCTTCCAATCCCTACGACTTTATGCAGGAAAAAGAGCCCTTGGAACTCCGCGTTTTGGAAACGCTAAAATCCCAGGAAGGGTAATCGTAGCTATGGACTTCACTATCCCACAACCACTGTTAGACTATCGGCAAGAAGTAGTTGACTTCGCCAAAGAATTACTGGATGATGATCTTGTAATCAGAGAACGCACATCTACCTTTTCTCGATTGGCCTGGCAAAAGTGTGCCGATTTTGGCTTGTTGCGCTTGGCAGCGCCGAAGGCTTATGGAGGATTTGATGATGAAGTGGATATTTTTAAGGCGGTCTTAGCTATGGAAGGTTTTGGCTACGGATGCCGGGATAACGGACTGGCCCTGGGTTTAAATGCCCAGATGTGGACCATCCAAATGACGCTGGTGCATCACGCTACGGAAACCCAAAAGGCCCGTTACTTACCCAAATTGATAAGTGGAGAATGGTTGGCAGCTCATGCGCTGACGGAGGCAGAAGCAGGTTCGGATATCTACAAAATGCAATCTCGGGCTGAAAAAGTAGATGGCGGCTTTATTCTCAATGGGCACAAACGTCTGGTGGGGATGGCTCCGCTTGCTGACCTGATCATTGTATTCGTTAACGCTCGCCCAGCAATGGGCAGCTTCGGGATTACCGGCTTCCTTTTGGAGCGTGACATGGAAGGCTTATCAACGAGTGATAACCAGGAAAAAATGGGGCTGCGCACTCACCCTTTCGGTGAAATCTTTATGGAGGATTGCTTCGTCCCGAATAGCCATATGCTGGGCGGCGTAGGTGCTGGCTTCGGCATTTGTAATCACTCTCTCGAATACGACCGTTGTGGTATTCTGTCTAGCCATTTAGGGGCCATGGAGCGCCAGTTGGAAGAGGCGATTGCCTTTGCCAAACAGCGTAAACAATATGGTCAGTCAATTAGCCAGTTTCAGTCGGTATCTAATCGGATTGCCGAGATGAAAGTCCGACTGGAAACTGCTCGCTTATTACTCTACAAGCTGGTGTGGCTCAAGCAACAGGATCAGCCAGCTATGCTGGAGGCCAGTATGCTCAAATTATTACTAAGTGAACATTTCGTGGACTCCAGTATGGATGCAATCCGCATTTATGGCGGCAACGGCTATTTGCCGGATTATGGCGTCGAACGAGATCTGCGAGATGCCGTAGGCGGTATTCTATATGCAGGCACCTCGGATATCCAACGCAACATAATCGCAAAATTTTCCGGACTCTAGGCGCTTAATTATGGCATACCTACTTACTCACCTGGTCGATGATACGGCCGCACAAAGCCCGGATCAGTTGGCTTTTCGCTTCGGAAATCAGGCGCTTACTTATGCCGAGCTCGCCCGTCAAAGTAACCAACTTGCCAACCTACTCCGAGCGGAAGGTGTGGAACGTGGAGACCGGGTCGGCATCTATCTGAATCGCTGCCTAGAGACCGCCGTAGCCGTTTATGGGATACTGAAGGCCGGAGCAGCCTTTGTTCCCTTGGATCCCGCGCAACCAGTAGCTCGTACGCAGTACTTGCTGGATAATTGTACCATCAAGATACTCTTGACGAACAAAAGCCAAAGGCGGCGATTACCGGATTTGTTGACAAATCCAGGCCCTTTGCAATTAGTCATTGGAGGCGAGGCTGCCTGGACGGGGCGCAAGCTGCCCTGGGCCGCTATTCAATCAATGACTGATAGCACCCCAGAGGTGCGTATTCTAAGTGATGACCTGGCCTACATCATCTTTAGCTCCGGCTCGACCGGACAGCCTAAGGGCATTATGCACAGCCACCGCTCTGGCCTGGCGTATGCGCGTCTATCGGTTGATCTCTATGGGGTGAAGGCCACCGATGTGATCGGTAATTTTTGTGCCCTGCATTTCGATCAATGTACGTTCGGCTATTTCTCCAGTATGTTGGCGGGGGCAACTACCATTATCGTATCGGATGCGCACACGAAGTTCCCCGTGAGCCTTCTGCAACTGATCGAACAGGAAAAGATGACGATCTGGTATTCTGTTCCGCTAGTCATGACGCAGATGATTCAATCGGGGGCTTTGGCCAAGCACGACTTATCGGCCCTTCGGTGGGTGAAATTCGGAGGAGAGGCCTTTTCGCCCCACCAATTGGTCCAGCTCATGGCGCATATGCCTAATGCCATATTCAGTAACGTTTACGGCCCGGCTGAGGTCAATCAATGTACTTTTTACCATATTGACGAGCCGCCTTCTCCGGAAGCACCAATTCCGCTGGGTGAAGTTTGGGACGATACCGAAATCCTAATTCTCGATGCGGCAGATGAACCGGTGACGGCTGGGGAAGTCGGGGAGTTATTGGTACGCTCCTCAACGCGGATGCTTGGTTATTGGCGGGATCCAGAGCGGACCGAGCGTTCATTTTTCCAGCATCGAAAGTCGGGAGGTCCGGTACAAATCTTTTATCGTACCGGGGATTTAGTTTGTACTTCCGCAGGTCGAAGCGTAGCGGAGATCCCACGCTCTCGGGATGTATTGCTCTTTATGGGACGCAAGGACCGCCAAATAAAAACCCGTGGCTACCGGGTAGAACTAGAAGAAGTGGAAAGTATCCTGAACGCACAGCCCGGAGTGCTAGAAGCGGCGGTTTATCCAATCAAGAATGGCCCAGAAGGTTTGTTAATCCATGCCTTGGTTGTGTCTGATCAGTCGCTGGAGCCTCCGGCCATTAAACAAGGCATGGCCCTGCACTTACCTGCTTATTCGATTCCGGCTGAAATACGTTTTGTGCAGGCTTTACCTCGTACGGATGCCGGAAAAATTGACCGCCGGAGTCTGCAAACCCTGCTGGCATGAAAATAGAAATATCTACTATGGAAGACCGCATTATTGATTTTATTCGCCTGGAGATACTAGGGGAGGGGCCTTCCTTCGAGCTCGACGCAGATGAGGACTTACTGGGGAGTGGCCTGATCGGTTCGATGGATATATTTCGACTCATCGAATTTATAGAGCGTGAGTTCTCCATTAAAGTAAATCCTGCGGATATGACCATCGAGCATTTTGCAACGGTTACGGCGCTGACCCAGTTTATTCAGCAACAGCAAGCGGTGTAGTAATGAGTAATTCGATCGCGCTTTCTCAGGGGCAAAAAATGATTTGGATAGGCCAACAGCTATATCCAGAGCATCCTCTATACAGTAGCCCACTTTGTTTTTATTTTAATCAAGAAATTGACGCTGGGCGTTTTAGTCGAGCTTTTGAGCACGTATTGCGGGAAAGTGATGCCCTGCGGACAACCTTCTCACTAGAAAGCGAAGAACCGAAGCAACAGTTAAATGAATTTGCGGATTATCAATTAAAGCGGTTAGACTGGACAGCGGAAAAATACCCCCAATCCAAACTCGAAACCTGGCTCGGAGATCGGGTGGAGGTCCCCCTGGATGTCACTAACTGCTGTTTTGACACGGTATTGATCCAGCTGAGTCCGCAACAATGGGTTTGGTACTTCAATCCGCACCACCTGGTAATGGATGCCTGGGGGGTCTCTGTTATCTATCAGCGCCTGGAAGTACTGTACAAGGAATTGGCTAATCAACAAGAGGTTAACAGTGATCCACTGCCACTCTTTCAGGATTTTCTGAGGGAAGAGCGTCAAATGGTTGACGATACAGCAAGTAACGCCAAACAGACATTTTGGAGGGAGCAAGTAGAGCGGCTTAGTGAGCCGCCATCGCTTTTCGGTTTACCAAGTGGTGGGCATCAGACGGCCTCGGAGCGTCTACCAATTGACCTAGACCAAGAGCAGCAGGATAAGCTGACGGATTGGTGTAGTGATCCACGTTTCCGTCACTGGACGACCGACCTAAGTAGGTTCAATTTTTTTGCGACCCTACTCCTTGCCTATTTATACCGGGTTTCTGGGCAGTCAAAGCTGGCCATCCTCACGCCCGCACACAATCGGCCAACAGCAAAACTGAGGAATACGCCGGGACAATTTATTGAGCTATTGCCCTTATCCGTTGAGCTAAGGGATGGTATGACTTTTGCTGAGCTACACTCAGCGGTGCGGAATAATTTCAATGCTTTTTTGAAGCACGCACAAGCTGGTGTTACTCAAGCTGAATTGGTACGTGCCGGCAAGGTGGTTTTCAACTATATCAATACAAAATATAACAGCTTCAATGACCAGCCCTTAAGGGTAGAGTGGCTTCACCCTGGCCATCATGATCCTGGGCATCCCTTGCGCTTACAGGTATTCGATTTTTCCGGTGAAGGAGTTCGTCTAGAGTTGGATTTGAATAAAGCGTATTTCCCGGCTGCCTTGCGCGAACAAATTCCGCTGCAGCTGGAGTCCCTGCTGGATACTTTTCTACCTAATCCGGATCAGCCGATCGCTACGGCAGTTTTGGGTGATCCAAAGCTTAATGGAAGGATCGATGGGCCTGAAGTGGAATACCCCACTGAAAGTGTGCTTGCTCTTTTGAGTAAACAGGAGCAACAGCAAGCTGACGCTATTGCACTTAGCCTGGGAGACCAGCAACTTACTTATGGAGAATTTGCTGCTGCTACGAACCAACTAGCTCGTTTTTTGCAGGAGCGTGGAGTACTAGCCGGAGATCGGGTAGCCATTTATCATCGCCGGCACCCGAATTTGCTGATTGCGATCTGGGCCGTATTGAAAGCAGGGGCGACCTATGTGCCTATAGCCGCTGACAGTCCGTATGAGCGCGCCAAAAAAATTATTTCATCCAGCCAAGCTCGTCTTTTGCTGACCGAGGCACAGCTGAACGAAACGCTGGGCGAACTCGCATTGACCAGGATCGAGTTGGATACGGATGCCGCTATGATCGGGCAGCAATCGACGGAGCAACTCCAGCTGGAGTTTGATCCCGCTACCCCTGCTTATTTACTCTACACCTCCGGTTCGACTGGAGAGCCTAAGGGAGTAGTGATCAGTCGGGCGGCACTGGCCAACTATGTACAGTGGGCCGGACAGACCTACCTGCCCAGGCCAAAAGCAGTATTCCCTTTCTTTACCACGGTCGGTTTTGATTTAACGGTGACTTCTCTTTTTGTCCCCTTGTGTCACGGAGGGGAGCTGCGGATCTACGAAGAGCCTCTACCGGGCTTGCCGGACTTGTCGCTGTTTAGCGTCTTAGGAGAAAACCGGGTAGAGGTCATCAAGTTGACCCCCTCGCACTTGGCTCTGGTCAAAGGGAAGGACCTGCGGAAGTGCAAAATCAAAACGATGATCGTTGGGGGAGAAAACTTTAGCCTGGAATTAGCCCAGGCGGTCAGTGACCAGTTGCCAGCGGAGGTAGCGATCTACAACGAATACGGCCCGACGGAGGCCACGGTGGGCTGTATCGTTCACCGCTTCGATCGGCAACGAGACTTAGGAGCTTCGGTGCCTATTGGTCGCCCTATTGCTAATATGGGGGCTTACGTCCTGGACCGAGGAGGTAACCCCTTACCGGTTGGGGTAGACGGGGAATTGTACTTGAGTGGTCGGGGGCTGGCGCAAGGCTACTGGGCCTTAGCCCAGGAAACGGCGGAACGCTTTGTCGATAACCCCTGGCAGACCGGGCAAAAGTTGTACCGAACGGGGGACGTGGTGCGGCAGCAGTTAGATGGTAGTCTGGCCTTTCTGGGGCGGGAAGATCGCCAGGTGAAACTCCGTGGTTTCCGCATTGAGCTAAACGAAGTGGAGGCTAGTCTGGAAGAACAAGCGGAGCTTAATCAGGTGGCGGTAGAATTGCTGGATGGCCGTGCGGATGGCTTTGCATTGGCCGACCACTACTGTACCAATTGCGGGCTGCCTTCCAATTACCCCAGCGCTGAATTTGATGAAGAAGGTGTCTGTCAGTTGTGTCGAGGCTTTGCCGAGTATGAAGCTAAGACGCGGGATTACTTCCGCAATATGGAAGATTTACGCGCTTTGCTGCACGGCCCCGCTCCGGAAACTAAGGGAGATTACGACTGTATGATGCTGCTCAGTGGCGGCAAGGACAGCACCTATGCGCTGGGGCAGTTGGTGGAACTGGGACTAAAAGTACTGGCTTTTACCCTGGATAATGGTTATATCTCCGAGCAGGCGCTAGCTAACGTAAAACGAGTGACGGAAGAGCTGGGAGTGGACTGTGTAGTGGGCAGTACGCCAGCAATGGATGCCATTTTTGTGGATAGTCTACAGCGGCACTGTAACGTTTGTAATGGTTGCTTTAAGACGATTTACACCCTGAGTACGCAAATAGCGCTGGAGAAAAATATACCCTTTATCGTTACGGGACTTTCTCGCGGACAATTTTTTGAAACGCGTCTAACGGAAGAACTTTTCTGGGAAGGTAAGGCGGCCGGCAAAGACATTGATGCCGTCATTTTGGAAGCCCGGAAACTTTATCACCGAGCCGATGATGCGGTGCAGCAGCATCTGGATGTTTCCATGTTTGAGACTGATGAGGTCTTTGAAAAAGTCCAGTTTGTGGACTTTTACCGTTACTGTGATGCCACGCTAGACGAGATGCTGACCTATCTGGATCAGCGCCTACCCTGGGCGCGGCCCACGGACACCGGGCGTTCTACCAATTGCCTGATTAATCAGGTGGGGATCTACGTACATAAGCAGGAAAAAGGCTACAATAACTACGCTTTCCCTTACAGTTGGGATGTGCGGATAGGTCATAAAGAGCGAGAAGCCGCCTTGGAAGAAATTAATGAGGAGGTAGACAAGCAAGAAGTTAAGCGGATTATGGAGGAAATCGGCTATACGGAGCCTACAGCCGAAGAACGTCAGCAATTGGTGGCTTTCTATACGACTGGGCAAAGTACTTCAGTGCAAAAATTACGTGATTACCTGGCAAAGCGTTTGCCCGCTTATATGATTCCTACGCATTTCGTAGAAGTAGCGGATATGCCGCTAACGGCTAATGGAAAAATCAACCGGAAGGCCCTGCGCGAAATGAAAATGGTGAATAGCCCAGAAGCGGCTAGCTATATTGCTCCAAGCACGGATATTGAGGAGATGTTAGCTGGCATTTGGCAAGAAGTACTCTCCTTAGATAAAATTAGTGTAGAGGATAAATTCCTGGACCTCGGGGGGCATTCACTGACGGCGATCCGTCTGTCGGCGCGCATCAGTGAAACCCTGGAGCTAGAGATTCCTCTTACGGTTGTTTTCGATCACCCTACCATTGCTGCTCAGGCTACTTATATAGAATCACTCCTACGGCAACTGCTGGAGGAAATGGACAGCTAGTGCACGCTATAAATCAAAAAAAATCCGCTTTTTGGGCGGCTAAGCGTAAAATTTAAATGGACAAATTTTGGTCGGAAAGCATACAACTTAATCTTAATGAAAGCGGCTTGTCGCCCAACTTTGTCCTACCTTCAAAAAGCATTATAAACTAATATTATCCACCAATGATACCCAATTCAATGACCTCATTAAACCATTATTTAATGAAGCGTTGCGGAATAATCCTGACGTTTTTGTTATTACCTGTATTTTCCCTCTTGGCCCAAGACATCACCGGCCGCGTACTAGCCGAAGATCGTACTCCTATTCTAGGTGCCTACGTCATACACCTAAACTCCGATCACCACGCCCATTCCAATGAATTGGGAGACTTTGAGATCCGTGATGTCACGGTAGGCGACAGCCTCCAAATTTCCTATCTAGGCTTCAAAACCCGAGTGGTGGTGATTGAAGACCTGAACTATAAATTATTGATCCGCCTGGAAGAGACACCCTTTCAACTGGATCAAGTGGTCGTGCAGCCGAATATTCGTGCCTTGAGTACAGTAACGGATATCGACGTAAGCGTCAATCCGGTCAACTCGGCGCAGGAAGTACTGCGCACCGTACCGGGGCTGATCATTGGTCAGCATGCGGGTGGTGGCAAGGCCGAGCAGATTTTCCTGCGGGGCTTCGATATTGATCACGGTACGGATATTACCATATCAGTAGATGGGATGCCGATCAATATGGTATCACACGCGCACGGACAGGGTTACGCTGATTTGCACTTCATTATCCCGGAAGCTATCCAGAGCGTAGACTTTGGTAAAGGATCTTACTATGCCGATCAGGGCAACTTCAACACGGCCGGCTACGTAGATTTCCGTTTGCAAGATCGACTTCAGAGTTCCATGTTCCAGACGGAAGTAGGACAGTTCAACACCTTCCGGACCGTAGGGCTTTTTGATCTGGTCGACACGGATAAGACCAGTGCTTACATCGGTACGGAATATATCCAGACTGACGGTCCCTTTGAGTCTTCTCAGCATTTCAACCGTTTGAACTTGATGGCCAAGCTGACTACCCAGCTGGAGAATCAAGGGCAGTTGTCTTTATTGGCCACGCACTTCGAAAGTAAGTGGGACGCCTCCGGTCAAATCCCTCAACGGGCTGTTGATGCCGGACTGATCGGTCGCTTCGGTGCCATTGATGATACCGAAGGTGGCTTCACTGGTCGGACGAATATTTCGGCAGAATACAGCAAGGTGTTGTCTTCTAATTCCTACGTGAAGACCAATGCCTACTTCTCTGCTTACGATTTTGAATTGTTTAGCAACTTCACCTTCTTTTTGGAAGATCCAGAAAATGGGGACCAGATCCGTCAGTTTGAGGAGCGGGAGATCTACGGCTTCAATACGGAGTGGAACCACTCTTTTTTCGGCGATAATTCGGAAGGAACTATCCAGGCCGGCGTCGGTTTCCGCTACGATAATATTGACAATAACGAGCTGTCCCGGACGAGGAACCGCCGCGAAACCCTGGAGCAGATTCAGTTTGGTGATATTGACGAAACCAATCTCTTCGCTTACGCCAATGTAGAATACGAAATTGGGGCGTTTACCATTAACCCAGGCCTGCGTTTTGATCGCTTCACCTTCAACTACGTCGATCGCCTACAGACACTCTACGATCGGCAGGAGCAAACCCAAAATGCCATTAGCCCCAAGCTGAACTTCTTTTACAACGCCAACAGTGAGCTGCAGCTGTACCTAAAAACCGGCATTGGCTTCCACTCTAACGATACGCGGGTGGTACTGGACCGTAGTGCGGAGGAAATCCTACCGGCTGCCTATTCCGCTGATTTGGGCGCCGTATTCCGTCCGGCACCGCGTTTGTTCATCAATGCGGCACTGTGGTATCTATTCCTGGAGCAGGAGTTTGTCTACGTGGGGGATGCGGGAATTGTAGAACCAAGCGGGGAGACTCGCCGCTTAGGCTTTGACGTTGGTGCGCGTTTCCAGTTGAACGATTGGTTGTTCGGTACTCTGGATGTGAATTACGCCCTGGCCCGCTCCGTCAATGACCCGGATGGACAAAACTTTATCCCCCTGGCACCTGATCTAACGACGACTGGTGGCTTGAACGCCATTACTGATCGCTTCACAGCGGGCGTTAACTACCGTTACCTACGCGACCGCCCGGCTAATGAAGACAACAGCATCGTAGCCGAAGGCTATTTGGTGATCGATGCCAACGCCAATTATCAAATTGGTCGCTTGAATTTGGGCGTAGTCGTAG
Source organism: Bacteroidota bacterium (assembly GCA_039030655.1). Taxonomy (GTDB): domain Bacteria; phylum Bacteroidota; class Bacteroidia; order Chitinophagales; family Saprospiraceae; genus Neolewinella. The sequence continues at coordinate 2,362 of JBCCDS010000006.1, read as the reverse complement.
AAAACCTGCTGGATACCGACTGGAATGAAACCCAGTTTGCTACCGAATCGCGTTTGCGTAATGAAGAAGAGTCGGTGGAAGAGATTCACTTTACGCCCGGTATTCCTTTCTTCGTGAAAGGGGTGGTGCGTTTTTCTTTTTAGATAAGGCTGTAGCACTTAAAAAGGAAAGTGGATAATAACAGACTGATCGAACCTTACCCTAATACTTCTTGCTTCGTTTAAGAGCTATTAGTGATTGGGTTTGATCAGTTTTTGTAAGGACTTAAACTTATGATACCCAGATATCCGGAGAATGTTAGACATAACAGTAAGTTGAAGATCATTTTGGCAGGTATTATTGTGTTTCTGGGTTTGATTCTCGTGCTTGGAAGCTTGTTAAATCCGACAGGAATAAGCTAGGGAAGTATTTCAGGGATCCCCTTGCACCTTAGTCGTAGCCCCGTCCGCTTAGCTCACTGAGTTTTGCCTCGATGCGGTAGTTGATAGCCGTCAAATTTGGTGAACCTACCGCAGCGTTAAGAAATGGATACATGCTGGTTGGATATTCGATAAACGATAATTGATAGACGACAACTGTGCCTAACCAAATAGCGTTGACAGGTTATTAGATTATTCAAGTTCAAGCACCAGCTGAGGATTGACCATTGGTTGATGTAAGATAACGTTAGCGGGCAAAATCTGAGCAACTCCCTTAGGAGCCCACATCCCGGAGGTGTTCAGCATTTGGCCCGCGCCAATATTTTCCACTTGCCTTGCTGCTTGTCCATCCTTGATGTGTAGCCAGTATCTCCAGTTTTGTGGGTCTTGGTTGATGTGTTGTTCAAATTGGCGAGGGCTGACTTTTTCTGGTAAGCCGTAATGGATTCTCTGATCATTGTAGTTGTCTACCGCCTTTGCCGTTAGTTGGGCTAAGTGCTTCAGGTTTCGTGGTCCTTGGTCGTAGAGGTATTCGTTTTTGACGATTCCATTTAATCTTTCGGCATAAGCATTATCCAGTGCTAGCTCACACATGCTGCTGGATATAGCATGACTTCTGAGTAGCTCTACAAAGGGGCCGAAGCGATACTGCGTCCCGCCGTCTGAATGAAAGATCAGCCCTTGCAGTGAGTACTCTCTTCGTTGACCAATAGCCATCTTGAGGGCAGCTAAATTAGCTTGAGCACTCAAGCTATGGCTGACGCAGTGGCCAACTATTCTACGACTGTATAAGTCGACGATAAAAGTCAGATAAAAGAAGCGGTCTGCGATTCTAAAGTAGGTGGTATCCGATTGCCAAACTAGATTTATATCATTGATCACCAGCCCCTTAATCAGGTTTGGAAAGCGATAAGAACCACTGCGTGTAGTGCGTTGATAACTACGTTTAGCTCGTAAAGCATGGCCACGGCGGGTCATTTCTCGAATGAATCGTGCACGACCAATCAGTGGCCTAAGTTGATACCAGGCCTTGGTCAAGCCCAGACGTGGATGATCAGCACCGGGCTAGTAGTAAAGCTCGCTCAGCTTCGTCATAGAGCTGTTGGTAGTGCAAGCGGCGCTGTTGGTACTGATGATATTGCTGACGACTAAAACCCAGCGCAGCATAAATGGCTTGTTTAGGGATCATCACTCCTCGGATTTGGTAGGCTTCGAAGAGCCGGTGGAGGGCTTCGAAGCAGATCCTTTTTTTGACGCAGCATCCTTTTCATCTAGAGCCAACTCCAATTGGGTTTCCAGATGATCGTTCTTGATTTGAAGACGACCGATCAGGCGTTGCGCCTCAGCTAGTTGCTGCTCTAGTTGCTTGACTTTCTGCGTTTGACTATTGGGCACTTCCACGATCATGGCTTTGCGACGAGGAACACTAGCGTACTTCTCGATCCACTTATAGAGGGTTTGAAAAGATACGTCATATAGACGAGCCATTTGGTGTACGCTGAAGATGCCATCTTCAAAATCTTTGACACGAGCCCGGCGAAAGCCCTCTGAATAGCGACGTTTTGTGCGTATTTGACGTTTTTTTGTTGACATTTCCAAATTTTTGGTGTCAACGTATTTTGGTTTAAGACAAACTTTTTGGTTAGTACGACTGAACTTGTAAATCCAGTTGTAGATAGTTTGGAAACAGATGCCATGGAGCCTGGCCAGTTGGTGCACGCTGTAGCGGCCACTCTCAAAGTCTTGAACAATGGATTTCTTGAATGCCTCCGCATAACGGCGACGTTTCTGTACTAATTTAGGAGATTTTGCCATTACAAAAATAGGATAATGGCAGTCAATCTATATCAGGGACGCATAAATTAGAGGTTTCCTGAAAATGAAAAAGGCATTAACCGAGAGTGAAATTACAAGTTTAAACGTTAAAGTTTCAGATTTTTGAT
>JBCCDS010000005.1:0-146907 GCA_039030655.1 Bacteroidota bacterium | reverse complement strand
CTGAGGGTAGGTGAAGTCGTTAGCTTCCCCATTATTTTCCTTCTCACAAAATTTCATAAGTTCAGTTTTTTCAAAATAGAAGTCAGCAATTGGTGTACGATAGATGACTTCAGATTCTCCATAGGACTGCTTTAACACAACAACAGTTTTCTTGTGGTCACCACACGAGCTCAAACCAATGGCTAGAGTCAGTACTAGTGGTATGGCAAACCTCATTTTCATATTAGGTACAACTATCTATTCATCGACAAAAATACTATCCACACCTCATCTTACACCTCCCGGCTGAATCCCTTAATTTTCACTTCCGCAGGTCCAGCCCTTTTTCCAAATACCACGGTTAGAAAGCAGGATTCCCTACTCCTCTAGGTACTTTTACTTTTTTTCACCAACTTGGGAGCAAGTTTTCAACTATGACTTCTTCAAAGGCTCACCCAGACCATCAACGCATTATTGAAGCTGGTTTAAAGGCCGGTAATCAAGCACCGCTTAGAGACATTTATCGGGAGGTAGCTCCTGACATTACAGCTGCGCTGCGATCTAAGGGAGCGGACTTATCAACGGCTCGTGACATTTTCCAGGAAGCGATGATTGTGCTTATCGAGAAGGCCACGGACCCTGATTTTATACTAACGGCTCCGGTAGGTGCTTTCCTGCGGGGGGTATGTCATCGGATGTGGTTAAGCAGGCTCCGGCAAAATAATCGGCGAGCGGAGGTAAGTTTAGACGGCATTTTGACATCTCCTAGTGAAGGACCCGATCTGGGGCTGGAGGAAGGCGAGCTGAACGGCCGCTGCTTTCGGCTGCTGGACCAGTGCTTCAACCAACTCAGCGAAACCTGCCAGGCGCTACTGCTGCGCCTCAAAAAAGGCCTCTCCCCTACCGAGATTGCCGAACAGTTAGGCATGAGCTCGCGCAACACCTTCGACCGGAGAAAATTTGCCTGTATACAACGATGGCGGGGCTTAATGCAAGCTGCCGATCCAAAGGGTATATGTCAACAACAACTGCTATGAATGAAGCAGATTTACAATTAATTGACCGCTACCTTAGCGGAGCACTGACACCTGCGGAAGTACAAAAAGTCGAAAGTAGACTGAGCGAAGACCTGGATTTTGCTCGCTCACTCAGACAATATCAACAGCAGGATAATTACCTCGACTACCGAGCCAAGGGCGGCGTTTTACCCAGTGACCTGGATGCCGTAGCCGCAGATTTTTGGCAAGGGGCCGATGCTGAGTCCGAACCGGAAGCCGCCCCAACGGCCAGCATCCGCCCCATAAGACGTTATCTGAGCATCGCAGCAGCAATCAGCCTGTTACTATTTGCGGGCTGGTGGCTGAGCAGAGGGTCAGCAACGGTGGACGGGCCCAGCCTCTACGCCGATCAAATGGTATTACCCCGGATCGACAATAGCATACGTGGAGAACTTGATCCCGCAGATTCCCTGTATCAAGCAGCCGTCACCGCCTATAATGCTGGCGAGCTGAGCACCGCTCGCCCACTCATGGATCGCTACCTGGAGGAGTATGGGCTCGACAGTGAATTACTCCTGGCCTACGCAGCCGCTAGTATCGAACTAGGAGCGTACGATGAAGCAGAGATTGCCCTACGGCAGCTCGATGCAAGTACTAGCTTGCTGCGTAATGAAGTACCCTTCTATCGAGCCCTAATGTTGCTCAAGCAAGGAGAGGTAGCAGCAGCCCGCGAATTGCTGCAAACGGTAACGAATGGTGATCAAAAGCTGGAGGATTTAAAGAAGCTTTTGGCGGAGTAAACACTTTTCCTTGTCAGCCCCTACTTTTGGGTACATGAGCATTCCCAACGAAATTTTGGCTCGAAAAGGAGCTCGAAAAGTAAGTGAAATAGATCTCCAGGTACTAGAGTACCTTAATCGAGGGCAGTTAGAAACTAAGAATCTAACGGAATGGCTCGCCGTGGATCAACTTAGCCTGCTGCAACACTGCCTGCCCAAACAATGGCTGAGTCGCATAGGGCAATTGGAGGCAGTTGTGCTCGGCCTGAAAAAACCCAGTACGCTAAAAATCACTAACGCCATTGGTCAAAAACTCCTGGAATTATCCAATGATCAAGCAGAATTGGCAGATCTGGAAGCTTATTTATTGGCTCATCCCTCCGATAGCGTACGCTGCTGGTATGGGCCGCTAGTCAGTGGTCAATCCCTCTCTCTTAAAGTCTTAATCAACAAGCTCTTGCCACTGGCTGCTGATGCGCATTTCGGTTGTCGGGAGCTGGCCTTCTTTGCCCTCAAACCTCATCTCGTCGGCGAACAATTAGAGGACGGTATCCGCTTACTGGCACCACTAGTAGTGAATGCTGATGAAAATATACGTCGTTTTGCCGTAGAAGCTACCCGTCCCATTGGCGTGTGGACCACCCACCTTCAGCGACTCAAGGAAGAGCCCGCCTTGGGGTTGCCGATCTTAGAACCACTTAAAGCCGATCCGGCCCGCTACGTACAAAATGCCGTAGCCAACTGGCTGAATGATGCCAGTAAGAGTAGCCCCGATTGGGTCATCAACCTTTGCCAACATTGGCAACAAGCATCCGACAGTAAGGCCACTGCCTATATTGTAAAACGAGGCTTGAGAACGATCAATAAATAATCAACCCACTAAGCTTAAGGTCAGCGGCGGGCTTTGAATATCACTTCAAAAGCGAAGCCGTTTTCTACTTCCGCCGCAGGGATGGTTACCTCGACGGTACCCGCTCGTTTATTTATCTCAGCATCACGACTTACGCTTTTGATGCGCCCCGGAAGTTGTAGGTTAAGGCTATAATCTTGAGTAGCTCCGCTCATCGCCTGCATAGCCATGACCGCGTCCGGCCCCATCCCCGCATCTAGCTCTGCTTGTGGTGGGCGACTAACGTACAGAATATCACCTTCTAAGCGATAGATTGGCGACCCTCCTAATACCCCACTGACGACATCCGTCATCATTGCAACATCTTCAATAGAGGTATCCAGTTCCATTTCCGAGATATTATTCAAATCTTGTTCAAGAGCTGCCAGTTCCTCCAAATCGCTGAAATATTGGATCGAAGTCATACTATAAGTACTACTTTCCGAATCGCCCTGGAAACGCAGATCAGTACTTACCAGTAAACCTAATAAAGTATTATTGACCTCTGCGGATGCTCCTTCCGTTTCAGGATCACCCGAGAACTTATCGATGAATCCCATTGCATCTATAGGTTCTTCGCCGCTAGCGACGCCAAGGGCACTGAAAACTTCAACAAAAGAGACGGTAGTATCGAAACTGCTTTGAGCAAACAAGTCTAGCAGGAAGCTGGGAGCTGGATCCTCATTTTCGAGCTGTTGCATTTGCGACATAAAGGTCATTTGCAACATTGGCCAACTATTGCTTAGATCTTTTAATGACTCAATTCGACCACGGCCATTAGCTTCCAGGTGAAAGGTTTCGGCGGAGCTATTGCATCCACAGAACATGAACGCTATGAATAGGGTAAGTAGTCCGTTAATCAGACGTTTCATAGTAATGGAGTTAGAGGTGTTATCAAAAATGGGGTGACTCCTGACTTGAGGGAGTCAGGAGTCACCGAAAGTTAATTTAGCGCCGACGCGGCTTAAACTTAACGTTGAAGTCAAAGCCATTTTCGACCTCTGCCGCCGGAATGGTAACCGTAACTAGTCCAGCTTTTTTGTCGATTTCAGCTTCGCGGCTTACTTTCTTAATTTTTCCCGGTAAGTGAAGGGTCAAGACAAAGTCTTCGCTATCGCCCCCAAACATTTGCATGGCCATGGCCATTTGAGGGTCCATATCCTCATCCGTCTCCGGGGCCGGTGGGCGGCTTACGTAGAGCATATTTCCTTCAAGACGATAGGTAGTAGATTCACCCATCATATTGCCCATCATGTTCAACCCCATTTCAGCTTCCGGGTCACCGGTTTCCCCGGCCATGGCTCCCAGACCACCGAAGCCTTCAGCTAAAGGCACCATCTCTTCCAAATTCGTAAAAAACTGGGTAGAGGCCAGACCATAGTTATTACTAGCCTTTTCACCGAAAAGACGCATTTCCGTAGTTGCCAGAACATTGGCGAGTGGAATTAGGGATTCCCGTTGCTCCTCCGTCATATCAGGATTGGACTCCAGTTGTTGTAGGAGATCGCCAATACCAACGGGAGCTCCGCCTTGGGCTTCTGCGATATTGCTCATGAAATCAACAAAAGAGAAGGTCGTATCGAAATTTTCAGCGGTCAGCATTTCGAGCATTTGCTGCGCGGCAGGATCTCGATCTTCATCTTTGCCTAACTCCGCCTGGAGGCCCATTTGCATCAGGCCCCACATGCTACTCAAATCCGTATTAGCAACTACCCGACCACTACCATCTGGGTTGAGAAAAAACTCTTCGCCGGAGCTACCGCAAGAGAAAAGACTAATGGCCAGGGCCAGTGTAAGTAATCCGTTAATTAAACGCATAGGGTTATGTTTTAAAGTGCCGGCTCAGTTGGCCCGCAACCAGTTAATGCAGTGTCGCAAAAGTACGACAATCCAACAAGCCATAAACGCGGTCAGGCTAGAGAATGTGCGAGTAAGCCGAATAGCTATCGACAAAAAGCAAGCTTCCTTCGACCAGCACCTCTATATCAGCTTAAGAATTAGGAGAAAAATAGGGTGTAGGATCTACGGCATCGCGATCCTGGCCAAGCAAAACCTCAAAGTGGAGATGGGGTGTGGTATTGCTGGCATTGCCCGAATTGCCCACTGAGCCGATTAATTGCCCGGCTTGGACGGCTTCCATTTCTTCCACTTCCCAATCTTCTAAATGGGCATAATAGAATAAGCGGCCGTCCGCTCCCCGCAGATAGATTTGCTTGCCGCCATTGCCTCCTTCTTTGACCCGCTCGATAAAGCCACTAGTAACGGCTACGATGGGTGTGCCTCGCTCCGCTTTGATATCGATGCCCTGGTGGAGTCGGTTACCGCGCGGATCGCCGTAGGCAGAAATGACGTGAGACAAATCATGCTGCTCTACCGGAAAAACTAATTGTAAGCCGGTGTTTTCTACCTGGCTAGTAGGGTTATTGCTAGGGGCATTAACAGCGTACTTGCCCTCTTCCTGAGGTGCTGCCTCTAATTCTCCCGATTGTTCAGAGGATATCGCCTGTTCAGAAGGCTGTTCGAGGGCTTGCTGCCAGGCGTAGCCCTCCTTGGCTATCCAAAGCAATACCACCGCAGTCAGACTTACTTGCAAGATTCTGAATATCATATCCTAGTTTGTTTGCTCTCGGGCAGCTACAACGAAGCCCAAGTCCCAGATGTTATGGTAATAGTACAATCCATTAGCTATCTTGGTGCAAAACTACTACCAGATGCACAAGCTCTTTACGCTACTTTTGATCTGCTTATTCCTTCAGACCTGCGGAAGTACAGATCCCACCGACACGAGTTCAGCATCTGAAGAGGCGAGTACCGAAGCATCCACGGATGCGCCTACGGCTGAAATATCATTCACCCAAAAAATGACCAATGACGGTTGGACTGCGCTCAGCTCGGATAGCGACCTAAGCGCCTGGCGAGGTTACAATATGGAAGAAGTTGCACCGGGCTGGGCCGTAACCGATGGGGAAATTCAGTTTAGTCCAGCTGAGGGCCATGGGGGAGATCTGATTACCCGTGCCCAATACACCGACTTCGAATTCCAGCTAGAATATCAACTGATTGAAGGAGGCAACAGCGGTATTTTTTACCTCGTCAAAGAAGTAGAAGGCATGCCCATCTACTTCAATGCTCCCGAATATCAGCTCCTCGACGACGGATGGTGGGCAGAAGAACACGATGAAAAGCCCATCCACTTCACTTCGGCCAATTACGATCTAGAGCCGCCTACTGGGGCATCACCCAAGCCCATCGGAGAATGGAACACGGCTAAAATCGTCAAGCGTGGCAATACCATTCAGCATTTCCTCAACGGCGAAATGACCGTAGAATACGAACTAGGCAGCCCCGAGTGGACAGCCCAATACGAAGCCAGTAAGTTTAAAGGCTTTGAGGGCGCAGCGTACGCCCAGGCCGAAAGTGGCCATTTAGGGCTGCAGGACCACGGGGAGTTCGTCCGCTTTCGTAATGTTTTTGTGAGGGCCTTGTAAGCTTCACTTTTCATGTCTCACTACAGCCTCCAAAACGATCAGCTTCAAATCCGCGTACGGCATCAGGGAGCAGAACTCTGCAATATTATTGATAGGCAGTCTGGTCTGGAATATATGTGGCAAGCGGCCCCTAATATTTGGGGCAGCCATGCTCCTGTTCTATTCCCGATCATTGGTGGCTTAAAGGGCGGCAGCTACCGCTATGCGGGCAAAAGCTACCGCCTACCCAAACACGGTATGATCCGGCATGCCGAAGACTTAAGCTTCAGCACTGGTCCGGATTACATTCGCTGCGCTCTTAAGCCCAATGAACGCACCAGGGCGATTTATCCTTTCGATTTTGAGTTCGAACTCTGCTACCGCCTAAAAGGGCGCAGTATTATCCAGGAGCATCGCATTCACAATACAGGATCAAGCCCTCTACCCTTTTCTCTGGGCGGGCACCCGGCCTTTCGGGTTCCACTGCGGCCGGATGAACAGTATGCTGATTACGCCCTGCGATTTGAGCATTATGAATCAGCACCTAGCTACCAGGTAAATGACGAAGGTCTGATTGCTAATGAAACTCGCCCCGGCTTGCAAGGATGGGAACTGCCCTTAAGACACGACCTTTTTGCTCAGGATGCCTTGGTATTACGCAACCACCGCAGCCGAAGCATAGCTCTTGCACATCGCGAAAGAGGGGAAGTACTTTCCGTCAACTTCCAGGGCTGGCCTTATCTAGGCATCTGGGCTAAAACTAATGGAGATTTCGTCTGTATCGAACCCTGGCTCGGTCTCAGCGACAGCACGGAGGCCAGTGGTGACCTCTTCGAAAAGGAAGGCATTCAGGTTTTGGCACCGCAACAGCTCTTTTTCGCAGACTACGAGATAAAGCTGGCTTAAGAAGATTTTTCAGAAAAAGTACTTAGTCTTTATGGAAAGCAGCTAGTTGCTACGTCTCAAGCGCAAACACTACTAAAAATCCGTTTGCCATGAGAAATCTCATCACCCTCAGTCTACTGCTTTTCACTTTTAGTCTACAAGCTCAAATGTCAGCTAATCAGCTGCTTCTAATCGAAGAAGCCCCTGTTTATAGTGCTCCTGCCTTCCCTGGTGGTGAAGCCGAATTACTCGGCTATATTGCCTCCAAATTGGATTACCCTGAATTGGCTCAGGAATACAATGTAGAAGGTATGGTCGTAGCACGCCTACAACTCAATCCTAGTGGTGAAGTCCAAAGTACGACTATCGTAAAATCCTTAGGCTTTGGCTGTGATGAGGCCGTGCTCGAGGTTATTGATTCGATGCCTCGTTGGCAGCCAGCCCGTTATGGCGATCAGGCAGAATACAGTGTAGTCTATCTACCGGTTCGCTTCAGCTTGCGTTAATAGCCTGTTCCAAATCCGCAATTATATCTCCGACGGTCTCAATCCCCACCGAAAGACGGATGAGGCCGTCGGGGATCCCTTGCGCTCGGCGCACTTCCGGGTCCAGTCCCCGATGGCTCATACTGGCCGGATGTAGCACCAAGGTATCTACATCCCCCAGTGTTGGTGTAAGTGTGCAAAAGTCGATGCTATTCATAAAGCGATACGCGGCCTCTGTGCCTCCTCGCAGGCTAAAGCTGAGCATTCCCCCACCACTGCGCATTTGTCGAGCTGCTAGTTGTCGCTGCGGATGATTTTCTAAGCCCGGATAATTGACCAGTTCCACTAGCGGTTGTTCTACCAACCAACGGGCTACGGCAAGTGCATTAGCAGCGTGCCGCTCCATACGTATTGGCAAGGTCTTTAGGCCATTGAGCACCAACCAGGCATCCCAGGCATTGCCACTGCCACCGTAAAGACGATAGATCGGTACGAAACGATCACTAAACAGCGCAGCATCCGTAGTCACTAGTGCTCCCGCTACGCCCGTGCCGTGGCCATTCAGGTACTTCGTCGTCGAATGCAGGACAACATCTGCCCCTAAAGCAATAGGCTGCTGCACCATGGGCGTCGCGAAAGTATTATCGACGATCAGTTTCGCCCCAGCGGCATGGCTCAAATTGGCTAGCCCCTTGAGATCGGTGATTTTCAAAGTAGGATTTGCCGGTGTCTCGCAGTAGATCAATTTGATATTTTTGTACTTCCGCAGGTGTTGCTCTACTGCCTCTAGATCGCGCAGGTCGCAGGTGATTAATTCCACCCCTTGCTTTTCCATTTGCTGCAACAGACTCACTGTACCGCCATATAAATCTGGTGCCGTCAGCACCCTGCCTGGACCATCCAAAACACCTAAAATAGCTGTTGCAATAGCGGCCATTCCGCTACTACAAAACAGCCCCTTTGCCGTTTGGCCCGTTCCGTGAGCCTCCATATCGGCTATCTTTTGGGCAGCGGCATCAATGGTTGGATTGCCGAAGCGACCGTAAATATGGCCAGGCTCTTCGCCGTCAAAAATGGCCATACCCTGCTGAATGGAATCAAAACAAAAGCTACTGGCTGCTACCAGGGGTACCTGGTGTGGAGCATTATAATGATGAACTTCAGGGTCGTGAACCGACCGGCTTTCCAGGCTAATAGAATTGGACATGGAGATCAAGTTTGTGCATAGATACGGCGAGACTAATGGAGGTCGTATCTTTGTGGGCCAATTCCCGCTGAGCAAATGAGGCAAGAGGACTATAATGAGGAACTTTTCGAGACGCTCGACATCATCGTCGATGGTAAGCAGTCGCCCCTGCGTCTAGATAAATTCTTGTTTGATCGACTACAGAAGTCGACCCGTAATCGTATCCAGAATGCCATTAAGGCCGGCTCCATTATGGTCGATGCCCGAATAGTTAAACCTAATCATCGGGTGAAACCAGGGCAGAAAATCTCCGTAGTTATCCCCAAGCCCCCCGGCGAGGAGTCTAGCCTAAAGCCGGAAAATATCCCTCTGGATATCCGCTATGAAGATGACGACCTGCTCATCGTGCACAAACCGCCTGGCATGGTCGTACACCCAGGCATTGGGCACCGCAACGGGACGCTCGTTAATGCGCTGGCCTATCACTTACGTGACCTCGACAATGTTCCTACCCTGCCTGGCAATGACCAGAACCGGGTAGGGTTGGTCCATCGAATCGACAAAGACACTAGCGGTCTGCTAGTTATTGCTAAGAATGAGTATACTATGTCTCACTTAGCCAGGCAGTTCTTCGACCATACTGTGGATCGAAGCTACGTAGCTATCGTCTGGGGCGAGCCTGAACCAACCGATGGAAGTATCGAAGCAGACATCATGCGGCACCCTCGACAACGCAAGCAATACACCACTACGGACGAGCCCGGCATGGGAAAGTGGGCCTTAACCCACTACAAAACTCTGGAGCCACTGTACTACGTCAGTCTCATTGAATGTCGTTTGGAAACTGGGCGTACGCACCAGATTCGGGTGCACATGAAATCGATTGGCCATACGCTCTTTAATGATAGCAATTACGGTGGAGATCGAATTCTAAAAGGTACGGTTTATACCAAGTACAAGAGCTTTGTCGACAAGGTATTCAACATGCTACCCCGGCAGGCCTTGCACGCCCGGAGTCTTGGATTTATCCACCCAGCTACGGGGGAACATATGTTTTTTGAGTCAGATTTACCTAAGGATATGGAAGATGCACTTACTGCATTTCGGCATTATACCGATGCCAAACGTCAAATGGATCGTTTATGAGTCCGGTAAATGCCACTAAGCACTGGGTACAAGACTTTGTGGTTCGCCATGCTTTGTGCCCCTTTGCTGCCCGTCCTATGTTGGAAGAGCGAGTACGAATTATCGCCTGTGAGGAAGTCGAGACAGAGCAAATCATCCGACATTTTCTCTCTGAGCTCTTATTACTATCCGAGCAAGACGCTGCCACCCTAGAGACGAGCCTGATTGTCTATCCTAAGGCCTGGATGGCCTTTGACGACTTTCTAGCCTTCATCGAGCTGTGTGAGGAACTACTGGCTAGTGCCAAAGCTGACGAGTTGGTACAGCTGGCACATTTCCATCCGCATTATTGCTTTGATCAAGTAGCAGATGATGCCCCAAGCAATCGAACCAACCGCAGCCCCTACCCTGTTTTGCAGTTGATTCGTGTTGCTAGTGTGGCCAAAGCACGAGCGAGCTACTCGGAGATCGAACAAATTCCAGAACGAAATATCGCACTGATGCAGCAATTGTTTGGTCACTAGCTTTGCAGGCAGCAGCTGGCTCGGTTTGTTATTAAGAGGGAATCTGAGCTGATTGACCATCCCTAGCTGAAAGAAAATGGCGTGACATCATCAATCAGGTTTAGACCTGCGGAAGTACAATTCATCAACCTTGACACTAGAAGAAAGAATAGCGGCGCTAGCCACTCTGGGACAACAACTTCGTGAAGACGCGGATGAGTTATTACTAGCCCACATCAAGCGGACTGAATTCCACAACGGCTGGATGACAGAGGAGAACTACCGCAGATCAATTCGTTCGATAGCAGAAGGCTGGTTAACTCTGGAAGCTTTAAGCGATTGGATCAATCAGTATGAACTAGTCGACCAGCCTTCAGCTACAAAAACCGTTGGGCTCGTACTGGCGGGAAATATCCCGCTGGTGGGCTGGCACGATGTAATCAGTGTATTTGTAGCGGGCCACCGGGCGCAGCTGAAACTATCGGAAAAAGACGCTTTTGTACTTCCTTATCTATTGAAAAAACTGGCAGCCATTGATGAGCGCACGGCCGCATACTTCGAGGTAGTTACACAGCTTAAAGGTTTTGATGCGGTAATTGCTACGGGCAGTAATAATAGTGCCCGCTACTTTGAGGCTTATTTTGGTAAGTACCCACATATTATTCGCCGTAATCGCAACGCGGTGGCAGTGTTATCTGGTCGGGAAAGCGAGGCAGAGTTGCTCGCCTTGGGTGATGATATTTTCACCTACTTTGGACTGGGATGCCGTAATGTTTCCAAGTTATACCTTCCTCGAGCTTATGAATTCCAGCCTTTGCTAGAAGTCTTGCATGAATGGCGTCACTTACAGAACCATACCAAGTACAAAAACAACTTTGACTACAACCACGCCAAGCTAACCTTGAATAAAGGGTCTTTTTTCAGCAATGGTGCCGTGATTCTGCGCGAAGACGAAAGCCTACTTAGTCATATTGCCGGATTGTATTACAGCTTTTATGAGGAGGTTTCGGAATTGGAAGCCGAGTTAAATGCGCGCACTGAAGAGATCCAACTAGTGGCAGCCCAGGACGGGCTTTTGAGTATGCCAACTAAGTCATTTGGCGAGGCGCAACAACCCGGTTTATTGGACTATGCAGACGGTGTAGATACTATGAGCTGGTTGAGCCAGCTGTAAATGGTACAACTCTAATTTCCAAATAGCTGGCCTGTGATCGTGTAATTGGGGATATTTTTTCGTCTATATAGTAGAGCAAACCCTATTACTATGCCTCAGGCCAAACGCTATCGCTTTAGTTATGATGATCAGGAACTAGCCCGAATGGGGCGGATTATTGGCCATCCTGCACGGATTAAGATGCTTCAAGAATTGAGGACCACTCCATTGGTTACATTCGATTACTTGCAAAAAATCATTCCCTTGAGCAGGCCATCAGTTTCAAGGCACCTTCAAGAATTAATCAAGGCTGGACTAGTATTAGTTACGGCTTATGGAGATGAGGCCAGCGCTTATCGGCTATGTGTCGAAGCAGATGAAGAGTTAAGAATGAGGTTACGGGAGTTTTTAAAGGGGTGAAGGGGTAGCTGTTCGATTTATCGATCAGTCGATAAATCGAACACTCCCCAATACCAGAAAAGCCCGAGTATCTCTCGATACCCGGGCTTCCCCACATGTCTATTTCTAAACTATTACTCTTCTTCCTGAGTAGTCGTTGCGGCAGCTGTAGCAGCAGCAGACTTCTTACCGCCGCGACGGCTGCGGCGGCTACGACCCGTTTTCTTAGTTGCTCCTTTAGGATTGTACAGCTCGTTGTAATCAACGAATTCGATCATGGCCATTTCAGCGCCATCCCCCTGACGGAAGCCGGTTTTAATGACACGCAGGTAACCACCTGGGCGGTCGCCAACTTTGACCGCAATGGTGTCAAACAGTTCCTTGACCGCTTCCTTGTCCTGCAAGTAGCTGAACACCACCCGGCGGTTGTGCTGGTCATTCTTCCGTGCTTTGGTCACCAAAGGCTCGGCAAACTTGCGTAGTGCCTTAGCTTTGGCCAAAGTAGTGTTGATCCGCTTGTGCGTGATCAGTGCAATGGTAAGGTTGCGAAGTAATGCCTTACGGTGACCGACTTTACGGCCTAAGTGATTGAAGTTCTTATTGTGACGCATGGTCCGATAAGGTTGTCGACAACACCACTCCGGTTGCGTTTACCAGACAGGCTCCGATGCAGGGCCGGGAGTAATTGTCAGTTTGAGAATGTGCCCCCAAAAGGGCAGCCTGTGATCAAACAGCATTCCGGGTAGAGATACCCGAAATTAATTTATTCTTCGTCCAGCTTGTACTTAGACAAGTCCATACCAAAGGTCAGACCTTTCTCTGTCAGTAGCTCTTCGATTTCAACCAACGACTTCTTACCGAAGTTGCGGAACTTGAGCAGCTCGTGCGTATCGTACTTGACCAGCTCTCCTAAAGAGTTGATCTTCGCTGCCTTCAGGCAATTGTAAGCACGTACTGAGAGGTCGAGATCCTCCAGGCTCGTCTTGAGCAGCTTGCGCATGTGCAGGATGTGCTCATCAACGATGGTTTCTTCACGCGGAGCAGCATCCAGATCCAATGGCTCGTCAGTAATCAACACTAGGTGCTGAATCAGAATCCGGCTGGCATCACGAATGGCATCCTCCGGGTGGATAGTACCATCCGTCTTGACCTCAATCGTCAGTTTTTCATAGTCCGTACGCTGACCTACCCGTGTATTCTCTACTCGGTAAGCGACATTCTTAATTGGCGTGTAAATAGCGTCGACAGGAATTACACCGATTGGCGCACCCTTTGGCAGATTTTCATCCGCAGGTACGTAACCGTGGCCCTTAGTAACCGTCAGCTCAACTTCCAAGTTAACAAATGGCTCCATAGTGCACAATACCAAATCAGGGTTCATCACCTTGAACACATTGGTGTGTTGCCCGATATCACCAGCAGTAAAGGTGTCTTTACCGCTGATGGTCAGGTAGATCTTCTCTTCCTGAATATCGTCACTATCAATTTCTTGCTTGAGGCGAACCTGCTTCAGGTTCAGGATGATGTCCACTACATCCTCTACTACACCACGGATAGTGGCAAATTCATGATCTACACCGGCAATACGAACCGCCGAGATCGCGAAACCCTGCAATGAAGAGAGCAGTACACGACGCAGTGAATTACCGATAGTTTGACCAAAACCGGGCTCTAACGGCTTGAATTCGAAGATGCCTTCGAAATCATCTGCCTTTTGCATGGTGATTTTGTCCGGCTTCTGAAAGTTGAGAAGATTGCTCATGCTATGTTCAAAGCTTTGAGTGTGAGGTGAAAATTCCTGTTATTGGGGATGACCGTAAGTATAGTGGCCAGATAATCCGAGGAATAACACCCTACCTATTAAATAAGTTTGCCCCCGCCCCACCAGCTAGTGAAACAGAGGCTGGAGCGGTGACCTACTGCGCGCCAATAGGTTACCGCCCCAGAAAAAGCAGTGATTACTTAGAATACAATTCTACGATCAACTGCTCATTGATATTTTCAGGAATAGCTTCCCGCTCTGGGTACTCCAGAAACTTCGCTTCCAGCTTGTCAGAGTTAAACTCGATCCAGCCAAACTTGCGAACATCCTTCTTATTGGATACCGTGTCACGAATAACCTCCAATCCCTGCGACTTACCGCGGACGGCAATAACATCACCAGGGCGGATTTGAGTCGATGGTACATTGTTCACCCGGCCATTCACTACGATGTGACGGTGAGATACCAACTGGCGAGCAGCAGCACGTGTACGGGCCAGTCCCATGCGGAAAACAATATTATCGAGACGAGCTTCCAGCAACTGCAGCAATACCGAACCCGTTACGCCCTTAGAAGCACTCGCGCGCTCAAATAGGTTACGGAACTGACGCTCCAGTACACCGTAGGTATACTTAGCTTTTTGCTTTTCTAACAGCTGCTGCTTATAGTCGCTAGCTTGGCGACGACGGCGACGAGAGTTACCGTGCTGACCAGGAGGGTAAGTCTTGCGATCGTAGGCCTTATCCGGGCCGTAAATGGCCTCACCAAGAGCGCGAGCTTTTTTTGTCTTAGGACCAGTATATCTAGCCATGTGGATACTTAATCTTAATCGTTCTAAAGAAGGATAGGTGAGGAATTATACGCGGCGGCGCTTAGGAGGACGACAGCCATTGTGGGGCATTGGTGTCACATCCTTGATTTTAGTCACGCGGATACCGGCGTTATCCACAGCACGAATGGCTGCTTCACGACCACTACCGGGGCCCTTTACGTAAACCTCTACCGTGCGAAGACCTGCTTCGTGAGCAGTCTGAGCAGCATCAGCTGCAGCGATCTGCGCAGCGTAAGGCGTACTCTTCTTTGACCCACGGAACTTGGCCTTACCGGCACTCGCCCAAGAAATGACATCTCCCTTCTTATTCGTAATGGAGATGATGATGTTGTTGAACGTAGCCTGGATGTAGACCAGACCTTCCGGATCTACTTTGACCTTGCGCTTCTTGCCCTGGGATTTGCCAGCGGTTCTCTTAGCCATTACTTAGTGACTTTTTTCTTGTTAGCAACTGTTTTACGCTTACCCTTACGAGTACGGGCGTTGGTTTGCGTACGCTGCCCGCGCAATGGTAAACCCCGACGGTGACGCAGACCGCGGTAACAACCAATATCCATCAAACGCTTGATATTAGTCTGTACTTCCGTACGTAAATCACCTTCTACGGTATAGTCGTTGGTGATAATGTTAGAGATGGACTTGATGTTATCATCATTCCAATCAATGACCTTGGTGTTGGGGTCTACCCCCGCTGACTCCAAAATCTCGGCTGCCCGCGTAGAGCCAATGCCGAAGATGTAGGTCAAGCTAATTACGCCGCGCTTGTTGCGGGGCAAATCGACGCCTGCAATACGTGCCATACTATAATTACGGTTTTTAGCCCTGACGTTGCTTGAACTTCGGGTTCTTCTTATTGATTACGTAGATCTTGCCCTTGCGACGTACGATCTTACAATCGACGGAACGCTTTTTGACAGAAGGTCTAACTTTCATGACAATCCTTTTATACGATTAGCGGCAAACCGCTGATCAAAGCTTATTTGTATCGGTAAGTAATGCGGCCACGCGATAAATCATAAGGACTCATCTCTACAGCTACTTTATCACCAGGTAAGATTTTGATGTAGTGCATCCGCATCTTACCACTAATAGTCGCTTTGATCTCGTGATCATTCTCCAGACGAACTCGGAACATTGCGTTCGAAAGAGCCTCTTCAATCACACCGTCTTGCTTAATCAGGTTTTTTTTAGACATGCTTGAAATTTCGGACGGCAAAGGTACGCATAAGTATACTAAAATACAAGCCTCTTTCTCCTAAAGAATCAAGATCGGCCCATAGGGCCCTGCTAGAATTAAGAATCAAGACTGGGCACAAAGTATTATCTATTGAAAGTCAATACTTTAAAGCACTATAAGCTCTGCCAGTCCCCCTTTGAAATCTTAGATTTTTAAGTCACGAATCTTAAGTCTTGCCCCGTACGTCTCGACTCCTGATTCTAGCAGGCCAAGCCGCAGGCAGGCCGGATCTTGAGTCTCTACAACTCTACGCCTACCGGTTGGTACCTCGCCTCTAATTCGGGGTCCAAAAACACCACCTCTTTTAGATTGGGATTCTTTCGAATCGCAGCTTCAACCGGACGATGATCCGACATCAGATCCGCCGGAGCACCGTCAGCGGTGATGGCTACCGAATGTTCATAATGGGCACTGGGCTTCCCGTCCCGAGTCACGATCGTCCAACCATCACTCTTCGTAGCTACTGCCCGGCGCCCCATATTGATCATAGGCTCAATGGCAATCACCAGGCCTTCCTGCAGCCGCGGTCCA
Source organism: Bacteroidota bacterium (assembly GCA_039030655.1). GTDB lineage: Bacteria > Bacteroidota > Bacteroidia > Chitinophagales > Saprospiraceae > Neolewinella. The sequence goes on along the minus strand of JBCCDS010000005.1, from coordinate 130,697 downwards.
TTACCCCGTCGGCCAAAATTGGCTACATCCGGTGCTTCGTGTAAGTTGCGGCCCAAACCGTGACCGACCAGTTCCCGTACGACACCGTACTTGTTTTCTCGTTCACAATACTGCTGAATAGCGTGGCTGATATCCCCTACCCGCTTGCCGGCACGTGCCTGATCGATCCCCAGATATAAAGCATGCTTAGTACGCCGACACAACTGCATCGTTTCCTCGGCTACCTCACCCACACAAAAAGTATAGGCCGCATCTCCATAAAATTCATTCATGTAAGTACCGCAATCGATCGAAAGAATGTCCCCATCCTTAAAGACTTGATCCTTATTGGGCAAGCCATGGACGACTTCCTCATTCTGAGATACTAACAAGGTAGAAGGACAGCCATAAAGCCCCTTAAACCCAGGAACTGCCCCATGATCACGTATCATCTCTTCAGCCGCCTGATCAATCACGTCTCCCGTCATCCCGGGCTTCAGCACGCTGGCTACGTAGCTCAATACCTTAGTCACCAATAGACAAGACTGCCGTAGTAATTCTACCTCTTCCGGCGTCTTAATAATCATCTTGCGTTTCTTGCGCACTGGGAATAGTTTTTACGAATAGTTAAGCTGTGGGCCTACCGATTATTTGAAACGTTGGGTCAACAACTAAGTTTAAACCCGAAGATAAGAAGGGCTTTAATTTGTACTTCCGCAGGTCGAAACGTTCACCGAAGGTTTTGATCCTCGCAGAATGCCTGATGCATGAATGCGGGATCTTATCAGAAACGAGACCAAGCTGGCTTTGCCAGATTTTCGAGAGTCGAGACTATCTAAATCTGTCTCGACTCTCGGTTCTCGCAGTTCCGCAATATTGCGGAACGATCTCGACTCTACCTAAACACCTGCGGAAGTACAAAAACAAAACCAGCGACTGCCGTAGCAACCGCTGGTTTCATAGCTATAAACTTCTGTTATAAATCAACTAGAAGTCGGCACCAAGGCTCTGCATCCGACTGCCGCCAGAGCGACCCTGAATGCGACCCTCTTTGACAAGACCGTCGTAGCGAGCCATAAGCAAGTAAGATTCAATTTGCTGGAGGGTGTCCAGTACTACCCCAACCATAATCAGCAGCGAAGTACCACCGAAGAAGAGGGCAAAACCAGGATTAACGCCAAAGTAGACGACGATCGCCGGCAAGATGGCAATGAAGCCCAGGATAACCGACCCCGGCAGGGTAATCCGCGAAGTAATCGCATCGATGTAGTCTTCCGTTGGCTTACCACCTTTGATTCCAGGTATGAAGGCGTTCTGGCGACGCAGGTACTCACTGTACTGGTCAGGGCGAACCGTCAGGGCCGTGTACACATAGGTAAAGGCCACTACCAGGAAGAAGTACACTACGTTGTACTGCCAAGAGAAAAAGTCACTGAAAGCCTGGGCCATCGGACTGGTCTCCGCATCCGTTCCAGCAAAGGAGAAGATCTGAGCGGGCAGGAACATCAGTGCCTGAGCAAAGATGATCGGCATTACCCCAGAGGCATTTACCTTCAAGGGAATAAAGTCGCGAGAACCCGTCTGTGGTAAATCGCCACTACTGCGTCCCACCATCCGCTTTGCGAACTTAATGGGGATGCGACGGATGCCCGTTACAACGGCTACCGTAGCCATGGTTACGACAAAGAAGCCGACCATTTCCAGGATCAGTACCAGCAGGCTATCCAGATTAGACTGGAATTCAACGGCAAAGGCCGTAGGTAAGCCTACAATGATACCAACGGTAATCAGCAAAGACACACCGTTACCCACCCCACGGTCGGTAATGCGCTCACCCAGCCACATCGCAAAGATGGTACCGGTGGAAAGCACGATGATGCCCGTCAGCCAAAAGATAAATGGGCTGACTTCTGCGCTCATACCGCCACTGGTCTTGATGTAGGTCAGGTAACCTGCACCTTGTACCAGAGTAATCATCAGCGTCAATAAACGGGTGATCTGCGTCAGCTTACGGCGACCAGACTCTCCTTCCTTGCTTTGCAGCTTCTGAAAGTAAGGGACGGCAAAGCCCAACAGCTGTACAATAATACTAGCTGTGATGTAGGGCATGATACCAAGGGCCATAATAGAGGCGTTGGCAAATGCTCCCCCCGTAAAGAGGTTTAGCAGACCTAAAAGGTCATCAGCGCCGCCACCGCCACCACCGAAGCCAGCTTCGAGTGCTTCCGTATTTACACCCGGCAGTACAATAAACGTACCGAGACGGAATACAGCAATCAAGGCAAGGGTAAACAAGATGCGATTACGCAGCTCGTCAATTTTCCAAATATTCCGGAGTACTTCGAAGATTCTCATAGTCCAACGGATTAAAGGATGGTGATACTACCACCAGCCTTTTCAACAGCCTCTTTAGCCGAAGCAGAAGCTGCGTGTGCCGTGATCGTCAGGGCAGTAGACAGCTCGCCGCTACCGAGAATCTTGACGCGGTCGTTACGACGAACGATACCGGCTCCGACCAGGGTTTCAGGAGTGATGGTTTTCAAATCGTGCTTTTCTACGATCGCTTGTAGGCGATCTAGGTTTAAGCCAACGTATTCTACGCGGTTGGGGCTGTTGAAGCCACGCTTAGGCAGGCGCATCTGCAGCGGCATCTGGCCACCTTCGAAAGCACGCTTCGACTTGTAACCAGAACGCGACTTGGCACCTTTGTGACCACGAGTAGAGGTTCCACCTCTACCTGAGCCTTGACCCCGAGCCACGCGCTTACCGTTCTTCGTAGATCCGGTAGCGGGTTTGAGTGAATGGAGATTCATGGATTGATATATTTTATAGAACCGAGCGATAGCTAAGCCGCCCCTGAAGGTCCTATGCTTCTTCTACTTTAACGAGGTGACTGACCTTAGCTACCATTCCCATGATCTGAGGAGTAGCTTCGCGCTCAACGGTTTGATTCATTTTGCGCAGCCCTAAAGCCTTGATAGTGGCTTTTTGCTTCTTGGAGCGGTCGATAACACTCTTGACTTGTGTGATTTTAACCTTAGCCATGCTGAGATTATTTTCTAGTTATCCAGTTAATTAACAATTAACCTTCAAACAGTTTTTCCAAAGAAATACCACGCTGGCGAGCCACTACTTGAGGGCTGCGCAACTTGGTGAGTGCATCAATAGTTGCCTTGATCACATTGTGTGGGTTAGAAGACCCCTGTGACTTGGCTAGTACGTTCTGTACACCGGCAATTTCCAGTACGGCACGCATAGCACCTCCTGCAATTACCCCGGTACCAGCAGAGGCTGGCTTGATCAGTACCTTACCCGCACCGTACTTACCCAACTGCTCGTGGGGAATCGTACCCTTGTGGATCGGCACTTTAACCATGCTCTTGCGAGCTAGGTCAGAAGCCTTCTGGATAGCCTCGGATACATCACGGGCTTTACCCAGTCCATGACCAACCTTGCCTTTACCGTCGCCTACTACAACTACTGCAGCAAAGCTAAAGGTACGACCACCTTTGGTTACTTTAGCTACGCGGTTGAGCGCAACCATTTTTTCTTTCAGATCAGACTCTGTCTGAGCGTTTTGTCCACGCTTATCGTTCCGACGTCCGCGCGAGTTTTCTCTCTTCGCCATTGTTGATCAATTTATAGGTTGAGACCTCCTTCGCGGGCACCATCGGCTAAAGCCTTGACCCGTCCATGATATAAATATCCACCACGATCGAAGACGACGCCTTCAACCCCGGCAGCTTTTGCACGCTCGGCTAGTAGTAAACCTACCTGCTTTGACTGGTCAGACTTGTTCCCATCATTAGCAACGGCAGCTTCGTAGCTGGAAGCCTGTACGACGGTGTTACCAGCTACATCGTCAATGAGCTGAGCGTAGATGTATTTGTTAGAGCGAAAGATGTTCAGGCGAGGGCGCTGTGCCGTGCCAGAGACTTTCTTCCGAATGCGGCGGTGAATCCGCTTTCTCCGCTTAGTTTTGGAGAGTTGCATAATTTGCTATTTTCCAACTTTAGTGTACCTAAGCCGCCACCTCATAGGGCATTGCACTCAGGACCCAAAGTCCGTTGATTAGATTACTTGGTGGCCGTTTTACCCGCCTTACGACGAATCTGTTCACCCACAAACTTGATGCCTTTGCCTTTGTAGGGCTCTGGCTTACGCAGTTTGCGAATTTTGGCAGCTACCTGACCGACCAGCTGCTTATCGATGCTGCTCAGGGTAATTATCGGTGGCTTACCTTTTTCAGTGGCAGTTTCTACCTTGACCTCGTCGGGAATAAGGAAGAAAACCGGGTGAGAGAAGCCAAGCGTCAGCTGCAATAGCTGGCCCTTGTTTTCAGCACGGTAACCTACACCTACTACTTCCAGCTTCAGTTCATAGCCCTCGTTGACACCAACTACCATATTATGGATCAGTGAACGGTACAGACCGTGCATAGAACGCAGGCGCTTACTGTCATTGGGACGGGTAAGGGTGAGTGTACCGTCTTCTTGGTCGAAGCCAAGGCTAGGGTCACACTGTTGAGTTAGTTCGCCCTTAGGACCTTTAACGGTAACCAGGTTGCCCTTGCTGACATCGATAGTCACTCCGGCTGGAATGCTGATGGGATTTTTACCAATACGAGACATGGCTCTTTATTTGGTACGCCGAATAAATTTCGACGCGATGGTTCACAAATGGGTTAGTATACGTAAGCGAGTACTTCGCCACCAACATTCTCTTTCCGGGCCTGCTTCTCCGTCATTACTCCCTTAGAAGTAGAAACGATAGCAATACCCAGACCGTTGATAACGCGTGGAAGTGCATCTGCCTTTACGTACTTGCGTAAACCTGGCTTGGAAATGCGCTGTAGCTTCCGAATAACGGGAGCTTTGGTTTCTTTGTCGTACTTGATGGCGATAGAGATGGTACCTTGCTTACCGGCACCAGCCTCATCATCAAACTTGTATTTAAGGATGAAACCCTGATCGTACAGGATTTCTGTAATACTTTTCTTCAGCTTAGAAGCTGGGATAGTTACCACCCGGTGCCCAGCAGATTGGGCATTACGCAGGCGAGTTAGGTAGTCAGCTATAGGATCTGTTACTGCCATTGCTAAAAAGTTGCGCTCCAGGGTATTCCAGGCCTATCGAAGCCAGGAACCACAAGAACTGTTAAGTGATAATTCTATTTGTCGGCTTCGCCGACAAATAAGGTAGAGTCTACCAAGAAGCTTTACGAATTCCAGGGATCTTACCATCCAGTGCCATTTCGCGGAACTTCACCCGGCAAATACCGAATTTACGCATGTAGCCCTTTGGACGACCAGTCAAACCGCAGCGGTTGTGCAAACGGATTGGGTTGGAATTACGCGGCAGCTTGTCTAGTTCGTCCCAACGACCTTCAGCTTTGAGCTGCTTACGCAGATCGGCGTACTTAGCCACCATCTTCTCACGCTTCTTTTCGCGGGCAATCAGTGATTTACGTGCCATGATTAGTATTTAGCAGCCTGATCAGCAGACCAGGCCAATTAAGTTATTGGTTACGGAAAGGCATTCCCATTTCCTTCAGGAGCGCGAGTGCTTCAGCATCCGTCTTGGCGCTGGTCACGAAAGTGATATCGTAACCAGTGATCTTCGATACATCATCCAAGCTCAGTTCAGGAAAGATGATCTGCTCCGTGATACCCATTGAGTAGTTACCACGGCCATCGAAGCTCTTGTCGTTGATTCCCCGGAAATCACGTACCCGTGGTAGGGCGATAGAAATCAGGCGATCCAGGAATTCGAACATGCGCTCACGCCGAAGAGTTACCTTCGCACCAATTACCATTCCGTCACGCAACTTAAAGTTAGATACGGACTTTTTGGCCTTGGTGGGTACTGCCTTCTGGCCAGCGATGATGGTCATTTCTTTCAGCGCATTTTCCGCCAGCTTCTTGTCTTGAGAAGCCAGACCTACACCCTGATTGATACAGATTTTCTCCAGGCGAGGGATCTGCATATTGCTCTTATAACCAAACTGCTCTAGCAGTGCTTTACGCACTTCCTCGCGGTATTTTGTTTGTAGTCTCGGTTCGTAGGCCATTATGCGATGGTATTACCGGTTTTCTTAGAATAGCGCTCCAGTTTGCCATCATCGTTGCGACGACGACCCACGCGGGTAGGCGCAGAGGTTTTGGGATCCACCAACATGAGGTTACTCAGGTGGATAGAGGCGGGCTTCTCGATGATGCCACCAGGATCGTTATCAGAAGGCTTGACGTGTTTCTTACGAATATTCACTCCTTCTACGATAGCGCGGCTTTCATGGGGAAATACCTCTAGAATGGTACGTACTTCCTCACGGTTCTTGTCCGCTCCTGAGATGACAACAACCTGATCACCGGCCTTAAACTTCAGCTTGGGCGCAAAGCGCTTCTGCTTATCCTTATAGGTTTTGTTAGCCATTGTATAATAACTTAAAGGACCTCAGGGGCCAGTGAAACAATCTTCATGTACTCCCGCTCACGTAATTCACGAGCAACGGGGCCGAAAATACGGGTACCGCGAGGCTCTTCATTGGCGTTGAGCAATACCACAGCGTTATCGTCAAAGCGGATGTAAGAACCATCACGACGACGTACCTCTTTGCGGGTACGAACAACTACTGCTTTAGATACCTGTCCCTTCTTGATGTTACCACCGGGAGAAGCATCTTTTACCGTTACGACGATCTGGTCGCCGATGCTGGCATAGCGACGCTTGGAGCCGCCTAAGACGCGAATGCAGAGCACTTCTTTTGCTCCGCTGTTGTCGGCTACGCGCAACCGTGATTCCTGTTGGATCATGACAACTTTATTTTAAGCCGTTAGCTAATGCGTTTCTGAATTACTTCGCCTTCTCGAGGATCTGTACCAGGCGCCAACGCTTGCGGCGGCTCAGAGGACGAGTTTCTTGAATGCGTACAGTATCTCCGATACCACACTCATTGTTTTCGTCGTGAGCGATGAATTTTTTGTTCTTCTTTACGTACTTACCGTAGATAGGGTGCTGCAGACGACGTTCTACCGATACGGCGATGGTCTTATCCATCTTGTCAGATACTACGATTCCTACTCGGGTCTTACGCTCATTCCGTCCTTCCTTAGCAGGCTCTTCGGGAGCGATCATCACGATTTGGGGGGCGGCAGTTTCTTCGGCTGCTGCTACAGTTTCCTCAGCTGAAGTAGTCGGCTGCGTTTCTTCGGCTGTCGCTACAGTCTCCTCAGCAGGAGTAGTTGGCTGCGTTTCTTCCGTGCTCATGGTTATTACTTTTTAGCTTGACGACGGCGGCGAATACGGTCGCGTTTAGCGAGTTCTTCTGGACTGAGAGCAGCCAGTTCGCGGCGACGTACTTCGGTACGCATACGAGCAATATTGCGGCGCGCATCACGCAACTCCAACGGACGTTCAAGTCCGGAGACGTTATGGTCGAAGCGCATTTTCTCGAGGGCGGTAACCGACTCTTCGAGTTGGTTTTGTAGCTCCTCGTCGGCCAAAGCCTGCAATTCGTTAGTTGTTTTGTTAGCCATCGCTGGTCATTTTGCCGCACTGCAAGCAGGCGGTCTTTTACTACGTGAATAGAATTAGGGGCGAAGCCTTAGGCTCCAGTGTAGTCTGGGCGAGTTACTACGCGGGTCTGTACGGGCAGCTTCTGAGCAGCTAATCGTAAAGATTCCAATGCAACTTCCTCGGAAACACCATCAATCTCAAACATGATACGGCCTGGCTGTACATTAGCTACCCAGTAATCGAGAGCACCCTTACCCTTACCCATACGTACCTCCAGCGGCTTGCTGGTAATCGGCTTGTCGGGGAAGATGCGGATCCACACTTTACCTTCACGCTTCATGTAGCGGGTCATGGCAATACGCGCCGCCTCAATCTGACGGTTCGTAATACGGCCATTATCCAGGCTTTTGAGACCAAAAGTTCCGAAAGCTACCCGGTTACCGCGTTGGGCCAAACCCCGGTTACGGAGTTTCTGCTGCTTGCGGTATTTCGTTCTTTTCGGCTGTAACATGGTATAATTTTTTTGAGTTTCAACGTGCCTTTGGACAGAGGTTAAAACGGGTCTTGCCGACCGCTCCGTTTAGAGCGGGGCAAAGGTACGACTTATGCTACTATTAGACATGTGGGGCAGACACATTTTGTGTCTGCCCCACTTTGCCATTTATTTTTGCACTTCCGCAGGTATTTCCCCAAAGGATACACCCGCGGAAGTTCAAATTTTCAGTGATTAACCGTTGTTGCGGTTGCGCCCACGGCCACCGCCGCTACGACCACGACCACCGCCACTGCGGCCACCACGGCCACCACGACGATCATTGCGATCGTTCTTACCAGCTAGACCAGCGTTAGGGTTCAGGTCCCGCTTACCAAGTACCTCACCTTTACACAACCAGACCTTGATCCCGATCTTACCATAAACGGTCTGTGCTTCCTTATGACCATAGTCAATATCAGCACGGAAGGTATGCAGTGGTGTACGACCTTCTTTGAACTCTTCATTCCGGCTCATGTCCGAACCGTTCAAACGACCGGCGATACGTACCTTAATACCTTCTGCTCCGGCACGCATGGTAGAAGCTACTGCCATCTTGATGGCACGACGGTAATTGATCCGTGCTTCCAGCTGCTTGGCGATGGACTCCGCCACGATGTTGGCGTCCAGTTCCGGCTTGCGGATTTCAATGATATTAATCTGGATATCCTTGCCCGTTACTCGGCGCAATTCTTCCCGTACCTGATCGATCTCCTTACCACCCTTTCCAATAATGATGCCAGGGCGGCTAGTGTGAATCGTAACGGTGATCCGCTTCAGGGTGCGCTCGATGATGATACGAGCGATACCACCTTTCTGGATACGCGTATTGAGGTACTGACGAATTTTCTCGTCTTCAACGACTTTTTGACCGTAGTCTTTGTCAGCAAACCAGTTACTGTCCCAACCACGAATGTAGCCGAGGCGATTGCCGATTGGATTTGTCTTCTGACCCATAGCTATTTATTCTTCGATGGTTTCAACTTCCGCACCTTCAACTTCGGATGGCAATGGCTTTACATTGCTCACCTTCAGGGTGACGTGGCAGCTGTGTTTACGGATACGGTGGGCACGGCCGTGGGGAGCCGGGCGGAAACGCTTCAATTGCGCGCCCTGATCGGCAAAGGCTTCGCTGACGATCAGTTGATAATCGTCGGCACTTTCAGTACCACCTAGTTTATTTTCCCAGTTCGCAATGGCCGAGATCAGGTTCTTTTCCAACCAGATCGAGGCTTCCTGCTTACTGTACCGCAGAATACTGAGGGCTTCTCCGACCTCCTTACCACGGATCAGGTCTACGACGAGGCGCATTTTACGAACGCTCATCGGAATGCTGTTTAGTTTAGCTACTGCTTCCATGATGAATTACTTCTTGCGGTTGCCAGCGTGGCCTTTGTAGGTCCGAGTCGGAGCGAATTCGCCCAACTTGTGGCCAACCATGTTTTCAGTTACGTAGACGGGGATGTGCGTCTTACCATTGTGGACAGCGATGGTCAAACCAACCATGTCCGGCACGATCATCGACGAGCGAGACCAAGTCTTAATCATGCCTTTGCGGCCAGATTCCTGAGCTACAACAACTTTGTCGTACAGCTTATGGAATACGTAGGGCCCTTTCTTAAGTGAACGTGCCATGGATTATTTCTTATTCTTGGTCTTGCGACGGCTAATGATCAATTTATTACTTGCCTTGTTCGGGTTACGAGTCTTCTGACCCTTGGCCATGATACCCGTACGGCTACGTGGGTGACCACCAGAAGCGCGGCCTTCACCACCACCCATGGGGTGATCGACAGGGTTCATAGCTACACCACGTACCCGTGGACGACGGCCCGTCCAGCGCTTGCGGCCAGCCTTACCGAGAACGGTCAGACCGTGGTCGGGATTAGAGGTAATACCGATAGTTGCCCGACAAGTTACCAGGATACGGCGTACTTCACCAGATGGGAGGCGAACCGAAGCGTAGCGCCCCTCACGGCCCATCAGTACACCATTGGTACCAGCAGAGCGAGCTAGAGCAGCTCCCTTACCAGGTTGTAGTTCAATGGCGTGAATAGTAGCACCGAGGGGTATATCTGCCAGGAAGAGCGTATTACCTACTTCAGGAGTGGCTGTCTTACCAGACATTAGCGTTTGGCCTACCTGCAGCCCCTGAGGAGCAATGATATAGGTCTTAGTCCCATCGGTATACTCAAGTAATGCGATGAAAGCAGTACGGTTCGGATCGTACTCAATGCTCTTTACGGTAGCCTTGACACCGTCCAGGTTACGGCGGAAGTCAATGATACGGTAGCGGCGCTTATGGCCACCACCCCGCTGACGGACGGTCATCTTACCTGTACGGTTACGACCACCACTCTTTTTCAGCGGCGCCAACAAGCTTTTTTCCGGCTTGTCGGTCGTAAGCTCCGCAAACTTATTACCCACACGAGTTCGTGTACCGGGCGTTACGGGCTTAAACTTTTTGATTGGCATAACTAATAATTTGACCCTGAAGATCTCGGAGGTTAAAGCAGCGAACGACGGCTAGCCGATCCTCCACACCTTGAGGGCTTGAAACAATTAAGCTTCGTTGTACAGATCCAACTCTTCTCCGTCGGCTAGCGTAATGATTGCCTTTTTGTAGGCAGGTACGCGACCACGGATCAGACCGGATTTGGTCGTTCTATTTTTAGTCTTACTCGGCATAATGGCAGTATTGACAGAGATCACTTGGACGCCGTAGCGCTCAGCAATCGCCTGGCCAATTTCAACTTTGTTGGCTGCCTTATTGACGATGAAAGTGTATTGTTGCTGGTCTTCCGAAAGGAGCTCCGCCTTTTCCGTAACCAGAGGTTTGATCAGAATTTGCTTGGCCATAACTATTGGTTAAGCGAAGGTTTCCTTCAGTTTGTCAATTGCGCCTTCTGCCAAAAGAATGGCATTGGCGTTTACCAGATCGTAGGTAGACAGCTCACCGACCGGAGTCACCTTGGCATTGGCCAGGTTCCGGCTGCTGAGGTATACCGTTGGCTCATACTCTCCCGTGATCAGCAGTACCTTCTTGTCCTGCAACTCAAAAGAGCTTAGAATCTTCAGGTAATCTTTAGTACGGGGAGCATCCATGCTGATGTTCTCCACAACTTTGAGGTTGCCTTCAGTCGTGCGAGCAGTAAGGATAGAAGCGCGAGCGATACGACGCACTTTCTTGTTGAGCTTCTGACGGTAGCTACGTGGACGGGGCCCAAAGATGGTACCACCACCGCGGAATACGGGGTTTTTGATGTCACCCTTACGGCTACCACCCGTGCCTTTCTGGCGGTGTAGCTTCTTAGTAGAACCGGCGATTTCACCGCGTTCTTTAGACTTGTGGGTCCCCTGACGCTGGTTGGCCAAATACGCCTTCACTGCCAAGTAGACAGCATGCTCATTGGGCTCAACGCCAAAGATTTCTTTTGGCAGGTCCACTTGTCGGCCCGTGCCAGCTCCCGATGTGTTGAATACTTCGAGTTTCATGTTGGATATTTTATCCGTAAAGGCAAGTGCTTAGACGCTTACCTACACGGGCCTTTATTTTTCGATAACGACGATAGCGCCCTTGTGACCAGGTACTGCTCCCTTGATGAGCAGCAGGTTGCGCTCTGGGAATACCTTAAGTACACGTAGGTTTTTCACCTTCACGCGAGTGCCTCCATCGCGCCCCCCCATTCGCATGCCTTTGAATACCCGAGCTGGATAAGAGGCCGCACCGATAGAACCCGGTGCACGCTGGCGGTTATGTTGGCCGTGAGTAGCATCGTTCACCCCTTTAAAGTTGTGACGCTTTACTACCCCTTGGAAGCCCTTACCTTTCGTGGTGCCAATCGCGTTGACAACATCACCTTCGGCAAATACATCGTCGACAGTGACGACCTCACCCAAGGCTTTTTCCAAAGTGGCATCGCGAAATTCAACCACATGACGCATGGGCTTTGCGTTGGCAGCAGCGAAGTGCCCACGCATAGCTTTAGTCGTGTTCTTTTCTTTAGCCTCGCCGTATGCTAACTGCAAGGAGTTGTAGTTGTCACCATCTTCAGTCTTTACTTGCGTTACTACACAAGGACCGGCTTCGATGACGGTGCAAGCAACGTTACGGCCGGCATCATCAAAGATGCTGGTCATACCTACTTTTTTGCCAATAATACCGTTCATTGGTCTTCTATTTAGCCCTCTCTGCTAGAGCATACAGCCCGCTGAGAGTAGATTTAGGTTGCTTGTCAGAGCGGCTGCCTTGCAGCATCAGACAATTAACTTTGCTAATTAATTTGATTCTGGTCTCTCCGCCCCGCGGCGGAAGTAGAAGACCAATTTTAGGTCAGTTTGACCTGGATGTCTACCCCACTCGGCAATTCGAGTTTAGACAGTGCATCGACCGTCTTCTGATTAGGGGTATAGATCTCAATGAGGCGCTTGTGGGTACGCAATTGGAACTGCTCGCGGGATTTCTTATTTACGTGCGGTGAACGAAGCACCGTATAAATATTCTTCTCCGTGGGCAGCGGAATCGGTCCTGTCACAATTGCACCATTGCTCTTGACGGTCTTGACGATCTTCTCCGTAGACTTATCTACCAGATTGTGGTCGTAAGAACGCAGCTTGATGCGGATTTTTTGCTGATTCATGCCTAAAAAATTATTGATGATTGGATGTTCAGATGAACGAATGGATGGATATCCGGTCATTCATTAATCCTTGCATCCAATCACCGATTAATATGCTCCAAAGAAAGAGCGGTTTTTCAAATATTAGGATTAGTCGTTCCTAACCCTTCTTTTACCTTTAAGCGGTTACGCCTTTGGCCTTTTCGATGATCTCTTTGGCGATACCCTGTGGAGGTGCAGCGTAGTGGCTGAACTCCATGGAAGAGTTGGCGCGACCAGAGGTGATCGTACGTAGGTCGGTTACGTAGCCGAACATCTCACTCAGTGGAACATCCGCGTCGATACGCACGGCACCACCAGTGATTATCTCCTGTCCTTTAGGTAAGCCACGACGACGGTTCAAGTCACCAATAACGTTACCTACATACTCTTCAGGAGTGATGATGGACAGCTTCATGATGGGCTCCAGCAACTTCGGATTGGTCTGTGAGGCAGCAGCCTTGAAACCTTCCTTAGCACAGAGCTCAAATGCGATCGGCTTCGAGTCAACGGCGTGCATAGAGCCGTCGAAGACACGCACCTTCATCGAATCGATGTTGTAACCTGCCAGAATACCGTTTTTCATCATGGCTTTGAAACCATCCTTGATCGGCTTCTGGTAGTTCTTGTCGATAGCACCACCAACGATGGCCCACTCGAACTGTAGAGACTCCTTGCCTGCCTTGAAGTCTTCGCTGTCCAGGAATTCCTGATCGGCTGGGCCGAGTTCGAATTCCATGTCGGCGAAGAGACCAGAACCACCGGTTTGCTTCTTGAGACGCTCGCGGTGAGTAACGGTGTTGAACAGGGCTTCTTTGTAGTTTACCTGTGGTTCACCCACATTGGCTTCTACTTTGAATTCCCGCTTCAGACGGTCTACGATGATCTCCAGGTGGAGCTCACCCATACCGCTAATTACGGTCTGGTTCGTGTTTTCGTCGTACTTCACCTGGAAAGTAGGATCCTCTTCCGCCAGTTTGGCCAGTGCCATTCCCAGCTTGTCTAGGTCCTTCTGCGTCTTAGGTTCAACCGCAACACCGATAACCGGGTCAGGGAAGACCATAGATTCCAGCACAATGGGATGATCCACATCACAGAGCGTATCTCCGGTACGGATATCTTTGAAACCTACTGCAGCTACGATATCCCCCGCTTCTACACGTTGGATCTGCTGCTGCTTGTTAGCGTGCATTTGGTACAGACGGCTGATACGCTCCTTCTTACCGTTACGGGTATTAAGGATGTAGCTGCCACCATCCAGGGCACCAGAGTAAACCCGCATGAAGGCTAGGCGGCCTACGTAGGGGTCAGTAGCAATTTTGAAGGCCAGCGCGGCGAAAGGCGAATCGACTGATGCTTCACGGACCAGCTTCTCGGCTTCTTCATTTTCCTCTTCGCCAGGCAATGTACCCTCTACTGGAGGGACATCCAGTGGAGAAGGTAAGAATTGACATACGGCGTCCAGTACGGCCTGAACTCCTTTATTCTTAAAGGCAGAACCACACATCATTGGAACGAAAGCGGCGTCCATTACTGCAGCGCGCACGGCAGCACGTACTTCTGGAACGGTGATGCTTTCAGGATCTTCGAAGTACTTCTCCAGTAGAGACTCATCGTACTCAGCGACCGCCTCTAGTAGCTTCTCGCGGTACTCGTCAGCCTGTTCTTTGAGGTCTTCCGGCATGTCAATGACCTCGTAGGTCATCCCCATGTCGTTCTCATTCCAAACGATGGCTTCCATCGTAATCAGGTCGACTACCCCGCGGAAAGTCTCTTCTCCGCCGATTGGAATCTGGAGTGGTACTGACTTAGAGCCTAGCTTCTCCTCCACGTCATTGACCACGTTAAAGAAGTTGGCACCGGAGCGGTCCATCTTGTTAACGAAACCGATACGAGGAACAGAGTAATTGTTAGCCAGGCGCCAGTTGGTTTCTGACTGAGGCTCTACACCAGATACGGCACAGAACAAGAAAACCAGACCATCCAGTACACGCAGTGAGCGGTTTACCTCTACGGTAAAGTCCACGTGGCCCGGAGTATCGATGATGTTGAAGGTATAATCTTTGTCTTGCCACTTCCAGGTAGTCTGGGTTGCAGCAGAGGTGATCGTGATACCACGCTCCTGCTCCTGCTCCATCCAGTCCATAGTAGCAGCACCATCGTGTACCTCACCGATCTTATGACTCAGACCAGTGTAGTAGAGAATACGTTCGGTAGTAGTGGTCTTACCGGCATCGATGTGCGCGGCAATACCAATATTCCGTAAGAATTTGAGATCCTTAGCCATGGCTATGATTTTTAAAGGGGGTGTGAACTGATCTTGCAGCAAGCTCAGCTCAGAGGTCTGATTATCTTATCTTCCGTAGTGGGCGAAGGCGCGGTTAGACTCTGCCATCTTGTGGGTGTCTTCCTTACGCTTTACTGCGCCACCTTCGTTACGGCTAGCAGCCGTCAGTTCAGCGGCCAGTTTCTCAGCGAAACCTTTACCACTACGCTGGCGGGCAAACTTGATCAACCACTTCATGCCGATACTCAGCTTACGCTTAGCACGGATCTCAGTTGGGATCTGGAAGGTCGCACCACCAATACGCTTAGAGCGTACTTCTACGGCGGGGATGGCATTATCAATAGCCTTCTTCCATACCTCATGTGGGTTTTCTTCGGTGCGCTCGGCAATTAAGTCCATGGCATCGTAAAAAACGGCGAATGCAGTGCTCTTTTTGCCCTGCAGCATGAGGTTGTTGACGAATTGGGTTACCATCGGATCTCCGTAGCGGGGATCGGGGGCCAGAACTCGTACTTTTGGTTTTCTTTTACGCATCGTTAATCAGCGGTTTCGTAGTTGGGAAACTTAATTAGTTAATTATTTAGGACGCTTAGCTCCGTACTTTGAGCGAGACTGCTTACGGTCGGCAACGCCAGCCGTATCCAGAGCTCCACGTACAATAGTGTAGCGAACACCTGGCAAGTCCTTTACCCGACCACCCCGAATAAGGACGATGGAGTGTTCCTGCAGGTTGTGCCCCTCTCCGGGGATGTACGCAATGACTTCGATACCATTAGTAAGACGCACCTTGGCTACCTTGCGCAGGGCCGAATTCGGCTTCTTTGGCGTGGTAGTGTACACACGGGTACATACTCCCCGCTTCTGGGGGCATGCATCCAGTGCACGTGACTTGGATGTCGTTACAATTTGTTTTCGGCCCTTACGCACCAATTGATTGATAGTAGGCATACGCTTTTTTGAGTTTTACTCGCGTTATCACAACGCTTTTTCTTTCACCAGAGGCCTACCTCCTGAAAAAGCGAGTGCAAAGGTAAGAACTTCTACTGACGCAAACAAGGGCTATTTCAGCTTTTCTTTCTGTTTTTTCAATGCTTGTTGGAAGTGCCATTTTTTGTACTTCCGCAGGTCTGAACAGAAACGAGACCAAGCTGATGTTATCAGCTTTTCGAGAATCGAGAGTCGAGACCCAAGAGTTGTTTGTCTCGGCTCTCGATTCTAGCAGTCCCGCAGTAGTGCGGGACGATCTCGATTCTACCTTAAGACCTGCGGAAGTACAAAAGAAAAAAACCCTCACTCTCCGCAGAAAGCAAGGGCCTCTAACCCAAACAAATAAACACATTCTTGAATTCGATTCAATCCGATAGGCTAGGGTTGCCTAATGAGCATCTACAACTGGGGAAAGAGGGGTGCTCGAGTTCGGGAGGGAGGCCCCTTACAGTCTGTGACCATGTACTCGATTCCTTGAAGTATACAATATACGGTCAGACATTCATTTTTGCTAGGAGCTTTACCCTCTTTTTTCGCCTTATCTCAATATTTAACGTTCTCCAAGCAGACGGAAGTAATCCTGTAAGCAGCTGCGCAAAGCTAAGTAGGCCGACTGGCCAGTAGACAACTCTAATATTTTATCCTCTTCTGTCTGAATAGTTAATCGTAGAGGGCGTCCTATATTCAAATGCTCTTGTAGCAACTCTAGTGCCTTTAAACCATACCCGGTCTTGGAGTAAGTATCTGTTAATATGGGTACCCAATCTCCAGATTGCTCACCGCTCAGCGTCCAGGCTGATGCATTAGTCGTAGTCAATTGTAAGGAGAGCTCAGCCTGACTCTCTAGCCAGCGATCGCGAATAATACCTGACAGTGGGAAATCTTCGGTAGGCAGCCCCTTAAGCACATAGTTAGTTTGGGCGGAGGGGTCCTCCTGAACAATTCGATAACTGAGGGAGCGAATATTCTTGAAATAGATCCGATCTGGGTCATTGACATAAAGTGGATGGCTGGTATCAGGACCAGACGGCAGCTCTCCACAGCTAAGTAATAGTAATATTATCGGCCAATATCGCACACCAACATAATTGAAACTATTACTAATGGTTTAGATTAAGCTCGGAATTCAGAAGATACTGTTCTAGATTTACTAGAGAAAAGCCAACTAGAGACTTAGTACCTCTACAAAATCATTATTCTCCAATCTCTTTAGCTGACGTACCGTTGAGATAAAAAAGAATGCTGTTATCTTCCCAATCTTAAATTGAATACTGGTATGCGTTGGATGTGGCCGACAATCGGTGCCTTTTGTCTGGGGGCCTGGATTTACTTTGGTAATTATTCTGGTCCTGCCGGCTTGCCCTTGCCTGCTCTGGGGGAATTTGTCAACCCTACTACGGGTTTTTGGCGCAACAGTCATCCAGCCCTTACCCAGAAGTCGAATCAGTCCATTACAAGTGGAGGCTACGTCGGTGAAATAGCCTACTGTGAACGGGAGGTACCCCACATTTTTGCAGATGAGCTACTGGCAGTAGTCTATCTGCAAGGCTACACTACGGCCCACGACCGGCTATGGCAGATGGATCTAACGACTCGAGCAGTGGAAGGTCGCTTGGCGGAAATCCTAGGCGAACGGCTACTGCCGCGCGATCGTGCCCAAATCAGAGAAGGCTATCGGGAAGCTGCCAGTAGAGCCAGTGCTAACTGGGCCGAGCATTTCCCCGAAGAGTATGCGCTATTGGAAGCTTATAGCCAGGGCGTAAATGACTACCTGGCCCAATTGCAACCCAAAGACTACCCTATTGAATTTAAGTTATTGGAGTATGCCCCGGAACCCTGGTCGCCTTATCGTTCTGCTCTGGTCGTAAAAAGTATGGCGCAGTCTTTAAGCAGCCGGGCCAGCGATGTAGCGGCCACCTACAGTCGGCAACAACTGGGTATAGATCGCTTTTTGGACTACTATCCCGAGCGCAACCCCCGCCAATCGCCGATCATCTCACCAAGTGTTGTTTATGATTTCGAACCCGTAGATACCAGTGAGGGTAAGCTACCTACAGCTACCATCTCGGAGCAAGGTTCGCTCTCCTCTGGCCTATCGCATCAGAAGGTTTGGATCGATGGGCATTTGAGCACCTTACTGGACACGGCCCAAGCTCCGGATATGCGCCCAATGCGCCCCCACCCTTTCAATGGTAGCAACAACTGGGCGGTGGCTGGCAGTCGTTCCGGTACAGGATTACCCATCCTGGCCAATGATCCTCACCTCAGTTTGACCCTGCCCAGTATTTGGTACGAGATCCAATTAACGGTCACGGATGGCCCTAGCTGTCGAGGAGTTAGCCTGCCCGGCTTACCGCTCATCGTCATCGGCTTTAATCAGGATGTAGCCTGGGGCATCACTAATGCTGGTCATGATGTCAAGGACTGGCACCAGATCAGCTGGGTGGACGAGCAGCATGAACGCTACTACTTTGAAGGGGACGTCTTAAACGTCAGCTATCGCTATGATACCATCGCAGTTAAGGGGGCAGAGCCTTTGATCGAAAAAACGCCCTGGACCGTCTGGGGGCCAATCGTTGATACGGCCGCCAATAGTCAATACGCCTGGTTGGCAATGCATAGTCTGGCGCACGAAACAGCCACGGACCGGCCACACGGAGAATTTGGTGTATTCCGAAAACTGCTAGAGTCTCGCTCATTGGAGGAGATGGAAGCAGCCTTGGTAGGCTTCCAGGACCCTTCTTCCAATTTCGTCCTATCTAGTCGAGAAGGAGATATTGCCATGCGGCCCTCTGGGGCATTCCCTTTACGTGCTCCTGGTCAAGGGAAGTTTGTCCTGGGTGGAGATCGAGCCGATTACGGTTGGGCGGGTCAGATCCCTCCAGAGCATCGGCCTGCACAGGTCAATCCACGGCGGGGCTTCGTCAGTTCTGCCAACCAACGCACTACAGCAGCCGATTACCCCTACTATTATTTGGGCGGATTTGATGATTATCGCGGCCGCTATTTGAATCGCAAGTTAGCGCAGGGAGAAAGCTTCAATCAACGCGCCATGAAGGAGTTGCAGCAGGATGCTTATTCCTTATTAGCCGAAGAACTTTTACCCTTACTTCTGGCTCGGGTAGATCGAGATAATCTGGATGCTGAACAGCGAAATATCTTGCAATTGCTAGGAGACTGGGATTATACCTACCGTACGCAGAGTCAGGCACCAGCCTTTTTTAATCGCTGGCGTGACCGTGCTTACCGACTTACTGTGGATGAAATACCGCGGGATAGTGGGTATTTATCCATTGAATACTGGCGTTGGATCGAATGGCTACGTAGCGAGCCAGAACACCCCATTTTCGACATCCAGGAGACCGAAACTCGGGAGACGGCCGCTCGCATTACGCAGCGTGCTTTTGATGAAGTACTGGAAGAGTGGGCGGACAGCCAAACTAACTGGGGAGAGGAGCGCAATACGCGTATTCCTCATCTGGGGCGAATTCCGGGTATGGGGTCTGGCCTGATCACATCTTCAGGATCCCCATATAGTCTCAACTCGATAAAAAGCGGACACGGTCCTAGCTGGCGAATGGTGGTGGAGATGGGTAGTCCACCCGAAGCCTGGGGTGTCATTCCTGGAGGTAGCAGTGGCAATCCAGGGAGTCCCCATTACGATGATGGCTTAAAAGAGTGGGCTGCAGGGCGCTACTATCAACTCCCACTACGAGAACGCAGCACGAGCGAAGGCATCAAAGCACGCTGGATATTCGCCACTGACAACTAATAATCATGAATCGTTTATTGCTTTTTCTAGGCAGCGCCATACTGGCCATCCTTACCCAGCTGCTACAATTACCCTGGTATACAGTGGCTTTATTGGTTTTACCCCTGGCTGTTTTTCTACCCATGCGAAAGTTTGCGGGCTTTAGCATGGCCTTTTGGGGCACCTTTGTGATTTGGGCAGGTCTGGCGGTCTACTATCACATGACGAACGAAGGCTTACTAGGCGACCGCCTAGCGGGCACCTTTGGTCTCAATAGTGGATGGTGGTTAGTCATTATTACTGGTTGCTGGGGCGGTCTCAGTTCGGGGCTGGCAGGTTGGACTGGAGTGGCGCTACGTGCTGCCTTACGCCCCCGACCTTCCAAGGCATAACTGCTAATCTTCGTGCCTTTTTTGTTTCTTTGGTCATACAAACTAACTAAACTCAATGGATAGTACTAATAAAGATGGCTTTCTGGGCCAATTAGAGGAGCAGGGCATTTTTGGTCATAAGGCCGGCCTTTTCGTCCTCTTTTTTACCGAAATGTGGGAGCGTTTCAGTTACTACGGTATGCGTGCCCTACTGGTACTCTTCTTAACCGCTAGCCTACTTGATGAAGGCTGGGGCTGGAGCCGGGAAAACGCACTCGTCCTCTATGGATGGTATACTGGTTTAGTCTATTTGACGCCCATTATTGGAGGGTGGATTGCCGACAAATTTCTTGGGTATAGAAATGCAGTGGTAGTTGGCGCTTTCGTCATGACCCTGGGCCACGCATTTATGGCTGTAGAAACCCCTGCCTTCTTCTACTTAGGTCTGCTATCGCTTATTTTAGGCAATGGCCTTTTCAAGCCAAATATTTCCTCTATTGTTGGGCAGTTATATACCAAGGACCCAGAGAAAAAGGATGGTGCTTATACTATCTTTTACATGGGTATCAATGCTGGTGCTTTCTTAGGCATTCTACTCTGTGGTTATATAGGTGAAAAAGTTGGCTGGAGCTACGGTTTTGGCCTGGCTGGTATCTTCATGTTCTTCGGTATGCTGCAATTCTATTTTGCACAGAAAATTTTCGGCAATATTGGCTTAAAACCCACTGCTGCAAATCTGGCTGCCGCTGCAGAAAATGAAGAAATTGAGGAGCGCGACCCGCCCAATGTAGAACGTGACCGCATCATCGTTATTGGGGTTTTCTCCTTCTTTGTGATCTTCTTTTGGTGGGCATTCGAACAGGCTGGTGGTTCCATGACCATTTTTGCGGCTGATTACACTGATCGTGTATTATCTGGAGGCGCTGCCACAGCCTTTAAGTTGGTAAATACCATTCTAGTAGTGGTGCCGCTCATTGTAATCACCTGGGTTTTACTCAAGCTATTTCGAATCACTTTCGGCAAATATAGCCTCTCAAATATTTGGCTTGGGTTAAGTTTTGCCATCATCTGGGTTATTGCTATTTGGTTGATCCAAAATGACTGGAATACCAAAGCATACGAGGTGCAATATTCTGACCTTAACGGCAATAGCAAAACCACCCTAATCCGAACTACCGAGGACCTTTCCGATGGAAGCTCTATTCGCTTAGCGAATGATTTGGTCGTCGCTATCTACGACGAGGAAAAGGCCGAAGAAGACAACCTTCGAATTGAAGACGGTTATGTGCTAGATGAGGATGGTGAGCAAACTGCTATGACCTTGATGGGCACAGTCGTCAGCGTACAAAAAGAGTCGAAGGAAGGACTTTGGTTTGGTGATGAAAATATCGGTACCTTCCAGATTGAGACTGCAAGCGGTAGCCAGGAAATCAAATTGAACTTAGATGAGGACGCTGCTTATTCAGCTGGAGAGCAGTTGAGACTTACTTTCAACGACGGTATTGATTACATCGGCGATAAAGAAGCATCCACTTTCACCCCCGCTACGGTTATCAAGCAAAATACTAGTGAAATTGAAATAGCGGCCAGTTGGTTTGGAATTTTAAATTCCTTCTTCATTATCCTGCTGGCCCCCTTCTTCTCTAGATTCTGGCAAAGTGGAATCATCAAGAGTGGTCCAGTTAAGTTTGCACTCGGACTCATTCTGTTAGGTCTTGGCTTTGCTATTCTAGCCTTTGGTAGTGCAGGTATCCCACAGGGAGCAAAAGTAGCAAGTGTTAGTATCGTCTGGCTGATCTTAGCCTACCTCTTCCATACAATGGGAGAATTATGCTTATCTCCGGTAGGTCTTAGTTATGTCAGTAAACTAGCTCCCGTCAGGCTGGTAGGCTTAATGTTTGGCATCTGGTTTATTGCCAATTTTGTTGCCAACCTTGCGGCTGGCTTAACGGGTAGCTACATCGATACTATTGTTGAAACGTATAGCATGTCAGTATTCTTCCTCATCTTCACGATAATACCAGTTGGAGCAGGACTTTTACTGATCGCGCTCAACCCTCGCCTAAAGAAAATGATGCACGGCATCGAGTAACTATGCACTCACATTTTGCTGCATAACCCTTAAGTTTGGTCGCCCGTTGGGCGACCAAACTTTTTTTATGCTTACCGACCGCCCCACCCTCGTCTTTTATCGTGCACTACTCGTACTGCAGTTGGTCTGGGCCCTCGTAACGGTTTCTCTGATCGCTGGCAAAAGTCCCATTACGATTTTCAGTGGCCAGTCGGATTTTTGGTTGAGCTTGCTACTCTTGTTCGTCCCAGCTTTTGGAGCGTACGCGATCGATCGCTCCCGCGCTAATCAAGCCCAACGCTGGCGCTTTGACGAGCGAGGGAAACGCCTGCACTACCGACACACTATCTATATCCGCTCGGCTCTACTAGAAGCCGGCAACTTAACGGTACTCATGATCGCCCTACTCAGTCGGCGCTGGGAAATCTTCGCTCTGGTGCTTCCGGGACTGATGCTCTACTGGTACTTTCGACCGCGAGCTCAGGAGCTGGAGGAACGCTATCGTTAGCGTCGAGATCGGCGTCGCTGCGCTTGCCTTCGAGAATCGAGACCGCTGCGCTGCGAGACTTTAGACTCAAGATCGGCATCGCTGCGCTCGCCTGCTAGAGTCAAGATCGTTCCGCAAGCGAAACTACTAGACCTATGCGTAACATTCAGCGCCTACGGCGACTGATGAAATTGTTTAGTCGAGCGTAGCGTCAACGGTCTCGTCTCTCGTAACGAAGTGGTCTAATACAGGTCTTGACTCTTAAATAAACCGCTCCACAGTTTATTTAATCAACATCGCATCACCGTAAGCGAAGAACTTATACTTCTCCTTCATCGCCTGGTGATACGCTTCTAAGATCAATTCTGTACCGCCGAAGGCACAGGCCATGATGAAAAGGCTACTCTTGGGCAAGTGGAAGTTGGTCAGCATATGGTCGGCAATGCTGAATTCGAAAGGGGGGAAGATGAAAATATTGGTCCAGCCTTCATTAGACTTCAACAAGTTCTCCGCACTGACCCGCGTCTCAATGGCGCGCATTACGGTAGTACCGACGGCTACGGTTTTATGGCCACTGGTCTTCGACTTATTGACTATACCTACCGCATCTTCAGTAATTTTGAAGTACTCGGCGTCCATCTTGTGCTTAGATAAGTCTTCTACCTCAATATCGCGGAAAGTGCCTAGGCCGAGGTGTAAGGTTACAAAGGCACGTTCGATGCCCTTAATTTCCATCCGCTTCAGGGTTTCTTCACTGAAGTGCAAGCCGGCAGTTGGAGCAGCGACGGCACCGATTTCTTTAGCAAAAACCGTTTGAAAACGATCCCGATCTTCCGGCTTGGGCTCCCGCTCAAACAGCTTTGGCAGCGGGGTATTGCCCAGGCTGTGCAGCGTCTTGGTGAATTCATCATCCGGCCCCTCGTACAAGAAGCGGATGGTACGACCCCGGCTGGTGGTATTATCGACCACTTCTGCGACTAAGCGGGTCTCCCCTTTGTCGTCTCTGAAGTACAACTTGTTGCCTACCCGAATCTTACGGGCGGGGTCTACCAGTACATCCCAAAGGCGGGCATGCGTATTCAGCTCCCGTAACAGGAACACTTCGATGCGAGCACCGGTCTTTTCCTTGAAGCCGTAAAGCCGCGCGGGAAACACCTTGGTGTTATTGAAGATAAAGCAATCCCCTTCGTCGTAGTCGTCGAGCAGGTCGCGAAACATCCTGTGCTCGATAGAGCCAGTAGCGCGGTCCACCACCATCAGGCGGCTATCGTCACGGCGTTTAGAAGGCTCCTTAGCGATTAGCTTAGGGTTAAGATCGAATGCAAATTGAGACAGCTTTGTCCTCATTCCAGCGGTTGTATAATTTACGGTGTTCGGGTTCAATCAGCGGGCGAAGATACTATTACCGTTTA
This sequence comes from Bacteroidota bacterium, assembly GCA_039030655.1. Classification (GTDB taxonomy): domain Bacteria; phylum Bacteroidota; class Bacteroidia; order Chitinophagales; family Saprospiraceae; genus Neolewinella. Next base: position 106,648 of record JBCCDS010000005.1, on the reverse strand, counting down.
AATATTGGGTACTGCTTTTCGCTAGGCCTATAAATTGTAATGATTTCAAAGGGGCTAAAGTTTGCTGTTGCAGCAGATTTCCCACTTTTGATCCCCATTTTAGGGTCGTTCATCGATTGTGCCGGCCTACTCAGGATGGGTAGTTTATCTTTATGCTTAGTTTGTACTTCCGCAGGTCTAGTAGGTCGCTGGCCAAATTCCGCAATGCGCAGCGATGCGGTTTGCCCTGCGACTAGACCTACCTACTCGCAGGACGAACCCTTTGCTTCGCTTCAGGGAATTCGGCCAGCGAGCTTACACCTGCGGAAGTACAACAACTAAGTAATCATCTGGCAGCTACCTTAGTAAAACCCCATCTCCATGCGTGTTTTCTTTAAGATTATCACCGAAAGCATTCGACAGGCCTGGCAACAGTTATCAGGCAATAAATTGCGCTCCTTTCTCTCCTTACTGGGCATCTCCATCGGGATCTTCTGTATCATCGGGGTACTGTCTGCCGTAAGTTCATTACAGTCTAATATTGAGGGCAGTATGTCGAAGCTAGGGGATGATGTGATCTACGTTGACAAGTGGCCCTGGAAGGATGTGTCTGACAGCTGGTGGGATTATTTTCAGCGCCCCCACCCTAACTTTGATGATTACGAGGCCGTGCGTGAACGCGTACAAACCGCGAGTATCGCTTGTCACTGGACAGTGCCCGGTACTCGTACGCTGCGCTACGAAAGCAATAATGTAGAAGGTGGCTTCCTCTTTGTCACCACCCCGGAGCTCGACCGCATTTTCAATATTGAGATGGGAGAAGGTGGCCGATTTTGGAGTGCGGCCGAATACAGCTCAGGTGCCGATAAAATGCTGCTGGGACATACTACCGCCACTGAGCTTTTTGGTGTAATTAATCCCATTGGTCGGACCATTAAGATGGCCGGACGCCGCTACGAAGTCATCGGTGTCTTAGCCCCTGCAGGGGATGATTTAATTAATCCACTCGATTTTGACGATGCCATCATCATCAGTTACAATAATGCTTCTCGTTTCATCAACCTCAAAACCAGTGAAAACTGGGGCGGCACCCTGGCCGTAAAAGCCCGGCCGGGGGTTTCCCTGATCCAACTCGAAGATGATATACGTGGCGCTTTGCGTAGAGAACGACGACTTAGTCCACGGGAGGGCGATAACTTCAGTATGAACCAATTATCGATGGTCGCCAGCTCTCTGGAGGGCTTTTTCTCTGCCCTGCAAGGTATCGGTTGGCTAATCGGCTTACTAGCGATCCTGGTTGGAGGAGTTAGTGTAGCCAACATCATGTTCGTAAGCGTTAAGGAACGTACCAGTCTGATTGGTGTGAAAAAGGCCCTTGGCGCCAAGCGGTACATCATTCTGCTGGAATTCCTCATTGAATCCATCATCCTCTGTATCGTGGGTGGCCTGATGGGCCTGGCTCTGGTATCATTGATTACAACAGCCATTAGTTCTGCTATTCCTTTCAACATTTACCTCGATGCAAATAACGCTATACTAGGGCTAGGCTTATCAGTCTTTATTGGCCTGATGGCAGGAATGGTCCCTGCTTTGCTGGCCGCGCGGATGGATCCGGTGGAGGCGATGAGGTCTTAGTAAGAGTCAAGATCGTCATCGGCTTATCGCCTCGACTGCTAGAGTCAAGAATCAAGACTTGCTTTATGGACGAGAGTCGAGACCGCTGCGCTGCGAGATACGAGACGTAAGATTGTCGACGCTACGCGCGACTGCTAGAATCAAGAGACAAGATTAGCTTTATAGACGAGAGTCGAGACCGCTGCGCTGCGAGATACGAGACATGAGATCGTCGACGCTACGCGCGACTAATACAATTTCAGTCGCCGTAGGCGCTGAATGTCACGCTTGGGGTCTAGCAGTTGCGCTTGCGGAACGATCTTGATTCTAGCAGGCGAGCGAAAGCGATGCCGATCTTGACTCTAAAGTCTCGCAGCTCCGCTTGCGGGGCGATCTCGACTCTAGCAGGCCAGCGCAGCGCAGCCGATCTCGACTCTAAATTACATTCTCATCATTTGGTAAAACTCCACCACCTGCGGATCGACCATGACATCTCGTGGGGTGAGGGCTTGGCGCAAAACGATACCTCCCAGTGTTCGGCAGCGGCTCAGGGCCACGTAGGTTTGTCCGTGCTCGAAGGCGCCACGGCCTAGATCGATAATGACCTTGTCAAAGGTCTTGCCTTGAGCTTTGTGGATAGTTACTGCCCAGGCTAAGCGCAAGGGCAGTTGCTTGTAGGTGCCGACGGATTCTGTACCGATTTTGGTTGGGTCATCAGCGGCGGTAGTGTAGCGTACGATTTCCCACTCTTCGTAGGCAATTTCAATCTCGACAGTCGTCTCTCCTTTTTCGACCTCGATGGTGACGGTATCGCGACCACACTTCAAGATTTTACCGATGGTACCGTTGACGAAACGCTTTTCGCTATCGTTGCGGATCGTCATTACCTGAGAACCTTCCTTGAGCTGGAGGGCCGCCTCCGCTGGATAGAGTCGTTCGGGGAAGTTGCCTTTTACTTCAGCCAGGTAGGTGTGTACTGGATTGTGATTGGCGTTCAACTCCCGTTGGTTGATCGTATTGACCTTAGCGTTGCGGGCAGCCAAAGTCAGATAGGGCTCGCCCAGTGGTTCAAAATTGGGCAGGTGGCGTTCATTAAGTTCGTCCAGGTCATCCTGGTCGATGGTGGCATTACGGATGTTTTCCAGCAGGCGGAGAAAGCGCCGGTTTTCCTGGCGGTAGACCTGCTCCAATTCAATCATCTCCAACTCGATATCATCTACGCAACGACTAGCAAAAAAGTAGGCTGAGGCATAGGCTTCCGTGAAGTATTGCCGCTCCGCCGGGCTACTGACTACCGGTGGCAGCTGATAGAGGTCGCCAAAGAAAATAACTTGTACGCCGCCGAAAGGTCGGGGGTCAGAGCGATTGATTTTGAGCGCCTGATCTACCCCATCCAGAATATCGGCCCGCACCATCGAGATCTCATCGATTACCAGCGTCTCCATGTTTTCGTACAAGCGCCGGTATCGCCGGTTGACGCGAATATCTTTTGGCTGCAGCAGCCGGGGCGGAAAGCCAAAAAAGGAATGGATTGTTTGCCCGCCAACGTTTAGGGCTGCCACGCCCGTGGGGGCTAAAACTACCGTCTTGCGTTTCGTCGTTTGGCGGAATAAACGCAGAAGGGTCGACTTCCCGGTACCCGCCCGTCCGGTGATAAAAAGGTTAGCACCGGCTTCCATGCGATCCAATGCATAGATAAAGTCTTCGGACAGCGTAAGCGCGGGGAGATTTTTCACGGGGTGAAGGTAAGCAATAGCAATGGACCAGCTACCAAAAGTAAGCGGCCGTTGCAGGATTGCAACGGCCGCTTAAAACTCAAAGAGATTGGCCTTAGCGACCACCTTCTTCTCCCGGCATGCTACACGCACCTTCTGCCTGGCAACAGCTTGGAAGCGCGTCGAAGGCATCCTTATTGGCCGGTACATCATCTGCACGATAGCCAGCCATTACAACTGCCTGACGAATGTCGTCTACTGTCAATAGGTCCGCATCATAGCGTACCCGTAAATTGCGGCTAACGATATCTAACTCAGCGCGCTTGATGCCTTCCAGTTCGTAGACTGCGCGCTCAATAGTAAGCTTACACATTTCGCAAACTGCACTGGTTTTGATCACCGCCCGCTTAGTACGACCTGGAGCTTCATCCAGTTGAGGGTTAGTTAAGGAGCCTGCAAAGGCTAAAAGACTGATTAAAAGGATTTTCATGATTTATATTTTTTTGCTATCGATACATCAATAGCAGGATTAGTCAATAGTCCAGCGAACTCCGCTGTAAATACGTGACCCCATGATGGGCGCATAAATCTGCGTCGCATCAAAGTAGTCTTCAAAGGGGCCAAAACTTCCAATAATGGCGTTGGATTGCCGAAAATTGGTGGCATTGTCTACCCCAAAATAAAATTCAACATCATCCCGGTGACGATAAGTAACCTGCCCCGACAACAAGCCATAGCTCGGACTGACCTGAGGGTGAGCTACGAAGACCGTCTCCGGTATCTGACTATGATCGGGCAGCCGTTGCGGCCCGATGTACTGCCAATGAGCATTGAAGCGCCAGCGACGTAGATTAAGATCAGCAGCTACCAGTAAACGATACTCCGGCGTGAGGGGAACCCGGCGAGTTACACCATCCTGATAGGTCTGCCAGGCATCATTGATCTTGCCCGCCATCTTGATTTCCAGACGATCCAAGGGTTCAAAGGTCACGCCTAAGATCGCCACCTGAGCATAGCTTCGCCCCTCCAGATTATAGAGCAGTAGGCGTTCAATTTCGCTATCGGCGTCAATAATCAGCTGATTCTGGAAATCGGTGCGGTAGAGGTCAAGCGTAATGCTTCCTTCCCGACCAGCCAACTGCAAATGTGAGGTTAAATTCACCCCATAATTCCAGCTGCTCTCCACCTGCGGAGCTCCCTGTACGCTAAAGGTTCGGCTACTCGGCAACCAGCGTAATAAATCCGAAGGTAGTTGAGGAACCCGCCAGCCACGACCAGCCGTAAGTCGCAAAACGCGCTTTTCCGTTAGATTGAATTTGGCATTCAATCGCGGTGTAAACTGCCAGTCGGCCAGATTGTGGCGATCCAGCCGCAGACTGGTGGTAATGACCGTGCTCCCGGCATCATCCGTTGCCAGGGATTCACGGATCCAGCTGTGTTCCAAGTAAGCACCCAGCTGCCGATTATCCCGGCTGTAATCCACTTCTGCGTATTGCTCGTCGTAGCGATCAAACTGCCCGACCACACCCAGCGTCAATTGGTGATCCGTCGTCCCGATAATGGTCTGATACAACCAATTGGCGTAAGCAGAGCGTTGACTAGCTTGGTGTAAATTCAGGCCATAGATATTATCCAGCTCGTGGCTAGCCAACTGCCAGATAAAACCCATCGATTTGTACGATTGAGGGAAACCAATGAAGCCCATTTTCCCTGACAGTTCAATTCGCCGATTGTCCTGCTCCATCCGGTAGGGCTCCAGAATCGGTTGGCCGTGATTGTGCACCGAGGTCTGGCCGCCGGAACGTCGATCCAGAATACCGTGCACATTCAACTGTCCTTCCCATGCCGGTCCGCGGTAAAACAGGCGGTACATCCCAATTGCAGCCTTGACATCGGTCATATCCTGAAAGCGATCAAAATCGTGATCGTGTCGATTTTGACGAAAGCCACCGTGTAAAAACAGACCGTGGCTCCAGTTTTCATCAATGGGTTGTGCCAAATGGATGTTCAGCTCTCCCCTACCCCGGTGAGAGGCATAGGCATTAATGAAGACCGGCGGCTCGTTCATGGGCTTTTTTAGCTCATTGTTGATGGAGCCCGTCATGCCATATGGTGTGGATTGCACCGAGCCGGCTCCTTTCCCGATTTGGATGGATTCCAACCAGGTGCCGGGGATATAATCTAAGGCCAGTGGAGCTGCCAAACCGTTTAGAGCCGGTCGTTTTTCGACCAAAAGCTCCGAATACGCCCCCCGCAGCCCCATCAACTGAATTTCACGGGAGCCCGTCAAGGGATCGGCGTAGCTGACATCTACCGTAGCGTTGGTTTCAAAGCTTTCTCCCAAGTTGCAACAAGGTGCTTTGCGCAATTCGGTACTCGTAATGGATTCCACATTGCGGGCAGCCAGGGTGGAAGTAAAATTACCTCGCTGACGCTCCCGTACTTCTACCGTCTCTAATTGACTACCCTCCAGCAGCTGAACGTACATATTCCCTACCGGAGGAACCGTCAGATAACTGGTATTGGTTTGGTAGCCAATGTAGCTGATGTACAGACTATCAGGTAGTCGAGCAACCTCCAATTCAAAATGACCGTCGGCATCGGTAATCGAGCCCACACCCGCTGCCAAACGCACCGTAGCACCGACCAGTGGCGTGTCAGCTTCATCGGTGATGTACCCCATTATAGTTTGTCCTGTCAGGGGCATAGCCAACAGGCTAAAGGCTGCCCAGAGGCCAGCCCAACGTTTTCGTTGCATAATTGCATATTGTTAGTTGGAAAAGCGAAGTAGACCTCAAGAAAGTATCTCTTGAGATCTCCAGGTCTCGAGCAATCGAGACTATTTAGCCCTGCGTGAGTCGGGCTTTTCCACTAACACAAATAGGAGGACAATCGAATGCGCAGCTCGCGCCCCGATTTGATCAAAGGAGGCGGCCGAACCTGCTGGGCCAGCAGCATTTGCTCTCCGCGGGGAGGTAGATGATATGCTTGTACTTCCGCAGGTTTTACCGCCACAGGAACCGTTAGCTCCCAGTCCGGCAGATCGACTACTTGCTGTAGTTGTGCCAATTTGGACAAGTCCAGCTCGTCCGAACAGCAATCGGCCTTAAGTATCGGCCCTGACACCTCACCATCTATCAGAGCAGCATGCATGGGGCAGGTCAAATGACAACTACTCTTCTCTTCCTTCGCAGAATTGTGGCAGCTTTCTGCTGGTGACAACCAGGAAGTCCCTTTCAATTCACCTTCGCAGTAGTGCTGCCACAAGGGCAGCCCTGCCTGACTAAAAAGTAGGCTAAAAGCGAGAGTGATATGGAGGAAGCGTAAGGCCATTTTGAGATTACAAAGTTAGGCGTTTGTCAAGGTCTGCGCAAGTTGCCGGATGACACTAACTATAATAATTAGCTCATCTGATAAAATCAGCAGGCAGCATTTGAATGGCGAAGGCAACTAAAGCTAAACTGAAGTTTGTTAAATGATTAAATGCTCAACAATGCCCCATCTCGCCCAAATCAACATCGCCCGCTTTCGTACCGAACCAGCGAATCCTATCAACCAGGAATTCTTCGAAAACATCGATCGCATTAATGCCATTGCCGAAGCCAGTCCAGGCTTTGTCTGGCGCCTAAAGGACGAAGACGCGGAAGACGCAACTTCTATCAACGTTTTCGATGATCACCGCATGGTGGTAAATATGTCTGTTTGGTCTTCGGTAGATGCCTTCCTGGCCTACATCTACAAGAGTGATCATGCCCAGATTATGGCCAAACGCAAACTATGGTTTGAAGACATTGAACTACCGCACCTCGCCATCTGGTGGGTGGAGGAAGGACAGTTGCCCACCGCCGAGCAAGGCCGGCAAATGATTGAACGACTCCACCGAGAAGGGCCATCAGAAGTGGTATTCGGCATGCGGGAATTGATGGTGAGGTTCAAGAAAAAATAATCAGCATGCTGGCGATCGCCAGCATGCTGATTAAATCAACCTTCCTACTATCTTTGCGACTTCAATTTTTTTGAACATGACTGCCAACGAAATCCGCACTGCTTTTTTGGACTTTTTCAAGGAAAAGGGACATAAGATCGTGCCTTCTGCACCCATCGTGAACAAAGACGATCCTAGTCTGATGTTTACCAACGCAGGCATGAATCAGTTTAAGGATTTCTTCCTGGGTAATCAGACGCCCGACAATCCACGCATTGCAGATACACAAAAGTGTATGCGGGTCAGTGGTAAGCACAACGACCTGGAAGATGTAGGCCGCGACGGCACCCACCACACCATGTTCGAAATGCTAGGCAATTGGTCCATTGGGGATTACTTCAAAGAAGAAGCTATCGCCTGGTCCTGGGAATTACTCACCGAGCGCTTAGGTATCGCCCCTGACCGGCTGTACGCATCCGTATTTGAAGGTGCTGAAGATGAAGGTGTTCCCGCTGATGAGGAGGCCAAGCAATTTTGGCTAAAAGTGCTACCTGAAGATCGCATCATCTACGGCAATAAGAAGGACAACTTCTGGGAAATGGGCGATACAGGCCCTTGTGGGCCCTGTACGGAAATCCACGTGGATACGCGCTCAGATGCAGAGCGGGCCAAAACCTCAGGTCGGGAGCTGGTCAATGTAGACGACAGTGGGGTCGTGGAGATTTGGAATAATGTCTTTATCCAATTCAACCGCAAAGCTGACGGCAGTCTGGAATCTTTACCGGCCAAGCACGTAGACACAGGAATGGGTTTTGAGCGACTGTGTATGGTCCTACAGCATAAAACCGCTACCTACGACACCGATATTTTCACCCCGATCCTACGTAAGATAGAGGAAATCAGTGGCAAGATCTATGGCGGCAGCTACGCCCTGGATGCTAAAGTCGACATGGCCATGCGGGTAGTAGCGGATCACCTACGAGCAGTTGCCTTTACCATTGCGGATGGGCAGCTGCCTTCCAATACAGGAGCAGGTTATGTGGTGCGTCGCATCCTGCGTCGGGCCGTGCGTTATTACTACTCTTTCCTCGAAGTACAAACTCCCTTCCTGCACCGTTTGCTACCCACTATGGTCGCGGAAATGGGAGCTGCATTTCCCGAGTTGCAACAGCAGGCTGATCAAATTGGTCGTATTATCGAAGGCGAAGAAAAAGCCTTCCTACAGACCCTGGAAAATGGGCTAAGACGATTTGCTGCGTTGGAAGTACAGGAGGGTGTTATCAACGGGCAGGATGCCTTCGAACTCTATGATACCTTTGGTTTTCCTATCGACCTGACCCGGCTTATGGCCAAGGAAAATGGACATCAGGTTGATGAAGTCGGCTTTGAGGCCGCCTTAGCTGAGCAAAAAGCCCGTAGTCGTAAGGATGCTGCCAAGCAAGTTGGCGACTGGACGGTATTCGACGAAGCTGCCGAAAGCCAGTTCCTGGGCTATGATCAGCTGGAGGTCATTGACGCCAAGGTGATCAAATACCGCACAGTAAAGATCAAAGACAAAGATCAGTATCACTTAGTGCTGGATCGCACTCCTTTTTATGGAGAGAGCGGCGGCCAGGCAGGCGACCGGGGAAGTCTACTGGCCGGGGAGCAACGGATCAAGGTACTGGATACCCAAAAGGAGAACGACCTAACGGTACATATCGTCAGTGCCCTACCCGAGGACCCGGCACTTGAAGTCCGGGCTTCGGTCAACCCTACTTTACGCCTCGCGACCAGTCAAAATCACACTGCTGCTCACTTATTGCACGCTGCTTTACAGGAGGTATTGGGTGAACATGCTCTACAAAAAGGGCAAGATGTACAAGCCAAAAGGATGCGCTTTGACTTTGCCCACTTCCAGCGTCCTACCGAGGAGGAACTAGCGACGGTTGAAGCGCGGGTTAATGCCCAGATTCGCCAGAATATCCAGTTAGAGGAACAGCGCGACGTACCGATTGAGACCGCTAAAGCATCAGGAGCACTAATGCTCTTTGGTGAGAAGTACGGTGATACTGTACGCATCATCACTTTCGATCCTGACTTTAGTCGGGAGCTTTGTGGAGGAACACACGTTAAAGCCACTGGAGAGCTGGGCTATTTTAAGATCACTAGTGAAAGTTCACTGGCGGCTGGAATACGTCGTATTGAAGCCCTTACTGGTTCGGCAGCTGAAGCTTATCTCAATGGCGAGCTCAGTCAGTTGAATAAGGTGCGCGAGCAGCTGAAGGGCAGTCAGGACGTAGGTAAATCAGTTAGTGGTCTACAAGAGGAAAACCGGCAGCTGAAAAAAGAACTGGAACAACTCAAAGCTGCTCAGGCTCAGACAGTCAAAGCAGATCTAAAGAAGCAACTAACCAACATTAAGGGTATAGATTTCTTGGCCGCTAAGGTGAGTCTAGACGCAGCGGCAGCCAAGGATTTAGTTTTTCAGCTAGAACGTGAAAGCGGAGCTGCCTTTATTCTATTGGCCAGTGACCATGGCGGGAAGGCCCTACTTACTCTGGCGATCAGCAAAGAGCTGACGGAAAAAACGGATTTACACGCTGGCAATTTGATTCGCAGTCTGGCTAAGCACGTACAAGGCGGCGGCGGCGGTCAACCTTTCTTTGCTACTGCGGGCGGTAAAAACCCCGATGGTATACCCGCAGCACTCGAAGCAGCGAAAGAGGCCGTAGAAGCTTAGGCTAAGCGTTATTCTGTCTCTTTAGGTATTAGGTAAAAAAAGATAGCCACCCTCACGAGGAAGGTGGCTCTTCACATACCACTAAGAGGAAAATTAGTCAACAAGCCGGGTAGCGGAACAAGACGAGTCAACGCTCTTTCCGGACCCTGGCTTTAGTCTTTTGGTATCAGTATCGATCCAGGTTGAAGGCCTGAATAATGCTTCTTAATCGGTCGGTATACTCAGTGGCGTTGGCCTGATAACTACTTCTGGACAGGCTCGCTAACCAGCCTTCCAGGTTATTGGCCTGATTGGTCAGTTGAGGGAAGTCGTGTTTCAGGAATTCGCTGTGGGAACGCCAGTTGGTCCAGGCATTGGGGTAATAACCATTCGGAGTCGCTGCTCCGAAGTGATTATTGTTTTCTTGAGCTACCGGGCTGGTTCCTGCCTGACTTTCATAAATCGCCATGGCTAGTTTACCTGCAATGGGAATTCCATATTTCTCTGCTTCTGTTCGCGCTACCCTTTCGAAGCGCTCAACATAGGCCTCTACGTTCGGGCGATTGAGTTGGTCTACGGACCAGGAGCCCGCTGATGTGCTAGTAGCTTGAGTAGTACTTACCGGAATTATACTCATTTGATTACTAGTCAGAGCAGCAGTTGTAACTGTTTGTTCACTTGTAGCTCCTCCAGCAAATAGGCCTTCCTTACCCACAGAAAAATTAAAATCAATCTGCTTTTGCGTAAATACGTATAGAAAAAGCGCAATTAGCCCCAAGCGAAACCAACTTAAGCGAAAGCTAGTAAGCCATACAGGAGGGGTATATTCCGTCTGAGCAGCCTTGTGTTTCGCAGAGCTGAATAATTGAGCAATTCGCCGGCGGATACGTCGGAAAAGTAGGCTCCAATCAATAGAAACGACTCGCTCTCGGGCAGCAGACCGCATCGCTTGGCTTGATGTAGTACGGTTAGAGGACATTGTTGACGGTATTAAAATGTTAGTATTTGCAGTCCCCGTTAGTGGTAGTTATTGTTCAAAACAAAAATAGAACTTTTTGTTTGTTTAATGCAAATTATTTAAAACATTTTTTGTTTTTAATTCTTTCAAGCCGTCTGGAGTCTTCCATAATTAGGTGGTGGTCTAGGAAGAGATTACTATTGGATCAACGGTATTTGTTTACCTTTAAGCTTGAGTTACATAGTCCCAATGAAACAGTCATTCTTCCTGGCAGCTTTGCTGTTAGGCCTTCCACTTGTGGCACAATTGCCTAGCATTCAACTTCCAGCTCTGGCTACCGAAGCATTGCTCATCGAGGACAACCTCGCTGGGGCCACCCGCTTTGCCGCAGCCCAGCAGCTCCCCTCCAACCTACTGGAACAAGGCAGTTGGACTAGTCTTGGCCAGTCTCCTGCTACAGTGCCGCAAGGACAGTGGGAAATAAAACTGGAAGTGTCTCAATCACCCGGCCTGGGGCTTTTTCTCGACCAAGTATATCTCAGCCCAGGAGCTAGCCTGGAGTGGCGATCAAAGACGGCTCCAGCTAGGCGCTGGCAGCAGGCAGATGTCAATGAGCAAGGGCAATTATTTCTGGGCTTCGTTAAGGCAGAAAGCGGTCGATTGATTTATCGCGGGCCCTATTTCGAAACGGATAATCCGCCATTTCATCTTTGGCGGCTGGACCAGATTTTTCGCCCGGACCTATTTGCGAATGGGGAAATAGCCGCTAGGGATTTTGGCGAATCCAATGAATGTGAGATAGACGCCAACTGCCCGACCGGCGACGGTTGGGATCAAGAAAAATCCAATAACGCTCGCATAATTGTGGTTGTGGAAGAAGGTACTGGTTATTGTTCAGGGAACCTGATGAACAATACCGCAGAAAACGGCAGACCGCTGCTGTTATCGGGTTTTCACTGCTTTGATGGTTTTACCCCGCTCTATAACTTGTGGCGCTTCGACTTCGAATTTCGCTACGCTAACTGTGGCAGTACCAATCCCTTTCAGCCCGACTTTATTTCTTACACCGGCGCTACCTATCTGGCAGGAAGGCGGGAAAACGACTTCTTACTACTTCAGATTACGGACGCTAGCTTTGATGATCGCTTCCACTATTTCGCCGGCTGGGATCGCTCCGATGGAGATGTAAGTGGAGACCTTATCGTCTTTCACCATCCCATGGGTGACGTACAAGCCCTAGCTGCTGGCAACGGGATGACCATCTTCCCCAATACCATCAGTTGGGATAATGGGGTCATCACCCCACCCTCTCATCATTTTCGTTTCGATCTAGCCGAAGGCACCAGCGAAGTTGGCTCTAGCGGAAGTGCTGTTTTTGATGATCAGCGCCGAGTTCGCGGCCATATTAATGGCGGGCAAGTCAATTGTCCAGGAAGTAGTTTTCTATGGATTGGCCGCTTACAACAGGCCTGGACTGGTGGTGGAGCCCCCTCCACTCGACTAAGTGACTGGTTAGACCCACTGCAGCTCGACACCCTACAGTGGGATGGCAATATGCTGGCTGGCAATACCAATGGTCGGATCTTGCGTGGTAACTGTCTCAATGGAGAAGTTCCCGTTGAGAATATTGCCATCTACTGCAATTGGTCGACGGGGGAAATGGATACGGTTTATACCGATGAGCGCGGATTCTACACCCTTCCACGCCCTGCTACCGCCAGTAGCGTAGTAATCAGTGGTGCTTATCCAGAAGGTGGGGTAATTGACGGTGTTGATGTACTGGATGCCGTAGCTATGCGGCGCCATGTACTCGGTCAGGATACTTTGAGTCCATTAGCCCTGCTTGCCGCAGATTGCAACAACAGCGGTAGCCTGACCATCAATGATAATTTACGTCTGACTCAGGCAATCTTGGGGCTCAACGAATGGGTAGAGCGTCCTTCCTGGATGGTTGTGCCCAACCTGATTCCATTGGAGCCAGGTCCCGTCAATCCTTGGCAACCAGTCAGTATCAACATCTCTAATCCCAATGCAGTGATCGCCGAGCTGGACTTTTACGTCATTAAGAACGGAGATCCGAATTTTAGTTCGGCTGAATAGTAGAATCGAGAGACGAGACCTCTGCGCTACGAGAAACGAGATTCAGGATCGGCCTGCCTACGGCGTGGCCTACTAGAATCAAGAGATAAGACTTGATTTATAGATGGTAGGGACGTAGATACTCAACTGAGTCCTACCCAACTAAAAGACTAAAGTACTAAGAGACTACCCTAGGGCGTAACTGTATTCACGGCCGTAGAATCCGGGATTTGGATCGGGATGAGCTCCTCTAAATAAGCATCGCGTAGTGCGAAAAACTCAGGAAGGAGGCTATCTGGTAGCGGTTCTGCGGGAGGAAATTCCAGTTTGGTGTGGTCAATTTGCTTGCCATCTTTCCAGAAACGGAAACAGACGTGGGGGCCGGTTGCCAATCCAGTAGAACCGACGTAGCCGATTACGTCTCCCTGTGATACATGTACGCCGGGGCGGATACCTTCGGCAAACCGTTGCATGTGCAGATACTGCGTAGAGATCTGCTGATTGTGGCGAATCTTGACGTAATTACCATTACCTCGGGTATAAGCGGCTTTGCTTATCGTGCCATCACTAACGGCCTGAATGGGCGTACCGTAGGGCGCGGCATAATCCGTTCCGTAGTGGGGTCGGGTGCGACGCAGCACCGGGTGAAAGCGACGTAGATTATAGCTACTGCTGATGCGGCTGTAGCGCACGGGCGACTTCAGGAAGGTCGACTTCATGGGGTGGCCTTCACAATCATAGTAGCCATCTTGCTCGCCATTGGGGGAGTCGTACCAGAAGGCGTAGAAGTCTTTGGATCCTGTTTCGTAGTTGGCGGCTAGTACGCGGCCCAGGCCTGCTTCTTCGCCTTCGATATAGTCGCGCTGGTAAAGCAAGCGAAACTCTTCGCCAGCTTGTACGTGGTAGAAATCAACCGACCACTGCAGGGCATCTTCCATTTTATCGGTCAGCTCAAAGCTGTGACCATTGCCGACCATTGCGTTCCAGAGCGAGGACTCAATACGGCCACCTGCCTGGTCGATTTCGACGGTAACGGGCAGTTCTACACGCTCGGAGGCAGTTCCGCCTTGCAGGTCGAGCCGCACGTACTCGTAGACATTAGGTTGGTAGACAAACCAGTCCGGGCCTTCCGTATCGGCATCATCCAATAGGTGATACAAGCGACCAGCACGTAGGGCGGTGAGCGGAAATAGCTCGGCTGCCACTTGGCTCACATTAAAGTTTTCTTGGCCGGACAGACCTGCGGAAGTCAACAAATCAGATAAAGTCTGACCGGATTGAATCGTATCAGTCGTCCAGGCGAGTGTATCTACTGCCAGGCCAAAGTGTAGCTCGGGTTCGACCAAGGGGAATGCTTGCTCAGAGAGCTCGGCGGAAGGACCAGCATTGGAGGATTGCAGAAAAAGGAAGGCCGAAAAGGCAACAGCAAAAATAGCGAGGGCGGCCCAACCGTGTACTGGCTTTAAGCGCCGACGCAGCTGAGCCCATATGGAGGGAACAGTCACCTGGATGTGTTTCAGTTTGGCTGCCCCGAACTTGAGGGGATCAAATTCGGGGACAGTTTTTCAAAGCTCTATTTCGGACCAGAAGTCACAGGACCCACAAATTTGGGACCTACTCTCGCCGTAAAGATAGCAAAGAACCAGCATATGAATGTTAAAGCGCTGATTTGGTTTATCTACGGTATATTTATGCATCCTTTTCGTCGACCCGGTCGAAAGGGTTGTAAATATCAAAATGAGCATCTGGGACCGACTTTTTGGTAACACTCCCCCACCCGCTGCCGCTGATCAGCCCACCTATCGCTTTGGCCGTTATAGTGATGCCTATAAGGATAAATCGGCCTACACGCATTGGGACCAATCCTTGAATGCATTGGAGGAAGGGGACTTCCGCAGGTCCTTCACCTCTTTCCTAAAATACCTGCGCGATCCGGAAGAGGATAACGTCAAATGGCAGGAAGAAGAGGACAGCACCTATTTCGAATTTTACCAAGGTAGCAAACGGATTACCGGCAAAGCCAATCAAGAAGGGCTGCGGGCCGAGGCTCAGATTGCGCGTTTAGGCGCCGGAAGTGCCGAATTGCTGCAACGGCTAACTGCCCTCAACTACGAATTGAAGTATAGCCGCTACGGGCTTAATGACAGCCGCTGTTTGTGTATCATTTTTGATTCTAAGGCCGATGATGCCAGCCCACACAAGCTCTACTACGCCTTTAAGGAAATGGCGCTGCAGGCCGATAAGCAAGACGACCTACTGATCGATGAATTCAAGCAGTTGGTACAGGTCGAGCATCAGCACCTACAACAGATTAGCCTGGAGGCTCGACGTACCAAGGAAGCCTTTTTGCGCCGCAGTATTCAGGAGCTATCGGATTACCTAGCAGCAGGCAAGTTGAACCCAGAAGAGCATCCTGGCGCGCTGGCCTACTTACTGCTCGATAAGGTTTGTAAACTCGATTACCTGCTGCTGCCCGAAGGCACGACGATGGAAGCCCTGGAACGCATGCAGCGCTTGTATTTTGCCAGCGAAAGTGGTCAGCCCATCACCCACCGTAACCTGCGCCTGATTGCGGAGCTGCAAGAACTATCACAACAAGCACCGGATCAATTCGGCAAAGAACTGTACGTCGGCAAGTACACCTTTGGAATCACGACCCCGGCCAACCACGACCGGCTGCGTACCCTGATCGATGGAGAACTGGGCAATATGGACTGGTACCAGGAAAATGGCTACAGTGAGGTAGCGCTGGCAGTGCCTGGTTATATTGTCGGCTATAGCCTTTTCAATTTCGCGCTTCCTTTGCCGCTGCGTGATTTTCTGCATCTGTACTACCGGGTGCGAGAAGATGCGTACTTCCGCCGCCTGGGCTATCCGCAGGAATTTTTAGATAGTAATGAGCGGCCAGTTCGTAGGGCCATCCGAGCCGCTATCTCGGAGCTCGAAGCTCGTCACCGCGAAGCCTTCCCGCGCTTGCGGCCCGTCAGCAGCATGCTGGAGTATGATAACCTGACGGACTTCAGCCGTTCTTATCTGCGGATGTTGTATGAGTTGGATTTGGGACGGCGGTAGAGGGAGTATTGGCGGGTATTGATTGCTGATTCTTGATTGCTGAATTTTGATTGGCGATTTGGGACAAGGTTTAGCTCTTTTTCCGCCTCCATAATCGTATAGCTCCAATTAAAGCCATAACTACTCCTCCAACCTGAGCGCCAAGGATGGAACTGCCAACCCAAGCAAAACCGTAGTCTTTTTCTAAAGACACTATAGACATTGGAGGATAAATCACTACGTCGCTTTTACTCCATTCCATAATTAACCCTACCATTCCACCAATTATCCAGCAAGCTAAAACTCCCAGAACAACGAGCTTCAGTTCTTTAAATAGAAAAGACCAATTAGCACCATTTCTAGTGAATAATTGATACGCCATACCGTAGATCAGTGCGAAGATCATCCCGTTTAGCGCTCCTTCTAGTACACCCTGGAGTAGAATACGGGGATAGCTGGCACCGCCGGGCAAATGCAAAGCTACTTCATAAAAACGGGGGCTAACTAAGCCACCAATGCCATTAATAAATAAGCCAATTCCCATACCGATGAGAATGATTACGCCTCCTAATCGCAATGGGTATACAGCTTGCTCCGTCTCATCGAGGGGAGCATCTAAAATCTCAGCAGCTTGCACTTTCTATCTATTTAGTTGCTTTATCAATAATTCTTCCCCACCCTAAACTCTACAAACCGCTCTCCACTAAGCACCCGTTCAATGAAACTATAAATGCGGTGCTGCTCCCGGTTGAAGAAATAGCCAGCGTACTCGTGGCCGCCGCCGCGGAAGGTGACGAGCTGGGCAATGCCGTCAAGGGCTTGCAGCTGACGGCAAATCGTTTCGGAGCCGAAGAACATCAACCAGCCTGTGGAGTTGGGTGGACAGTAGTGATGGGCGGCTGTTCGATAGGGGACCAATGGATCTTCATCGCCGTGAAAAGCGAAAACGGGTATTTGAGATTCAGTGTCTATAAGATTAATATCCATAATAGCCCCAGCGCCGGAGATCACCCCGGCGTAGCGAAAGTCGGGCGGTAAAGCCTGATGATAATACTGCATGATGGAACGATCCCAGAAAGCGGCGTGTAGCACGGCTTCGCCACCGGCGCTACTGCCCGCAATAAAAATTTGCGCTGAATCGATAGACCACTCTTCAGTACGATTTAATATAAAAGCAGTAGCCTGCCACAGCTCGCTGGCTGCTAATTGGATGGCTTTCACCTTTTCAGAGGTCACTCCGCCACAGCTAAAGTCTTTGCCTTGCATGTAGAGCGTATAGCTAATGCTGGCCGTAGCTACGCCTCGCGTGCGCAGGTAGCGGCCCAGGTCATGGCCGTGCGAGCGTTCGCCACCGGCAAAACCACCACCATGCAGGAAGATGACCAGTGGCGTGAGGGTATCCGTTTCCAGTTCGGGTAGAAAGAGGTCGAGCGCTAGCTTGACCCGGCTGCTATCGAAGTAGGTATAAGTCTGATAATCGGTAGGCTCTACCTCCTGAGCTTGTGCGTTGACCGCCCAAAGTGAGGTGACACCGAGAAAAAGTCGGGATAATAAAGACATGGGGTGAAGATAAGGAAAGCAGCAATGGTCAAATAGTTACTCTTTGGTCCAAAATTCAATCAAATAAGGTTCAAGGCGGACACCTGCGGAAGTACGAAAATTAGGTGTAAGCGTCATCTGATAGTGCCGGCCTGGTTCTAGCATAACTCCAACGGTAAGGGTTTGGGCAGCTTGATCCCAGCCTTGTACCGAGGCAATTCGTAAAAGGGTAGCTTCTCCTTCCGGGCCATAATCAAAACCGCGCCATAAGGTATCCATTGGTGTAGAAAACTGTAGCTCTAACTCCCGGGGGCCTGGATTTACCGTTTCACTACCGTTTTCAATGGTACCTAGACTAAGAACTCTAGGTTGATTCTCTTGATAGGCCATTCGCATCTCCGCTACAGAATATTCAAAATAGCCGGATCGATCCACGAATTCGGCAACTACCTCTGGGTCGCGGTAATCTAGCTCGATCATTTCCTTAATGACTTGTTTTTTCTCGGTAGCCCGTTGAAAATTACGCTCGGCGATGGCATAGCCAACGTAGTAGCCCAGATCACGCATTTCGAACTCATTGTTGAAGTTATTGTATAGCCAATCCATATAGTAAGAAGTCGAGAGTTGTCGGCTAAACACCGTACGGATTCGGTCATCATGTTCGGGACCAAAATGAATGGCCGGTGTGGGCGAGCTTACCCCCATAGCAACGGTAGGTACAAACTCCGCGATGCCTTCGTACACACACTGCGACAACAAGTCATTCCCATGATAGCGTTGTTGGGTATGTACGTACTCATGGACGTTGAGAAATACCAGATCGTTGATCGGATTGGCGGACACAAAAGGGCCTAAATTATTCTGCACGGCTGGTGGCATTTCGCTCAGGTCGGTGGTCGCATCGGCCATCGCTAGCTCTGAACCGATCAGGACCAATTGCTCCTGGGTAGTTCCATTGGAGCGTAGGCAACCGACCGTAAAATAAATACCGGCGGGCCGTAATTCAGGGTACCATTCCCGGAGTTGCCTGATCCCTCTTTCAATTTCTACAGCGTACTCTCGGGCTTCCAAGGTATTTTCCCGGATGGATGACCAAAAACGGGGATATTCTTGGATTGTGGCCAGGTACCATTCGGGGGTATAATTCCGGCGTTCGATCATTGCTAGTTGCCCAATAGATGCTTTGTCGAGGAAGAGCTCCTTGAGCAGCTTGTACTGTTCGGTACTATCCTCAGTTGCAATGATCTGATCGTAAGCTTCCCAGAAATGGTCGATATCGGTGGTGATCAATTCAAGCTCGAGTGGAGGAGTAGTCTGGCAAGCAGCTAAAAGCAGTAGTACCAGTAGGCAAAGGAAGGTTCTCATAGTTGGAAAGATAAAGTTGGGAAGTAAAATAGAATAGCTAAAAGAAATAGGCGTGACTATCGAATGAAGGACAAAGCGTTTTGGGGAGCACTTCGATCCTGCTGCTCTGCAAAAAGGTGAATATCTTGGAGCATGAGTCCTGAAGAAAAATTTAAAATACAGACTGGTGCTCTCCATTATCTCGATCTGGAGAATAAGGAAGAGATTACGGCCTATCTGGGTGGGCAAAAGTGGTTGTTGCCCGCTGAACGACTAGTAGATGTACAGCTGGCTGGTGAGGGCAATATGAACCTGACCTTGCGACTAAAGACCAATCGATGCAGCTACATTCTCAAGCAGTCTCGTCCTTGGGTAGCTAAATACCCGCAGGTCGCCGCTCCGATTGAGCGAATTTTGACGGAGGCGACCTTCCTGCAAGTCATTGGTAAAGATCCATTATTGGCCAGTCGCTCTCCTGAGTTACTACAGCTGGATCGAGATAATTACGTGCTACTGATGGAGGATCTGGGGGCAGGAAGTGATCTAACTAAGTGGTATGCCCAGGAGCAGCTAATAGACAATGGTCGACTACTTGATTTACTATCCTATCTTTCTGCCTTACACCGCATAGAGGTCGAAAATTTTCCAGACAATCTGCCCCTGCGACGGCTCAATCACGAGCACCTCTTTAGCTTTCCTTATTTGGAGGCCTCTGCTACCGGCTTTGATCTGGAAACGGTGATGCCGGGTTTGACGGCTGCTGCGGTATCGATTCGGCAAGATCGACAACTGCGCGCGCAGGTAGAGGAAGTAGGAAGGTCCTACCTCAGCAAAGGACCTTGTTTGTTGCACGGTGACTACTACCCGGGCAGTTGGCTAGAGGTAACTGGTCGATGCTACGTCATTGACCCAGAATTTGCCTTTATGGGTCCGCCGGAATACGACTTAGGCGTATTGCTGGCTCATTTGCATTTTAGCCGAGCGACCGAAGAGCAAATCGCCTTAGTTTGGGAGCATTATGAAGTGCCAGCGACTTTCAGTCGAGAACTCAGCCTAAAGTTTGCGGGGGTAGAATTGATTCGTCGGTTGATTGGCCTGGCTCAATTGCCCCTAGATGCTGATTTAGCGCAGCGAGTAGCTTGGTTGGAATTGGGAAGAAAAATGTTGGTAGGATGAGTCGTTGGAAAAATTTGAAGGGGGTGGTAGGGCGATCGATGAATGGTTTAATTTATTCGAACAACTGGACCATCATTATATCCTTAATCACTTCCACCCTACTGGTCCAATGTACTGAATTAAATCCGCCCCCTCCGTTTGAAGGCGTAGCCGCCGGACCTCCTCCTGTAACCGCAGCCTATTCCGAGTGGCAATACCAGGATACCAGCCTGCAAGTAGGCCGATTGGAAGATAAAATCCTGGGCTTACTCGTCGGTTCGGCCATAGGTGATGCCCTAGGAGCCCCAACGGAAATGTGGGGCCGCTGGCAAATCAGCGAAGAATACGGTTTCGTGGATAGCCTGGACCTCGTCCTGCGCGAACCTAGCCCAGAAGGCCCCTGGGGACGTAACCTCCCGGCAGGAGCAGGTACTGACGACACCCGCTGGAAAGCCCTACTGACAAACTTTTTCGTTGAACAGTCCAAAGTCCCCTCCTCAGGCCCTCCCCTACCTGGGACCTCCGCTTTTGCCGAATACGTGACTGCTGCCTACGTGCAAGAATTGGAGGCATTAAAAGCCATAGAAAGCTTAGAACCGGAGCCCTATACCGAGCAAATTCAGCGCTTCGTCTGGCTGCAGGAGTGGGCCAGAATTACGCGGGCTTATAGTAGCGGCGATATCGATGCTTACCGCAATAGCCTGAGTCGCTTCTACGGCGGTGAAATGGCTTGTGCCGGCATGTTGTATGCCCCCATGATCGGCGCCTTTTATCCTGGTCGGCCGGAAATTGCCTACACCCAGATGTATGAGCTCGCCCTTTTCGACCTGGGCTATGCCCGCGATATCAGCGGACTAACGGCCGCCTTGACCGCCCTGGCTTTTCGCGATTCCCTCACGACAGATAGCCTGAAATACCAGCTGATTACTGTAGACCCCGCTGAATACTTCGACTCCAGACTACTGAGCCGAGTCGCCTTCCAACAATTTCAACAGGCAGAGCGTATCGTCAGAAATGCCCGAAAGATTGACAGTACAGTCTTAGCCGAGCAGAATATTGCGATCCCGCCCGATTATCCCTACGATAGCTTGCATTATTTACAGACTCAGGATATATATCGGCAACTTAATCTGCTAGAGCAAGATGTCCCCTTCCACGCTGGCGAGATCCACCTCATTAATCTGACAGCCTTACTATTTTCCGAGCTAGACTTTCAGCGAGCCCTGGAGTTTATCGTTAATTACGGTCGTGACAACGATACCGTAGCGGCAGTCACTGGCGCCATTCTGGGGGCTTATCATGGTGCAGCGGCCCTTCCTGCCGAGATGAAAGAACTGGTTATCCGGGTCAACCGAGAGGAGCTTGGGATCGACCTGGTAGACCTAGCCGCCGAACTAACCCAAGCTATTCTTAACCGAAGAAAAACTATGCTCAACTAAGGAGCAACCGGAGCGGCTTCAGGCCACAACTACTGGTATACAATTCTCCCCAACACAGAACTCACAACTACCCCTCCCCATGTACGACGCTCTCATCATCGGTGCTGGTGCCGTAGGCCTGGCGACTGCCTACCAATTAAAAAGGAAGAAACCCGATTGGTCGATTCTAGTAGTGGATAAGGAAGATCATGTAGCGGCTCATCAAACGGGCAACAATAGTGGAGTGATCCATAGTGGCGTCTATTATGAGCCAGGTGGTAGCCGTGCACTACTTTGTCGCAGCGGTTATCGGCAATTAATCGACTTCGCCGATCAGTACCAGGTTCCTTACCGCCTCACGGGTAAATACATCGTAGCGGTTGCACCTGCGGAAGTACAAGCCCTCCGAAAAATACAGGAACGGGGGCGCAAAAACGGACTCCAAAATCTCCAGTGGTTGCCTCAGGAAGTCTTTCGCGAACGGGCACCGCAGTTGGGTGGTGTAGCTGCACTTTGGGTCCCTCAGGCCGGCATCATCAGCTATCGCCAACTGACCGAGGAATACGCCCGTCAGTTTCAAAAATTAGGTGGCCAACTGCAGCTGAACTGTAAGATCACGGCCATTGAGCGGCAGGAAGACGTTTTTTTGATTAGTACTTCCGCAGGTCCACACCGTTGCCGAAATTTGATCAACTGCGCTGGTCTGTACAGCGATAAATTGAGTCGACTGTCGGGGCAGGAACCGGCCGTCAAAATCCTTCCTTTTCGCGGCGAGTATTACGAGCTAGGGCCACGGGTAGCCCGACAGGTAGATGCACTCGTCTACCCCGTTCCAAATCCTAATTTTCCCTTCCTGGGAGTGCATCTTACGCCTACCATCGACGGTCGTGTTGAAGCCGGCCCCAATGCCGTGCTGGCCTACGCCCGAGAGGGCTACAATAATCGTCAGGTCCACTGGGGAGAATTGCGGGAAACGCTGGCGTATCGCGGTTTTAGGGTACTGGCCAGAAAATACTGGCGAGATGGGGCGCGTGAGTTGCGGCGCTCCTACAGTAAAAAAGCATTTTTGCGTGCTTTGCAACCGCTACTCCCCGCGCTTACAAAGGCCGACTTATTACCGGGCGGAGCTGGCGTTAGAGCAATGGCTGTGGAAGCAGATGGCACCATGGTCGATGATTTTCTGTTTTACCGCGCAGCTGGTCTGGTGAACGTCGCAAATGCACCCAGCCCGGCGGCTACGGCCTCGCTAGCGATTGGAGAGCGAGTGGCGGGGGAGTTGCTAAGAGAGGTACGACATGGAATGTCGTAGAACTTAGCCCGACATGGAATGCCGTAGAACAGGGCTCGGCACAGAGTGCCGTGGAACTGAGCCCGACATGAATGTCGTAGAACTTGCGCCGCATAAATGCGGGCGAACCTGTGTATCTTTGCGGCCTGAATTATGAGCGCTAAGCAAGAAATCAACCGTCGCCGGACTTTCGGCATTGTTTCCCACCCGGATGCGGGTAAGACTACTCTGACTGAGAAGCTACTGCTTTTTGGTGGAGCCATCCAGGTAGCGGGAGCTGTAAAAAGTAATAAGATCAAGAAGAGCGCCACGAGCGACTTCATGGATATTGAGCGGCAAAGAGGTATCTCCGTAGCTACTTCGGTCATGGCCTTCGATTACCTGGATCGAAAGGTCAACATCCTGGATACCCCCGGTCACAAAGATTTCGCCGAAGACACCTATCGTACCCTTACTGCCGTGGATAGTGCCATTGTAGTCATCGACGTAGCCAAAGGGGTAGAGATGCAAACCGAAAAGCTGGTCGAGGTTTGTCGCATGCGAGAAACCCCAATCATGGTTTTTATCAACAAGCTAGACCGTCCCGGTAAAGACGCCTTTGAGCTACTCGACGAAGTAGAGCAAAAGCTGGGACTGAGGGTACGTCCCCTGACCTGGCCCATCGGCATGGGGGACCGCTTTAAAGGTGTTTATAGTCTTTACGAAAAGCGCTTGGTGCTCTTCCGCCCAGACAATAAGCAAGGCCGACCGGAAGAAGTCATCGCTTTTGACAACTTAGAAGATCCTGAGCTAGAGCAGTTGGTGGGCGAAACCTTAGCCAGTGAGCTGCGGGAAGAGGTGGAAATGATCACCGAGGTTTATCCTGAGTGGGACCAAGAAGCCTACCTGAACGGAGAATTAAGCCCGGTATTTTTCGGATCTGCGCTGAACAACTTCGGCGTCAAAGAACTGCTAGACTGTTTCGTAGAAATTGCCCCTACTCCACGAGCACGTCCGGCGGAAGAACGGATGGTAGAACCCCACGAAGACAAATTTTCAGGTTTTGTCTTCAAGATACATGCCAATATGGATCCTCGGCATCGCGACCGCATTGCCTTTATGCGGATTTGCTCGGGTACTTTTGAACGCAATACCAACTACCTGCACGTTCGCCAAGGCAAAAAGATGAAGTTTGCCAACCCCACCAGCTTCATGGCCGCCAGAAAGGAGGTCATTGATGAGGCTTATGCCGGCGACGTAGTGGGCTTATACGATTCTGGCAACTTTAAGATTGGCGACACTTTATCCGAAGGCGAGCAACTCCACTTTAAAGGTATTCCCAGTTTTAGTCCGGAACAATTCCGCCTGGTCATCAATGGCGACCCGCTGAAGAGCAAGCAGTTGGCTAAGGGCCTAGATCAACTCATGGACGAAGGCGTGGCTCAGCTATTTTCCCGCAAAGCGGATAATGCCAAGATTATTGGTACGGTAGGTGCTCTGCAATTTGATGTTATTCAGTACCGATTGGAGCACGAATATGGTGCCAAGGCCCTTTATGAGCCGATTAACTTATCCATCGCTTGTTGGGTGACCTGCGATGACCCCGTCGCCTTGAAAGCCTTTGTAGCTCGTCGTAAGCAAAATCTAGCTATGGATAAGGACGGTAATCTGGTCTACCTGGCAGAAACGAAATGGACACTCAAGATGGCCGAAGACAATCACCCGGAAGTGACTTTCCATCGGAGCTCTGAGCTGGTTAACTAAGCATGTTAAAATGGGGGGTAAATTTCGCGGATTGACGGATCGACGGATCAATCCGTCAGCTCTAATTTTTCGTCACCTTAACACTCCTCACTGCCAACATTAACAACAGGCAATCAGTGATTTAACTTTACCATAAGACGCAGATTTTGGACTACTTGCTAGTTTAGGCCCCATAACCTAACTCTTTTTGCATGCGTATCCTTAGCCTAGTTGCCCTATCCTTCATTCTTTGTTCTTGTGGCAGCATACATTCTTATACTTACGACTTTCCTGATCCGCTGCCCGAAAACGCTACCATTTTCCTGATTCAGGACAGTGGTCCAAGAGACTTCAGCATTCGACTCATATCCGCCCTACGTCAGGAAGGCTTTCAGGTGGTCGGCAATAATCTGATCGCCCGACAAATGCAGGCTCCTAAGCTGCAAATCAATACTGCCGATACGATTATCAGTACCACCAATAACTTTCGTCAGTATGAGGAACTTTTCGAGCGGGGTGACTTCGATTACGTACTGAGATACAGAGCCAACCCCAACAATTCCACTTCCTCCAGCCTAGGGAGTTTGTCCTTGACTTTGACCGAAACAGCTAGTGGCACTGTTATTGGCACCTATCTCCACCGCGGATTTATCCAGGGTATCAACGTACCTACCTTTCTCGAGCAATTGGCCAAAGCTATTCGGGAAGGAAAAGTAGATAGTTACCTCAACCCCAGGTTGTCGAAATAGCTTGGGGATAACAGAAAGACCACTTTCTTTGCGGATTTAAGCCAGGCAGTATTTGGTTGGCAGGACGGACTTGCGCTAACTTGTCGCTCATGAAGAAGATTGGTATTCTCTATGGGCAGGAACGCTCTTTCCCGCCCGCCGTTATCGAGCGCATTAATAGTATTGCCCCAAAGGGCATCATGGCCGAGCCCGTCCAAATTGGAATGGTCGAGCAAGGAGTAAATCCCGGTTATGCGGTAATTATTGATCGTATTTCTCAGGATGTCCCCTTCTATCGGGCTATGCTGAAAAATGCAGCAGCTACCGGAACGGCCGTCATCAACAATCCATTTTGGTGTAGCGCTGACGAAAAGTTCTTCAATAATGTGCTTGCGCTAAAAAGGGCCGGAGTAGCAGTACCTAAAACGGTGCTCTTGCCCAGTAACAAGCTACCTGATGACACCAGCGATGCAAGTTTCACCAATTTGAAGTACCCGTTGGACTGGAAAGCCATGTTTAACTACATTGGTTGGCCCGCCTTTATGAAGCCCCACGCAGGTGGCGGCTGGAAATCGGTATATAAACTCTACAACGAGGACGATCTGTGGAAGGCCCATGCCGAAACGGAGCAGCTGGTCATGATGCTACAGGAAGCCATTGATTTTACCAGCTACTTCCGTTGCTACTGCATTGGACAGAAGTACGTTAAGATTATGCATTACGAGCCACGTAATCCGCATCACGAGCGCTACCGTTGCCACCACGATGTAAGTGATGAACTGCTAGCCACCATCCATGAGCAAGTGCTAGCTCTGAACAGCTGGTTAGGCTATGATTTCAATACCGTGGAGTTTGCTGTGCGCGACGGCATTCCCTACGCCATTGATTTCTGCAACCCAGCTCCCGATGCTGATTTATTCAGCGTAGGGCAGGAAAACTTTGACTGGGTGATTGAGCATGCCGCCAATTACGCGATCGAGCGGGCTCAGGAACAAGACCCTGACAAAGACAACCTGACTTGGGGCGAATTCATGAAGCAATCGATCGGCTAAATCTTAACTTTTATTTACCGACTTGGGTTAAAAAAATACTATTCCCCAGGCGACCTGTATCCATTTCAGGGTATAGGTCGTCTTAGTTTCAGATATCTGTTTATCTTGCTCTTAATCCCCCGGTTCCATGAACAAGCTACGATTAGCCATTCTCGACTTGTATAACGGCATCCCCAACCAGGGCATGCGTTGTATCAAAGCAATTGCTGACGGTTTCGCCGACGAAATCGATTATCAGATTTTCGATGTCCGCATGACGGGAGAGATGCCCGAGCTAGCAGATTTTGACCTTTATATCAGTTCGGGAGGGCCAGGAGATCCCCTGGAATTTGATGGTTGGGGAAAAGCCTATTTTGATTGGCTGGATGCCCTTTGGCAGCACAACCAAAAGGCGGTGCGTAAAAAGTACGTATTCTTTATCTGCCACAGTTTCCAAATGGCCGTGCATCACTTTGGATTGGCGGAAGTAACCGCTCGGAAAAGCATCAGCTTTGGTACCTTCCCCGTTCACCTGACCCAGGCGGGTAAAGAAGATGAGCTACTGGGTCAATTTGGATCGATTTTTCACGCAGCCGACTTCCGTCGTTTTCAGGCCATACAACCCAACAATAAGCGCTTTGAGGAGCTAGGCGCACAATTGCTTTGTCTAGAGAAAAAGCGACCACACGTACCCCTGGAAAGGGCGATTATGGCCATTCGTTTTAGCCCGGAGATCATTGGTGTTCAGTTTCATCCAGAAGCCGATCCCGAAGGGATGCTGACGCACTTCAGTCGACCAGAAATTAAAGCAGAAGTCATTGCTGAACACGGTCGGGAAAAGTGGCTCAAGATGATGGCGCATCTTAGTGATCCCGATAAGATCTTGCGCACGCACGACGCTACCATTCCCGGCTTTCTACGCCAGGCGATCGACCGTCTCAAAGCGGCAGAACTGGTGGAAGAAACCGAATAAATCGCTATTCAAGGTGTAGTCGTTAACCCCGTCTAACTGAAACTGATTACCGGGAATACTCCAGTTAGCCCCATTGGTTTAGCGAGTGGATTTAAAGCATAAACTGATTAAGCAATATCCGCACAAACCTAGCGGGCTATGACCTATCTTTAACCCTAAGATGATCACCCACTTACGTACCCCATACAACGCGTCCTTTGATCAGGCCGTTTACCAGCGCATGCTGGACTGGATTACCAAAGAAGCGGGCATAGCCCCAGCTTTTCACGTTGCAGAAACGCCGGTTTTTATCCCGGCCTACGTCAAGCAGCGCTTGTTACAGGCTGGTGCCGATGTCATTGAAGTGGTGACCCGCCCCGGATTCCGGGAGTTTGCCCAAGCGGCAATCCCGTCAGGTCAAGCCGTGCCAGGCCAAACCCAGCACCCATTATTCCTGCAAATGGATTTCGGGATGTGTCTGGACGAAGCGGGAAAAATCATTCCCCAACTCGTAGAAGCACAAGGATTTCCTTCGCTCTACTTTTTCCAGGATTTACTGGCGGAGGCCTATCGTACTTTTTTTGATATCCCGGAATCCTTCAGCAGCCGTTTCGGTGGCTTGAGTGTCGAAGATTATCAAGAATTGCTGGGACGCACCATTTTACATGGCGAGCAAGCTGAAAATGTCATTCTACTAGAGGTAGAACCACAAAAACAGGCTACGCGCATCGACTTTGTAGTAGCGGTGAAGCGTCTGGGGATCGCAGAAGTCTGTATCAGCGATCTAAAAAAAGAAGGTCGCAAGCTGTACTACTACCGTAATGGCGTAAAGACTCAGGTAAAACGCATCTTCAATCGGGTGATTTTCGACGAATTGCTCAAGCGGGACGATCTCGAACTAGAGTACCATCTGACGGAAGAAGTAGAGGTAGGTTGGGCTGGCCATCCAGACTGGTTTGCGATGCTATCGAAACATACGATGCCGCTATTTGATAGTCCTTATGTGCCCAAATCCTACTTCCTGAATCAAGCCCCTCTGGAAGAGTTGGACCTGCGGGAGTACGTACTCAAACCACTCTACAGTTTTGCCGGACAGGGGGTCAACCTCTACCCTAAGCTGGCAGATCTGAAAGCCATCGAGGATCCTAAAAATTACATCCTACAGCGCAAAGTAGAATATGCGCCACTCGTAGAAACGCTGGACGAGCCCGCCAGGGCCGAAGTACGGCTGATGTACCTCTGGCCGCCGGAAGATCCACAGCCCACTTTGATTAATAATCTAGTGCGCCTTTCGAAGGGAGAGATGGTGGGCGTACGCTACAACAAAGGCAAGACCTGGGTCGGTGGAAGTATCGGATATTTTGAATAATGACTTTCTTTGTAGACTAGCGTACTAAACCAATAACTGATCTATGCAAATTCTGACTGTTGTTGTCGGCATGATTTTCGTGCTCCTACTATTGAGTTTGCTGGCCACCACGCTGATGGAGCTCATTGCCTCTTTTTTTAGCCTGCGTGGAAAAAACCTACTCAAGGCACTGCGCAATATGCTGGCCAGTGATGATGAGCAAGAGGTGATTCTCAGTGAGTTTCAAAACAACAGCCTTTACCGTCACCTGACTCAGCAGTACGGTCGTAAAGTATCTGGCCCACCCTCCTACATTAATGCCGAGACCTTCCAGTCGATTCTCTTCGATGTGATCCTTAAGGATGCTGATTATCAGCAACTGCCGGAGAAAATCAACCAATTGCCAGACGATGATCTGCGCAATGTGCTCCAACAATTGCTGCGTGAGTCGGACGGGCAACTGGACCTATTTCGACTCGAGGTGCAAAACTGGTACAACAACGTAATGGACCGGGCCGCAGGCTGGTACAAGCGCAATACCCAAAAAATACTGGTCTTGATGGGACTAGGCATAGCCATCTTGTTCAATGCTGATACGGTATCGATGTATGAAAATCTGAGTATAGACCGGGAGCTTGCGAATCGTCTATACCAAAACGCCGTGATCTTCGTAGATAACCAAGACCTGCAGGAACAGGCAGCGCGTACGACCACTACCCTGCCGCAAGATCCCGCTATGAACGGCAATGCCGAAACAGGCCCGAGCTTTGAATACCAAACCGTGCCACTGGACTCTACCGCTGAAACAACGGTCAACCCAATTATCACTACCGTACCGGCTAACAGCACGACCATTGCACCTGCGGAAGTGCAAGTTCAAATCAATCGGGACTCCATCGTGCAAGAGTTACAGTTTATCAAAGATGAATTGATGGAAATCAGCTCTCCACTCGGCCTGGGCTGGGAAGGGGTTGATGTACGACAAATGAGTTTTTACGACTTGTTCACTAAGTTGCTGGGTTTTATCCTTACGGCGCTAGCTATCAGTATGGGTGCTCCTTTCTGGTTTGACCTGCTGCGTAAGCTGGTCAATATCCGCTCAGCCGGGAATAAGCCGTGATTGGTACTGGGTATTGGGTACTTTTAGCACAAGCTCAAGTATCCAAAACGGACTACCCTGTACTGAGCCGACATACTAATTCTCTGCTCAGATCGTATATTTAGGTACTGATTCTCGTTCTAGCTTCTACTCTCCGCATTTTTTTGAATGACCTGTTGATCACTCACCCCAAGTAACTGCCTGCGGCACATGACCAAGCACATTGTCCTAACTTTCAGCCTGATTGCGGCCATAATGAGTCTTTCCAGTATGAATTGGGAGGACAATCCGGACAATTGGGAGCGCTTCCAGATTGATTTTTTTGGAGAAAAAGTAAGTCTTGAGTTTGATCCCGCCATGCGTGTTTTGGTGTCCGGTCGCTTAGACCATGGAAACATTGAGCGCAGCTACCGCAGCTTACGTCAGGCACCCCAACATGTCTTTTTACGGAGCTTAAACACTGCCCGGGAGCGCTATCAACTCAACGATTACCTCTACTACATTCTGGCCCGTAACAGCCTGGCTCTTATCTATCAAGGGGACCGCACGGCCGCTCGTGAGATCCATCTTTTTGGCCTACTGGCCGATGCAGGTTTTGATGTACGACTCACCTTCCGAGGACAACGAGCCTACGTCAATGTTTACACTCAGGATGAGCTATTTGAAGTCCCGATTATCGACGATAGTGGCCGTTCTTATGCCAACATCAGCTGTTTAAAGGGCGAATGTGGCGGACGGCAGTCGCTCTATATTTTCCGACAACGCCCCAACCCGGGCGGACGCAGCTTCAACTTCCAGTTGAAGCAATGGCCGGAGCTCCATAGCCAGCCTAAGCAACGACAGCTACTTTTTGATTATCACGGTCAGCAGCAGCAGCTGGCGGTTACCTACGATCGGACCATGGTCGACATCATGCGTGACTACCCCTTCGTGGACGAATACTGCTACCTGGAAACGCCCTTCTCCCCACTACTCAGGGAAAGTCTTCTTCCGCAACTCGAACGCTGGATGGAGGGGCTGAATATCCAGCAGCAATTGGAATTGCTGGCCAGCTTCACTCGCTCGGCCTTTTCCTATAAAGAAGACAATGAACACTTTGGCCATTCTAAGCCGATGGTACCCGAAGAAGTCTTTGGTTACGATTACAGCGATTGTGAAGATCGCTCAGCCCTCTTTTTCGCCTTGGTGCGTGATTTACTGGACCTGCCGATGGCCGTAGTCGCCTACGACGATCACCTGACCGTGGCCGTCGCTACGGATCAAGTCGCTGGCGACGATTTTTACCTCGACGGACAACGCTATATCTTCGTCGATCCCACCGGGCCGAGCAACTCCAGCCAGATTGGTCAAATTCCTCCGGGCTACGAAAATCGCGAATTCACCATTATCGGGCGTTACAAGTAGCTGGAAAACAGCTAATTACTGCTTTTTTGGCTCGGCGGTTTTTTTTCTCCGTTTGAAAAACTACTTTTGCCCGCCCGATCTGCAAACAATTTGTGCTTTCAACTCATCTATTAAGGTAGATACCAGTCGTTCGCCTTTTGCTTTGCTGGCTGGTGTTTTGCTTAACAAAACGCAGAATTGTAAATATGTACTGGACCCTTGAATTAGCAACTTATCTCGAAGATGCGCCCTGGCCAGCCACTCGTGATGAGCTAATTGACTACGCCGTTCGTTCTGGCGCCCCACTGGAGGTGATTGAAAACCTGCAGGCCATTGAGGACGAAGAGAGTGAAACCTACGAAAACATGGAGGATGTCTGGCCGGATTATCCGCGCAAAGACGACTTCCTGTTTAACGAAGATGAATACTAAAATGACCGGACCGGTCACTTGACTGTGGATCAAAGCGGGTCGGCAACCACTTTTGCCGACCCGCTCTGTATTTTAGCCAGCATGTCTTTACCAATTACTATTGCAATTGACGGTTTTAGTGGCTGCGGAAAAAGCAGCCTGGCCCGTTCAATGGCGCAACAACTGGGCTACCGTTATATCGATACCGGCGCCATGTACCGTGCTGTGACCCTTTACTTTATACGTCACCAAATCGATCTGGAGGATGAGGCAGCCGTCACCCAGGCTTTGCGTAATATTGAAATCAATTTTAGTACTTCCGCAGGTCGAAGCGTCTCCAAGAAATCTTCACCCAATTCCCCCGCACAAAACATTACCCTACTCAACGGTGAAGACGTAGAGCAGCAGATCCGCGATCGTGAGGTAAGCCAGCTGGTCAGCCCAGTAGCTACTATTTCGGCGGTTCGTCGTGACATGGTCGCTCAGCAGCGCCGGATGGGCAGCGAAGGAGCTGTAGTTATGGATGGTCGAGATATTGGCACGGTCGTATTTCCCGACGCCGACCTGAAGTTATTCCTGGTAGCAGACGCTGAAGTACGTGCTCACCGCCGACTGACCGAGCTCCAAGAACGTGGCCTTACAACCACTTTTGAAGAAGTGATGGCCAATTTACTAGAGCGAGACCAAATCGACTCTAGCCGGGCCGACAGTCCTTTACGACAGGCCGAAGATGCTATCGTCATTGACAATTCAGAACTGAGCTTCGAGGAGTTAGTCGCTACTGCCATGGGGGAGGTGGAACGGGTTTTAGTTGGGTAGTTCGGTAGTCGGGTAGTCGGTAGTTGGGTAGGTTTTAGAAGAAGCTGGGTAGCGACGTCCTCGGAGGTCTCGGAGCGCAGCGCAGGCCCTCCGAGTTCTGGAGTGGGTGTAGTTGGATGATTAGATAGTTCCCTAGCTTTGGCCGATGGTATTCCTTAACCTTTGCGGATTACGCAACTCGCCGCCGGATCACTGGCAATCGCTCTGGGAGCAACGATTTCCCGGCTTATTTCGGCGGGTTCCACAACAGGACTGGGCTGCGCCAGATAATACAGCCTGGACGGCGGCCCTTGACAAAAGCCTCCAATCGATACCTCAGAAGGAAGATATTGTGTTAATTGGCCATAGCGTAGGTTGTGCAACCATCGTCAACTGGGTACGGGATTATGGAAATTGTACGATCAGGGCAGCTCTTTTGGTGGCCCCTAGCGATGTGGAGCGATCGGATTCCCCGACTTATATCACTGGTTTTTCCCCACTGCAGCTGGCTCCACTACCCTTTCCTTCGCTAGTGGTTGCGAGTAGTGACGATCATGTGGTGCGTCCGGAGCGCGCGCGCTTTTTTGCAGATACTTGGGGAAGTGGCTTTCAATTGATCGAGGCGGCGGGTCACTTGGAGGCGAGCGCTGGTTATGGTCGCTGGCCGGAAGGGCTACAACTATTAAGCCAGATCAGCGGAACTGACCTGGCTTAAGATACTTTAGCTGAGCGCCTTAGCGATTAAATATCCCGCACGGAATTACGATCCGTAAGGATGTCCTTTAATTCTTTGAGAAAATTGAATTGAGCTGGCGTCAGGCTCTTTTTGAGGGCATCCTTGATCGTCAGATAGGCACCAGACTCGATTACCTTTACTTTTTCCTTCAGCAATTGGGCATCTTCATAGAGCATACCCTTAAGGCTGGGGATTTCGTGCCAATCTCCCTCTACGGCAACAGCCTCGTCCTGCTCGGCACTGGGATCTAGCTCAATGATTTCGGGCTTATCACCGGTATTCACCTGAGCTTCGGGTAGTCCCCACTCGTCGGATTTGTTGAGCAGAAAGACCTCCAGTCCACGTTCGCGGAAGCGGTAGAAAATGAGACTGACTTTTTTCTGAAGACCCATATTAGTGGCTTGATTGGCTTATTTAACCTTAAGTTCGACAGAAGGTTCATGTCGGATGAGGTTCAAACTAATGCGAAGATACAATCTCCCAGCCGCCCGGCAGCATTAAGGGAGCAGGACTTCCACAAGCGTCAGGCAACTGTCAGGCTGTGGAAAATAGCCGGCTAATAATCACTGCTTTGTCGGCCGAGCGTGTATCTTGCAGCAGATTACCTTACCCAAAGGCCCTAGATACAGGAGCCTATTATCTCTCAGAGTCCCCAAAAATCCTGTCTGCATTAGCGCATTGCGTCGCTTTTCTGCTCCTCAAACCGGAGTAGAGCGGTTGATCGCATGCCTCAAACTATTTTACTCGACTAATTCGGATTATGTCAGCAACTACTACTTTAGAAGCACCCAGTACTTTGCATTCGGCCTTAAAAGATTGGCGCAAAATTATTCGGCCTTACATGAAGGCCAACCATCGCAAAGCGGCGATCCAGGTGCTCAATTCCTTTTTGCCCTTCATCGCTCTCTGGGCGGCCATGTACGTCAGTCTTAGCTATTCTATTTTAGCTTTCTTCGGCTTGGCGGTGATCAATGCCTTTTTTCTGGTACGCATCTTCATTGTCCAGCACGACTGCGGGCACCAGTCCTTTACGGCCTCCCGTAAGTGGAATAACTTCCTGGGTACTACGGCCAGTATCTTTACCACGGTGCCTTATGTGTACTGGAGCAGAATGCACAACTTCCACCACGTTCACAATGGCCAGATGGAATACCGCGGCCTGGGCGACATTCACTTCCTGACCAAGGACGAATATCACGAAATGTCCAGTTGGGGCAAGCTCAAGTACCGGATCTTTCGCAACAACTTCGTGCAGTTTTTGATCCATCCGGTGCTGTACATCCTCCTCACTTTACGTTTACCCTTCCCGCGCTTGGTAGGTAATCCCAATATCCGCCGCTCACACTGGGCTAATCATCTCCTGATTCTGGGGGTCTATGCTGGCCTGATGTACTGGTTGGGCATCGGTAAATTCCTGCTGGTGCAGGGTACGCTCCTATTCTTCTTTGGGGTCATTGCTTACTGGTTCTTCTACGTGCAGCATACCCACGAGGAAAGCTACAACAAATGGGGCGACGACTGGGATCACCTAGAGGCTTCGATCTACGGAAGTACATATTTTAAACTGCCACAACTCTTTATGTGGGCGACGGGCTACATCGGCTACCACCACATTCACCACCTCAACTCCAATATCCCCAACTACAATTTGGCGGCTTGTGCCCGGGAAAATCCCGTGCTGCAGCAGTTTGTGCTGGAGTTAAGCTTCAAGGATTCCCTCTGCTTCGTCCACCACAAGCTGTGGGACGAGCAGGCGGAGAAGATGATCTCCTTTAGGGAGTACAACTTTCAGATGGCGCAGGCTTAATGGTAATAACTTTTTGGCATCTGAGTAAAAAAACGCAAGCGGCAGTTACCGCTTGCGTTTTTTCATAAAATGTATCTTGTAAAATACGGTTACCAGTCCCCCCACAAAAACGTAACAGGGCGAGTGCTCCTAGCCCACCAATCTTGTACCAGCAGAGCAATTAATTAGCTGAAATAAGTTAACTTAAAAACCATTAGCTGACCCTAAACAATCTTTTATCTGCCGAGTTGAGCAAATACAACGACTGGTCCATGCGCTACCTATTCCTGCTGTTTTCTGCGTATATGCTTATTACGCCCTTTGAGCAACTATCCGCTCAGACGATTCAGTTGTCTACCCTAGGCTTTTCCGACGATAATACTGCTATCTTTTTGCAGGCGCTAAACGACCCGACTTTCGATACGATTATTGTAGATCGACAAGCGCAAGACTGGCTAGTCGGCCCCATAGTTACTTTTGGGGTAAGCGATAAAACCATCATTTTCGAAGAAGGGGTTGTTGTACGGGCTATTCCCGGGGCCTTTAATGATCCGCAAGCGCGTTTGTTCAATTTTCGCAACGCCAACGGAATTAGCCTGATTGGTTATGGAGCTACCATCGCCATGAATAAAGCAGAATACGCAGCGCTTGACGATAGCGAGTATCGCCATGCCCTGTCTTTGTTTAACTGTGAAGACGTGCTGATTGAAGGACTGATTCTGCGTGACAGTGGAGGTGATGGCATTTACGTTGGTGGCGAAAACAGCGGTGGCGGCTTGGGAAAATGTCGAAACATTGCAATTACCGGCGTACAGTGTATTAATAATTACCGGCAGGGTATGAGCATTACCTCCGTCGAAAACATGACCGTAACGCATTCTGTTTTTCGCGACACAGAAGGAGCCCTGCCCGAGGCTGGCCTGGACATCGAGCCGTACTTAACTTATCAGGAAATCACCAATCTGCGGATCGAAAACTGTGCGTTTACCAATAACGGCTGGGCAGGAATTGCTGTCGCCTTAGAATTCCTGGATAACACCAGTCCGCCGGTCGATATTCAAATCATCGACTGTTACCTGAGTGGCAATCGCCGCCCTGGCCATCCTTACGGGTTCACCGAAATCTTTCTGAGCGCCGATGATGATAATCCCGTACAGGGTAACGTTTCGTTTGTGCGTACGATGATCGACGGTAGTGACTGGACCGCCCTTTACACGCGCAATAGCGGCGCGGCTTACCGCAGTGAGTTTATCGACTGTGTATTCAAAGATATCTCTCAGGAAAACATTCCCAATAACGAACCCATCTTTTTAGAAACACCCTCCTACGAGCAACAAAATGAAAGTGTAGGCAACTTACATTTCACGAATCTGGTCATGAGCTATTCCAACCCCTTCACAGCCTTCCGGGTTTTTGGAGGCGGAACGCTGGATGGGATCGAAAACATCAGTGGCAACATTATCGTCATTGCTCCCGAAGATTATGGCATCGACCTCGATGATTTACCAACAACTAATTATAGCCTGGACCTCAGCTATCGCACGGCTTACCCGACTACCAGTCTTGCCCATAACTTGAGTCCCACTAGTGTCGACGAATGTGCAGGCCCCGCCGCTATCCTCAGCCTGAACCGCACGGCCAGCGATCAAGACCTTCCTTTGCTGGTTCGGCTCGAAGCCGGCGGAACCGCCACCAACGGGATCGACTATCCTTTCCTGCCACCGGCGCGTATTCTGGGAGCGGGTGAAAGTAGCCTCCTTACCCCCTTGACGGCCCGCGACGACGGCTGGGTCGAAGCAACGGAAAGTATTTCCTATACGATTGGTGCCTCAGACTGCTACACCATTAGCTCGCCTGGCCCAGCGCAAACTCTAATCTCCAATTGTTCCGCATTTCCGTTGCCAGAGCCCGGAATTTATCCCTTTGGGAGCCGTTTCGGCACCGTACTCTACGCTCTGTACGAAGAAGCCCAAACAGCGGCGGCACTCGGTTGGAATGCCGGACATACCTACCAGGAAGTGCCCGTTTCGGATAGTTATTTTGAGTTTTGTACTTCCGCAGGTCTATTGGCTATGGCCCGACTCAGTGCGGAAGGGGACTTGCCGAATACCCGTAGTGCACGTCCGGAAGCTACGACCATCGACGAAATACAGCAGCAGGCTCGCAACGCCAATCTGGTCTGGTGGGATTTGCCAGAAGAATTACGCTACTGGCGACCAGAGGAAATGGATATTGTACGAGAGTATACCGCATTAACCCGCCTTCACGATCCTTACCAGCGACCGAACTTCATGTACATTCCAGGTCTCTATGATTCGGAAGCCATCGAGAACTATGTACCTTATCTTGATATCTTGCCGGCTAGCGCCTATCCCGTCTGGCAAGAACAACCACATGCTTACGTCCGCTGGAGTGTAGAGCGTACCCGTCAAGCTATTACCGACGCGGGCTATACCGAAGGGCCGAATTACCTCGACGGGGAAAAAACCGTCATGGCAATTCTAGAGATGTTTCCCGATCCTGCCGACACCGGTTTCGAACTAAGCGGAGTAGGTACCCGCCACGACTACTGGCTAAGTTTGGCCTGTGGTGCACGTGGGGTACTCGCTTTTAGTCACTTTTACCGTGATCAAAGCCCGGCACTGTCCGAGGTGTGGGATGCCCTCAACGCTGCCAACGCTACACTGCGCAATTCTGGCATCGACCAAATACTGCTGGAAGGTGATCCCGTCGACCTATTGGCGACCGTTGTCTCCGGTCCAGCCCTTGGACCTAGCATGGATGTTGACGGTATCCAAGTGCAGTACCCGTCAATTAAACTCAGCGCGACCCGCGATAGCAATGGTGATCTTTACGTAAT
The DNA here is from genome assembly GCA_039030655.1 of Bacteroidota bacterium. GTDB lineage: Bacteria > Bacteroidota > Bacteroidia > Chitinophagales > Saprospiraceae > Neolewinella. The sequence goes on along the minus strand of JBCCDS010000005.1, from coordinate 69,029 downwards.
TGCCGTAAACAGCGCCAGCGAAGCGGTAGATTTCACTTTCGGGCCGGATTGGGTAGGTGGTATTACGGTAGAAGACCTGGAAACAGGCGTCACCACAACAGAAATAAGCGCCACCTTGCAGAGGAACTTACTTCCTTTGGGCGTAGCGGTACTCAAGCTCACGAGAAGTGGTGATCAAATCGTTAGTCAACTCAGCAGCGACGGACAACAGTGGGAAGTCTACGGAGAAGACTTTCTGCCAATGGGCTTTTATGCAGAAGGAATGAATTTCACCGAGTTTCCCGACATTCCTCAGCGCATTGCGGCGGGTGGATTCAATTTTATTTATACCGAATCAGCCGTTGAATCACCTGCTGCCTATGATGTCTTTTTCAACGATTGTGCAGCACTAGGGCTTTACAACGTCCTTGGCACTCCGGGCAGCTGGCTCGGTGACGAAGTGGAGCTGTTCGTACGCCGCTATCGCGGATATCCCTCGCTGATTGCCTGGAACCTGATGGACGATGCCAACGACTTTGGTGTCTCCGAGCTCCAGCAACAGCGACAAGCCATTCTTGCGCTCGACAATGCTCGTACTACCACCGCCAGCTGGTACACTTCCGGCCCCCTCCAAAGCATGCTGCCTTTCGTAGAAGTCCCCTTGATGCAGTCCTATCCCTGGCAAAACGGCAACGCTGATCTAGTTGCTGCCCACGCCGTTCTGACCGCATTGGCAGATACAGCGCGCCTTCTGGGTAAGTTTCCCATTGCAACGCCGCAAACCTTTAATTGGGACAATGAAACTTACCCCCCACCGGCTCACGTATACTGCCAAAGTTATTTGGGTTTCGTCACCGGCAACCGGGGCTTGATGTATTATACTTTCAAGGACTATGATGCCAATAGTACTATTGACGTAACACAGTCTGCCGTATGGATTCAAGCCGCTCGAGTAGCGGACGAAGTACTCAACAGCGAATTGCGGGACGTCTTCCTTTACGGAGAACTCGAACGCACGGAAATTGATTTCTACCGCTACTACGGAAAATGGACGTACGAAAACCATTACTACTACATCGTACTCAATGCCAATGCTGCGCAAACGTATACCTACGATATTCCCCTACCGGCGGACGCAGCACCGTTAGCCGTCAATATCTTTTCGGCTAATCCTGACGACCTGTCCGTATCCGATGGTCGACTACGCGGAGATCTGGGCCCTTATCAGGTTGCTATCTATCGCATTACCAAAGATGAAACCATCCTGGCTGCTGATGACGGGCTCCTCTTCGACGTTCAGCTGGAAGAGCGCGATGCCGTACTTCGGTGGTCGGCGCAGTCAGCTAGGGAAGTCAGTAGCTACGCTATTGAATACGCCGCTAGCGGCAACACCTTTGAGCTGCTGGCTAGTTTAGAGGTCGGCCCCTCCACTCCGGTCTTTATTCATCGTGATTTACCAATTGGACTACATTACTATCGCTTACGGCTTAATTTAATCGACGGTGAGGTTCGTTACTCTCCTATCAGAACCGTAGAACGTAAACTGGAGGTCACTCTCTTCCCCAACCCCAGCCGCAATTACTTCACTCTCATCTCGGAAGTCCCCCCTCAGCAATTATCAATTTACTCCGCTACCAGACAACTCCTGCGACGAATTGTACAACCAGAACAAGATATATCGATCTCCGATTTACCTCCCGGCACTTACTGGTTGCGCGGCTATGATGCGAGTGGAACGAGCCTATTCATTCGGTCGTTTGTAGTGCAGTAGTTTTGGTTAGGTGGGTAGTATTAGTCAGCCTTAGGCATAACCTCTACTCCTGTTTCACTTCCGCCATAAATGGCGGTGAACATTGCCCGGCGCGGAGCGCCGTGGAACCGTGGTGCCCCCAGGTGGACCGCACAGCAGCCCACCGCCCGTAATACCTTTCAGTGCCCCCAGGTGGAATCGAACCACCATTTCAGGTTTAGGAAACCCGCGTTCTATCCGTTGAACTATGGGGGCCAGGGTCAGGACATTTTGCCCTTACATTTGCGCTGCAAATGTAAGGGCAAAACCTTATTGTTTTACCCCGTCCGGCACAAAATCTAGGGAGACAGAATTGATGCAGTAGCGCAGGCCCGTAGGCTGTGGACCGTCGGGGAAAACGTGGCCCTGATGGCCGCCGCAGCGGGCGCAATGGACCTCTACCCGGCGCATCCCGTGGCGATTATCAACGTTTTCCGCAATGTAGTTTTCGTGAATCGGCTCGTAAAAGGACGGCCAGCCAGTGCCGGAACGGTACTTCGTCTTACTGCTGAAGAGCGGCAGGCCACAAGCACGGCAAGTGTAGACACCCGAAGCTTTATTGTCCCAAAGATCACCGGTGAAGGAACGCTCTGTACCCTGTTGACGCAGTACGTAAAACTCGATCTCATTCAGCTCGGCAGACCACTCTTCCTCAGTTTTCTGCATGGGCTCGATCAGGCCTTCTTCGGCAGGAGGGTCATACATCTGGGAAGGCAGCTGTGGCAACTCCGCCCGATCTTCAGTGGCGGCCTGTTCCGCCTGGACCACCCCCGACTTGGTCTGACAAGCTGCCAGCAAGGGTATCACCAGCAATACTAAGAATGAAAAACGCATAACTCTGTTAGGTTAGTTAGGAGTATAACCCCAAAAATGCCCAGCTGTTGTATCTCCGCGCCCGTCTGACTCTGCCAGGCTGCACAAAGCTAGTATCTTGTCGCCATGCAACAAATAGAAGCGCTCCTGAGTAGCATGACCCTGCGTGAAAAAGCCGGACAAATGACCCAGGTCACCCTGGATACTCTCTGTGTCGGCAAGCCTTACAAAGTGCAGGAGCCCCTCCAGATTGATCCCCAGAAGTTAGAACGGCTAATTCGAGATGAGATGGTCGGCTCCGTGCTCAACGTAGCTACCCACGCGCATCACAGCGAGCGCTGGCGCGAAATCATTCAGCAAATTCAGGATACCGCCGCCCAAACCCGCCTGGGTATCCCTGTGCTGTACGGGATCGATAGTATCCACGGGGCCAGTTACGTGCGAGGTAGCTCACTCTTTCCCCAGCAGCTAGGATTAGCCACTGCCGCCAATCCAGAAATGGTAGAAACTCTCTTCCGTTTGGCCGCCGAAGAAACCGTGCAAGCGGGGATACCCTGGCTATTCGCACCCGTGGCCGATGTTTGTCGTAACCCGCTCTGGCCCCGCGCCTGGGAAGGCTACGGGGAAGATCCCTATCTGGCCGGCCTCCTGACCGCAGCCGCCACCCGCGGCATCGAACAAGTCGATAAGGCGGCCAGCTGCCTTAAGCATTACCTGGCCTACGGGGCCGCCTATACCGGCAAGGATCGCACCCCAGCTTACCTCCACGAACGACAAGTACGGGAGTACCATCTGCCGCCTTTTCTCCAAGGCTTGAAGGCCGGTGCGCAGACCATCATGATCAATTCCTCCGAGCTCAACGGCATCCCCCTCCACGCCGATCCTTATTGGCTGGATACCGTATTACGTAAAGAATTAGGCTTTGAAGGGCTTTTAGTTACCGATTGGCAGGATATCCTCTACCTCTACGAATACCACCGGGTAGCCGACAGCTACCGCGCGGCGGTCAAACTGGCCATCCAGGCTGGGATAGATATGAGCATGACGCCCATAGACACAGAATTCGCTGAGCACGTCGTCGACCTGGTGGAAAGTGGTGAACTTAGTGAGGAGCGCATCGATCAATCGGTGCGTAGAATCCTGACTTTAAAGCAAGAACTCAGTCTTTTTGAGCAGCCGGTAGTCGGACAGCCGGGTCGACCAGATCGTGTGGCCAGCCTGGGTTTAATCCGGGAGTCCGCAGCACAAGCCATCGTCTTGCTACGCAATGAACAGGAGCTATTGCCCCTCGACAAAGATCAACAACTGCTGGTCTGTGGCCCTGCGGCCAATAGCCTGCGGCCACTACACGGCGGCTGGACCTACACCTGGCAGGGGGAACGCACCGATGAATTAGCCCCGGAAGATGAACCCACTGTATTGGAAGCCATCCAGCAAGAGTTTGGCCAGGAGCAGGTGCGGTATTTTCTGGGATGCGAATTTGAAGGTAGGCTCGACCTGAAGGGTTTAACCACTATGGCCAACCAAGCTGATACGATTATCCTCTGCCTGGGAGAAGACAGCTACACCGAGTTTTACGGCAGTATTGACGATCTCTATTTACCTGCCGTGCAGGAGGAATTGGCCGAGGCTTGTATCGCTACGGGCAAGAAGGTCATATTGCTGCTGTTACAAGGGCGTCCTCGCTTAATTAGTCGATTTGAGGCGGGGATTCCCGCTATTGCTACGGCCTTTTATCCTGGTCAAGGCGGCGGCTGGGCGATTGCTAAGCTATTAAGTGGTGCGATTAACCCCAGTGGTCGCTTGCCACTGACCTATCCTCGCTATCCGAATAGTCTAATGACCTATGACCATAAGACCACCGAAAACCGGGAGTTACAGGGCATTCCCGCTGCTTTTAAGCCGCAATTTGAGTTTGGCCACGGACTGAGTTACAGCGAGGTGAAATATGAGGATTTGGAGGTAGAAAATCGGAGCGTAAATTCGCATTTAAGTATAAACGTAAAAGTACGTTTGACCAACTCTTCCGCCCGCTCCACCGATCACATCGTCCAGCTTTATCTCCGCGACCATTACGCCAGCATCACCCCACCCGAAAAGCGCCTACGAGCCTCTAAACGTATCCATTTAGCGGCTAAGGAGAGCCAGGAAGTCCACTTTGAACTAGGCCGCGAAAGTCTGGAGTTCATCGGTATCGACTGCCAGCCCGTCGTAGAGTCGGGAACCTTTAGTGTAATGGTTGGTGACCTTACGGCAGAGTTTGAAATTTGATCATCGGTTGCTCAGGAAGCTCAAATAGGAGTCATCCCTAGTTTTAGAAGAATCGGAAATTCAACTAACTGGATAAACCAGAGACTATCAAGATAGCAGCGACCAAAATCCGTGCAACGAACCGTAGGTGAGTGACTATCCGTTTAAATGATACCACCTACAACAGCTTGAAAAACCCAGCCATGGTACAAGCATGAGCTCAAGCTAAATCCAATCAAAAAGAAAAGATCTGCGGCCAAAAAAAGAGGGTGGATTTAGTACTCCAAAATCTCCAACTCCCAGCCAAACTCTCTGGCCCAGGATCGGAGCAAGTAATTGGCCTCTGACTCCGTAGGCAGCAACTCATTAAGGTAAATGCTGAAGTTAGAAAGTCCGTTCTCCTCCAAACAACTCGTACGGACGAGCGTCACCTCCAAACCACTCTGTCGATGCAACTCATCAGCCCTGGCCTGGGCCGCAACGAATTGGTCAAAACGGCCGGCTATAATCAGAAAACCTCTGCCTTCCACCAGCTGATAAAGGGGCGTACAGTTATAGCGCAGCCTAGCATCAGCCTCCGTACTCAGCGTATAGCTGTACAAATCCGTACCGCCCAATATTTCTGGCTCATCGGCTAATTCAGCCAGCGGTCGGTCGTTTTCAATGAAGGCCGGATCGCTGTGGCTGCGGCCAGCAGTTCGTTCCAGGTAAGCTTCCAGATCTCCCTCATCGGGAGCAGGAGCAGTCTCCGGATCAAGAGACTCCAGGCCTTCAATAGGGGTTACAGAACGGGCTTCTCCCTCCATGACGATGGCCTGCTCGTAGCGCTCCAGCCAATATACCCCCAGAATGGTTCCAATACCGATGAGGAGTCCCAAAAAGGCGTAGGGCCGAAAACGATAAAACAAGGGTGCTTCCGAGTCGATGACCAAATTGCGGCGAAACTGTCGCCAGCGAAACCGTTGGTGTAGCCACCAGCGCCTCCACTGTTTCTGCCAACCACTACCAGCTGATACCGGAGTTTTTCGCTGCTGTTGCCGCCGCTGCAAAGGCGATTGATAATTGGGCGACAAGGGATCTAAAAAGCTGGCTTGGTCTTGACTATCTGCTTCCTCAGCGACTTCCTTTTTCCCACGCAAACGGTCCAACATCTTGCCGCCGGCCAAGCGATCCGCCCAGGGAGGAAGTGATCTGCGGCGACCACCAAACATATCCATCTTGGAGGGCGCCACCAATAAACGGACGGTCCGGTCGGGCTCGATCACCATCATCCCAAATCCAAAGCGCACACACTGTCGTTCCAGCTCCAGAAAGCGGGGGTCCAGCGGTTCGGGGTACAAGGCGGCATCAAAAGCTACCCATTGATCATTGGCAAAAAAGCGGCGAAATTGGCTGACGGCATAGATGTAGCGGTAAGCTACCCGTCGGTAGGTCAGTCCCACGTAGACCGCCATACCAGCCAATAACAGCTGTAGGAGTTGCCACCACCCCCGAGACTGGAGTAAATCGATGGCATACCCACTCCCCCACACCTGCGGAAGTACTAAAAAAAGACCGGCTAAGACCACCCCAGCAGCCAGTGCATCCTGAAAGATAGCGGCCCAGTTAAAGCGAAAATCCAGCTCGTGTCGACGCAAAAGGTCGGTCGCTTCCACCGTAGCGATGAATTCCTGGCCGTCTTCTTGAAAAAAGGTCAGGCGAGCGTCGATGGTAATCTTGTTGCGAAAAACGTGTGGCTTATCGTGGGTTTCTGTACCCAGAAAATCGCGCCGTGGCCGATAGCGGTAGTACACGCGCAAGTAACCGATAGCAATGCGACGAATGTCCTGCTCGGTCAGGGGTGGGGCATCGGATTTTAAAACGGCTTTGCGCAAGGAAGAAAAACTTACTTTGTGGGCCTAAGATACGTTCCCATGCTTGATCCGCAACGCACCCTCAATTGTGGCGGCCGTCTGCTCGACCTACAGCAGCCCCGCATTATGGGTATTTTAAATCTGACACCCGATAGTTTTTACGCCGGTAGCCGGCAGCAAACCTTGGATCAAAGCCTCGCTACTGCCGCTCAAATGCTGGATGAAGGCGCTGATCTGCTCGACCTGGGAGCTATGAGTAGTCGCCCCGGTTCCCAGCTCATTTCTACTACCGAGGAGCAAGATCGTTTATTACCAGGTCTGGAAGCCATTGCCAAGGCCCATCCAGCAGCCATCATCAGTGTGGATACCGTCTACGCCGCTACGGCGAAAGCCGCCGTGGCCGCTGGTGCCCGGATGATCAACGACATCAGCGCCGGTACCATCGACCCGGATTTATTTTCCATACTGCCCAGTTTGCGCGTTCCCTACGTACTGATGCACCTGCGGGGCACCCCAGCTACTATGCAACAGCAGACCGATTACCAGCAGCTGATTCCCGAAATGCTGGATTTCCTGGCTCAGCGACTGGAAATCCTACGCAAAGCTGGCGTTAGGGACGTCATCATCGATCCCGGTTTTGGCTTTGGTAAAACGGTGGCACAAAACTATCAGATCCTGCGCCAGCTGGGCGATTTTCGCTTATTCGACTGCCCCGTGCTGGCAGGATTAAGTCGCAAATCCATGATTTGGCGACCTTTGGGCATCGACGCAGAGCGGGCTCTCAACGGTAGCAGTGCGCTGCATATGGTCGCCTTACAACAAGGCGCCAAAATTTTGCGGGTGCACGATGTAGCTCCTGCGCGCGAGGTTCGCGAACTGTTTCTGCTACTGGAAAGCGAACAAAGCACGAATTAATCGTTAATTTATAGATAGAAACTAAAAACTACGCTCATGGCAGAAGGAGGTGTTCCTAATTCGGGTGGAGGACTTGGCAGAGGACGTTCGATCATCGTAGTCTTGATCATCAGTATTCTACTGTTACTAGCCTACCGCTACTACAGCAATAAACCGGGTAGCTGGCTGGCGGGGCCCGTGGAGTATCAGCTGCAGTATATGCCAGCAGACTTCCGCATGGAGTTTGATACGGAAGAAGCCCTGGCCATTCTGCAAAATCCGCGCCGCTATCGGGCAGAGTTTGACGAGATGATCTACGACATTAATCTCGGTATCCTAGACCACGTTTCCAATCGACTGGGGCTCAACGATAGCCTGCGCTCGGAGGTGGTCCAAGAGTACGCCCGACAACATTCTTCGTTGGCTGATTTGTATTTCAACGATTTCATGCAAGTACTAGACACTTCCGGTACCGTCTACGATACTTGGTACGAAGAAGGCGGCAAACGCATCACGCAAGTCTTTGAGGAAGTCGCCGCCAATTATACCTGCCTCATGGTCAATAAAATACTGGCGGCCGTTATCCGTACCCGCGACGGCAACATCCTGGCTAGTGGATCCGATATTGCTTCCCCCTGCGGCATTGCCATGGGAGAAGCCCTTTCTCCACTCATGCGCAGAATGGAAGAACGAGCCGCCATCGATGACTTCAGTCGCTCTCGAGGCCTCTTTCAGGAGAAAGTAGAACGCGTAATTGGCGAGCTAGCAACCCTGGAAGTGCGCGATAAGAAAGGCATCAATAAAAACCTCCAAACCAGCATTTGGGGCATCAACGTTTCCTCGACCGATGTGGAAATCACCGCCATTTCTATCCTGAAAGTAGGCTTCCGACTCACTGATTATTTCGATATTAATCTCGATGCACGCAACCAGCTGCTGACCATTACTCTACCGGAGCCGGCGATTCTCAGCCATGAAGTCTTACCCAAGATCGAACGCTTGGACATCGGTTGGATGCGCGAACTGGAGAGTGTCAACATCAATGAAGGTATCAACAGTCTACGAGAAAACTTCCGAGCCGAGGCGATCGAAGACAATGTCTACGATCGTGCCCGGGACCAGGCCATCGAATTAATGAATACCATGTTTACGCCCATCGTTCGCACCATCGGCAATAACTATCGCATCAAAGTGGATTTCCGCGACGTCGGACCTACCCAACCACAGGAGCTGGTAGAGGCCCAGTAAGCCTAAACTTTCAATACTTTTCTGGCGGAATAATTTATTCCTCCAAGCCATACAGCTACTGTTGTAATTTAGTGGTTTGCCTACCGTGAAATAGCGACTTTCAGTACTAGGATTTCGTACATTCGCAAAAAAGTGTCAAAAAGTCAGGGTGTCACTTTTGGTAGTATATCCCCCTTCAGCTATATTTGGCCAACCTTGTCATTGCAATCAATCTCCTCACCGGTATGAACAACGTCGTTTCGCAGCGCTTCATTAAATGCCACAATAAGCTGCGGGAGGAGAAAGTGGTACGTTCTAGTCGGCAGTTTGCCCTTTCTTTAGAATATTTGCCACAGTCGCTTTCGGAAATCCTCAAAGGGCGGCGAGACGTCACCATTGAGCTACTGCGTAAAGCCATTGAGCGCTACAAGATTAACCCGGTCTACGTCATGACGGGCGAAGGGCCGATGTTTATGACCGAGGAGAGCCGACAAAATTTCCGCGTTCTCAGTACCATAAAAAATCAGGACGACGAAGAGTTGCTCGTGCACGTTCCCCTTCCTGCTCAGGCAGTCTACGCCACGGAATTGGGAGATCCTAGCTTCGTTCAGGATCTACCTACTTACAGTCTGCCCGATTACAAGTATAAGGTAGGCACCCATCGTTCATTCGATGTACCCGGCGATAGCATGGAGCCGACCCTTTTTGAAGGCGACAAGCTGGTTTGTAGCTTTCTAGAACCTACGCTTTGGGAATCGGGCATCAAAGACAATTATGCCTACGTCATCGTCACCCGCTCGGATGTAGTGGTTAAACGGGTGCGTAATCTATTGAAAGAAAGTAAAGAGTTAGAGTTGAGTTCTGATAACTCCTTCTACGAAACCTACCGGGTCTCGCTCAGTGATCTGCGGGAAATCTGGTACGTAAGAGCCCGCATTACCCCCTTCCTACCCTCTCCAAAGAATATCCAGCGCTACGTACAGGAAGAAATGGCCGAGCTCAAGGCAACCATCCGCGAGTTATCCAAAAGTGTTGCCAATATCAAGCGGGACTAAAAGAGTAGCTCCTTGACCTTTTCTGCGTAGCCTCGACTTACTCGCACGATTTCTCCACTCTGTAGCACCAGATCATAACCGTGTCCTTCGCGGTAAGCCTCTTTAATGGCCTGCCGGTTAACAATGTAGGAGCGGTGCACGCGTAGAAACAGTTCCGGGTTCAAGCGGTTTTCCAACTCTCCGATACCAAACTGGCTGAGGTAGCGACTGCCAGAATCGCAGTGCAAACTCGAGTAATCTCCATCAGCACTCACGTATTCAATCTCATTGACGGGTAGAGCAATATACTTAGAGCCCTTGGGCACCATGATCCGTTCCGGGTAGGCCGGAGCGGCCTGTTCATCGTGTAAATCCTGGGCCAGTTTTGCCAGATTAGTTTGGGCCTGGTTGATGCGTTTCAGTAACCGATCAACGGCCTGATCGAAGCGATCACGGGTGTAGGGCTTGAGTAAGTAGTCTACGGCATGTAGCTCAAATGCTTCGAGTGCATACTGATCGTAAGCCGTAGAGAAAATAACCAAGGGTAGGGTTTCCAAGCGAGCCAATACGTCCAAGCCGGTCAATCCAGGCATTTGCACGTCAAGGAAGATGATCTCCGGCTCGTGAATCTTGATCAATCGTAAGGCATCCACCCCATTGGCAGCCTCCCCTACTACCACCAGATCAGGATAATGACTCAGGTATTCGCTCAACAGTTTGCGCGCGGGCGCTTCGTCGTCGATCAGTAGTACTTTTTGCAGCATATTGGATAGGTATCTCAATTATTACCAAGGTGCCCCCCGCTTGTGGTTGTTGAACGATTAGGTCTTTGCCAAAAAGCAAATGCAGCCGGCGACGAGTATTCTCTAGTCCAAAGCCATTACTATTGGCCAATTCCGCAGGGTCAATACCCACTCCGCTGTCATAGACTTCCATATGGAGTTGCTCCCCACGTTGTTCGGCGCTGATTCGTACCAGTCCGCCCTCCAACTTGGGCGAAATGCCATGAATGACTGCGTTTTCGACTAACGGTTGTAGTAGCATCGGTGGTAGGGCACATTTTTCCACTATTTCGGTAATCCTAATTTCCACTTGTAGGCGGTCACCAAAGCGGGCTTTTTCTAGGTTGAGGTAGTCTTCAATAAAATCAATTTCCTCTTGCAAGGGCAAGGTCTGTTCGCGGCTGGCTTTAAGCTGAAAACGAAACATATCGGACAGCTGAGCAATTAGTTCGCGGGTGTTTTCCTGACCAGCTGGTACCGAGGCACTAATGGTATTAAATGCATTGTACAAGAAATGCGGATTGAGCTGAGCCTTCAGAGCACTCAATTCACTTTGTAACGCATAGCGCTGCGAAGCGGCCCGTCGACGCTCACTAGAACGCAATTCAAAATGATACTCCCAGGCGAAGAAGATGCCAAACTGAATGAAGTAAAACAAGCCGGGAATATAGATGTCCCACCATTCACCAGCGCCACGTAAGTGGCCCTCACCGATGTAGTCACAAATACCGTAATAAGTAGCCTGCCACACTTTGATCCAAACCGGCATCAGGCCAATTAGTAAGGCCATTCGCGCAATCCGGCTCCATTGCTTCCTCAGAAAACGGAAGACTAACCACCACAGTGGCAAGGTGTAGAGAGCCTTTAAAGGATAATCAAGATAAATGATGTCCCAGCTCAACTGTGGTTCGTACTGATCTGGAATACTGAAGTACAAACACACCATATAAAAAAAGGCAAACCCCAGGTAAAATACCATGAGTAGCGCCAAGATGGTGATGTGTTTTCGACTGAGCAAAGTGAATTGGTTCGGGATAAAAGCTTAGCTGTGTAGACGGCCAAGATAAGCCAGTTGCGCTCAGGCAGCCTACACAGCAAAAGATTTACATTCAGTAATTCGGGTTATTGAGAAAACGTAAAACTGATTACTTCATTTCAAGTTGATTGCAAATTAGGGACTTGTACTTCCGCAGGTCCTCCCCTTTCGACGAGTTACCAGTCAGGGCGACTAGTAGCCAGCCTACTGCTTTTATCTAGGCTAAGTGGCCATAGCGCTTTATGACTAGCGGTTCTGGTGGTTTCCTCGACGAGCCTGGTTGCGCTCCTGGCGGGCGGCCTCACGCCGCTGGAAGGCAGTATCTCTTTTGGCGCGCGCGCGATTGCGTTGCCGGTCACGGCGCTGGCGAGCAGCATCTCGGACTGCATGAGCTCGATCGCGTTGCAGGCGAGCGGCATCCCGTGTTTCGTAGGCGGCATCTCTTTTGGCACGCGCGCGATCGCGTTGCCGGTCACGGCGCTGGCGAGCAGCATCCCGGACTGCACGAGCCCGGTCGCGTTGGGCCCTTTGCCGATCGCGTTCAGCATAGGCTCGGTCGCGGGCCTGGCGAGCTAAATACGTTTCCAGACTGGTATATTCCAGGTCTATTACGTCCGTAAAGGTCCCGTCTTCGGCTAGTAGGATAAGCAGTCTCGCCTTACCAGTCACTGGGTCCAGTACTTTGATCTGCTGATCGTCCTTAAGCAGTTGATCGCTGGTGGCAGGTATTCCATCCCAAAGTATCTCCAGACCATTTTCCTGATTGCTTATTTGGTAATTTTCTCCTCTCACTTGCTGAGCAGGAGCTGACTGAGCACTGGCTGTACCCAATAATCCACATAGCAAAAGCGAGATCATCAACTTGCTGAGAAACATAATATTCTTCATTTGATTCCTAAGTAAGTTAATACTTCTATCAAGAAATTACCAGCCTCCATCGATGAGCCTCCAAATAATGAGCTAGGAAGTGATTATAACCGATTAGCGCCCAAAGGAAGATATTCTGAAGCTCATTTTCCTAATGAACCGTTAAAGCATCCTTTAACATTTTAAAGTCCCCTTAAATCGAGCTTCCTGACTGGCATGGCAGGCCATGGCCGCCTACCTTGGTCCTGTCATCAATTCATAAGTTGTTTTGTTGATCACACCTAACAACCTGGTCTCGTTTTAAACACACTACCCGACACCCCAAACGAATTGAAGATATATCGCCTCACGGCAACTTTTATTTAATCTAATAACGTTCACCTTCCGCCCTGACACCAATTACAGACTTAAGTATTGTTCTCTACCCTGACCGATAAACATCAGCTAAAACCACCAACACCTAATCCCCTGTTACAACCACCTACCCTATTACAACCACCGCTTATCATCTTGGACACCTAATCCTATTAACCCTATTTGGCAAATTATTGGCCCAGAGTTATCCCACGAATTGTATCGTCCCGATTACCTAAACCCCCGCTTGTAGCCCAGGACGAGCTACGGCCGGCAGGCTACGGCCTGAACCGCCTACACCTAGATCCCCTCATTCGTCGCACACTGACTTACCATCCTTAACGAAAAAGTGTTCGACCAGGGCGGCGCTGACTTTGTCGGGGCCGCCTTTCTCTTTTGATCCGCAGCTAAGAAGGCTCAAATAACCAAGATAGTATTCTGCGATCATCTCCCGCCGTAACCAGTTCTTGCTCACTCAGCCAGCAAAGGCTATTGATGCTATTGACGTGGCCACGGTCCCGAATCGGTTCAGCTACTTTCAAGAGTTCCCAGTCCGCAGTACGCCAGATTTTGAGGGTTTTATCTCTGGATCCCGTGGCTAAAAATTGCCCCTTGGGACTAAAAGCCAAGCTATTGACGGTAAAGTTGTGAGCTGGGATATCTTGCAATAAGACTGGCTTAGTAGCTAACTCCGTCAGCTGCCAGACTTTCAACATCGCATCACGACCACCGCTGATCAACTGCTGCCCGTCTGGGCTAAAGGCTATCGAAAACACCGAGTTATCATGAGCACGCCATTGATTCAACAACTGCATACTACTGGCTCGAATCAGATAAATGTGTTGATCCGTACTTCCAACGGCCAGCAGGTCCTTATCCGCATAGTAAGCCAGACAGCGCAAAGATTGCTGACTCAAGGGCAAACTCTCCAACACCCGACTTTCCGCTATCGACCAGCGACTGAGGAAACCATCTCCTCCCGCCGAAAAAAGCTGATCGTCGATTCGCTGTAGAGCAAACACTCCTTTTCGGTGGTGAGCCAGGTGCTTATTCTGCTGCCCATCGCTGCCTGGGTACAACCAATGCAGGCCGCCAGTTAGATCGCCCGTCACCAGTCGCTCGCCCGTCAGGGCAAGCGCACAGAGCAATTGTCCGCTAGCCACTTTCGCCAGTAGTTTCCCGTGCTCCTCAGCTTGTTCTGGCCAGTACACCAGCCAGCCATCTCCAGCAACCGACAAAAGTCCTTTACCATCAGCGGCCCGCTGAAGCTGATAAATTGATCCTTCATGACCCTTACGTTCAGCTATTCTACTAAGCATGATGAAGCATTAAAAGTTAACAATGAAAGCTATATGCAGCTACCTAATTCATAGACCTGCCCCAACTCAGAACTCAGAGATTACCCCATACTACCATACTGACAACTAACCGCTAAATTTGTTCCCCCTACCCTATCCTCTCACTCAAAAAGAAGCAGCTTGCCTAAAGTTTTACACCTAAATTGTTTTGATCCCGGCGAACTGGGGCTGTGGCGTATCGAAGAGTCAGAAGATTGGCTGCGGCGTGAGACCGACCTCTACCCTAGTGAAATCGAACAGCTCAATCAGATCAAAGGGGAAGGCCGCCGTTGCGAGTTTTTGGCAGCCCGTTTACTGCTCCACCAACTCAGTGGTCGGCAGCGCCGTGGTGCGTTGATTAAAGATGATTTTGGTAAGCCGCGTTTGGAAAGCTCCAATTGGCACATCTCTATCAGCCATACCAGCGGTTTTTCTGCCGCCTATGCTCATCCTAAGGCCTGTGGGGTAGACGTACAAATTCTAGTACCCAAGATCAGTCGACTAGCCCCGAAATTTATCAACGAAACGGAAGCAGCTAATCTTCGTACCGAAGAGCCCGCTATCCTGCTTATGCAGCAACATCTGGTCTGGGGGGCCAAAGAAGTCATCTACAAAGCCTATGGCCGCCGTCAGCTCGATTTCAAACAGCACCTCACCGTCGATCTGGCCAGTGCAACGGCCGGCCAAGGACAGTTAAAGGCCTACCTCCTAAAAGATGATTTGCTAATCAATTACCGATTGGATTACCGGGTACTGGAAGGCAAATATATGTTGGTGATTGGGGTGGAGGGATGAAGGATCACTTGTACCATCCCGCATACTTCAAATAAGCTCCCGCTATCCGACCGATGGTATCCGTTTTCATCTCGTCTGACAACGGTTTGATTTTTTTGGCGGGTACCCCGGCGTAGAGATAGCCGGACTCACAGACGAAGTTTTCCTTGACCACCGCTCCGGCCGCAATTAATACATTTGACTCTACGACGGCATGGTCCATAATAATGGCACCCATCCCAACCAGGATCTTATCGTGGAGTGTGCAACCATGTACAATGGCTCGATGACCAATACTGACGTCGTCCCCAATTACTGTTGGAGCCCGCTGGTAGGTACAATGAATAATAGCGCCGTCCTGCAGGTTGACGCGATCCCCCATCTGGATACTGTGCACGTCGCCCCGCACTACGGATTGGAACCAGAAACTACAGTCATCACCACAAACGACGTCGCCGATAATGGTGGCATTTTCAGCCAGATAACAGTTGTCGCCGAATTGAGGGGTTTTGCCCA
Source organism: Bacteroidota bacterium (assembly GCA_039030655.1). Classification (GTDB taxonomy): domain Bacteria; phylum Bacteroidota; class Bacteroidia; order Chitinophagales; family Saprospiraceae; genus Neolewinella. Next base: position 53,524 of record JBCCDS010000005.1, on the reverse strand, counting down.
GGAGAGCTTTGATTAGTGCCATGGGGTAAATATCTGCATTTATTCAAGACTCAAGATCGGCCTCGCTTCGCTCGCCTGCTAGAGTCAGGAATCAAGACATGCTTTTAGAGTCGAGAATCGAGACTTGGTTACTGGTGACTCAATGGTAGCCCATCTATCCAGTTGAGTACGATCGCAGGTCGACGAATGTCACGTTAAGATCTAGAAGTTTCGCTTGCGGAACGATCTTGAGTCTAGCAGGCGAGGCTGTAAGCCAACGCCGATCTTGAGTCTCGACTCTCGCAGCATAGCGGTCTCGACTCTCGTAGCGTAGCGGTCTCGACTCTAAAAGCCGATCTTGAGTCAAATTCGTATTTTTGCGGCAGCCCAAGAAAACCAGGTAATTTCCAAGCAACATGCAACGCATTTTCCTCGACAATTCCGCTACTACGCCGCTGGACCCAAGAGTGGTTGAAGCCATGACGGCTTGTATGCTGGAAACCAATGGTAATCCATCCAGTATTCATGCTGAAGGGCGTAAAGCCCGTGCCGTCATTGAGGCCGCTCGTAAAACCGTAGCGACCAGTTTAAATGCGAGTATCGGCGAAATATTCTTCACTAGCGGGGGGACCGAAGCCAATAACATGGCCCTCAAAAATGCGGTGCGTGATCTGGGCGTAGAGCGTATCATCTCTTCTCCCATCGAGCACCACTGCGTCTTGCACAGCTTGGACCGTATTGTCGAAGACAGCTCCGTCAGCGTAGAAATGGTAGCGCTTGACGCACTGGGTCAGGTCAAACTGGAAGACCTGCGGAAGTCCTTACAAAACAGCCCTCAAAAAACGCTGGTGTCGCTGATGCATGCCAACAATGAGATAGGTACCCTCTTGCCTCTAGAGGAAGTAGCCGAACTCTGCCAAGAACAAGGTGCTTACTTCCACTGCGACACGGTGCAGACCATTGGCTATTATCCAATCGATCTGGACAAAACGCCGATCAGCTTCCTTTCTGGATCTGGCCATAAACTCTACGGACCAAAGGGCGTGGGCTTCATCTACATCAATAGCGACAATATCATCAAGCCCTACCTGGACGGCGGCGCCCAGGAACGCAATATGCGCGGCGGCACTGAAAACAGTTATGGGATCGTCGGACTGGCCAAAGCACTAGAGTTAGCCACAGCCGAAATGGAGGAGCGACGTACGAAGATTGAAGGCTTAAAAACCTATTTTGTGCAGCGCCTTCGGGAAGAAATCGAAGATGTACACTTTAATGGCGATGTAGAAAACGGTCACTATAAAGTGGTCAGCGTCTGCCTACCAGAACTCGCCACGGGAGAGCTCTTGCTGATGAACCTAGACATGGCAGGTATTGCCGCCAGTGGTGGCTCTGCCTGTAGCAGTGGAATCGATGTAGGTAGCCACGTGATTGCTCAGCTCAATCCCGGCAGTAAGCGACCGACGGTTCGCTTTTCGCTTTCTCATCACAACAGCCGCGAAGAACTAGACAAAGTCGCAAGCGTGCTAGGTGAGCTCTGTGCTAAAGGAGCAGTAATGGCATGAAGATACATTCAGCTACTTTTCATTCGAGTCACTCGCGGATTGCTAAGGCTCTGCAGCATGGCAAACCTGAATTTGCCTTTATTGGCCGTTCAAACGTGGGCAAAAGCAGCCTGATCAATGCCCTGACTGGTCGTAAGAATATGGCCAGAACCAGCCACAATCCCGGCAAAACAGCTCTGCTGAACCTCTACCTAGTCAACGAAGCCTGGTTTCTAGCCGACCTGCCAGGCTATGGATACGCCAAGGTGAGCAAAAAAACCCGGGGTAAATGGCAAACCCGTCTGGAGAACTACTTCCAAAAGCGCGAGCTACTGACTTCCGCCTTCGTGCTGGTTGATGGCTGTATCCCACCGCAAAAAATCGACCTCGAATTCTGTAACTGGCTAGGCGAATTGGGTGTCCCCTTCGCCCTGATTTTCACCAAAATCGATAAGCGCAAATACGGGGAGGGTGAGCAGGTCCAAGCCTTTAAAGATGCACTCCTGGAAAACTGGGAAGAGCTGCCGCCCACCTTCTCGACCAGCTCCGTTAACCGGGAAGGAACTGAAGAGGTGCTGGCTTATATTGAAGAGGTACTGCAGATGGTGGGTTAGACTCAAGATCGGCATCGCTGCGCTCGCCTGCTAGATGTAAGAGTCAAGACTGGCTTTTAGAGTCGAGACCACTACGCTACGAGAATCGAGACTAGGTTATTGGTGACTCAATAGTAGCCCACTTTATCCAGTTGAGTACGACCGCAGGTCGACGAATGTCGCGTTTAGATCTAAAAGTTTCGCTTGCGGAACGATCTTGAGTCTAGCAGGCAAGGCTGTAAGCCGACGCCGATCTTGAGTCTAAGATCTCGCAGCGCAGCGATCTCGATTCTCGAAGGCGAGCGCAGCGACGCCGGTCTCGATTCTCACAAGCGTAGCAACCCAATCTTGTATATTTACCCCATGTTCCAAAACGAAGCCAAGACCTACCCACATATTCAACCCGATATTTCTGACTGGGCGATCTATCGAGCTAGTGAGGACCGGGAAGCATTTGTCAAGGAAGTAGAGGCTTTTGCCGAAGCCCGCCTGGAAGAACTACACGGTCAGGATTTGCAGGATATTCTAAGTAAAACGGTCTTTAGCGAACTCAAACGGACGAAGGAGGAACCCTGGAAAGTCGATCCGCCTAAAGAACGGCGCTACTGGAAACGCCTGGCGCGCCGCCTGGCCGCCCAGAGTCTGGACGAGACTGAAAAAGATTCTGCTCAGGAAGCAGCTCGACAACTGCAAAAGGAAGTTATCCACCGCTATGCCGAAGAGATTGTGGCCACCTTTAAGATTGGTACCTTCAAATTTGCCCGCAATTTCCTGAAAATTTTCCTCGGCCGCTTATTGAGTACCGCGAATGGTCGTTGGATTAGAGGCTGGTTCAGCCGTTCTAAAGACATCCATTCAAAATTGATGGTCAAAGGCTACGTCGAACAGGTCCGCAAGCTCTACGGTAAAGGGACAATCGTGCTCGTGCCTACCCACTTTAGTAACCTAGACTCCGTAGTGATCGGCTACGCTATGGATCAGGTGGTCGGCGTACCAGTCAGTACCTACGGCGCGGGGCTCAACCTCTTCAATACTGGCTACACGGCTTACTTTATGAATCGGATTGGGACCTACCGCATCGACCGCCGCAAGAAAAACCCTATCTACCTCAATACGCTCAAGGCCAACTGTACACGCTCTATTTTACGGGGCGTCCCCAATTTGTTTTTCCCCGGTGGTACCCGTTCCCGTTCTGGAGCGATCGAGACGAGGTTAAAACTTGGACTAATGGGCACAGCAATCGAGGCGCAGCGCATTCATTTCCAACAGGAAGAAGATCGCAAAATCTTTGTGGTCCCCATGATTCTTAGCTATCCATTCGTTTTGGAGGCTAAATTTTTAATCGAAGGTCATTTGCGTAAGGAGGGGAAAGAACGCTACATCTCGGCCAAGGATAGCTTCCACTCATTCCGAGCCATCGTGAAGTTCATCTGGGGCTTATTCAGCAAGGGTAATCAGCTGACTATTTCTCTGGGTAAACCGATGGACGTGCTCGGTAATTTTGTCGACGATAACGGCCAAAGTTTCAGCTCCACGGGACAACCCATCGATACCCGCGACTACTTCCTTGATGCCCAGGGGCAGGTCTCTAAAGATTTGCAACGTGAGCAGGAATACACGCGGATTTTAGGAGAAAGAGTAGTTAAGCGCTTTCACGCCGACAACATTGTTTTATCTAGCCACTTGCTATCCTATGCTGCCTTCTTATTGCTGGAGCGAGCGCACCCCAAGCTAGATTTATATGGCATTCTACGCTTACCTGCTGACGACTACGTTTTCAATGCACACACGCTGCATTCCGTAGTCGGGCAATTACAAAAGCAGCTGTTCAAAATGGAGGAGCAGGACCAGGTTAAGCTCAGTCCCGAAGTTCGCAAAGGGGTAGAATCGCTGATTGAAGAAGGCATTCAAAGTATGGGTAACTATCATATTGAAAATCCACTTTATTTCGACCGTAAAGGGCGCATCGTCAGCAAGAGCTTTAAGATGCTCTATTACTACCACAATCGCCTCAGTACCTATAGCTTAAAGAGGTTCATTGATTGGCCTGCCAACGAGCCCGTGCTGGAAATCGCTGAATAGTGTATTAGCTGATTGAGGGATAATAGTTTATTTTCGGCCCTGGCAAAGTAAACCTCCCCCAGTATGTTGAAGAGACTGTTCCTCAACGAACGATATATTCTGGGCGCAATTTTCATCAACGCGCTCATCATTTATCTGCTTTATTTCCCGGCGCTACATCACAACTGGTGGTTAGAATTCGTCGACCATCTGTTCATCTTGTTTTTTGTCATAGAAGCCATCATCAAGATAGCCCATTATGGGGTGCGCGACTATTTTGCCAGCAACTGGAACCGCTTTGACTTCTTCATCGTAGTAGGTAGTCTACCCGTTCTTTTTGCTTCCTACGGCAACTTACCCGACACCAATTTACTGGTCCTCTTACGAATGTTTCGCCTGGTACGGCTGGTGCGTTTTATCCGTTTTGTACCTAATATATCTTCCCTGCTCAACGGCATTAGCCGGGCGCTGAAGGCCTCCGTCCTCGTATTAGGCGCCCTGGTATTTTTGGTCTTTTTATTAGCACTGGTCACTTGCCACTTTTACGGAGATTCCGAGCCCTTCCGCGACCCCCTGATCAGCACCTATTCTATCTTTCAGTTATTTACCCTGGAAGGCTGGAACAGTATTCCGGAACAAGTCCTGGGTGACGATGCCTCTTATGCCACTACGGGTTTCACCCGTTTTTACTTCGCCATTATTGTTTTGCTAGGTGGCGTCTTTGGGATGAGCCTGGCCAACGCTGTCTTTGTCGACGAGATGACCATGGACAACAACCTAGAGTTGGAGAAGAAAATCGATCAGCTGCAACTACAAATTGGTGAGTTGAAAGAATTAATAAAGAGTAAATAAGATTAGCTGCCGATCAGGATCATAGGATATCTCATTTTCTATGTAGGACTTATCCTATCTTTGCGCCTTCCAAAATCAACCCGATGGCAAATCGTCCTATTCGCTCGGCCCTCATCTCCGTATTTCACAAAGATGGCCTGGGCCCCATTATTGATTCCCTGAACCGTTTGGGAGTTACCATTTACAGCACTGGTGGTACCGAACGCTTTATTCGCGAACGTGGCGTGGCAGTAACTCCAGTAGAAGACTTGACGGGTTACCCTTCCATTCTCGATGGGCGGGTAAAAACACTTCACCCCAAAGTCCACGGCGGTATCCTGGCACGTCGTGAGGCCGATCACCTGGGAGAGCTGGCCAAGTATGAGATTCCAGAAATCGACCTCATCATTGTTGACCTCTACCCTTTTGAAGAAACAGTAGCCAACACCAAGGACGAGGCAGCCATTATCGAAAAAATTGACATCGGTGGCATTGCCCTGATTCGCGCGGCGGCTAAAAATTATGGCGATGTAGCCATTGTCCCTTCCCAGGCCGACTACCCTACTCTCCAACATATTCTCGACGAGCAAGCGGGTCAAACCAGTTTGGCAGATCGCAAAGCGCTGGCTCGCCGGGCCTTTGCCGTCAGCAGCCACTACGATACGGCCATCTTCAACTACTTCAATACCGAGGGAGAGGAAGCTTACTTCAAGCATTCTGCCATGAGTGGTCAGGCCCTACGTTACGGCGAAAACCCGCACCAAAGTGCCAGTTTCCACGGCGACCTGGAGCAGATGTTCCAAAAACTGGGTGGAAAAGACATCAGCTTCAACAACCTGGTAGATATCGACGCAGCGGTAGGAATTATGGCCGAGCTGGAAACGGGCGACCCCACCTTTGCCGTGCTCAAACACACCAATACCTGCGGCCTGGCCGTCCGCCCTACCCTCTTTGCAGCCTGGGAAGCCGCTCTAGCCGGTGATCCAGTATCTGCCTTTGGTGGTATTTTAATTGCCAATCGCCCCATCGATCTGCCTACTGCAGAAGCCATCAATAAACTTTTCTACGAAGTACTCATCGCTCCCGATTTTGAGGCCGACGCCTTTGAACTACTATCGGGCAAGAAGAAGCGCATCCTGCTGAAGTATCATCACTTGCAGCGCCCGGCAAAAAGCTTCAAGAGTTTGCTCAACGGAGTAGTCAGCCAGGATACCGACCTGATGGTAGAGCAGGCCGAAAACCTTAAAGTAGTAACTAAAGCAACGCCTTCCGAAAGCCAAATCCAGGATTTGTTGTTTGCCGTAAAGTGCGCCAAACACCTCAAGTCCAATACCATTGCTTTGGTCAAGAATCAGCAATTAATCGGGATGGGTTGCGGTCAAACCAGTCGGGTCGATGCCTGTCGTCAAGCGATCGCCAAGGCCCAGGCCTTTGGTTTTGATGTGCAGGGCTCCGTGATGGCCTCAGATGCTTTCTTTCCTTTCCCTGACTGTGTCCAGATCGCCCACGAAGCCGGTGTCGAAGCTGTCGTTCAACCGGGTGGCTCCATCAAAGACCAATTGTCCATTGACTACTGCGATGAGCATGGCTTGCCGATGGTGATGACGGGAATTCGCCACTTCAAGCATTAGGGGCGATCACCGGACACTCAACTCCGAGGCTTAGCCGATCACCGAAGGTAAAGGTTTTTCAAATACTTCGAGTGTCCTAACCAACTCCTAACTTCTATTTTCAGAACTCAGAACTAAATCACCTCGCCAATCAAGAATCGCCAATCCTTAAGCCTGTACCAAGTACCTAAATAACGAATACCTAACACCCAATAACACTTCCATAAGAACCAAAACCAGCTTCATTTGCGTCTTACAATCGATATCGGAAACACCCGCCTTAAAACGGGTGCCTTCACTGAAAATGGCGAATTCATCGCTGCTAAAGTGTGGGGGCCGGACGATTGGGCGCAATTGACCGAATATGCGACCAACCTCCAGGCCCGATATATCATCTATTCATCGGTGGCAAACGTGCCTCCGTCCAGCTGGATAGTTGAACGGGAACAAGCTGGACAAAAAGTGTATGCTCTGCAAAATGAGGGTCCTTTGCCTTTTCAAACGCAGTATCTGACCATGGAAACCCTTGGTCAGGACCGCATCGCCGCTGTTGCCGGTGCACTGGAAATGCTGCCTGGTACGGACTGTCTGATTGCTGATGCTGGTACTTGTCTCACTTTAGATGTTTTAACTTCCGCAGGTCTATACCGCGGCGGCAACATCAGCCCAGGCTTGCAAATGCGGCTGCGGGCCATGCATCAGGACACTGGAAGATTACCTCTGGTCAGTGATGCTGCGCTTCAGCAACCACTCGGCTTAAGTACCGAAACGGCTTTGCGCCACGGTGCTCGCGGTGGATTGGTTTACGAAATTGAAGGATTATTCTTCCGATTACGGAAAGATTATCCCGACCTTCGCCTGCTGCTTACGGGTGGCAACGCCCCACAATTGCAACAATGGCTTAGTGTGCCAGCATTGGTTCATCCCCATTTAGTCCATTACGGACTGTACAAAATTTTACAACTGTATGCCGATTAAACGGTACATATTTTCATCCTGCTGCCTGTTGTTGCTTCTACTAGTGACCAGCGGCCCGCTACTCGGTCAGCGGACGGATTTTATCGAATTGCGCCCCAAGCAAAACAGCCCGCTTTCTCGCTTTGGCCTCGGTGATCCATTGGACCAATGGCACGTTGCCCAATCGGGCATGGCAGGTATTAGTGCTACCTGGCAAGACCCTTTCCATCTCAATATCGTCAATCCAGCTTCCTTAGCTTCCCTGGGTACCACCAGCTTTGAGGTCGGCCTCTACGGCAAAACGGGTACACTAAAAGATAGCAACGGAGAGGCTCGCACCAACAGCGGCAACCTCCAGTATCTGGCGCTAGGATTTCCGCTGCGCAACTCCATAAACGTCAACCTAGACCGAGCCGATACCCGCTGGAACGCCGGGATGGCCTTTAGCCTTGCCCCTACAACCCTGGTTGGCTACGACCTGGAGTTGGAACAGGATGACCCCAATACTGGAGTGACTTCTAACTTACTAAAAGGTAATGGTGGTACCTACCGGGTCACTTGGTCTAATGCTTTCCGCTACCAGGGGATATCTGCCGGCATAAATCTGAACTATAACTTCGGTAGATTAACTAATGACCGGGTGGTTGTCTTCGACAGCTTACTTACTGCCCTCGCTACCGAAGTCCTGGAAGAATATAACGTCAATGGCTGGAATATCGGCTACGGTTTCCAGTATGCACTGGATTTTAAAGAGACCAACGACGAGGGAATGAGCGTCCCATCTGGCAAACGACTCATCTTTGGTGTGCATGGCCAGTTAGAGGCCGAACTGCGCACCAAAAGTGACTTGCTCTCTCGTCGCTTTTCCCCCAGCCCCAATCTATTCGTATCGGATACCTTGCAGGCCATCCAGGATACCAAAGGCAATCTGACTTTACCTTCCTCCGTTAATTTCGGGCTCGCTTTCGAAGATATGAATCGCCTTTTTGTCGCTGCTGAATACGGTATCGGTAACTGGAGCAACTATCGCAATGATGCCCAGAATGACCGCCTCGTCAATAGCAGCCGCCTGGCCTTTGGCCTACAATACATTCCTGATTTCGACAGCTACAACTCCTACTTTAAGCGGGTTCGATACCGCCTGGGAGTGCGGCTGGAGGATGACCCCAGGATCCTTCAGGGGGAGCAAGCTCGCCGCCGGGCATTTACTTTTGGCATGGGGCTACCCATCGTTTTACCCCGCCAACAAGTGTCTTTTTTCAATTTCGCCGTCGAAATTGGTAAGTTTGGCATTCCCGACGTCCTTGACGAAAACTACATACAATTCACCATGGGTTTCTCCCTGAACGACAATACCTGGTTCTTGAAACGCAAATTCAATTAACGCCATGAAACTGATCAACCGCTCCTTATTGTTTACCCTACTGGCGCTTTTTAGTGCCACTACTCTTGCTGCCCAATGTGAAAATTGGGAGGGCTCTCCGAATAAAGACCGAGCTGAAGCAGCTCACGTTTCCTACCGCAATTTTGTGCGTAATGTGACTGATTACAGCACGATTTCGGACGAAGACTTCCAGTTAGCACTCAACAACTGGGAAACCGCCTATGGTCTGGCGCCTGCTGCCGACGGTGGCCGTGCTACCCACTACCGCGATGGACGTGAATTTATGCGGGCGCTTCACGCTAAAGCAACCGATGCCACTGAGAAAGCTGCTCACGCTACCCGGATGATGGAGCTTTACGATCAGGAACTCGAGTGCTACCCCGACGACCGGGCCTTCGTACTGGGACGCAAAGGATTTGACCAATTCTATCTGCAAGGCTACAGTATGGATGCTATAGCTACCATCGAGGAAGCTATGACTGCCGGTGGCAACGATACCGAGTACCTCATCTTCGTACCACTGGGTGAATTGATCACTTATCACTTCGGTGCCGATGAACTGGATGCTGATCGTGCTCGCGCGCTCTACCAGACTGCGCTTGATATCGCCGACTATAACATCGAGAACAACGAGACTTACTCCTCCTACTACGAAAGTGGCAAGGCTAATATGGTCGCCAAAGTGAAAGAAGTCGAAACTGACCTCTTTGACTGTGAGTACTTCAAGGAGCAACTGCGCCCACAGTTTGAAGCGGACCCAGAAAACCTGGAGGTCATCAACGCCGTTTACCAGCGTCTGATCGCGCAGGGCTGTGATGAATCAGATCCACTGGTCGTCCAACTCAAGTCCAACTACGACCGCATTTACGCTACGGTTCAGGAAGAATACGAAGCTACCCTTCGTCTCGAAAACCCTGGTTACGACGCCGCGAAATGCGAGGAAGAAGAAGACTGGGATTGTGCCATTCGTCGCTACCAAGAAGCGGCTGATGGTGAGGATGATATTGAAAAGAAAGGCAATTACCTCTACCGCATTGCCGCTATTCAATTGCGTCTTGGGCAACTCAGTAGTGCCCGTAGCAGTGCCAATCGTGCTGCATCAGTTCGTTCCGGCTGGGGTAAGCCTTACCTCCTGATCGGCGATATCTACTCTCGCATGGGCCGCAACTGTGGCGACAGCTGGAGCCAACGCCTGGCCGTACTCGCTGCTCGCGAAAAATACCGTTACGCACGTTCTATTGATTCGAGCGTTTCTAGTGAGGCCAACTCACGCATCGGTCGCCTGAGTGGCTCACTGCCTACGACGGAAGAAGCCTTCAGCCGTACCCTGAGCGCTGGTGACCGTGTAACGGTCGGTTGTGGCATCAATGAGACGGTAACCCTGGAGCTAGGCAACTAGTCTCTAACTAAGTTTAAGACAATTGATAATGGGTCCTGGCGTTCGTCAGGGCCCATTATTTATTGAGGTCAAAACGATAGCTACGTTCTTCAGTAGTCAGTCGCAGCTGCAATGGCGCCACTTCACTTAGCTGAAGTACCTTTTCTTGTTGATGGGCCATAAACCACTGCCACTGCTCTTCTTGCCAGCTGCCGTAAGTTGTAGGGTCATCGGAAGTAAAGCAGAGGTCCCCCAAAAGCGTATTGAGCTGTAAGACCATTGCTCGCTGGGTTTTACTCAATTGCTGATTTTCATCCCGCAGTAGAAAAACATCGGGATCCGACTGCCACATGCGTCCGTTGAGTGGGTAGCGAAAGGCAGTAGAGCGTAGAGCGATTCGAGTGGACACCCGCTCCCGGTGGCGCAGAAATGCCAACATTCGGTGCTCCCATTTCAGGTGAATATCCGCACTGATCCTGCAATAATCAAATAGACCAAAGCCACTAGCTAATGGAGTGCCACAACCCAATAGGGCTACCTCCGGTCCTGCCCAGTCCCGCAAGCGTTGCAGACAGCGATGCATCAGCTGTGCCCGTGTAAAACCGGCTCGGGGATACAAACAGGCAGTAAACAAAAAGTCCAGTTTCAACATGCGGTAGCCCCAGTCCTGACACTGAGTTTGTATTACCTTTTCAATGTAGTCCATCCAGGCTGGGTGTTCGGTATCCAGCGCGCGGTAATAACCTCCCCAACCGGGATTATAACCCGCTTTGAGTGGTCGGCCACGCCTATCCTTCAGGATCAGCTCCGGCTGTTCTTGCAACAGCTCTGCTTCATCAGCGGCTACCGTCGGTGCCAGCCAGATGCCCGGTCGTAGTCCTTGCTTTCGTATAGCCTCCGCTAGTTGGGGCATATCTCCTGGCTGAAAGGCAGCATCCGGTTTTAGCCAATCTCCTATGGCCGCAGCGTAGCCATCATCTACCTGAAAAATATCTCCCTCCTTTAGCCGAGGGGCCATTGCCGCCAGTACCTTGTGTAATAGCCCAGGATTAATATGCTGGTAGTATTGGTACCAGCTCGTCCAGCCATTCTGAGGCGGCAAGCGTGTAGGAGCGATGGCCAGTGCTTGCTGCCAGGCATCGTAACAGGCGGTGGTTGATCCTTGCAAAAAACACAGGTCCAATAAGCAAATCTCTTCTGCTTCCGCAGGCACCCAGCCAGCCAGATCGGGCGTAATCCTAACTTGTTCATCCGCCACCTGGTATTCAAAAAGGGTGAAAGCTTGCTGCTCATTACAGCTGGCCAGCAACTCAATCTCATCGGTATCCAACTGGCTGATCTGGGCCCAACTCCAGCTGTGCAGGCGGTTGGGACCACGCCCCACCAATTCGTGGTGATAGTCGCCGTAGAAGCCCATGTAGGGTCGGGCTATCCGTCGCAGCGGTTTGATTCGCTCACCGGGAGCGTAGGTCCTGGTTTCCGACCAGCTCTGCCAGCCATTGGCCAGTAAGCGATCTGTTTTTTTGTACTTCCGCGGGTGCAACAGTCGCAGTTGATCTGGCAGTTGCGTAGCCGTGGCTAATACACGTAAGCGCTGACCAAGTGCCAATGCTTCGATGACCACCCGAGCCTGACCACCAGACCACTCTAGTAGGTTGGCTCTTCCTTGGTAGCGTTGTAGCTGCCCAGCTTGGATGATTTCGATCGACCAATCTTGTTGCATGGAGGGAAGATAGGCCATAAGCCAGGGTTAAGCGAAGTTCACTTCGCGCCGAGTTTAGAAGACTTTAGTCTGTCTAGAGCACGAACTAAAGTTCGTTCAACATAGCGCCGACTAAAGTCGACTTAACCGCTGCGCGGAATTCGGCCTGCGAGGGCCAGGACCTGCGGAAGTACAAAACTTATAAAAACTCAATTTCGTCCAGCTCGTTGAGTTGAATACAGACTGCTGGAGCCGGGCCGATCTGATCGCGCTGGCGGCGTTTGACCACGTAATCAACCGAGCGTAATAGATCAGAACGTAGCTGGCCAAAACTCAGCGGCAGGTTGGCACCTACGGGTTGGGCCAGGGTAGCTAAAAGAGGTGCATTGATGTCTTCGCTCAGGCGGTAACAATAGCTGTCCTGAATAAGGCGAACGGCGACCTTGCCCTGGCTATCGCTTAGCTCGATGGGGATCGTGGCCGGTCGATCGACCAGGATTGTCAGCGCTCGACGATGGTACATGAGCAAATTGTCGAGTTTGGGGTGCAAGCGGGGAATCCACTTATGCAGCAGGTCTAGGTCGCTGAATATCAATTCCGGTCGATTGGTCGCCGTAGGCGGGCAAAGGCTTAAGTGACGCTGGCGGGTAGCCGTCAGGCGAAAATCACTGATGACCTGCCACAAATTGGCTGTAGGCAGGAGCACCAGGCCTCCATTTTGAATAACGCGAATGGCATCACTGCCACGGGGCGGCAAGAAAGGGTGCATACTGGGAGTAGAGTTCGTGCTGATGTGCATGGGGTATAATTGAAAACTTAAATGCAGTAATGCTGCTCGACTAGTACTAGCGAAGCAGTACTGGCATTGAGCAGTATTTCAGTACGAACCTTTTCGACCTTTGTTCCTTCAACAAAAAGTGGAACAAAGCAACAAGCGATAGTTTCTGGGAAATTATTTGGCCAAAGGGCCGTTGTATATATCCGAGTGAAGGCAGCTAAAGGCTTTAGTGCGACAAACAAGGCCGAACTTGCGCCCTAAGCTGCAATTCACAATAGGAAACTGTATTTTGCTGGGAAGATTGTGCAGCCCCAAAATTTTAGCGTCCCCAATATGATTTACTCACTACGCTCTTATCTCTACCCTTTATTACTGGTCTTGGTAGTAGGCCTGCAGCCACTTGCTGCCCGGCATATCATCGGAGGGGAAATGACTTACGAGTGCCTGGGACAAACGCCGGGCGATCCGACCAGTATGCGCTACACCATTACCATGACGGTATATCGTGACTGTTCTACCGACGGTACTTCCCAGCAAGGCGCCGGTTTCGATAGTGATTCCAATTCTCCTACGGTCTTTACTACCGGAACCATTACTGTATTTATCGGCAACAGCACCATACCTTTTATTGAAACCTTTAATCTGGGCCAGCCAGATGTAGCCGAAGTATTGCCGGATATCGGCAACCCCTGTCTGATTCTACCACCTAACGTATGTGTGCAGCGTGGTATTTACACCTTTGAGTTGGACCTGCCGATTAGCACCGAATCTTACACTATTTCTTACCAACGCTGCTGCCGTAACGAATCAATTACCAACATTTTTACACCCGGAGCAGTAGGAGCCACCTACTTCATTGAAATCACCCCAGAATCGCAGCAGCTTTGTAATACCAGCCCGGTATTCAACAACTTCCCGCCCATTGTACTTTGTGCCAATGAGCCCTTTGAGCTCGATATGTCCGCTACCGACGCTGACGGAGATCGACTGGTCTACTACCTCTGTTCTCCCGTAGTTGGTGGCGGAAATGGCGGTACCCAACCCGGTCAAGATCCCAATGCTTTTGACGGCGTTGCACCCAACCCCGAGTCTCCTCCACCCTACGATGCCGTAGACTTCCTGGCTCCCAACTTCACGGCTGCCGCACCACTCGGCCCCGGGGCTGAATTCATGTACAACGACAGTACGGGCTTACTGTCTGGCATGCCCAACTTATTGGGCCAGTTCGTCGTCGGTATCTGTATTGATGAATTTCGGGGCGACACCCTCCTGAGCTCGACCAAGCGCGAATTTCAATTTAATATTACCAGCTGTGAGCGAACAGTTTTTGCCGATTTACGTGAAGACAGTATCGCTCCAGATGGTCGCTTCGTGATAGATATTTGCGGACCCGGAGAGTTTACCATTATCAATGAAAGTACTCTGGAGCAGTTTATCACCTCCTACGATTGGGCCATCGGGGGCAATGGAATAGACACTATTCGTGGCACTAGCCGTAATCTGTCGGCAGCACTCGATCAGGTGGGCACTTATGAAGGAACGATGATCCTCAATCGGGAAACCACCTTTAATTGTAGTGATACCGCCGAGTTTTTCATCAATGTTTATCCCGACCTCTTTCCAGATTTCAACTTTGCCTATGACACCTGTGTAGCGGGCCCAGTAGCCTTTACGGACTTGAGTGTAGCCGATGACCCGGCAGGTATTGATCAATGGAGTTGGAATTTTGGCGACGCTTCAACGGGCGCAACTAGCCAAAACCCCAACCACCTTTATACCCAGCCTGGCGACTTTAACGTCGGCCTCACCATTACGGATTTTAACAATTGCTCAGCCAGTATTTCCAAACCCGTCAATTATTTCCCGGCCCCACCTTTGATTATTATTAGCCCGTCAGCCTCCGATGGCTGTGAACCTCACGAAGTACTTTTCACCAATCTATCGACTCCAATCGACGAGACGTACGATATCATCTGGGAGTTTGGCGATGGCGGTACCTCTATGGAGATTAGTCCCACTTATACTTATGAAGATGTAGGGCAGTATGATGTCTACATTGCGATTACCAGCCCCATCGGCTGTTTCATCGACACTCTATTCCCCAATTTAATTACGGTTGATCCGGCACCAACGGCTGGTTTTAGCTTCAGCCCGACTATGCCCAGTAATTTACAGCGGGATGTCTTTTTTGAAGACGAGAGTTTGGACGCCATTGCGTGGCAGTACGACATCGGTGACCAGTTCTCCACTCCGCTGCGCAACTTCAGCTATACCTTCCGGGATACCGGTATGGTGGCCATCACCCAGTACGTAACCCACCCTAGTGGATGTATCGACTCCCTGACACAATTTATCGATATTGAGCCCGTCATCACCTTTCATATGCCCAATGCTTTTAGCCCAAATGGCGATGGGCTCAACGACATCCTCTTTCCGAAATCTTTCCTTTTTGGTTACCGCGACTACCGCTTTACCGTTTGGAATCGCTGGGGCCAACGCATTTTTGCTACCAACGACCCTGATGAAGGCTGGGATGGCCGCTTCAATGGCCGAGATAGCCCTGGAGGGGCCTACCTATGGGAGGCCGAAATAATCGGGCCACGAGGGAAATCCTTTGCGTATAAAGGGACCGCCACCTTGATCAGGTAAACCTCATAAAGGCAGCTGCGTCGCAGCTGCCTTTATTTTTTTATCTAAAAACAAAAAACTTTGGAAACTTTGGAACTAATTAAAGTTTCCAGCGTTTTTGTGACGTGGATATTGTAAGAAATCAAATACTGGAAGAGGCCCATGCTCTCTACACGCGCTACGGATTAAAGAGCGTGAGTATGGATGATGTGGCTAGAAAGGTGGGCATTTCGAAAAAAACGCTCTACCAACACTTCGCCAAGAAGGAAGATTTGATAAAAGAGGTCATGCAATGCAACTATGAGCAGGACCTAGAGCATTTCTCCACTAGTATGAATGAATCCACTGACGCCATCGACGAATTTTTGCGCAATAGTCGCTATTTCGTTCGTGAGATGCGACAAATTTCACCGACGCTCTTTTACGACATGCAGAAATACTATGGCAATATCTGGCTAGAGCAAACGCAGGCCCATATGGGCTACTTTGAAAAGTCCATTCAAGAAAACATTATGCGTGGAGTTGAAGAAGGTCTTTATCGAGAGGATTTGATTCCTTCAGTCATTACCCGCATCTATCAGAGTACCGTGATGGCGTTAATGGATACCAGCCTTTTTCCCGCCCACGAAATTTCTCTGGACCGCATCATCCAGCAGCAGTCGCTTTATCATCTCTATGGTATTATTACTCCCGCAGGTCGAAACCGTCTGCTGGAGCATCTGGAACGAGAACAATTGTAACCCTCTTAGTAATCGCAAAAAACCTTCAGCAAGAAGCTATGACAAACCTTAAACTACTGGCCGGCCTGTTATTGAGTCCGCTTTTATGCTGGCCACTTCAAGCCCAGGATTTGGGGAGCGCCCCCTTAAGTATGGAATCGGCGATCAATTACGCCCTGGCCAACGATAATCGCATCCAAAATGCGCGTATCCAGATCGAAGATGCAGAATTGCAAATCAAGGAGCGGCTATCCACGGGGCTACCGCAGGTCAATGCTGGCCTGGATTTCCAACATTATCTACAGGTTCCCGTTCAGGCCATCCCTGAAGAGTTTTTGCCGCCGGGCAGTGAAGGCCCCACCGAAGTTAGTTTCCTACTAAAGAACAACTTTACGGCCAACGTGGGCTTTCGAACTATGATTTTCGATGGGAGTTTCTTCGTAGGCCTGCGGGCAGCGCGCGAGGCCCGTTCCTACTACCAACTCGAGTTAGAAAATGAAGAGCGTACCGTACGTAATCAGGTAATCAATGCCTATTTACCCGTACTACTGCTTAACGAAAACCTCAAGATACTCGATCGAAATATCGACAATCTACAAACGCTGCTCAACGAGACATCAGCGCTGCAGCAAGCAGGTTTTGTCGAGCAATTGGATGTCGATCGCCTGGTACTATCCCTGGATAACCTTCAGACGGAACGCAATAACCTTGACCGCAACCAGGAAAACGTAATGCGGGCGCTCAAATACGCGATAAACTACCCGATGGATCAGCAGCTACGCGTAGAGGATAACCTCGAAGGAATGGTCATCGAAATAGATGCGGCTGATTTAGAAAGCGAAATTCCTTTTGCGCGACGTCCTGAAGTTCGGCTACTGGAAAAAGGCATTGCGCTACAGGACCTCAACGTAGAACTACAGCGTTCTGCCTTTCTTCCAACGGTATTTGCCAATGCTTCTTATCAGTACCAATTCCAGGGCAATACCCTCAACGATGGATTCTGGGCTCCAACGGGTGTAATCGGCCTTTCCGCCAATATCCCTATCTACGATTTTGGGGGGCGCAGTGCTCGAGTAGAGCGAGCACGACTTGAACGTGAAACGATCATCAACCAACGGAATGACCTAGTGCGCGGTATCGAATTAGAAGTGCGCAATGCTCGCACAGCTTTTGAGAGTGCTCGCGAAAGCCTGGAGGCCCGCGAACGATCATTAGGCCTAGCAGAACGCATCTACGAAACGACCCAGATCAAATACCGGGAAGGAGTCGGCAGCAGTCTGGAAGTCGTACAGGCCGAGCAAGAGCTCTATCAAGCCCAAGCCAACCAACTAAATGCCATTTACGATTTACTAGTAGCTAAAGAAAGCCTC
This sequence comes from Bacteroidota bacterium, assembly GCA_039030655.1. Taxonomy (GTDB): domain Bacteria; phylum Bacteroidota; class Bacteroidia; order Chitinophagales; family Saprospiraceae; genus Neolewinella. The sequence goes on along the minus strand of JBCCDS010000005.1, from coordinate 35,993 downwards.
TACCAGGCTCTGGGCCAACCTTAATCGGCTGATGTCAGAGTCCGAGGACGAACCAACCAATTCGCTCGATCTGACAGCTCAGTCAACCTCACTAAGCTGCTGGCTAGCGTCCAGCGAAAAAACTACCCAAAAGATTTATTCAACATGCAAGCAAGAACATTAATCCTATTGCTATTGACGAGCCTGGTAGCGGGCTGCGGCGGTATTGAAATTGACGAAAACACTATTCCTGCCGAGCTGGAAGCAAAGGAAGCGCTCCTCCGGGAAAAGCGTTCTGAGCTCAGAGTACTAACCAGTTTCATCGAAGAGATCCAAGATTCTATTTATGCCCAGGATCCTGGCCAAAGACCCGAAGGTACGCTGGTAACTACCCAGGAAGTAGCTGTAGAGAACTTTACCAGCTTTGCCGAGCTACAGGCTACCGTAGCAGCAGATGAATCAGCGATGGCTACCTCTGAAATCGGCGGACGCCTCCTGCGCCTCAATGTTGATGAAGGGGATTTAGTACGTCGTGGCCAAGCCATTGCCACGGTAGATGTACAGGCCTTTCTCAATCAAAAGACGGAGTTAGAAACGCAACTCAGTCTAGCCCGAACCACCTTTGAGCGACAAGAGCGGTTGTGGAACCAGAATATTGGCTCCGAGATCCAGTTTTTGCAAGCCCAAACCCAAGTGCAAGGTCTTGAAGACGCTTTGACCACCCTCCAAACTCAAATCGACAAACAAACCGTTTATGCTCCCATCAGTGGATCCGTCAATCGGGTAATGCTTCGCTCGGGAGAACTAGCATCTCCTGGTTTGCCCATCGTAGAAATTCTAAGTACCAATTCACTGGTCATCAGTGCTGATGTGCCCGAAAATTTCTTACGCTCCGTCAGGCGAGGTGATCGGTTGAAAGTCAAGATTCCTAATCTGGATACAGAATTTGAAAGCCAGGTAAGTCTGCTGGGAAGCACCGTGGATCCTGCCAACCGCACCTTCAAAGTAGAGCTACAAGTCCCTCGTTCCTACATCAATCAATTGAAGCCCAATATGCTGGCCGAAGTGGAAATTGCCGAACAAGTATACGAGGAAGTCATCAGCGTACCACTGTCCCTGATCCAGCAAGAAGTGAACGGTAGAACCTACGTCTTCGTAGTGGGTGACTCTGTTCCGGAAGAGGGGCAAGCCTCCGAAAAGATTGCTGAAAAGCGCTACGTACGTCGTGGAGATAGCTACGAAGGCCAAGTCATCATCGAAGATGGCCTGACCGCCGGAGAGCTACTCATCGATCGCGGCGCCCGCGGACTCGTAGATCAGCAACCGATTTCAATCACCACTACGACCAGCCCAGCAGATAATGGATAATCAACAGAAAAAAAGAAGTTTCGGCCTCACTAATCTGGCCGTCAACAATGGAACCAGTGTCTTTCTGCTGGCTTTCATGATTCTTATCTTTGGCTTATTGGCTTACGAGAACATTCCTAAAGAACAGTTCCCAGAGGTCAGCTTTCCAACGGTATACATCAATACCCCTTATTTCGGTAATTCTGCTGAGGATATCGAGAATCTAGTCACCCGCCCTTTGGAAAAGGAGCTAACCTCCGTGACTGGCGTAAAGACCGTCCGTTCGACCAGTGTGCAGGATTTCTCCGTCATCACGGTGGAGTTTAACAGCGATGAAGATCTGGACGAAGCCGTTCGTCGGGTCAAAGACGCGGTCGACCTGGCTAAGCCAGAGCTACCCACTGATCTGGATACTGACCCTACCGTGCTGGAAATCGATCTATCTCAGATTCCGATTATGACGGTAAACGTTTCCGGAGACTTCGATCAAGACCAACTACGCCGCTATGCGGAGGAGATCCAGGATGAGCTGGAAAACATCAACGAAGTCAGCTCTGTAGAGCTGAAAGGAGCTCAGGAAAAAGAAGTAGAAGTAGCCGTCGACTTTCGCAGAATGGAAGCCCTGGAGGTCAGCTTTTTCGACATCGAACAAGCCATCGTCGGAGAAAACCTAACCCTTTCCGTAGGGGAAATTGACAATGATGGGTACAGCCGTGCCGTGCGCGTAGTTGGTGAAATCACCGATCCACGTCAACTGGAAGGTGTAATCGTCAAAGCCGAAAATCAACGAACGATTTTCCTGCGCGACATCGCAGAAGTAAGCTTTGGCTTCGAAGACCCAACCAGTATCGCACGGGCCGACCAACTGCCAGTGATCTCCCTAGATGTGATCAAGCGCTCAGGGGAGAACTTGCTTTCCACGGCCGATCAGGTAAATGCTATCGTCGCACAAATGGACGAAGAGCTACCCGACAAGCTGAACTTGAGTGTCTTTAACGACACCTCGATCAATACACGTAATGAGGTGCGTAACCTGGAAAATAGTATCATTTCCGGGGTACTACTCGTGGTCCTAGTGCTCTTGTTCTTCCTAGGCCTACGCAATGCACTATTCGTTGGTATTGCGATTCCACTAAGTATGTTGATGGGTATTCTTTGGTTATCACTGACTGGAGTTACGCTCAACATCGTAGTACTCTTTGCCCTCATTTTGGCATTGGGTCTGCTGGTGGATAACGGTATCGTAGTGGTGGAAAATATCTATCGCTATCGGCAAGAAGGAGCCACCCCTACAGCTGCCAGTAAGCTGGGTGCCGCTGAGGTGGCCACGCCCATCATTGCTTCTACGGCTACGACGCTGGCTGCCTTCCTCCCACTGGCTTTCTGGCCAGGCATTATCGGGGAATTCATGAAGTACTTCCCCATTACCCTGATTGTGGTATTGGTTTCTTCCTTGATTGTAGCTCTGGTCATTAACCCGGTGTTTACCCAACGACTGATGACGGTAGACAAGCGGGCGGACACGGCTGAAGGGCGGCGCAAGAAGCTGCGTAAAATGGTTCGCAACCTGATCATCATGGTCGTCTTAGGCCTGATCGGCTTTGGCTCCGGTCAAAGCTGGCTGCTTAATCTGATGATCATCTCGATCAGCGCCACCCTACTCTATTTCTTCTTGCTGCGCCCCGGAGCCTTTTTCTTCCAAAACCGGGCCTTACCAGCCATGGAGCGCGCCTACGACCGCTTTATTCGTTGGTCGCTACGGCGGGGCGGCTGGGTCTTTGGCGGGACGATTGTGCTTTTGTTTGTAGCAATAGGCCTTTCAGCCTGGAAGCCTCCCCAAGTAGAATTCTTCCCTTCAGCTGACCCCATCTACGTAAATGCCTTCGTAGAGCTCCCCATTGGCTCGGAGATTCAGGCCACTAACGAAATCGTTTTTGAGGTCGAACAGCGCCTCGTTGATGTAGTTGAACCATATGGCGAGGTTGTTGAGGCCGTGCTTACCCAAATTGGTGAAAATACGGCGGACCCGAACGGTCTACCCGAACCTGGGGTGACCCCAAACCGAGCACGAATTACGGTTTCCTTTGTCCCTTATCAAGAAAGAGGGGAGGTCAGTACTCGCAATGTCATGACAGAAATTCGGAAGGCCGTAAAAGGTATCCCCGGCGTCGCTATATCCGTAGACAAAAACGCAGATGGTCCTGCAACGGGTAAGCCGATCAATCTGGAAGTTAGCGGAGATGACCTAGATAAACTCGTGGGCCTCAGTGAAGGCTTGATTGCTTATCTCAATGGGCAAAATATCGCTGGCATCGAAGAATTGACGCCGGATATTAAGCTGGGCAAGCCCGAGCTTACCGTTTCAGTAGACCGGAATGCTGCCCGCCGCTTTGGCATCTCTACCCAGGATGTAGCCTTCGCACTGCGTACTGCTATTTTTGGCCGTGAGGTCTCTAAGTATAAGCAAGGGGAGGATGACTACCCCATCTTTATTCGACTCCGGGAAGAGGAACGCAACAACGTAGAAGATCTACTCAGCCAACGAATCACCTTCCGCGATCCCGCTAACGGCAGAATCTCACAGGTACCGCTCAGCACGGTTACTGCCGTGGAATATACCTCGACCTACAGTTCCATCAAACGGAAGGATCAAGAGCGGGTATTGACCATCTACAGCAACGTATTAACGGGTTACGTGGCTAACGATATCATCCCTCAGCTAGAGGATGCCATGGAGAACTATCAATTGCCTAACGGCTTCAGCTGGGAGTTCACCGGTGAGCAGCAGCAACAGGCTGAAGACAGTGCTTTTCTGGGGGGAGCATTCCTCGTGGCGCTGTTTACGATGTTCATCATCATCGTTGCCCAGTTCAATAGTTTGAGCTCACCTTTCATTATCATGATGGCCGTACTATTCAGTACGATTGGCGTGCTTTTGGGGTACTTCTTCTTTGGGGGTACCTTCTCGGTAATTTTTACCGGTGTAGGTATCATCTCATTGGCCGGGGTGGTCGTCAACAATGCCATCGTACTGATTGACTACACCAGCTTAATCATGCGTAACAAGGCGCGGGATCAGGGTACCGACGATATGTACGGTATCGGCCGCCAGGAAGTCTTTGAAAGTATCATTGAAGGAGGTGCCACACGTTTGCGGCCAGTATTGTTAACCGCTATTACTACAGTACTGGGCTTAATCCCACTCGCTATTGGCTTTAACTTCAATTTCTTCACGCTGGTCTCACGCTGGGATCCACAATTTTTCCTGGGTGGTGATAACACCGCAATCTGGGGGCCGATGGCCTGGACGGTCATCTACGGATTGATCTTCGCGACCTTCCTGACCCTAGTTGTAGTGCCCGTTATGATCTGGGGAGCCTACCGTTTTAGACTCTGGACCAGAAGGATATTTAGTTAAGGTGACAACAATTTTTGTTAGCTCCTTCCCAAAAAAGTGCCTTTTTCTTAGACTTTTGTTATTTTCATATCTAGTATTTGTCTATTTTTAAGCAAATACTTACCTTTGCCCAAGGCAGTTAGCTGCCCAAAGATGTAATTTTTTCATGTGATATGTTTGTGGCTGGGCCCTCCTGTTTGGGGGCCCAGTTTTGTTTTCATCCATACAAAACTTGCATCTATGCTACTGGCCCAATATCTTTGCATTGCGTAAGAGTGGATCATCTTCCCTAATATGAAGAGCTGCCCCCTACATTTTCAGCTCCTTAGGCCGCTCATAAATACTACCTCAGTTACTATAAAACAGACAAAATCTTTCCGCCATTACCGTGCTGGTGGTCAGAAAAGAATTGTGTTGTTCATAGTGTTTGTTTACTTCGCCTCTGACTCGTTCAGAGGCTTTTTTATGTCTATTATCTCCTGTTTCTTAGGATATGACCAAGCTTTCTAATCAAAAAATAGTAAATGTATATAGATACACCTTTTAGGATCAATGATTTTCATATTTTAGTTTTTTATCTATCTTTGATTGGCTAATACACCTCAAGTGCATCCCCCGCTTCGCACTGCCCGGTGAAATTGGCACGAAAGCAAAGCGATTTCCCCTTCCCCGGGAATAGCAGTAAGAGGCTGCATATGAAAAAGATCAAAAACGAGCATATCGTCTTACAACAAGGCGATGAAAAAATTGAACTCGATTACACCGACCTGCGAAAAGCCGTACTGGTCTTGCGAGCCGTAAACCATGAGCTGCGCCAAAATATCATCACTTTGCTCGAAGAGCATGAGCGCCTCACCGTTACTGAAATCTATATTAAACTCCGCCTAGAGCAATCCGTAGCCTCTCAGCACCTCGCTATCTTACGTAAAGCCGGTATCGTCGAACCCGACCGCCAGGGTAAATTTATCTATTACACCCTCGCTAAAAACCGCATCCATCAAATTGCTAAGTTGGTAGACGACCTCAGTGAATAACCGTTACCTATCAAAAAACGACCGTTTACCGCCTAAAAATGTACATTTTTAGCTTCCTAGCTTGATTTAGCTGTTTTTTTTCAGCATCTTTGCCAGCATAGAGATGCACAACTCTTTTGGTCTCCACTAGTGCTTCTCTTGCTCTCAGAGGCATTTTTTCATTGAGCGAAGTCATAATCCCAAGCCTCCAGCCTATTACGCTGCGCCTCCCTATTTAATTTCGCTCACGACAGTTTTCTAAAGATGGAATCATCCCTAAACGTGCATATCAAACAGAAAGAACTCAACTTTTCAGCAGACGTCCTGCGAGCCCTAGCCCATCCATTACGGATGCGGATTTTGAGCTTCATTGATCGACATGGCCTGATCAACGTCAATAAAATCTACACCGCGCTGAAACTCGAGCAGTCAATCACTTCCCAGCATCTACGCATTCTACGCAATGCCGGCTTAGTTACTACGGAACGTGATGGTAAATTTGTCAACTATCGCCTACGCTACGACAAGCTCAGCGCGACCTCCCGTGCTGTTGATGCTTTTTTAAGCGCCGCTGCCGTTGTGCCTTCTACCTCTCAACAGCACGCTGCTTAAGCCAAATAGCTGCTCTCTTTTTACCTATTCTTCTTCTCTATTGTCATCATTAACCGCTGCGGCCTGCGGCTCGGCTTTAGCTTTCTGCCCTCGCATGAAATGGTAGAGCAGCAACAGCACTCCGACGCTAATGGCCACATCCGCTAAGTTAAAAATTGGCCGGAAGAAATGAAATACTTGCCCCCCGACCAGGGGAAACCAGTCGGGATAAGTCCCTACATAAATCGGGAAGTAGAACATGTCTACTACCGATCCATACAAAAATGGTGCATAGCCCCCCTCCGCTGGAAATAGCTCAGCTACACCTCCGTGTGGAGAAGAGATCGAGAAGATCATACCGTAAAAAGCACTATCGATGATATTCCCAATAGCACCAGCCAGGACTAGGCCAATACCCACGATGAGGCCTCTACCCGCCTTTTCTCGCAGCAGCAGTCGCAAGTAGTAAGTCAGTAAAATCATAGCCAGAATTCGGAAAAGGCTAAGGATCAGCTTACCATATTCTCCCGCAAATTGGATATTGAAGGCCATGCCTTCGTTCTCCTCAAAGCGTAGAATAGCATGAGCGGACCCCAGTATAGGCATCTCTTCACCGTAGGCCATGTGAGTTTTCACCCAAATCTTCAGCACTTGATCGGCTACTACCACCAGCACGATAATCCAACTAACCAATCGAGTATTTCCCATGCACCGTCACTAAAATAGAAGCAGTCCGCTCAGTTTTCAAGAACTGTCAATGTATAACAGCTACTGAAACCGAGAGCGGACTGCGAATTTACATAATCGACTTAGTCGCTCAGTCTACCAAACTATTTTTTGGGCTACCGATTATTCTTCGCTTCAATACTAAGCGTTGCGTGTGGTACCGCCAGCAAGCGCTGCTTGGCTATTAATTTACCGCTCTCACGGCAAATCCCATAAGTTTTGTTGTCAATGCGAATCAGCGCATTTTTCAAATGTTTCAGTAGCTTTTGCTGGCGCGCTGCGTGGTTGTGTAGCTCCTCTGTTTCAGTAGTACCCGTACCGTCATCAAGGCCACGTACTTTATTATCCGAGCCGTCTGCCAGTTCTTGTAATTGTTGCTGATAATAGTTCAGTTGTTCTAGCGCCGCCGTATGCTTTGCTTCAATTAAGGTGCGAAACTCCTGTAAGTCTTCGTCGCTATACCTGATGATTTCAGTTGGTGCCATGATAAGTAGAAATGAATTGAGTAGACCTCTTGCAAAACCAATTTAGCTAGACCTGAAAGCCAATTGAACCTAAAACTATAGTACGCTCTCGTGTCGACCGAGACCCAGCAAGCCAGGAAAACAGCCGGTAATCCAATTCCAAATCGGGCTCATTACAAAACGGCACAAATATAGGCATTCTCCTCCTAGATCAAAAAAATTACTCCTTTCACAACAAAACATACCCGTTAATTGGGCTCAAGCACCAAGATGACCAATAATTATTTGGTAGCCGCTTCTTTACTGCTCCGGCGGAGGGGGAATAATGGGAAGAGGAGCCCACCAACGCTTAACTTCCAACTTATTACCCGAACAGGGCTCCTTGATCTGAAAGATACGCTGCACCCAATACTGGCCACTATTAGTAGTCGTGTCATCTCGAAAACTGAGCTCAAAGGGCCCGGGAGCTGTTTCACTCAATACTTGCTGGTCGCCAATGGTCAGCATATCGCCATCCAGGTCTAAAGTCGGCCACTCTTCAGGTCGATCGTAGCTGAAATAAATTTGATTTAGGCGCGGCCGATCGATGGGACGTACCCGAGCCGGGCGCCAGCCATTCGATTTATCAGAAGGAGTCACCCAGACCCCACTACAGTTGCTGTAAAAACTAATATCTTCCCAGTGATAGCGATTTCCCGGCCCCTGGAAGGCAATTCCAAAAGTTGTACCAGCTCGCAAGAAAGGAGAATAGTAACTGCCGTTGGGCAGTGTCTCTAGTGGCGCCCGCTGGCCATTAATGAGTAGATATAAATCGGTGTCGGTGGAGCTGATGTGCGGAGAAAGGAAGCTCCCAACTTTTTTCAACCGGAAGTACAAATAACCATCGGCGGGCACCGTAATACGAAAAACGTAATTCGGGCTGCTTCCTGTCTGAACGACCAATCGAGCGGAGGAAGCCCCTTCGGCAACCAACGCATTGGGAGCTTCGGTGACATCTACCCCACCGTCACCGGAGCTTGTTGTCTGGTACCAGTTATCGAGGGCGAAATACCCTTGCCAACCCTGGTGCTTACATCCCAAAACGTAATAAACTGATTGATCGCTAGCTACAACATCAGAGGCATTCGCCAGAGCAGAACTCTGAGCCAGTAAGCCAACTACACTTGAAAAGCATAGCAGCATGCACCCTAACTGTTGTAGCATTCTCATCTCTAACCAACTCTAACCCAGCATACCTTCCATTACCTTAGATTGGTGTGCCTAGTTGCTTATTGTTGGTAGAGGAATAAGGCAGGAAGGACCCACTACACGGCAAGGCCAGTGGGGGGTACGACCTTGACGCGACAAAAGTGTGCCGAGCGAAATATGTTCATGTTTGTCGGTTTTGGGACTATGGGTTACCACTCGAAAGTAGCGTGTTTTTGGGAACAGCAAATTGGGGGTTCGCTGCAATAGCAAAACTAGGTAAAATTTTCGGTTTTTGCCTGACTATCAGTCCCTTTCACGTAATCCTCTGCTGGACTATATCACTTTCATTTGTACTCCCGCAGGTCTAAGCGCAACCAATCTCCCTAAGCCTTGTTGCTGCTTTAACAACTTATCTAATTGATTTAAAGGCATTTGCCGATTACTTAGCTACCAATACCGCTGCTTGCTCTACAGCTCCCTTTCACCGCTATTCTCGACAAAAAAATAGAATCTAAGCCAGATGTTCGTCCGAAAATTTTCTACAAAACTCGTTGTTAAGTGCCCTTTGGCCGAAGTATGGGACTTTTTCAGTCAGCCCGCTAACCTGGCACGACTCAGTCCTCCGACTGCGGGTATTCGTATTGTATCTCCAGAACCTGAGCAGTCGATCTACCCAGGTATTGTCGTTCATCTCCAAATGGGACCTATCCCCGGCTTGCGTTTATCCTGGTATTCTGAGATTACCCAAATCCGAGAACAAGCCTACTTCATCGATGATCAGATTGCCGGTCCTTTTAGTTTGTGGCATCACGAGCATCACTTTCGAGCCATCGATGAACAGACCACTGAAATGCACGATATCTTACACTACCGAGTACCATTAGGTCCGCTGGGAGTAATTGCTAATTGGCTTTTCGTCAAACGCCAAATCAAAGGTATCTTTACTTACCGAGCCCAGGCGATTAGCGAATTGTTGGGGCCAGTCGATTAAGCGGTGCTTCCGCGCTCCGCGCGGGAGCGTCCCGCAAACAATGCGCGGTTAAATGATCAAGAGCCCGCGCGCGGAGCGCGCAGTCACCGGAGCTTACCGTTATCGGGGTACGATTAAAGTCCGTTCCGAGGACAGACCTGCGGAAGTGCAAAAAAAAACAACCCTTCCTAACCACCAAAAGTACACCAGCCTGGCATCTGGGAGTTACATAGCTATGAAGAAAATATATTTGTCACTGTTGCTTACGCTGGGAAGCAGCTGTTTGTTAATGGCCCAACGCGCCACGGAACTCGACGGAGAATGGGAAGGATATTTAACGATGGGTGGGTTACAAGACGGGCAATCGACCCGAATACAGTTACAGATCGAACGTAGTGGCCGCTGGCAGGTAGTCGGTCAAACCTACGTTATCCAAGCCGATGGTCGCGTACAGCAGATGGACATCAGAGGGCGGATTTACCAGGACTTCTCCATGCGACTCTGGGAAGTCGAACCCGAAACTGAAGGCGTAGAAGCGGCTTATAAACGACAGTACCAGCTGATTTTCAAGCCCGACTTTTCCAACGCTACTCTAAATGGTTATTGGCAGGAAATTTCACCCTACCCGACAGCCGAAGGCCTGGAAAGAGGCCGGGTTTTACTACGCCCGAAGTCGCAGTCTGGTGCCTGACTTACATCCGTGTTTCAGAATAGGCGTTACCGGCTCTTAGTTCTTTAATTACAGACTTGACCGTAGCGGTCAACTTATCGGGCAGTGCCTGTAGATTGCGCCATTCCAGGCGGGAAAATTTGTCTTGCTCCCGTGATTTGGGCCTACCAGAATAAATGTTGGCTTCAAAGTAAAAAACAATTCGGTGCTTCTCATCCGACTTTTTGTGGAGCACATGGGCCAGTTCTAAATCCTCCTTCGTCAGTTGTATCCCTACTTCTTCTCTGGTCTCTCGGATGAGTGCTTCCTTGGCAAACTCGATAGACTCGATAGTACCTCCGGGTAGGGTAAAATTACCGCCATTTGGTTTAGTCTGTTTGAGTAAAAGGATTTCTCCATTTCGTATGAGTAGCAGACGTGCTTTCAGCTTAACTGGGAAATTGGCCATGGAAAATCAATACGCTAAAGTGGACAATAGTTGTCCCGGCAGCTAGGATTAGTTAGTTTTGTGGTAATCGGCAGTGCAATGTTAGCTGGAATTTCGATCAGTTGCAAATAACTGCAATTTGTACCGAACCTAGTTATTAGCCTGCTGCGTTAAGCAAGTGACCCCCAGTAAGGACTGCGTCCTAAGGCTGGTCGTCTAGGTTTTTAGACAGATCGAAGAATTAACACCAGTCTATGCGTTTTCAGCACGTCCTAGAAACAGTGGGCAATACACCCCTTATCCAGTTAGACCGGATTTGTGGTGATCGGATTCCTGCTAAGGTTTACGCCAAAGTAGAGGCTTTCAACCCTGGCCAAAGTGCCAAGGATCGCGCCGCGCTCTACATGATCGAGCAAGCCGAACAGAAAGGGCGCATCCAGGAAGGAGCGACCATCATTGAGGCTACCAGCGGAAATACCGGCTACAGTATTGCTATGGCGGCAGCCGTAAAAGGTTATCGTTGTATCCTCACCCTGACCGATAAGGCCGGCCCTGAGAAAATAGCACTGCTGAAAGCACTGGGGGCAGAGATCATTCTTTGTCCTAAGGACGCTGAACCGGAAGATCCTGAATCCTACTACATGCAAGCAGAGCGCCTGGCGGCCATTACGCCTAACAGCATTTATCTGCGGCAGAATTGGAACCTGGACAATAGTGGTGCGCACTACCATAGCACTGGCCCAGAAATCTGGAAGGATACGGAAGGTAAGGTCACCCACTACGTTTGCTGTGCAGGAACTGGCGGCACCCTTTCGGGTACGGCCCGTTTCCTCAAAGAACAAAAGCCAGACCTCCGAGTAATTGGGGTCGACGCCTATGGCTCGGTGCTCAAAAAATACTGGCAGACTGGTCAATTTGATAAAGACGAAATTTTTAGTTGGAAGGTAGAAGGTTTGGGAAAAACCATCATTCCAGACAACGTCGCCTTTGATCTCATTGACGATTTCATCAAGGTTGGCGACCGGGCCTCTGCCCTACGAGTGCGAGAATTAGCTTCACGTGAAGGCCTTCTGTGTGGGTACAGCAGTGGAGCAGCCCTGGAAGCTGTTTTTGCGATCCGTAAACAACTCACCGCTGATGATGTGGTCGTGGTATTGCTACCCGATCACGGAAGTCGCTACCTAGGTAAAGTCTTTAATGACGACTGGATGAAGGAGCAAGGATTCCTTAACGAAAAGGGAGAGCCTGCGACTTACAGCATGCAACACCTCAAGCGGATGTATCGTATTTACAAGCGCATGTACGGTCGTAAGCTCAAGAAGAGCTTTAAACTCCAGTAGTCTTTATCCAATAACAGCAATGATTTTCGTCATTTTTTGACGCTTCTTTGAATGACAAAAGGGAACGGTATCCTAGCTTATCCTATCTTTGCGTCAGCCAATTATCTATTAGCTATTATGGCCAATCGAGAACAGAAATTTAAATCGAACGCAACTAGTTCGAAAGGTCCCTTCGAAAGTGATTTTTTGAACCGGATCACGCAGACTCACATCAGCGTCCCCATCGCGATGTTCATTCTCTATGCTGCTGGTTTGATCTGGTACACTACCCAGGTCACCGAGCTTACTGCAGGGCAGATCGCTGGGCTTTTCTTTTCGGGGATCTTTTTCTTCACTTTCGTGGAATACGCTATGCACCGCTGGCTGTATCATCCACCGCACGGTGCTTCGGAAAAGTATCGGGATTTCACTTATACCATACATGGTTATCATCACGACTACCCACGGGATAAGCGCCGATTGGCTATGCCTCCCTGGATGGCCATTATCATCGCTACGGTATTTTTGTTAATCTTCAAATTGTTCCTGAGCCAGATGGCCTTTTCCTTCACGGCTGGCTTCGTAGTAGGCTACGCAGGTTACCTGATGGTACATTACAGCGTGCATGCCTTTTCTCCCCCCAAGAATTTCCTGAAGGCGCTTTGGGTCAACCACAGCATTCACCATTACAGCGAGAACGAAATCCTCTTTGGCGTATCTCAACCATTCTGGGACTATGTTTTCCGCACTATTCCCAAGACTCAGGCCGATAAAAAACTGGCGAAAGAAATTGTCGTCTAGTAAAAAAAGCCCGTTGCAAAACAGCGGGCTTTTTTTATTAGAGAAAGTAATGCACGGCCAGTTCGTACCCCCTCAGGCCCAGGCCAATAATTACGCCTTCGGCATAGGCCGAAATGTAGGAATGGTGTCTAAATTCTTCGCGTTTGTGTACATTGCTAATGTGAACCTCGATAACCGGGGTTTCGATCGCAGCAACGGCATCTGCTAGTGCAACGCTGGTATGGGTAAGTGCACCCGCGTTGAGGATGATCCCATCGTAGGAAAAGCCAATCTCGTGCAGTTTATCCAGAATGATCCCTTCATGGTTAGACTGGAAGTAGTGCAGCTCTACGTCTTCATCAATAAAGTGACCACGCAGGTGAATCATAAAATCGTCAAAGGTGTCTTCGCCGTAGATTTCCGGTTGGCGACGTCCCAGTAAATTGAGATTAGGACCATTGATGATCATTAGATTGAGGGCCATAGCGAAGAAATTTTAAGCCAGGCTTAAAGATACCACTTCCTGCCCAAGCTCTTTCTACCTTTGCGTCATGCTGCGCTATTTTCTCCGCAACGCCATTCTGGTTGTAGCCCTCAACTTTACGGTGAAAGGGATCTACCTATTAGTGGTAGAACGCAGTGTCCAGAATTTACTCCCGGAGGGTGAGTACGGGCTTTACTTTAGCCTCTTCAACCTGAGTTTACTTTTTCAGCTGCTAGCAGATCTGGGCTTGCAGCAGTACAACAACCGCCAACTATCTCAGCATCGGCAATTACTGACTAAGTATTTCCCTTACTTCCTGGGCTTGAAACTGCTACTATTCGGTAGCTTCTTATTGGCACTGCTGCTAGGGGGGAGCCTGCTGAGATATGATCAGGGAACGATGGGACTGCTGGCGATTGTCGGTTTGAATCTGGGGCTGAATAGTTTACTGCTCTTCCTACGGACCAATTTGAGCGGTTTAGGGTTTTACCGCCTGGACAGCTGGGTATCCGTAGTAGATAAACTACTGATGCTACTCTTTATCGGTGGCCTAATCCTATTTGCCCCGGATTATCTGACGGTGCGGCGCTTCGCCCTGGCGCAGACCTTGGCCTGGTTGCTGGCCTGCTTATTGTTGCTGCGCTTACTATGGCCGCGACTACCACAACTTCGGCCACGCTGGCGGTTTAGCATCAGCTGGAGTTTATTACGGCAAGCTGCGCCCTATGCACTGGTGGTCTTGCTGATGACGGCTTATACCCGTATTGATGCCGTAATGATCGAACGATTGCTTCCTGATGGCCAGCTTCAGGCCGACCATTACGCGGCTGCCTACCGCTTATTGGATGCTGCCAATATGGGCGGCTTTTTACTAGCTGGGCTCTTACTACCCATGTTTGCTCGCTTGCTGGGCCAAGGAGAAGCAGTCGGACCTTTATTAGGACTAGCGGTACCACTAGCCCTGGTAGCTGCCGCCTGCATCAGTATCCCACTAATGCTGTTGGCAAAACCTACAGCCCAGGCACTATATCACTTTGCGGATGCCCGTACGGGACTAATTCTCGCCTGGCTTATTCCTTCCTTCATCGCCGTTTGTGGCAACTATGTTTATGGATCGCTCTGTACTGCAGCCGGTGAGTTGAAACGGATGAATCAGATCTTCGCTGTTGGCGCCTTGCTTAACCTAGTTGGTAACCTTCTGGTTTTATCCAACTACGGAGCCGTTGGTTGTGCCGCGATTACGACCCTGACGCAATCAAGCATTACTATTGCCTTAGTCGTTTTGGCTCACCGTCGGCTTGATTTGAGTGGGCACCAACTATCCTGGTGGCGCTTATCCGTTTTTTTGGTGCTTTACACTGCCTCCGCCTGGGCGTTGGAGCAATGGCTTCCGCTCACATGGTGGTTAAAATTGATCGTACTGGGGGGCTGGGGGCTGATCCTGGCCTTTGGCTTGCGGCTACTCTCATTGCGGCAGCTCAGTGCCCTATTCAGCAAGGAATAAGCTTTTTGCTTTGCACTTCCGCAGGTTTTATGGCTTAAGCGGGCTTTAGTTCGCGCCGGGTTTGGAGGACCTTAGTCCGTTTGTCATACGAACTGAAGTTCGTAGAACGCAGCGCCGACTAAAGTCGACTTAACCGATAGTGTTTGCCTAACGGAACATGCCGAAACAATCATTGAAGCGGGAACGATGGCGGCGGCGTTGCAAATCCGCACTTTCTCCAAAATCAAAGGCTAAGCTGATTTCGTGAACTCCTCCTAGCCCACCGGGTACGCCGCTTAATTCACTTACGGTCAAGTCAAAGCTGTAGCCAATGCGCAACACGCCTTTTCTTACACCCACGACCCCAATCAAGGCATCACTATTTTCGAAGCCTTCGCGGTACCAGCCGCCAATAAACATCGGTCCGTAACCGAAGTAGGCACCTAGCATTAATTGCTGGAAAGCGGCTTGGCGGGTATACAAGATATTGGGGGTAACGTAAGCTGGGCGACTACGATTACTGTAGCGTTTGAGGTTTATCTGACCTCCGGCATGAAAACTCATGCGCATGGGGCGACCCGCGTAAAGATTTTCGTTAATCTCGAAAAGACTTTCATTGGGACGATTCAGATGATCCAGGCTCACCCCACCGTACAAACCATTAGCATAGACCAAAAGTCCTACCCCAGCATCAAAGTCCGTTTTAGCGTCTGATTGTAGCCGTTCCATCGTTTCCGATGGATTTCCGGCTCCGTCGATGGGATCGACGACATCACCGAAGATGAAACGGTCGAAATCAATCGCCGTTTGGAGAACGCCAGCAGAAATACCGAGACGGGCGCGTAAAAACTCGCCCATTTGCACCTCATAACTATAGACCCCCGAAAAATAGTAATTAGAGTAGGCACCATCCGCTTGCAGATCGGCCGTAGCGGTCAGGCCAAAGGAAGAGGGGCTATTGGCGATGGGTTGCTCGTAACCTACGGTGTAAGTCGTAAAGGCATTGGGCCAGGTGACGTACTGCGCTCGATAGTTCATCGTGACGCGCGGAGCGGTAGAAATACCAGCAAAAGCTGGGTTAAGCCGCATAGGTGCAGCATAGAACTGGCTAAAGACGGGGTCCTGGGCACTGAGGGATAGACCGGCAAATAGCAGTAATAGGGAGCCGATTATAGCTTTCATCATTGATAAAACTAGCAAAAGCCAAAAAGGATTGCAAGACACATCCAATAATTATCTGCTGGACGACGCTTAAGGCGCAATCCAAATCTTTCCCCAGACGTTCCCCTAGCGTATCTTTGGTATGAACTACTCCATTTTTCGCCCATGTGTATTAGACTACTATTTTCATCCTTTCTGCTGACCATCCTTGGCGGATCGGCCTCTTATCTTTTGGCCCAAACGGAGCTGGACTTCCAATTTGACTGGGCGACGGATGCCCAGCTTATTGAATGGAACGGCAACAGTAGTGCGCAACACCTTTTCGAGGGTAGCTTAGCTGGAGAATGGCCAGTGGCGATGCGCCGAGTATCAGTGAGCGGGCCAGGAGAGATCGAAGTGGAGATTGTTAATGCCGAATACGAAAGTTTCAGCCCTCACCGACTGGCTCCCGTCGATCTTTTAGAAGAGCGGCTGACTTTTTCAACAGCTATTAGCCGACAACCAGAAGGCTACGAAGCTAAGATCAGTTTTGTACCAGTGGTGCGCAGTGGCGCTTCAATTGAACGACTCCGGCGTATTCAATTACGACTGGTTCGTCGTCCGGCAGCTGGAGGTGGCAGGTCTAATCCTTTTACCGATCGCTCGGTACTGGCAGATGGCGAAGTCTTCCAGATTGCGGTAAATCAGACGGGCATCCATAAGCTGAGTCGTGACTTCCTCACCAACGATTTAGGGCTTAATTTAGATGGTGTGGATCCTCGCTCTATTCGCCTGTACGGGCAAAGAGGCGGCAATCTGCCCGAAGTGGTAGCAGATGAATTTCCTGACGACCTTATTGAACAACCGATCTGGATCAGCGGCGAAGAAGACGGTAATTTTGATGGTGGTGATTTTCTTTACTTCTATGGGGAAGCTGCCGATCTGTGGAAATATCAGGAGAGCAACAATAGCTTCGAGTACGAGCAGCATCTCTACGATGAAGTCAACTACTACTACATTAAGCTAGGCGCTGGTAGTAATGGTCAAAGAATTAGTGAGCTAAACACCAGCGGAAGTCCAACTTATACGACTAATGATTACGAGGCCCGCTTTCATTTTGAGGAGGAGCGAGATAACATCCTACACCTGATTGGCAATTCCAGTGGGTCGGGCCAAAACTGGTACGGTGATTTCTTCCGGGTAGCCCGGGAAAAGGACTACGGCCGTTTATTTTCCGTACCTGACTTAGTAACGAGTCAGCCTGCCAGCCTAAGGGCGCGGATGGCTTTGCGAGCAGATCGCAGCAGCCGTTTCCAGCTGGAAGTCAATGAACAAGCCTTCAGCAGCAATTTCGCCAGCTCGATCACCTTTGGGCGGGAAGAAACTACTCCTGCAGCTAATCTAGCTACGCTGAGTGCTAGCCTGGAGCTCAGCCAAGCCAACGTTGACGTCAAACTGCTCTACCCACCGCCAGCAAATGCTGAACAAAGCGAAGGGTGGCTCGACTATATCCAATTGATTGCCCGTCGCCAATTACGGATCAATGGCGACCAAATGGATTTTCGCGATCGCAGCAGCAGAACCCATCAAGCTACTACTTACCAGCTAGCAGACTGGAGTGATGACAACCGGGTCTGGCGAGTAGGAGCAGCGGATTTGCTAGGCGAAATAAGTGTGGATGGCAGTGGAAATATGACTACCAACTCTGCGAATGAAGTCTATGAATACGTTGCTTTCCGACCGGGCAGCAACCTGCTACAAGCCGAAGCCATTGGTCGGGTAGAATCTCAGAATTTACACGGTATTTCCGAGGCCAACATGCTCATTATTACGCACCCTACCTTTAGACAACATGCGGAGCGTTTGGCGGAGCATCGCCGGGAATTCAGCGGTCTTAATGTAGAGCTGGTCAATATTGAACAGGTCTACCATGAATTCAGCAGCGGTAAAGCCGATGCAGGTGCCATTCGCAATTTTGCCCGCATGGTCTTTGAGCGTTCTCCTGACCTGCGATATCTATTGCTACTAGGTGATGGAAGTTTTGACCATCGCGATATCTATGGCTTCGGCACCAATTTTATTCCCGTCTACGGGCAGGAATTCAACTACTCTCAGATTCATGACTTCCCGGCCGATGACTTCTTCGGTATCTACAGCAGCAGTACGGATCGTCAGCCCCTCAAGCCTGACCTGAACATTGCGGTAGGACGTTTGCCCGTCAAATCTGCGGCAGAAGCTAAGGCGGTGGTGGATAAAATCATCGCTTACGACATTGCCCCCGCAGCTCTGGGAGACTGGCGGACCCGCATGGTCTTCGTAGGTGATGATGAAGATGGCGGTCTCCACAGCCGGGACGTGGACGATGTAGCTCGTGACGTGGCTAGTCGCCGACCAGACCTCAACTTCGACAAGCTTTACTTCGATTTATTCCCTCAGCTAAGTCTTTCGGCAGGTGACCGTTATCCCGACGTTTCGGAAGGCCTGGACCGGGCTATTTTCCGGGGATCGCTGGCTGTCACCTACCTTGGTCACGGTGGCCCTAGAGGTTGGGGACAGGAACGCGTACTCAGTATCCCTCAAATTCGCAACTGGCGCAACCCCGACCAGTATCCGGTTTTCATTACTGCTACTTGTACTTTCGCAGGTTATGACGACGCTAACTTTGTCAGTGCTGGTGAAGAAACCCTGCTTAAAGATCGTGGTGGTGCCGCGGCGCTGCTAACGACTACCCGCCCGGTATTTGCCTACGAAAACAAAATCCTTACGGATCGGACCGTGCAGGCTATGTTGGACCGCCCAGACGGGCAATGGCGTACGCTGGGTGATATTATCCGTATTGCGAAGAACAGCATCACGGATGGTGGTGGTACCAACCGCCTGACCCGAGCTACCGAAAATGCCCGCAAGTATACTTTGCTGGGTGATCCGGCCTCAGTTATTGCCCTGCCTACCAATGGCATCAGGACTACACAAATCAATGGTTTACCCGTTGACAGTGCACGTAATGATACCGCCCGGGCCTTACAACAAGTTACCATTGCCGGAGAGGTCATCGACGTCAATGGTCAGTTTATGGAAGACTTCAACGGAACCGTTTTCCCGACCATTTATGACAAGCCGCAGGAAGTGACGACTCTGCAACAGGATCCACGGTCACCCGAACAGACGTTCGACATCCAACGCAACATCATCTTCCGCGGTCGGGCTACCGTGACTAACGGCCGCTTTGAATTCAGCTATGTGGTGCCACGCGATATCAATTATGAATTCGGGGAGGCGAAAATCAGTTTCTATGCAGCCGACCCTAATCAACGCACCGATGCTGCCGGACTTTATGACCGACTCATTGTAGGAGGGACGGATGCCAATGCCGTAGATGATGATCAGGGGCCCTTGGTAGAAGTCTTTATGAACGATGAAAACTTTATTGCCGGTGGAGAAGTCGGTACGGAAGCGACCCTGCTGGTTAAGCTAAGCGATGATCTGGGCATTAATGTCACGGGTAACAGCATCGGTCACGATCTCGAGGCCATTATCGATGAAGATAACCGGAACAGTATTATCCTCAACGACTATTACGAAGCAACGGCTGATGATTTTCGTCGGGGGGAGGTTCGCTTCCCACTCTTTGATTTGGAGCCGGGTCTACATACCATCACCGTACGTGCTTGGGACGTAGCCAACAACAGCTCAACGGGTAGCACCGAATTTGTCGTGGCAGCTGACGGCCGTGCAGCACTCAGTCGGATCCTCAATTATCCCAATCCTTTCAGTGATCGCACTTGTTTCCAGTTTGATCACACCTTGACGGGGCAGGATGTACAGGTTTTAATCCAAGTGTACACCGTTAGCGGTCGTTTGGTCAAGACTTTGGAAGCCGACTTGCCCTTTAGTGATGGCTCTGTCCGTTTGGACGATTGCATCGAATGGGATGGCCGCGATGACTATGGAGATCAATTAGCCCGGGGAGTCTACCTCTATCAGGTTCGACTGCAAGGAGAAGAAGATGGTGTGCAGGGTGATTTACAACGATTAGTTATCCTTAAGTAGAACCCTTATTTCGCCACTAGTGTTATCTTTGCAGCGCTTGAGTTATACTCAGCTTGTGCAAAGATTTACTATCCTTTAAAAAGCTTTTTCCTATGGCCATCATGATCACCGACGACTGCATCAACTGCGGCGCCTGTGAGCCCGAATGCCCCAACACAGCAATCTATGAGGGTGGCGTTGAATGGGCCATTGCCGAAGGGACAACGATTGATTACGACTATAAGCTGGAGACTGGTGTTTCGGTAAGTCCGGATGAAAAAGTAGATCCGGTCAGCGATGAATTTTACTACATCGTTCCCGACAAGTGCACGGAATGCGTAGGCTTTCACGAAGAGCCACAGTGTGCTGCGGTTTGTCCGGTTGATTGTTGCGTACCCGATCCTGAAAGAGAGGAAACTGAGGAAGTGCTCCTGGCTCGTCAGGCGACCCTCCACGCTTAAACCCCTGCTTTTATTCGGGAGAAAGCCCACCTTTTACTAGTTCATCGACGGTTGCTTCCCGGACATTTAAAACCGTTCCGACGAAAAAGAGGCTGAAGCCTGCCAAGGCGTGGTTACAATCTACGCGTACCTGCTTGTCGTCCCAGTCGATAATTTTACCATTGACGGCTTTTCCATTACTATCGGTCAGGGTGATGTACTGATCTTTCTCCAGTAATCCGGCTTCGCTTTCGCCTTCGGCATTGCTAAAGACCTGTAGTGGAATAGAAAGGATGCTGTCTGGCGTCGGCTCTCCGTAGGCCTCTTGCGGGCGGAGCAGAAACCGAAAGCTATCTCCGGGGCTTAGGCCGACCAGCTGTTTTTCCCAAGCAGGTAATAGCTTGCCACGGCCAAAGAGCGCTTTGAAAGGATAGTTGACGTCCATGCGCTCGAGCAGTGGTCCTTGCGGGCCATCCTTGCGGACTTCGTAGGTGATGGTGACCACGCGGTCTTCGGCAATTTCCATAGGAGCTGGGTGATTGGATGATTGGGTGACTGGATATAATTAAGCATTCAAGAAGGAGCAATTTCTACCACGGTCTCTCCTACCCTCAACAGCTAACGGACTGCTCGGTTCTAGTGTAGATTTTTTTGTTCTTCTCGCGAAAATTTCAAAGCTGCCAATCATCCTTTGAGCTATCTTCGCTGCGCTAAAAATCCCGGCGGTGGCAAACAAGTATTTCGAGCTCATCGATCAGACCTTTTATTTCCCTCAAGACGGCTTTGATCTGGCAGATGGTTACCTCACTTTTCATGGCATTCCACTTATCCATCTCATCCAAAAGTACGGTACGCCTTTACGCATAACCTACTTGCCCAAGATTGGCAAACAGATTAAGACGGCGCGTAATTTGTTTACCAGAGCCATGCGCTCTCAGGGTTATACGGGGCGCTACCACTACTGTTACTGCACCAAAAGCAATCACTTCGCCCACGTGGTAGAAGAAGCCCTGGAGCAAGGCGTACAACTCGAGTTGAGCTCGGCCTATGACGTAGAATTAGTCCGCCGGCTTTACCTAAAAGGGAAAGTCGCAGCAGATACCCGCATCGTCTGCAACGGCTTTAAACCCCAAGCCTATTTAGTGGCCATCATGGACCTGATTAAAGAAGGTCTGACTAACGTCATCACCGTCATCGATAATGTTCACGAATTAGATTTCTACGAAGCCCAACTACAGGAAGGCCGGCAAATCAGCATTGGTCTCCGTCTGGCCACCGAAGAGGAGCCCAATTTTGAGTTTTATACCAGTAGGCTGGGTTTGCGCAGGCTACAGTTGATCCAGTTATTTCACGAGCGCATCAAAAACAACCCGAAGTTTAAGTTGCACATGCTCCATTTTTTCGTTGATACCGGCATCAAAGACTCGCTGTACTATTGGGGGGAGCTCAATAAAGCCGTAGAAGTTTATGCCGAGTTAAAACAACTAAGTGAAGACCTACATGCCCTAAATATCGGAGGCGGCATGCCGATTCGCAATAGTCTGGGTTTTGAGTTCGACTACAAATACATGGTCCGTGAAATCGTCAAAAATATCCTGACGAGCTGCAAGGAACGCGAAGTGCCCGAGCCCGACATCTACACCGAATTTGGCAAGTACACCGTGGGAGAAAGCGGAGCACATCTCTTCAGTGTACTTGAGCAAAAACAGCAAAATGACGCGGAACTCTGGTACATGATCGACAATAGCCTGATGACCACTCTCCCCGATGCCTGGGGTATTGGGGAACGTTACATTCTCCTACCCGTCAATAAGTGGAAAAACCGCTACTGTCGGGTCAATATCGGTGGATTAAGCTGTGACAATAGCGATTATTACAACAGTGAAATCCACGAAAGCCAGGTATACCTACCTGTACTTGACGAGTCCAACGAGCCACTCTACCTTGGATTCTTTCACACCGGTGCTTATCAAGATAGCTTAAGCGGTTTCGGTGGCATTAAGCACTGCCTGATCCCGGCACCCCGGCACGTCATTATCGATATCGATCAAAAGGGCAACTTGGTTGACCAGGAATTGCACCCCCCTCAGACGGTAGATAGTATGCTCAACATCCTAGGTTATTGATCCCTTTCTTTTGTACTTCCGCAGGTATTCCGGTTAAGTGAAGTTTACTTCGCGCCGGGTTTGGCGGACTTCAGTCCGTTAAGCTTACGAACTGAAGTTCGTTTAACCCAGCGCCGACTAAAGTCAGCTTAACCGCGGGTGCCAAACACAAAAATTCTCCAGGCCTTCCCATATATAACCGCTCTCTTTACCCCCCGATAAAACACCCAAGGAAGAATTCACGCAAGAGTGCGTTTCGGAAAATCTAATTATTTAACTAGCTTCAGGCCTGCAAAGGATTTCCCTCACTTCGCTAGCCTACTATTCATGACAATCTGGGATCGTATTCGACAAATTTTCAGTCCTGGTCGCCCCCCGGTAAGGATCGACCCTAATCGTGAATTGAAGCCTAATTCAAATCCTGCCAGCGATTTTCCGACTTCTTCCCCTCCAACTACTTCACTAATGCTCAACACCCTCAGTTTTTCCAGTGATCTGCGACAAGTCTACCTCATCAATGACGGCAAAGTCCATGCATTTCAACTCGACAGTGAAGAAGGAGTAACCATTGGCCTTTTAGGCGATCAGATCGGAGTGGTAACCTCTAAAGAAGTAGAAATTCCTACGCGTTCTGACCAAACTGAAGTCCCCACTTCCCCAGAACGCAGCAGCACGAAAAAGCCACGCGTCATTGAGCTGGCATTAGATGGCAAATCTGCTTATAATCTCCAGTATAACCCTGCGATCCAGGCCATGGGCATTATTGGCGCCACTGACCTCATCAGCACTATTCCAGGTCCGGATCAAGAACCAGAACCTACCGGGAATTGTAGTCTGCATCTCTTTGACCTACGTCGCAACCTCTTGCGTATGCGCCGCAGCAAGAACTTGCTCACCGTCTGGGAAGTAGCCCGCTAGTTAACGTCCTGCTTTGAACAGCAACCGTAGCATAGTCTAGCACCCTTCTTGGCCTATTTTTATGCGTAATTTCTAAGCTGAAAGCCTCTCTTTCGGCTTACTAAACTTGTGCAAGTATGTCGAATATTAGACCATTATTTCGCATCCTCCTAGGCATTTGGCTCATCAACTGCTGTTGGGCTTGTCAATCAGAGCCCAAGGAAGATATAGCAAAGGATAATGACTATGTACCTAACATCCTGTTTATCCTCACGGATGATCAGGGCTATGGTGACCTGAGTCTCCACGGCAACCCGGTACTACAGACGCCCCGCACCGATCAGCTTTTTCGGGAAAGTGCACGTTTTAGTCGTTTTTACGTCAGTCCGGTTTGTGCACCTACCCGGGCCTCTTTTCTGAGTGGACAGTACCACCCCCGGACCGGAGCAGTCTTTGTGACCCGCCGGCGGGAAACCATGAGCGATAGCATCTACACCATCGCCGAGCATCTACAGACTGCCGGCTACCGCACAGGTCTCTACGGCAAATGGCATAATGGAGCTACTCCACCCTATCACCCGGCCAGCCAGGGCTTCGAGGAGTTCCTCGGTTTTTGCCTAGGACACTTCAACAATTACTTCGATTCCGAACTGGAAGACGAGGCAGCTGAAAGCGTCCCTTTCCAGGGCTACCTGACCAAGGTATTGACGGACTCTGCCTGGTCCTTTATTGAGCAGCCGCAGTCCGATCCTTTCTTTTGTATGCTGAGCTACCAGGCGCCGCATACGCCCGTACAGGCCCCGGAAAGCTTTATTGCGCCTTACCGAGCCATGGGCCTGAAAGATCGCGTGGCGGGTATTTACGGTATGATCGCCTGTAATGACTACCATATCGGTCGCCTATTGGACAGCCTCGATAGCCGAGGCTTACTGGATAATACCATTGTCATTTTCAGCACCGACAACGGCCCTAACGGCGATCGCTTCAATGGCGGTTTACGCGGCCGCAAGGCCATGGTCGACGAAGGCGGCGTGCGCGTACCTTTCGCTATCCGTATGCCTAATGGACACCCCATAAATGGCCAGCGGATAAATACGATGGCTGCCCACATTGATTTGTTGCCAACCCTGGCCGAGCTATCCGGTAAACCTATTCCTGCATCAGTCGCAGAGGAACTAGATGGTCGAAGTTTGCTGCCCTTACTGGAAAACGAAGCGAGTATTTGGATAGACCGCCCGATTTACACCTTCATCCAGGGCTACGATTTTTCACCCTATCCCGGTGGCTTCCGGACACAGGACCAGCTCTATATTTTGCGAGAGCCAGACGTACATGAGGTCTACAATTTACGGGCAGATCCCGGGCAACAGGCCAATTTGTTTAACCCTCGGGACACCGCCCATCAGGCTTTAGCCGAGCAATACGCCCGCTTTGCCGCTACAGTGGCCCGTCCTGATCGGGTGGCACCGCCTATTCAACTGGGTAATAGGGAAAGCCCCGCCACCAGTATTCGTTTATTGGCCCACGAAGGAGAGCCCTTTGGCCAGGCCCATTTTCACGACCAATACGGCTGGGCCAATGACTGGGTGGAAGATGTCTATGGCCCTGAAAGTGGTATTGCCTGGCCCGTTGATGTGTTGGCCGAAAGTCGCTATTTAGTCGAGCTGAGCTACGAGCTTTTATTACCCAGCCAGGAAAGATCCATTGAATATGAGGACATTGGATTTGCCGTTACGGAACCACCTGCGGAAGTACAAATTCAAATCGCTAATAGTCGCGAATTTTTTCGCGCATTGCCCTTCGCTGGAAGGCGAATAGAGAGTCCCGATATTCATCCCCGTAAGGAGGTTTATGAGCGAACTTGGGGAAAAACTCAGCGTGTTCTGCGCTTACCGGCGGGCCAGCATGAGCTTCGACTTACAGCTCCAGAACTGAATCGACCAGGGCTAGCCATAAAGGCCCTGCGTCTAGAGCCCATCAATGACTAGAGGCAGTCCGTCAAAAAATCTAGCGCTCGCTGCTCCGACCAGTAAGGCTGACCGATCTGGCCACCAAAGCCCACGTGGCCGCCATAATCGGGTATTTCCAGCCAGAAATTATTCATACTAGCGGCCTCTTCCCTGGGGTAGCATTGCTCAGAAAGGAAGCTATCGTTGCTTGCATTTACGAGCAAGGTCGGCACTTCAATCCGGGGAACAAATTGCCGAGAGCTGGATTGTTCCCAGTAATCTGCCGCATCGCGAAAGCCGTGCATAGGGCCGGTAAAACGATCGTCGAAAGTCTGAAAATTATGCGGCCAGCGATCGCCCGTTTTTCCTGACGGTATCGGCATTTGCTCCGGAAAAAGCTGGTGCTTCAGTCGCACTTTTTCGTTCAGACTTTTCAAAAAACGCCGCAGATACAAGCGGTTTTTGGGCTTGTCGATCTCTACATTAGCGCTGGCAATGTGGCAGGGTACCGAAAAGGCGACCCCGCCAATGACCTGAGTTGGCAGCTCCTTTGCGGTTTCGCCCAGGTATTTGAGCGTCAGGTTACCGCCCAGGCTAAAACCGACGATCCCGATTCGTTGATAGCCTTCCGCGATGGCGTGCTGTACTAGCCGCGCTACATCATCAGAAGCGCCCATGTGGTACATGCGCAGCAGGCGATTCATGCGCCCGCTACAGCCGCGATGGTTGGTACAGAGGGCATCCCAGCCATGCGCCACAAACTGACGCGCCATACCGCGGATGTAGGGGCGATCCGCAGCGCCCTCCAGGCCGTGCAAAATGATGACCAAACGCTCGCTATCGGTCTCGGTTTTCAACCAGTCGAGATCGAGAAAATCGCCATCATCCAGCTCTAGGGTTTTACGCTCGTAGGGCGCCATCCGCACCTTGCGCAACAGCGCCGGGGTGATCGTGCTCAAGTGAGGAAAGCGCTGCCACCAGCGGCTGGGGCGGTAGGAGGATCTGATTAAAGGCATTAGTATTTTTGGATATATCCAAAAATACTAATGCTTATAGACAATCCCCCCCTTCATCACAAAACTAACGGCCATCATTTGATCAATATCCTCCAATGGGTTTCCAGGCACAGCTACAATGTCCGCTTGTAGGCCGGGCCGGATCGTACCGATTTGATGGTCCAGCCCCAGGATCTGGGCAGGTACAGCAGTAGCCGAAAGGATGGCCTCGATGGCGGGCATCCCGGCCTCTACCATGTAGGCAAATTCCTGGGCATTCTCGCCGTGTGCGCTGACGCCGCTATCGGTACCAAAAGCAATGGGAACTCCGTAGGCGTAGGCTCGTCCGAAGGTGGCCTGAATCTGGCTGCCGATCTCCAGGGCTTTAGGGACGATAATGGCCGGGAAATAACCGGCTTGCTTGGCTTTATCAGCCACAAAACGGCCGGCACTTATGGTAGGCACCAGGTAGGTACCATGCTCGATCATCAGGTCCATGACTTCTTCGTTCATCAGCGTCCCGTGCTCGATGGTCGTGATACCGGCAATAACTGCTCGGCGCATACCTTCCGCGCCGTGCGCGTGGGCTGCGGTGTGCATACCATAATCGTTGGCGGCCTCCACTATGGCATTGACCTCTTCCTGGCGAAACTGTGGGCCAGAGCCATTGCTCGCTACACTGAGCACGCCGCCCGTAGCGGTTATTTTGATACAATCTGCGCCGAGTTTATAGCGACCGCGTACAGCTTCGAAAGCTTCATCAGCGCTATTTACCACGCCTTCGATGGGTGCAGGGTCGCCAGTCAATGACATCCGTCGGCCGTTGGTGGGGTCGGCATGACCGCCAGTCGTGCCGATGGCCTTCTGCGCTGTGAGGATGCGGGGACCATCGATATAGCCACGATTGATGGCGTCGCGCAAGCTGACATTTACCCCAGTGCCGCCCAGGTCTCTTACCGTAGTAAAACCGGCCAGCAGGGTGCGTTCCACGTAGGTTGTAGCGCGCAGGGCCACGTCGGCAGGATCCATAGTAAAGGTCTCCAGATAGCGATTAGGGCTTTGCTGGCTTTCCACGTGTACGTGCATATCAATCAGGCCCGGCATGACCGTATGGTTGCGCAGGTCGATTGTTTGTACTCCCGCAGGTGCAGCACTATATCCTGATTCAAGGGCGGTAATTTCATCATCGACTACGACGATAGTCATCTCCGTTTGCACCGCTTCGGAGGTGGCATCGATCAAGCGACCACAGTGGAGGTAGGTCGTGGTTTGGGCTTGGTTAGTTGTTACTAACACTAGCAAAGCTCCCAGGCATAGCAGGTAAGTGCGCATAATTGCTTTCTTTGGGTAAAGAATTGATTCAAAGTACGCAAGAATGCAAGATAATTCCTCCAGAATCTGGTTTTGGGCCATCATCGTCTCTTTAGGTGGTTTTCTCTTTGGTTTCGATACGGCGGTCATTAGTGGAGTGGAACAGACCATCCAGGCGCAGTGGGGTTTATCAGACGGTGCCGTTGGCCAGGCCGTCGCCGTTGCGATCTACGGCACCATCATTGGGGCACTTTTTGGCGGCATTCCCGCTGACCGCTACGGGCGCAAAAAAACACTTTACCTAGTCGGTTTACTCTACTTCATATCGGCCTTATGGTCGGCCCTTTCGCCTAATTTGACTCAACTGGTCATTGCGCGCTTTATCGGTGGAGTTGGGGTAGGCATCAGCTCGGTGGTAGCGCCTCTTTATCTGACTGAGATTGCTCCGGCCAAGATGCGAGGGCAGGTCGTAGCGGCTTTCCAGTTTAATCTGGTACTGGGCATTTTTGTAGCCTACTTCAGTAATTATCTAATCGCTAGTGATGATCCCAGCATCTGGCGGTATATGCTGGGAGTAGAAGCAGTTCCTGCATTGATCTACCTTTTGCTACTGGCTCGCGTTCCTCGCAGTCCTCGCTGGCTGACGGTCAAAGCCAATGAATCCCGCGAGGCTCTGGGTGTTCTCCTGCTAATTAATCCCGATACGGCAGAGCAACAAATGGCCGCCATCAAAACCTCCGAAAGTAGTCAAGCCAAGGTAGCCATCGGTGAGTTTTTCACCAAAAAGTATAGTCGTCCCATCCTCCTAGCTTTTCTCTTTGCGGCCTTCAATCAGCTGTCGGGCATCAATGCCGTGATTTATTATGGGCCGCGCATTTTTGAGTCCGCCGGTTTAGAGGGCGAAGACGCCTTATTGAGCACCGTCGGTATTGGTCTGGTGAACCTGGTTTTTACCATGCTGGGCATGTATCTGATTGACCGCTTCGGGCGAAAACGGCTGATGTACCTGGGCTCGGTCGGTTATATCCTGAGCCTGGCAATGATGGCCGCTGCTTTTCAATACAATTGGAGTGGCCAGGTTGTCGCCATTGCTACTTTCGCCTTTATTGCTAGTCATGCCATCGGCCAGGGCGCCGTCATCTGGGTATTCATTTCTGAGATCTTCAACAACGAAGTACGTTCCTTAGGTGCTGCTTTAGGTAGTACTACTCACTGGGTTTTTGCGGCACTGATTACCGCCACTTTCCCTAGTATTCGGGAATCGCTGGGGCCAGTACTGGTCTTCAGCGTCTTTGCTGGCTTTATGGTTTTGCAGCTGCTATTCGTGGCTTATATGATGCCGGAGACGAAGGGGCAGCAGTTGGAGGAGATGCAGTTGTAGGTAGACTCAAGATCGGCTTCGCTGCGCTTGCCTGCTAGATTCAAGAATCAAGAAACGAGATCGGCGTCGCTGCGCTCGCCTGCGAGATTTGAGATTGCCCCACTAGCGGGGCTCCGAGATTAGTTAGGGCATTCAGCGCCTGGCGGCGACTGAAATTGGATAAATGAGTTACTATCAATGCATGAATAACCACTTCTTACCTCTTGACGCTAATGGGCCTCTCTCTCCGACGGAGAGGGAACCTCTCGCGGTAGAGTATTAAAGTGCTCTAGAAAATATCGTTACTAATCGACAAAGCCCCTCTCACGTCTCGCAGTGCAACGGTCTCGACTCTAGTCTCTAAAACAAGTCTTGACTCTTGACTCTTGCAGGCCGTGCTGCAGGCGGGCCGGTCTTGAGTCTCGACTCTCGCAGCGCAGCGGTCTAATTAGACTTAACCACCAGTTGTCGATCATCATCGATCCAGAGCTGGCTGAAGTCGGGTTGAAAGCTGATGATGGCATCGATGCCCGCAAATTCAGCTGGTTTGTGGGTGGTAGTGATCACCACTACTGGGCAGCCACCGTTTTGGCCGGTCTGGGCGCCAGTGACACTATCTTCGAAGAAAAGACATTCCGACAATGGTATACCAATACCTGCGGCGGCTTGCTCAATCACCTCGGGATTGGGCTTGCCTTTGCTGACCATATCGGAGTGGACGATGTGGCCAAAATAATCAGCAAAGGGCGTTCCATTAGCAGCAGGTTGGGACCTGCGGGAGTCCATATATTCCAAGACAAACTCGGCATTTTCTGGTGGAGCGGCCGTAGCAATGGCCATGGGGATTTCCAGCGCTTTGGCCCGATCTAAAAAGGCAATAAGGCCAGGTACTGGCTCTAGTTCTTCTTTAAAAATATCGCGATACTCGGCTTCTTTTCGATCAGCTAGTTGCTGCCGTTCGGCTGGTGTAAATCGGTCGCCGAAGAGGCGCTGGAGAATCTCCATATTTACGCCATGAATTTCTTCTTTAACTCGTTCCAGGCTGTAATCAAGCCCCAGGCTCTTAAGCAGACGTTGCCAGGCACGGTGGTGCACCATCATATTGTCTACCATAGTACCGTCCATGTCAAAGATGAGGCCGTTCATAGTTGGGAGATGTTAGATGTTAGTGGGAGAAGCTAGATAGGGTTGGGCAAGTTTGGTGCAATACTAACAACTATCAACCAACAACCAAGAACTATTTACACTTCCTCCGTACCGGGCAGGGCGAATTTTCGGCCGGTTAGGGATTCGGTATAAGCGTGCCGATGGTCTTCGTCGATCAGCAATTGATCCGCCAGAAAATCGGCTAGTAATTGGCCAATCTGAGGAGCTTCTACTAGGAAACCATCGTGGCCGAAGTCGGAGTGGATGACCTCGAAGCGGCTATTGGGAATGTACTGACTGAGTTGGGCTTGTTCTTCTAAGGGGAAGAGGATGTCGGTATCGATACCAATTACCAGGCTGCTGGCCGTGATGCGTTGCAGGGCCGTTGCGATTCCTTCGGGGTCTTCGGGGGTTGCTCTACCCCGCCCCAGATCGTGGCTATCCATGCTTTTGCTCAGGGTGTAATAGGCCGTTGGCTCAAAGCGGCGCCAGAGTTTTAGCCCTTGGTAGCGTTGGTAGCTGGCGGCTCGAAAGTCGTCGGGTTGCTCACTATTTAGGCCCTGTTGCTGTGCCTGATAAGTTTTATAGTGTCGGTAGCTGATCATACCGACTGCGCGCGCAGCTTCCAGGCCTGCCTTACCCGCATCGGGGGCGTCAGTTCCTAGGCTTTGGTCGGCTCGGAGAGCCATTCGCTGGGTTTCATTAAAGGCAATGCCCCAGGGACCATGCTTAGCATTCGTTGCTAAGACACAGAGCAGGTCGAATCGATCGGGATTCAGGACGGACCACTCCAATGCGTGTTGTCCGCCCATGCTGCCGCCCATTAATAAGCGAACCTGTCGAATACCCAAAAAATCGGCGGCTAGATCCAAGATGCGGGCAAAATCTCGGGTGGTGACTAGCGGCCAGTCCAGTTGGTATTTTTCGCCAGTGGCAGGATCGAGGTCTTGCGGACTCGAACTGCCGTAGCAACTGCCTACCATATTGAAACAGACCACAAAGTACTTATTTGGATCTATGGTGTAGCCCTCCCCTACCAATCCTGGCCACCAATCTTCTGCATCACTGTTTGCGGTTAGGGCGTGGCAAATCCAGATGACATTATCTCGCTCAGCATTGAGGGTGCCATAGGTGTGATAAGCCAAACGAAGGCGGGGTAATACACCACCGTGTTCGAGCACAAAGGGCTGCTCGATGTAGAGATATTGGGTCATAGAGTAGATATTTTGATGGGCGGCTGCGCCGCCCATCAAAAAGATTATATGCTTGCGAAAGCTTGCTCGAGATCAGCTTTGATATCGTCAATATGCTCAATACCTACTGAAACGCGCAGTGCATTAGGCAGCACGCCCGCAGCAGCTTGCTCGGCTTCACTCAGTTGCTGGTGCGTAGTAGCCGAAGGCTGGATGATGAGCGACTTAGCATCACCGACATTGGCCAGGTGGCTGATTAGTTGTACACTATCCACTACGCGGGTTGCCGCAGCTTTATCACCTTTGACCTGGAAACTCAGTACGCCACCGAAACCATTGCGGAGGTATTTTTTGGCATTCTCATGGCCAGGGTGGCCGGGTAAGCCGGCGTAGCTGACGCTTTCTACTTTGTCGTGGGCATCCAACCACTGGGCTAGCTCCAACGCATTATCAACGTGGCGCTGTACGCGAAGGCTGAGCGTCTCCAGTCCCTGTACGTGTAGCCAAGCGTTGAAAGGACTGGCAGCTGGGCCGAAATCACGCAAACCTTCTACTCGTGCCCGAATGGCAAAAGCTATGTTGCCGAAGGGGCCATCTTTGCCAAAGACATCGTTGAAGACCAAGCCATGGTAGCCAGGGCTAGGGTCGGTAAACTGTGGGTATTTACCGTTGCCGAAGTCGTATTTGCCACCGTCGACAATGACACCGCCAATACTGGTACCGTGGCCGCCAATCCACTTGGTAGCGGACTGCACGACGATATCTGCACCCTGCTCTAACGGGCGGCAGAGGTAACCACAAGCCCCAAAAGTATTATCGACAATCAGGGGCAGATCATGGCCTTTAGCCACTGCGCTCAGTCCTTCAAAGTCGGGTACCAGGAAACTGGGGTTGGGCAGCGTCTCGGTATAGATCGCCTTAGTGTTTTCATCAATCAACTTAGCGAAGGAAGCCGGATCACCATTTTCGGCAAAGCGAACTTCAATACCAATCCGCTTGAAGGCTACTTTAAACTGGTTGTAAGTACCGCCGTAGAGATTGGGACTGGAAATAATGTTATCCCCGGCCTGGGCCAGATTATTGATCGCCAGAAACTGGGCAGACTGACCGGAGGCAGTGGCCAATGCCATAACGCCACCTTCTAGGGCTGCTACGCGCTTTTCAAAAGCATCAGTAGTGGGGTTCATGATCCGGGTGTAGATGTTCCCGAATTCCTGAAGGGCAAACAGCTTGGCACCATGCTCGCTATCGCGGAAGGTGTAGCTGGTTGTTTGATAAAGTGGCAGGGCACGGCTACGGGTCGTTTCGTCGACTTCTTGTCCGGCGTGCAGTTGCAGAGTTTCGAAATGCATGATTAATTATCAGTTAGAAGTTATTAGTTGTGGGTTGTGAGTTAGGAGTTGGAGTTAATTTTTTGGAGCTGGGATAAAATCTTGGAGTTGAGTAGCCGACACCATAGTCTAGCCTAGGCAAAGGCGGTGGCCTGAGCAAGGTGATTGGGAACTGAAGGGTTCAGCTCCACTTAGCGACAGCAACAACAACAGTCGCTTTCCTGAATGGAAGTGGTGAAAGAAAAGAAGGTACAATACGTGCGCATGGCAGCTACGATTTTATATTCCCGCGATATAGCGGCAGGATTTGGCACCTTTCGCGCACAAGCAGCGATGGTTGCCAGGGTTTCGCAGAGCCTGATCTCTCCACCCTTCGTTATAAAACCAGTTTCAAAGAGAGCCTTTGAAATTGATCGACGGCAAAGGTAGGGGCTAGCGGTTTAGCGGACAAATGATGAAATGTTCATGTTTTAGGAGATACGAGACCAGCTCGACCAAGTCGAGCCTACGAGAGTCGAGATCGCTGCGCTGCGAGACTTTAAAACTAGAATCGGCATCACTGCGCTTACCTACCAGAGTCAAGAGGCAAGACGGCACTCGGAATGATTTAATCGTCTTCAGTTTAGGCAGTTATCGTTCTGGAGGGCTCAAAAATTAAGCCCTGATTCCACCTTCTTGGAACCAGGGCCTAAGCCTTAAAAGCGTTGCTTTGCTTAGTGTTCTTCTCCCCAATTTTCGGCGACCCACTCTAAAAACGCAGCACGACTACTTAGGTCCAATTGATAGGTATGCTGCCCATAGTTGATGGCGTTGGGAAGCAAACGACTCTTCAAATAGTAGCCAATCTCGTTTCTATCCATCGCCAGCAAGTCCTCATTAGCAATGCGCTGACCATCCAGCCAGATACCAAACTCACTGGGGTTTTGCCAGCTATTCCATTGCTCAACGCTAGGCGTTTTAGGGCTTGGGCGGGAAAGGTCGTTCACAGACACTATGTTAGGTGGTGGTGGCGGAATATTGGTGGGGCGTAGCCTGGCGTCAAATTCTGCTCGACTGATTTGCCAACGCTCCAACGGCAACTCCGTACCGAGATCGATTTGGTAGCGATATTCTCCGTAGTCAGGAGCCGTCGCTTTCAGCTCGCTAAGTGTGTAAAAGACATATTTTGACGGGTCAAGCTCGGACAGCTCTGCCTTCGTTACTCGAATATCGTTTACCCACACACCAAACCTAGGACGTTGCCAAATCTGGAACCATTCTTCTAAGCGAAAGTGCTTTAGCTCCTTCCAGGCAACTTCTTGTAATTCAAGTGCTTCGCTGGTAAAGGGATTGAGATGGCTAGTGGTCGGTACATCGGCCGGGGGTACCGCGGAGACTGGAACCACCTGTTCAGGAGCTTCAGTCACGATCTCTACGTTGGGCGTTTCGGCGGGGGCGTTTCCGCAGGCGACGGCCAATAAGCACCAACTCGCTAATAAAACGGTAGTTTTCCAGCTCAATGTCTTGTTGGATTGTTGGTTGCCACTTAGCATCATTAATCGTTTTTTGGTAAACTTAAAATCTAGCTCACTGGACCAGGCAGGTGTGACAGGCATAGCTAGCTGAATATTTTCCAGTATACTTTTTTGGTACTTCCGCAGGTCATAACCATTACCAATAACTGCTCGGTCGGCCAAACACTCGTGGTTAAACTGGATAGCCCGATCATAGTAGCCCAATAGCGGGTTGAACCAGAAGACTAAGCGCAGCACGGCTACCAATAGTCGATCTACACTGTGTCGCTGCACTACGTGGGCGTACTCGTGGGCCAGTACTTCGGGGCTCAATGGACGATCAGCCGCATAAAAAATATAGCGTCCGAAAGAGTGTGGAATAACCTGTCCCGACGCGGCGACCAGAGTAGCTTTTTTGATAAGTACGCTGTGTACTAGATCTTATTTGCTGGCGCAGCAGCCACCAAAACCGGAGGAGTCGAAAGAAAAAGAAGCTGCACCCCAGTAGATAAACACTCAGTGCCAGAAAACGCCACTTGCGTGTACTTAAAGTGGGAGCATTAGTATCCGCAGACAGTAAGTTGACGGACTCTGCGACTTGCAGGAGGGGCTGTTCGCTGGCCACTGTCGCAGAATAATCGTAGACTTTAGCTTTGGTTGAAGTAGATGCAAATTCCACTGTTTGCTCTCCCTCCAATGGCCAATAGCCAACGGGCAAAAGCGGAATCAAGTAGGCCATAAGCAATGCTCCAATCAGATAAAAGCGCTTAAACTGTACCCAGTTTTCCCGATCTAGCAACACACGATACAGTCCGTAGCCGACCGTCAGCAGAACAGCCGTTTTTAGCAGGTAAATCAATAAGCTCATTCCTGTTCAATTTGGGCGTCGATCAAGCGCTGAAGCTCAAGCAACTCTGCTTTATTCAATTTAGCTTGTCCTGTAAAGAAGGAAGCAAACTCCGCTGGTTTTCCCGCAAACAACTGTTTTATTCCCCGCAACTTCGGTCCATAGTGCGCAGTCTTACTCACCAGCGGATAATACTCCCGGCTATTGCCGAAGGTGCGGTACGCCACGTACCCTTTATTTTGCAGACGTTTTAGCAAGGTCGCAACCGTCGTAACAGCAGGCTTGGGGTCAGGTAATTCCGCCAGCAAATCCTTCATAAAGGCCTTCTCTAGGCGCCAAAGGTGCTGCATGAGGGCTTCTTCCGTTGGCGAAAGGGTTTTATTTGACATTTGTAGATTTTATTCTACAAATGTAGAATAAAAAACTTAAAAGCTCAAGCCCCCTCTGAATCGGCGGTAGCAACTTGCATGGTTGATTCTGAATAAGCTGCCCGAATCATTTAGCCGCTCGGTAAGGGTCCCGAAGGAGGGCTTCTCTCTCGGAGCGAGGTCTATAGTATTGCGGGATCAGGGCCTCGCGAATGGAAAATTTGCCAAGCCTGGTGGCGGCAGCCCTGCCTCCCGCATCGCTTTTAGGCTGGCGGCCCCCACTGTTTTAGAGAGTTTGCCGCCTTTACCATCGCTAAGCAGTGGGTGGTGGTAGTAAGTGTGCTCCCTGCGGAAGTGCAAAAAACCTAATAGCTCCGCCAGGTAGAGCTGGGCCGCAGTACTGCCCAATAAGTCTTCACCACGTACGATGGTATTGATGCCGTAGTCTAGATCATCGACCAGTGAAGCTATTTGATAGGCCGCACTAGCGTCTTTTTTACGGATCACGAAGTCGCCCATAGTTTGCTTCAGGGCGATTTCCGGAACGGGTG
>JBCCDS010000004.1:0-156226 GCA_039030655.1 Bacteroidota bacterium | reverse complement strand
GAAATCGAGGGTGTCGAGATAGACCTGAATTTCCAGCGTCTGGCTGGCTACGTTGCCACTGTTGCGCGCCAGACGTAGGCTAACTCCTTTCAGTACATCTGGTACGTAGGTCCGATACTCCTGTACGACGGTCTGTCCGGGAAAAGCTTCTACAGCTAGCTCGGCAGTACCATCATCGTAGGCGAAGTAGTTATCGAAAACGGTGAAGCCGTCGCTGAGGTTGTTGCTCCGTACGGTTTCTTCAATTCCGGGGCGATCGGTTTCTTCGTCAATCAGGATGGTGTAATTGGTCCGAACCCGGTACACTTCTTCGCCCACATTCGGCAGACCTAATAGTAGATCCTGATAATCGGGAAAAGCGGCACTGAAGGGTGCCGTAGAAGGCATATCAAAGCGCTTTTCAATCGGTAAGCCCGGCATGATGTCGCCTTCTGGTCCGTCGAGCAGGTTGGTGTTGAAAAGTGAAGTACCCGTATTGATCTCGGAGATTTTCAGTGAAGAGCTGTTTACCCGCAGATCCTGTCCGCTGGCGTGGTTCCATACCTTAACCAGGAGTTCTTCTTGTACTTCCGCAGGTCCAGCCGCCACCAAATGACGATAGGGCAGGGAAGTGTAAGGGGCAGTTACCGTCCGTGGAGGCTGTACCAGGGCAATGTCCGCCAAGCTAAGGTCCGTAGCCAGGTCGTCCAGGCGAACGTAGTCGAGGTGCCAGTTATCCAGCGCACCGGTTTCGTCGGAGCGGTTGTAAAAGCGGAACTGAAAACCATTATACTGGTAGATCGGGTCTAGCGGGACGACATGGCCAATAAAGGGGCGCTCGCTGTCATCCGGTTCGCCAGTAGAGAGACCGGCTTGCGACCAAACAGTATTCCAGTTATTACTGGGGTCGAGGAATTGTAGCACGAGTGAATCATTGACTTCAGGGCGGTTGGCCAATCCACGGGGCTGTGCATAGAAGGTGAGCACATACCCACTACCTCCCCCGAGGTTAATACCTGCGGAAGTCAAAAAATCTCTAGGCTGACTGCCGCTGCCGCCATCTAGCGGATAGGGCTGTCCGTAAGGTCCGACACCGTCGAAGGTAACCATGCCGAGACTGGGAGGCTCAAAGCCGAAGGTGTTGTTGACGAAGACGTCCTCATCTTGCCAAAGCAAGGCATCGGTACGGATATCAATATTGGAGAAGTCATCGAAAAAGGGAGGAAAGATGTTTTGCCGCTCTACCCGGAAAAAGTAATAGTAGGTATCGCAGAGGCCAAACTCGTTACAGACTTTTACCCCTAGACGATCCAGGCCTGCCAGTCGGGCAGATTGGAAACTGAAGTTTTGACTTTCGGTGATGTCTTCCAGAAAAAAGAAGATCTGGCCCCGACCGGGATAGTCATCGTCATCGACAAATTCGCGGCAAAAAATTTCACCGGGCAGGTTATTAATCGTGACTAACTGTTCTACCTCTTGTTGTGGCCCGAGGGGCATAACCGGGTTGTTGATGGTAGCATCCTGTCGTTGAGCGAGCACTACAATTTCTAAGGCTTCCGTGTAATCGTTGGTCAAGGTGTCGCCGAAGGCTATCTGGAGGGTGTCGAAGCCCTGATCATTGGTGACTGCTTCATACTCCAGTTCTTGGCCGTCCAGGCCAGCGATTCCGAAGGCAGCCTGATCACAATTTAGGCAGCGGAAGGCGCTATTAGGCCCGTTAAAGCCGACAGTATCTATTTCGAAGGGGAATAAGCCGCGTTCCCCATCGCGTACCCGGTTTAAGTCTAGATTGTCGAAGCTGCAATCCATCCGCGCTTGTACTCGGGAGTCCGCTGCCGTTTCGCGAGCCAGAAAGTCATAGCCAGGAAGGGGAATGATACGTTGAGCGGATAATTGGCTGGTGTAGCACAACAAGAGTAGGAGTAAGTAGTAGTTTGTTTTCATCAATCTGCATTTACGCGGGGCCAGGTAGCTAAGAGCGGGTTAGAAAACTAGTTTTCTCAATACACTCTAAAAAATCTGCTGTGGGAAACATCCCCACAGCAGATTAAAACGCTTGGTTAGCGCGGATAGTGCACCTTAGTATTATTGACAACCGTCGGGGCGACGATCGCTGAGATATAGTTTGATTCTGCTGCCTTCGGCGACGGATTGCCCCGCGGCTGGTTCAGAGCGGTAGACATAGGCATTGTCGCGGTTGGTGAAGTCACCAACTACTTCGCCAATGATCAGCTGCGAGCTGGCGATTTCGAATTGGCTTTCACCGTAGGTTTGACAGACCAGTTCAGGCATATTAACCTGACCGGTGCGTCTTACGGTAACCACAAAGCCGAGCTCCGCTCCTTCGGGGATTTCTACGCCGCGGCGCAGGTCTTCATCCGTAATCTTTTGATCGTCGTAGAAGAAGTGCAGGATGGTATTTTCTTCTTGCTTTGGATCGTAGACCTGGTCGATGATCCTGAATTTGATGCCTTTAGATGCGAGAATTCTGGTGTAGACATCATAATCGTAGTTACCCACTAGGGAGGGCAGCTGCTTCATGGGGGCCTTATCAGTAAGGACAGTAAGGTAAATGGACCGTTCGCGTTTGATGCGAGCACCAGCTGGAGGTTCCTGCATAACGACGAGGCCAGCCTGGCGATCGGCAGCGAAGGCGCCTTCTTCTACTCTGAGCGAGAGGCCGCGCGCGTTTGCTAGCTCGCGGGCTTCATCGATGAGCATGTTTTCGAAATTGGGCAGCTCTAGGCTTTGACCGTGTTGGGTATAGCAATTGAGGCCACCTTTGACCATCCAAAAGGCCAGGAACAGCAAACCGAATAAGACCGCCAGATTCTTAGCAAAGTAGCGAGAGAGGACAAAATCCTTGACCTCTAGTAGGATTTGCTTCCAGCGGGCTGTGCTTTCGGGGCCAGATTTGGTGGACTCGAGATCCGAGGTGACGGTGGGCGAGTCAGCAGCAGGCTTTGTTTCCATAGCAAGGGTGGCGGCCGCCTGGGCGGCATTAGTACTGGTGGATGTAACGCCGGCGGGTACATTTTTCATGTCCTCCGCTACTTCGGCGATAAGATTTTCGGTGCTTCCTATCAGGCGACGAGCTTCGCGTTCGCTGCCGAAGGTGAGCAATTGATCAATAAACTCAAAGGGTTTGTAGCCCAGCAGAGCTGCCTGATGAAAAATAGCCGTAGCTGGGGTCATACCCGGGAGGCTATTGATTTCGATCACGATGGTCTCGACCCGGCCATCGGCATACACCCTTACGAAAGCATCGATACGACAGTAACCCGTAACGTCCATTTCCCTAGCGGCTCGTTGGAGGTCGGCCTTTACCTGGGGAGCGACTTGTTCATAGCTGAATTCGCCCACCCCTAAGCGGGCTGGTGTAATGTTTTGTCCTTCTCCAGCGAGAAACTTTTCTTCCAGCGACAAGATGGTGCCACTGGCTGGCGTTTCACTGGGTTCAAAAACTTCGTAGCTGATTTGGCCATCTTCCCCATAATGGGTGACCATACCTCCGGTAATCTCCAGAAAGTGGACCGCTTCGCCCTGGGTGATGAATTCTTCAAAGAGGATACGATTGTGCTCGGGAAATTCTTCCTTGGCTTTGAGCCGTAACTCTCGCCGGGCTTGCCGCTCGTCAAGCTGATCAGTACGGAACATCAGGTGACAGTAGGCGTGTAGTTCGTCGCGTTGGCGAATGAGCTTTACCGCTGCGCTACAGCCATCGTCGACTGGTTTGGCCACGAAGGGGTAGCTTAGTTCGGTCTCGATTCTATCGAGACAAAAGGCGCTGTTTTCGTTGAATTCTCCGGCATCAATG
The DNA here is from genome assembly GCA_039030655.1 of Bacteroidota bacterium. GTDB lineage: Bacteria > Bacteroidota > Bacteroidia > Chitinophagales > Saprospiraceae > Neolewinella. Next base: position 152,430 of record JBCCDS010000004.1, on the reverse strand, counting down.
ACGAATTGCCTGGCGGTAGGTAAACCGATGCCGCGTAGACTATCAAGGGTATGATACTTATCAATGGTGCGCTCGCTACTACTGGGTACAGAGCCGTTGTAAGGGACATTGCGCGCTTCGAGCAGACGTTGTACCTGACCATCTTCGCCGGGGCGCCCATGCAAGGCGATAAAGACGGCGTCCATGGCTTCGCTCAGGTCATCCCAAGTCAGAGATTCCGGGGCAAAGATGGGGTGGCCATCGGTGTATTTATCCGTAATGTCCTGGCAGGCTTTGCGGATATTTAGAATGGCTGGATGTTCTGTCCAGTTATCCTTTAGTTTCACCAGGATATCGTCGGCATTATCCTTTAGGAGCAAATTGAGTGGCAGCATATGCAGGCGATAATCATCAGCGCTGTCTCCACGACTCAGGAAGATAGGAATGGGGCGATATTTGGTACTGCTATTTAGCTTTTCGTAAACGTTACGGCCACTCTCTACGGAAATGTGTCGCTCGGCATTGAAGCCGCCAAGTAGTACACCTACTTGCAGCTGTTCGTTGCGCTGAGCTTTTAGCTCGGTTAAACCAGCATCAATTTGAGCGGCGAGAGCAGTAGCGTTTTCGCCAAAGTCGCCGCCAGCTTGCGCGCGCTCCCAAAGTGAGATGCGCAGGATATAAGTCAGAAATTCGCTCGGGCTTAGTCCTATTTCTGCGGCTTGGTGGAAGAAGAAGCTGGAAGGCATCATACCCGAAGTAGTGTTCGGATCATTGAGGTAGATGGTGCCGTCTTCCTGGTAGAAGCCATCGATGCGTGCGTAGGTGGCGAAGCCCAACTCAGTAAAGAGGCGTTCGCAATCTTGGCGGATGGCATTGATCGCAGTCTCTGGAAGGTCGATCGGCGTCACTTTTCGGCTTAAGCCTGGTAGATACTTACTGCGGTAGTCAAAGACCTCGGAGCCTTTGATGATTTCAGTAGGAGGTAGAGCTACGCAGCCGCCATCTTCCTGGCGTAGGACAATGCAGCTGAACTCTTTACCGGAGATAAAGGCTTCGATCAGGACGCGTTGCTCATCTTGATGAGCCTCTAGAATAACTTCTTCTAAGCCTTCCTGCTCTGACCACTGCTGTAAGTACTTGAGTAGGTCATCAGGGGTGTAGAGCGTTAGCTTTCTATCTCCGGCTTTGGCGTCGAGGGGGAAGGCCAGACCATCCCGCAAGTCACTGATGAAGCGAATGTATTCAAGCTTATCATATTCGCTGCGTTCCCGCCAACTGTCCATGCTGACGATGGTGCGGAAAAAGGCCGCATTAAGGGCCTGGGTAAAGCCTTCCAGACCTTCTTCTTCGCGGATAATGCTGACGCCGATGCTGGAGCCTTGGTTGGCTGGTCGAATCACCATGGGCCAGCCAATACGCAGACTGGCACGCTCGTAGAGCAGGCGAATGTCGCTACTGAAGAACTCTGCCCGATTGACTACTTCGATGGCCGGTGTCGGGAAGCCCTTGTCGGCCATCATGATTTTTTGCACGGTTTTATCCATGCCGACCTGGCTAGCGGCAATCCCGGAACCGGTGTAGGGGATGCCGATGTATTCCAGCTCCTGCTGGATGCGGCCGTCTTCGCCGTAAATACCGTGTAGGGCCAGGAAGGCAACATCGATTAGTTCAACGACTTCTTCGCGGCGGATGCGGCGACCGATGTGTTGACCGATTTCATCGAATACGGGCTCTGCTAGTGGTCCCAGGCTTTCCTGATAGATCTGGATGCCCGTTTCCTGTGGTGGAAGCAGTTCGACCGGAGGGAAGAAATCGCGGATACTGCCCTTGTAAAGGTATTGCCAATCGAGGAGGTACCATCGTTCAAAGCTATCGACGAAGATGGGGACGGGTTCAAAGAGGGCTTTGTTCAGGTTGTCGTAAACGGTACGGCCACCCGCAAAGGAGATTTCACGTTCGCGGGAGGGGCCGCCGAAAAAGATACCGACTTTAGTGCGCATTCGGTTGGTTTAGCTAGGAGACAGGCTCTCTCGGCAAAGGTAAGTGCTTGCGGGGAAATTGGATGATGGGATTGTTGGGGTGATTGAATGGGGAGAATGGATGATCGGGTGGAGGGATGATCGGATGATCGGATGATGGGATGATGGGATGATGGGATGATGGGATGATGGGATAATGCTAGCTTTACAGAAGCTAACCAAATAAAGACTGATGCTGGAAGCGGTGCAAGGCAAGATTATGGACTCGGAAGGTCTGAGTAGGAGACGGGCGGGCTGGAGTTTGTTGAGTCAGTCGGTGGTTTTTACTAATGGGGTGTTTGATCTCCTGCATCGGGGCCATTTGACCTATTTGTGGGAGGCTCGGGCGCTCGGGCAGCAGCTGATTGTAGGTTTGAATAGTGACGCAAGCGTAAGGCGCTTGGGAAAAGGGGCCGATCGGCCGATCTTACCGGAAGCCGATCGGGCTTTCCAGTTAGCAGCTTTGGCCTGTGTAGATGCGATTGTGATCTTTGAAGAAGATACGCCGCGTCGCCTGATAGAGAGCTTGCTGCCGGATGTGCTGGTGAAGGGTGGAGACTACACTATTGACCAGATTGTAGGAGCACAAGAAGTAATGGCAAATGGCGGCGAGGTAAAAGTGATTCCGTTTTTGGATGGCTATTCGAGTACGAAGTTGATTGAGCGAATACGAGGTTAAGGCGGAGCACCTCCTGGCTTGAATTACATAGAGGTCATGGAGAATATGAAGAGCATAGAGGGCGCTGCTGCGCAGCCTTTTTTGGGCGCGGATGAAGCAGATTTTTTCAGATGAGGCGCAGATGTTGGCGGGGCCAACGAGAGGTGTAAGCTTGCGGCTGTCATTCTTCTTTTAGCAACTTTTCTAAAGGGCGGTCGGGAGTATTGGATGTATAGCCGATTCTTGCAAAACTGAAGTTTTGTGCTGATTGCTCAACTGGATAAATGAGGAACGGCAATTCTGGTCAGCGGCTAAAATCCGTGGAGGCTGGCGCAGGCAATAAACCGGTGCGACCGAGCTCCGTACGGTATTTAGCCTAGCTACTAAAATTATCTAATGCTTTGCGCGCTGAGCTCGCAAAGACCGAGACGTTGCGCCTTTGTGTCGTCGCGTGAAACCAAAAAGATTGGTTATTGCAGCAGGACGCTGCACGCTAGTACCATTATCTTTGCGGTATGGCAAAAATTAAAAACGTAACTGACTATCTAGAATCCATTGCTCCTTTGCAGCTGCAGGAATCTTATGACAATGCAGGCTTGATTGTGGGGCATCCGGACTGGGAAGTTAAGGGGGTACTGACGAGTCTGGATTGTCTGGAAACTACGGTAAATGAAGCTATAGAACGTGGGTGTAACCTGATTGTAGCGCACCACCCGATTGTGTTTCGGGGCTTGAAAAAGCTGAATGGGAAAAACTACGTGGAACGGACGGTGTTGAAAGCGATTAAAGCCGACGTAGCGATTTATGCTATTCATACCAACCTGGACAACGTAGCCACCGGCGTGAACCGTAGAATAGCGGATCGGCTGGACCTGCGGGAGTGCAAAATAACTTTACCCAAAGGAGATGATCCTAAGATAGGGTCGGGAATGATCGGACAATTAGCCCAGGCTATGACGGCAGCAGAGTTTTTAGCCTTCTTAGGAGCGCGCATGAAAACCCAGCTAGTTAGACATACAGAAATCCTGCCCGAACCGATTAAAAAAGTAGCTGTTTGTGGAGGCGCTGGTGGCTTTACGCTGGCAGCGGCCATCCAAGCTGGGGCGCAGGTGTTGGTAACGGCAGACTATAAATACCATGAGTTCTTTGATGCGGACGGTCAAATCATGATCTGTGATATTGGTCATTTTGAGAGCGAACAGTTTACAACTCAATTACTTGCGGAGTTGTTAAGTAATAAATTCAGTACCTTTGCGGTCCTTTGTACGGAACGGAATACGAATCCCGTCCGCTACTACTATACGTCCGCCTCAAAATAAGTTGTTGCCCTATGGCGAATATTGCCGACAAGCCGGTAGAAGAGAAGCTGCACGACCTGTATAAGCTGCAGCATATCGATAGCAAAATTGATGAACTAGAAGTCTTGAAAGGTGAGCTACCCATGGAGGTAAGCGAGCTGGAAGACGAGATAGCTGGCCTGGAGACCCGGGTCAACCGTTTAAGGAACGTGGTGAAAGAACTCGAAGGTGAGATTGGCCATCACGATGCGAATATTGCAGAAGCTCATCAGCTGATCGATCGCTACGAGAAGCAAATGGACAATGTGAAGAACAATCGTGAATACGAGGCCCTGATGAAGGAGACCGAGATGCAGCGTTTGGAGATTCAATTGTCGGAGAAGAAAATTGGTCAGGCTAACCGGGAGCTGGAAGGTAAGCGCGAGCTACTGGCCGGTACGGAAGAACGCCATGCCGGTAAATCCAGCGTTTTGGAAACGAAGCGCGAGGAGCTGAAGGCGATCATCGTCAAGACCGAAAAAGAAGAGAAGAAGCTGCGTAAAGCAAGTGATAAAGCGCGCAAAGAAATCGAAGATCGGGTGCTGAAAGGATACGATCGTATTCGGACTAGCTACCGTAATGGTCTTGCAGTCGCTACGGTGCGTCGTAATAGCTGTAGTGGTTGCTTCAATGCGATCCCTCCGCAGAAGCAATTGGAAATCTCTCAGCGGAAGAAAATTTTAGCCTGTGAACACTGTGGTCGTATTCTGGTGGATACGAGTATTGTAGATGAAATCGAAGGCTAGGAATTCGCTTCTAAGTCTGAAGTTGAACATCTAGAAAAAGCCCTCTTGCTACTTGCAGGAGGGCTTTTTAAGTAGAGAACTATTGCTAGTTGAAGAGGTTGCCAAAATTGGTGGTTACGCCAATACGAACGCCAAAGTCTTCAAATTCAAAGTCTCGCCAGCTGCTGACAAATTCCACGCGTATGATGCGAAAGAGGCCGTCGATGGTATAGCCCAATTCGGTATAGTTTTCGCTGGTGGGCGTGTGGAGGTAATTGACGAAGAGGTCTTCGCGCCAGCCTAGTTTTTGAATCTCCCAGATACGGGTCAGGAGGAACTTGCGGAATTGGTAATGGGCAAACACTTCCAGGGACTCCTCGACGGTACTATTTTCATAGATGGGCAGTAGCCGGTAGGAGCGTAGGGGATCAGGGTGGGCCAGAGAGATATTGGTGGTCGGGAAGTGGCGAAAGTCGGCAAAATCGACAAAGGTGTTATTAAGGTAGTAACTGCCACGTACTAATAGGTCCAGGCGGCCGCGTGCGCCAAACTTGATTTGATCGCGGAAGCTGGCCGAAAGGCGAAGGTAGTCAGATGGTGCTTCAGCAATGGGTAAGCCGGCTCGGAACTGGAAACCAATTTCGGGAGAACTATCATTGATAGGGGACCGGTTGTTACCGCGAACTCGATAGCGCTGGCTGGGACGCCACAAGAAACCACCGGAAACGGTTACGGCATTGGAATTACCTACTGCAGTGCTTGGATTAATTTCTCCGTTTACGGGTTGATTGGACAAGTAGACACCTTCATCGTTCTTAAACCAGGCCGCATTGCTATTATTGCTCACTGGTGATCGATCCTCATAGGAGGCATCGAAATTAAAGGTCCAGTCTTGTTCAATTTCGCGCTCTACGCGAATAGAGGTGAAACGTCGTTCGTACAGTCGGAGATAATTTCGCTGACCCAGTAAGGAGGTAAGGACGTTGAGCCAGGGATCGATGGCTTCGTCGGGGTCAAACTGTCGCAGATTGCGTCCACCGGCCAGGCGGAGTGTAGTTTTGTTATATCTTGAAGGCCATACGATAACGGCACCAGCCGCCAGGGTCATTTTCTCCCGAGCGAAGCCATAACGGGGGACAATGCCGACGCCAATGGCCGGCCGGGCTTCTCGGTTAAGACCAGGTCGCCGCCCGTTACGCTTAAATTGAAGCTTGGCGCCGAGAACGTAGCCTTCGACGGGATTGAAGATAGGAGACGGAGCGATTGCGAAACGCCAGTTCTGCCGACGACGTGCATTCTGAATAGCAAGACTGCTTCCTTCTGCTCCAAATTCTAGCGTTAGAGTGTCGGCGTCGGACGCCAATGAATCGGGCAAGCTGATGGGATTTTCAATGGCGTCGATAATGTAGGCTTCCTGTTCCTTATCCGTGAGCGGTACTGGTCGGACTTCGGCCCAGAAAGCGGTGTCAGCCACCCCAATTGCTGAATCGCTATCGATTGAAAATTCTCCAACCACTTCCGGTTCTTCTAGCTCCCGGCGTTCTTCTCGTTCGTATTCACGCACCAGCTGACGAAGTTCTCGGCGCGTTAGTTCACCACCTTCGGCCAGGATTTGCTCATAGTCCCGGTTGCGATTTTCTGAGCGCACCCGCCGCGCTTCATCCCGCTGACTACGCTCGTCAATCACTTCTACGTAAGCAGGTAACTCCTCGTTGAGCTGGACGCTGTAATCGGATAGGGTCGTAAGGTAGTGGTACTCAAAATCCACCCCAAACACTTTACCAAAAACATCGATGGTGCCTGAAATGGGCATCCATAGACTTTCTCGTAGGGGAGCATAGGTCTGCTTTATCTCAAAGCGAATACCAAACTTATAAACGACGAGATCCAGGCTGTGGATGGACCAATCGTCTTCGACAATGTAAATGTAGCCATTGAAGACATCGTCGCCCCGCGATCGAGAGCTTACCTGAATCTTATTGATGAAATGCCCACGGTCGTAGAACATGCCCTGGTGCTCAAAACGGTAGTAACCAAAAGCCCGAGGCGAAAGCGGACTGATGGCACCAGCAATTTCTTTTTGGTAGAAACTACCAAAAATGAAGGGCGTCGCGTCGGCCTGAGCGCTACCGGTTTGGTAGACCGAGATGACCTCCTGGTGAAAGGTGTTGGGCCTATCGTAGGAAATACGGCTGACGGATTCGCCGGTATAAACCCGGCTGGTATCGATTTCTTCGCGTTCTTCTTCATCCATCATACTGAGGATGAGCTGCGGAAATTTGTTGATCTTACCCGTGCCTTTAATGTAGACCTGAGCCTCGTAGTGGTCCACTTGCTGGCGGTGGTAATCTGCTTTGGCGATCGCTCGGCGAATGACGGGATAGGAGACGTCTTCGCCATCGTCGGTGACTTCAATTTCTACCAATTCTAACGATTCACTATTCAGCTGGATATTGAGGGTTTGCCAGCTATTCCCTACCTCCACTTGTTGTTGTTTGGTGGCATAGCCGAGGAACTGGAAGCTAAGTGTGTAGGTGCCAGGTCGCAGCCGCAGGCGGTAGTTACCTTCGGCATTCGTGACGGTACCGGAGCCGATTTCTTCCACGTAGATGGAAGCAAAGGGCAGGGTTTCGCCAGTGGCCGCGGAGGTGATGCTACCGCTAATACCCTGCGCTGCAAGGGTAGCGGTGAAGAGGGTAGAAAAGAGGAGTAATAGTGGCTTCATGTTTATCGGGGATTTTAGCGAGAGGTTTGGACACTCAAAGATCTTTTGCTGAGCTTCAGACGCTTCGAACTGTTGGACGAAAGGAGGCTCTTTGAGCGCTCATTTACACAAATTTGGCGTAGAGGCATTTTCTACTAGACAGACGTAAGTTGTAGATGGTTGCCCCTATGTAGATAATTTCATCGACCAGTATTTAGCCTGGCTCGATCAATTTCTTGCGTACTTTCGCATTATGCTGCTTTACATCACTTGGGATGCGTCCCCGATTATCACGACAATAGGTTCGCTGGAATTACGCTGGTACGGCCTCATGTTTGCCGTTGGCTTTACGCTGGGCTTCTGGATGGTTCGTCGGATGTTTCTGGCTGAAAACGCCCCTGAGAAATGGTTGGACAGTCTGTTTTTCCTCTTGATTGCGGGCACGCTTTTGGGCGCTCGTTTGGGGCACGTCTTTTTTTATCAGTGGGATTACTACAGTCAGCACCCTTCGGAAATGCTCCAAATTTGGCGCGGCGGCCTAGCTAGTCACGGTGGAGTGATTGGTGTTTTGCTGGCCTTGTGGCTCTTTAGTCGCTTTGTGAGTAAAAAGTCATTTTTCTGGGTCAGCGATAAGGTGGCTGTGCCGATTGCACTAGTGGGGGCGCTTATCCGCTTTGGTAATTTGATGAATTCCGAAATCGTGGGTATTCCTACCGATCAGCCTTGGGGCTTTCACTTCGTCAATGCTGCTCGCGCTTCGATGGCGGATGTACCCCGACATCCAGTACAACTCTACGAGGCCCTAGGCTATCTGGCCATATTCGTGCTGCTCTACTTCCTGTACTGGCGACGCAAAAAACACCAGCAAGCCGGCTACCTGACTGGACTCTGGTTTGCCCTCATTTTTGGTACTCGCTTCGTCTGGGAGTTTTTCAAGAGCGACCAGGGAGGAAACATTCAGGAAGCTCTCGGCAGTTTTACGACAGGGCAGTGGTTGAGCATCCCTTGTGTATTGTTCGGGCTGTGGTTGATGTGGCGGGCTAAAGAGGAGTAAGGGTTCACGCAACGGCCGCAGCGATCTTTTACGAAGGCAACGATTTTTGGTGCATTAAAAAATCCGTTGCGCCCTTTGCTTTCGTTGCGAGCGTTGCGTGAAACGGAGATGCTATATTTGCGCGATGGAATTACGTGTACTTCCGCATTTCAAGGATAGCACTTCCGCAGGTCCAAGCAGTAGCTGGAAAGATTTTCACGCTGTATTAGATAGCATCTATCGAGGGGATCCACAATTTATCCATCCACTGCGCTCGGATTTAGAAGGTATTTTCTCGGAAAAAAACGAAGCCTACCGGGAGGGGCCTTCCCGCATTTGGGTCGCCTATGAGAACGGAAATCCCGTGGGGCGGATTGCGGCTTTTATTGATGTCAAGCGAAATGAACAGCAGGAGCTCCAAGTAGGCGGACTGGGCTACTTTGAGTCCGTCCGATCATCGGAAGTGGCGAATGCTTTGCTGGGTGCCGCTGAAGACTGGTTACGCGAGCAAGGGATGCAGGCCGTTGACGGGCCGGTAAATTTTGGAGAGCGTGATAAGTTCTGGGGGCTGCTGGTACGAGGCTGGTATCGACCTTTATATCAGGAAAGTTATAACCCGCCTTACTACCGGGCTTACTTTGAAGGACGGGGCTACCAGGCCTATGAGCAAAGTTTAACCCTGCGCGGCCGTCTGGATGAAGTACCGGCAGAGCGCCTGGAGCGTCTGGGTACGAATATCAAAAAGCGCTACGGACTCAGTACCAAGCGCATCACCAAGCAGAACTTACGGCAGAGCGCCGATGATTTTGCGGCGGCTTACAATGCTTCCTTTAGCCACAACCCTTACTTTAAACCGCTTACGGGCGAAATGGTCTATCCCAGCTTTCAGCAGATGAAGCCCATCATGGATACTTATCTAACCTGTCTGGTCTACGATAAGGAGGATAAGCCCGTAGCGCTGGCGGCCTTTATCCCGGATATTAACGGCTTTATGCACGGCTTCAGAGGTAAGCTCAACTGGCAAACCTTGCCACGCTTTTTGTGGCGACTGAAGTTTCAAAAACAGCGCAATTTTAAAGGTGTTGCACTGGGAGTAGCCGAAGAATACCAGAAGCGGGGGCTCTACGCCGTGATGTGCCATGAGCTCTACAAGGATGGCGATCGTCACGTGATGAAAACCTACGAAGCGATGGACCTAGCCACTATTCGAGGGCACAATGATTTAATGATTGCCAGCTGTCGGGCTATTGGGACGGATATTCACCGTATCCACCTGGCCTACCGTAAAAGTCTGGTTGAGGGTGTTGATTGGGAGCCGTTCAAAATGCAGCCGGAAGAGGAGGTAGCGATGGGCGATGTCAGCTTTTGGAAGGACTAAATAAGGCTATGTTCAATTTTGAAGAAGATTATGTACTGGAAAATGAGGTGGTGCGGCTAGTCCCACTAGCTACTCCCCAAAAGGAACAGCTTTTTCTAGAGGCCAATGAGCCTGCGATCTGGGTCTATTTTCTGGAAAATGGTCTGGGCCCTGAGCGCTTTGATACCTACTTTGCACATGCCTTGCAGCAGCGGCAGCAGCAGCTGGAGTACCCTTTTGCCATCTTCGATCGCCGGCAGCAGCGATTTGCTGGCATGACTCGAATCTACGCAGTAGATAATAAGTTGGAGATTCTAAAGATTGGCCATACCTGGCTGGGCATCGAATTCCAGGGTACTGGCCTGAACCGGCACTGTAAATACCTGCTTTTCGACTGGGTTTTTGGTTCGCTGAATTTTAAACGGATTGGTTTTGGAGCGAGTGCGGAAAACCAACGAAGCCTGCGAGCTATGAAAGCGGTTGGTTGTCAGGAAGAAGGAAGACTGCGGAGTTTTATGCCCAATATGGCAGGAACCGCTAGAACGGATATTGTGTTATTGAGCCTGCTGCAGGAAGAATGGCTAAACGGGCAGCGGAGTCGACTGAAGGCTTCTTTGAAGCTTTAAGATTTTAGTTCGTACTTCTTGCGGAAGAAATGTGGGGTTTGTCCCATTACTTGCTTGAATTTTCGATTGAAGTAGGACAGGTTATTATAGCCGCTGGCGTAACAGATTTCAGCGATGTTCTGATCGGTGGTCATGAGCAGGCGGGAGGCGTGGTGAATCCTGAATTCATTAATGATTTGGGTATAGGTTTTCTTCGTCTGCTTTTTAATGAATTTATAGAAGGCTGCTTCGGAGATGTTGAGCTTGTCAGCAATTTCTTTAATGCTGACTTCTTTCTGAAAATGAGTCATGACGTGGTCATAGACTACTTTGATGCGTCCCAATTGAGCAGCATTAAAATCAAGGGCATATTCTTCAGAACAGATGGGTTTAAAATCTTTGGCCTCAATTAGGGTTTGAAGTAATTCAAGCAGGCAGATAAGTTGAGGAAGTCCTTGTCGAGCCATCATTTTTTTGATGATTTTTCGGACTTTTTTTTCTGTGTTGACGCTAAAAGCAAGGCCCTGCTGCGCTAAAGTGAAGAGTTGTCGAATAGATCGGATTTCCGGCTTCTCCAAAAAGCTATTGCCGAGGAAATCCTCGGTCATTTGAATGACTACTTGGCTACAATACACATCGGTGGTAAAGCCGTGGGGGAGATTTGAGCCAAACATGACTAAGTCTCCTTCGCGATAATCAGAGATTTGGTTACCCACGAAACGCCGGCCACGGCTTTTCAGGGTATAGCAAATCTCAATTTCCGGATGATAGTGCCAGGCTTGACTCAGTAAAGGCCGGCTTTCTCGATTGACAATCTTGGTGGTAAAGGAGCGTTCGGGAGGCTCGACGATTTTTTCATATTCTGGCTTCATATGTACAATAGTGACTATATAGGCGTCTATTTGACCCCTAAACTATAGAATAGTGTCAATATAGGCTAGGATTCTACCGGATTAGACTCTTGTTTCCAATCTAAATTTGCTTTTAAATGGGATTGTAAAATTTAAAATGCCTTAACCGGTTTTCCTAAATTAATAATTATGAAACTAAGCATACCAGTACTATTTCGACCCTTGCTTGGCTTGTGTACGGCACTTTTGCTAGCTGTCAGTCTACAAGCACAAGGTACCCTGAACGGGAATGTCAGCGATGGCGAAGGAGAAACACTAATCGGAGTAAACATCCTGATTAAAGGAACCAGCAGCGGTACTATTTCAGATATTGATGGTAGCTACAGTCTGTCGGTCCCGGAAGGAGCTCAGACCATCATCTATTCTTACACGGGCTATGCTTCCTTTGAGTTAGCTATTGACGTAGCTAATGGAACGATCTATACCCAAGACGTCATCCTCAATCAGGATGCTCTCTCTTTAGGGGAAGTAGTCGTAACGGGTACCTTTAGTGGGCGCACCCAGAAAGAGTCGCCCATGTCGGTGACCTTGTTGAATGCAGCTCAGCTACAGCGCTTAGCCAGTAATTCACAAGCCGATATCCTCAGGACCATACCGGGGATTACTGCCGAAGGTGGTGGTGGTGAGGTAGCCTCCAACGTTTTCGTGCGGGGTATGCCTTCGGGAGGTCAGTATCAGTTTACGCCATTACAAGTAGATGGATTACCGGTGCTGAGTACTTTTGGTTTGAACTCTTCGGCTCATGATGTTTACTTCCGCAACGATATTGGTATCCGCAATTTGGAATTTGTGCGAGGTGGTTCTTCTACCCTCTTTGGAGCAGGTAGCGTAGCGGGTATTATTAACTATACCAGCGTAACGGGTTCGGCCGAGGCCGATAACAAAGTAGCACTGGAATGGGCTGAAGGCGGCCGGATAAAGGCTGATTTTCTCTCTTCGGGACCGCTCTCGGAAAATCTATTCTACTCGGTATCGGGCTTTTATCGCCATGATGATGGACCGCTGGAAACGGGCATGCCTACTCGTGGCTATCAGATCAGAGGTAATATCAAGCGCCTCTTCAATAATGGCGAAAGCTCACTGGTTATTTCTGGCCAGCTGATCAATGACAATGTACAATTCTACCTGCCCTACCCACTGGCGAATGACAATGGTCAGCGGGAGCGTCCGACCGGTAACGATGGGGAAACCATTAATACCCTGCTGACGAGTCAGGCAACGGACTTTTCCTTTGATACACCATTTGGTCGCTTTGAGTCACCGATTGGAGATGGGGTGACCACTCAAGGGGGCTACTTGATGATGAATTTAAATCACTCATTCGGCGATGGTTGGCGCTTGTCAACCAAGGCAAAAGTCGCTAGCTACGATCACTGGTTTAACCTCTTCTTGGATGGCGATGGCCAAAATAATGTGCCCGAAACGCAGGCCAACTATCTGAGTAGCCGAGACCTGCCAGCAGACGCAGTGTTGACTTATGCCGACGACAACAGTCGTCTTGCGGGTAATGATCTGCTTTTCCAAAACCGTATTTTGGATCGGGAGCGGCCGATGGAAGAAATTGTAGGGGAGGCCTACGTGACGAAGAGCTTCGGTAATCATAGCCTGAGCTTTGGCACCTTCCTGTCTAATACTCGGGCAGAAGACAACAACTGGATTACCAACTTCGTAGGGGACTTCCGCAACGCACCCCGGATGGTGAACGTCAACTACACTGATGAGAATAATAATCCAGTTGCCTTTTCAACGGGTGGTTTTATCTCGGGCAGTCAGACGGCCAATCGTTACCACCAGAGCTCCAAAGTAGCACTCTTTGTGGGTGATGAAATAAAGGGGGAGAAATTCAACTTTGATATTGGCCTGCGTTGGGAGCAAGCCACCGGCATAATTGTGAGGGAAACCGGTATCGGTAGTAATACCTTCGAAAAAGGCGAAGTCACCACTAGTGATATTGCTATTGCCGCAGCTGGCCTATTGAAGGTCAGCCCCAATACCAACCTCTATGCCAATGTCTCGCGGGGTTACTTCTTCCCTGAGTTGCGTTCTATTCGCTTCTCAGCGCCGGGCAACCCTCAATCTTTTGAGCCAGAAACGGTAATTCAAGGGGAAGCAGGTGTGAAATATGGTAATAACAAACTAGCCTTGACGGGGGCCATCTTCTACGTGAGTCTGGACGATCGCCGTTCAGTGGACTTTATCAATGACCCCAATAACCCAGGCAACGTCATTGAGCAAATACGCGTACAAAGCACCCGAACGATTGGTCTGGAGACCAGCCTGAATTATAACCTAGCACAGGGTTTAAGTTTCTATGGCAACTTCACTTTCCAGAGCCATGAATTTACCAAGGTAGAAGGTAATGATGAACAGGTGGGTAATGAGCTGCGTCGGCAGCCTAACATCATGGGCTTGGTTGGTCTGAACTATGATCGCAACGGCTTTGATGCCAATATCTCCAGTAACTTCCTCGGCAGCAAATTTGCCAATGATGCGAATACGGTGGAACTGGATGGCTTTAACATTGTCCGTCTGGACGCAGGCTATAAGTTCCCATTGGGTAATAACGAGACCCTACGCCTGGGGGTATCCGTCTTTAACCTCCTCGATGCTGATGGCGTAACGGAGGGATCTCCTCGCCAAGGCGACCTGCAAGGTGGAGGCGCTTCGGCCTTCTTCGTTGGTCGTCCTATTCTGCCTCGTCGTCTCTTTATTAGGGCGGCTTTCGATTTCTAATTTCTCTGCATGCCAGTATCTGGTAGGATGTGCGATCCACCAGGACTGGCTTGTAAGTTAGTTTCACTATTTGTTAGGGCTTTTGGCCTCTCCCTAAATCTCTCTCCTTTGGTGAGGAGCCTGGGGGGAGGCCAAGCTTTTAAAGCTGCACAAGCTATATTTAGCCCAGCGCTACCTACCATTACTCAAACACCCGATTGACCATGCGACAAGAAGCACTCATCCAGGAAGCCCGGCGCGTCATGGCGTTGAATTGGCGGGATGGCTTTACGGTTCCCACCAATAAGTTGTATCCTTTTCAGTGGAATTGGGACTCCGGCTTTACCGCTTTGGGTTGGTGTCATCTGAATATCGATCGAGCCATTCAAGAGATGGAATCGCTCTTTTCCGGCCAGTGGACCAACGGGATGGTGCCACATATCATCTTCCATTCGCAGGAAGAAAAAACCTATTTCCCTAACTGGGATTTCTGGCAGGCATCGGTCAATGCAGGCGCTCCGCAACAGCCTAAAACCTCGGGGATTACCCAACCGCCGGTACATGGCTTCATTGTGGAGACGATGCTCAATCGCTACCCAGACGATGAACGCATCATCAGCTTCTGTAAGCGGATCTACCCCAAGATTTTGCAGTTGCACCGCTTCTTTTATCAGGTGCGGGATCCAGAGCGGGAAGGCTTGACTTACATATTCCATCCCTGGGAAACAGGGCGCGACAATTCACCGCTTTGGGACGGGAGCCTGGATCGGGTAATTGTAGATCGAGCTCAGTTGCCGAGCTATCAACGTCGGGATTTACAACTGGCAGACGCCGCTCACCGACCGACTTCAGAACAGTATGATCGCTATGTCTATCTATTGGAGCTGGGTAAACGCTACGGCTACGATGGGCGGGAAATTTTTGAAGAAAGCCCTTGTCTGATACAGGATACCTTGATGAATGCGACCTTGATTAAGTCCAATCAGTCGCTGATCGAAATGGGTAAACGTTTTGACTTTGATACCGCAGAAGTAGAAGAGTGGCAGCAACAGTCCATTCCTGCCTTTCGAGAAAAGCTTTGGCACGAAGGGCTAGCCACTTTTTGCTGTTATGACCTGCGGGGCGATCATTTGATTACGCATAAAGAAATTGGTGGCATTGCTACGCTTTATGCCGGGATACCGGATGCAGAACAGGCCAGAAAGCTCAATAATTATCTAGAGGGCTTACACCTGCGGAAGTACAAAATAACTCCCAGTTTTGACCCGAACGATCCGCTCTTCGACTCAGCGCGCTATTGGCGCGGACCGATCTGGCCGCAGATGAACTGGATGATTTATCATGGACTTTTGGCCTACGGTTTTGAGCAGACGGCAGCACGAGTCCGACAAGACTTGATTGATTTGGCCAGTCAACTCGGGTATTACGAATATTTTGAGGCGCAGGAAGAGCTGCTGGCACAACTGGACAAAGGCTACGGCGGCGGCGACTTTTCATGGACGGCTGCCTGTACACTTGACTTGATCTTGCACAGTACAGACTAATCTATTTACCTACATTTTCCCATTATGAATTACGTTGACTATATCGTCATTGCTTGCTACATCATTGGCTTTTTGATGTTGGGGCGGCTGTTTCGTGACAACAAAAACAGCAAAGATTACTTCCTGGGCGGCAAGAGTTTTGGTTGGTTTCCGCTCTCGATGAGCACGATTGCTACTCAGCTTTCTGCCATCAGTTTTGTGTCGGCGCCGGCCTTTGTGGGTCTTAAAGAAAACGGAGGGATGCAGTGGTTGACCTACGAGTTTGCGGTGCCGCTAGCTATGATTTTTCTGCTCATTTACCTGATTCCGCCCATGTATAAGGCCGGAATCGTGAGTGTATATGAATATCTGGAGAAACGCTTTGATACCTCTACACGGGTACTGTTGAGCGGGGTTTTTCAGGTCAGTCGAGCCTTTGGCACCAGCGTGATGATCTATACCGTGGCGCTGATTTTGGGTGAAGTACTGGACATTGAGATGTGGCAGACGATCCTAATTATTGGGGTAGTGACGCTGATTTATTCCTATCAAGGAGGGATGAAGGCCGTCGTCTACGGTGACATGCTGCAAATGTTTATCCTCTTTGCCGGCATTGTAATCTGCCTGGTGGCGGGTATCTCTGCCTTGGGTGGTTGGGATGAATTTTTAGCCAATCTGGATCGCAGCCGATTGGATGCGGTCGACTTTAACTCGATGGGCTTTGCCAAGGGCGACGAGTTTGGCTTTTGGCCCATGCTGCTGGGTGGTTTCTTTCTCTATGCTTCTTATTACGGCACGGACCAGAGCCAGGTGCAGCGGCTGTTTTCGGCCCAGAGTATGGGCACGGTAAAAAAGACCTTGCTTTTTAACGGCCTGTTGCGTTTTCCGGTCACTTTTGTTTACTGTGTGATGGGCCTGGTATTGGGTACCTTGGTCATGCAGGATGTCAGCTTCCGCGAGGCCATCCCCGCAAATGATCCGGATCTAATGGTGCCGATCTTCATTCGCGATTATTTGCCTCACGGCCTGATTGGAATCTTGATGATCGCCATTTTGTCGGCGGCAATGTCGTCGTTGAGCTCGGCCATTAACTCGCTGAGTGCGGCCTCGGTGGAGGATTTCTTCAACCGCAAGAAGCAACTGGGGGCTGAAGATCAGATGCGCTACTCGAAGTATGCGGCCTTGTTTTGGGGCGTGGTTTGTATCGGCTTGGCCTTCTTTACGGGAGGGATTGCCGAGACGGTTATTGAGGCCATTAATAAGGTGGGCTCGGTCTTCTACGGGCCGATTTTGGCCACCTTTATTGCCGCCATTGGCATCAAGCAAATCAACGCTACGGGCGTCAATGTCGGTATCTTGGCCGGTGTGGGTGTCAATGTTTTCCTCTGGCAGTTTGTGCCGGAGGTGTTCTGGTTCTGGTGGAATGCTATCGGTGCGCTGGTGACCCTTAGCGTTGGTTTGTTGGTAAGCCTGGCTACCCGTCAAAGGGCTGCTTCGCAAGTAGCTACGACCCAGCCAGAGGTGAGGAGTAATCGGACCTACATCATCATCTTGTTGCTGTTCTTTGTGGCCATTGTGCTGCTGAGTACGCAGGTGCCAAAGCTGTTCTAGCCGATGTTTGACACAGAGGGCATGGAGAACATGTAGAGCATATAGGGCGTTGCTTCGCAGCTTTAATAGGACACGGATTTGCACGGATTAAGCGGATGGAACGGATTTTTTCCTTGTTGCTTCGTAGTTTTTTGTGCTCGCTGAGCTCATGAAGACATAATCGTTGCGCCTTTGTGCCGTAGCGTGAAGTAAAAGCAGAATCCATCAACTGGATAAACGAGAATTGGCAATTCTGGTCAGCGACCAAGATCCGTGAAGCCTGGCGCAGGCAGGCGGTAATCCGTTCAAATGATGTTACCCACACCAAGCATGAGGTAATGGCGCCATGACCCAATAAAGCCCTAGGTCCTAACCGACCCAAAAAGAAAAGTCCGTGTACCCAAAAAGAGCGTACATTCAGCAAAACCCTCAAAGAAGACCCATTATGCGTATCCTAATCGCCTCCGATAAGTTTAAAGGCTCGCTCACCGCTCAGGAGGTCGGCGAGGCACTGCGTCGTGGTCTGCTACGCCGCTACCCGGAGGCCGAGATTATTCTCCACCCCATGGCAGACGGTGGCGATGGCTCGCTGGATTTACTGCGCGGCCACCTGCCACTACAGGACTATCCTGTCGAAACAGTAGATCCGTTGGGGCGGCCCTTGCCTAGTTTTTTTGCGGGGGTGAAGGGAGAATTGATGAGTACTTCCGCAGGTCGAAACAATGCTAGTAATACAGTGCCAGTGAGGACAGGAGATAGTGGGGTGGCTCTAGTCGAGCTCGCCCACGCCTCGGGCATCGTCTTGCTTAAAGAAGCGGAAAGAAACCCCTTACTGACTTCAACCTACGGCAGTGGGTTGGTAATGCGACAGGCGCTGGCGGCGGGTTTTCAGCGGCAGTACCTTTTCCTGGGGGGCAGCGCTACCAACGATGCTGGCCTGGGGATTGCGGCGGCTTTTGGTTATCGCTTTTTGGATGGGCAAGGAAAAGAGGTGGCCCCTTGCGGTGGTCAGCTTGGCCAGATTCGGGAGGTCGTGCCGCCGGCTACCATGCCGGAGTTGGCGTTGACCTTACTTTGTGATGTCGATAATTCTCTCTATGGCCCTCAGGGAGCTGCCCGGGTTTACGCCCGTCAAAAAGGGGCGTCGGATGCGGAGATTGATCAGTTGGATGAAGGGCTGCAGCAGCTCGCGGAGCTGTTGAAATCTACTACTGGGCTGGATGTTAGTCAACTGGCGGGTGGCGGAGCCGCTGGGGGTATCCCTGCTGGATTAGCGGCTTTATTGGATGCTCAAATTCAACCGGGCTTTCATAGTCTGGCTCAACTTACCCATTTGGAGCAAGCTATCCAGGCAGCTGACTGGGTCATCAGCGGCGAAGGGCGGCTGGATCGGCAGTCGCTGCAGGGTAAGGTTCCGGCAGGAGTGGCAGAGCTGTGTAAACGATACGGGAAGCCGCTCTCGCTAGTAGTAGGGAAGAACGAGTTAGATCCAGTGGAATTTGAGGAGCTGGGCGCAAAGCAAATCCTATCGGTCATGGACTTAGCAGAAAGTACGGCGATGGCAATGGAAAAAGGGGCGGTGTATTTGGAGGAGTTGGGGGTAGGGATAGAGATAGCATAGTGGTTGCCAATCGCCTACAACAGCAGGGATTTGGTATTTATATGCAACTTTTGAGGGTACGGAGGAAGTTCTTGTACAGCGGGATCAATAAAATTTGACAAAAAATAAAACAATGGCAGTGGGAGAGACTAAAGAAGACCCAGCGTTTTTAGTATACGTTTATGAGCTCAATGAGGGCAGGAACCTCACTGAGGCGCTTAGGCGGAGTTTGAAAAATATCGATGAGCTTGATATCGCCCAGTTCAATAGAATAGGGTTGAAAACCTATGCAGAAGGTAAATGGACCATCCATAAAATATTGCAGCACCTCATCGACTGGGAAAGAATCTGGTGCTTTAGAGCTATTATTTTTGCTCGCGGAGAAGGCACCATTCCCGATGCGCATGACCAGGAAATAATGGGCGAAAATTCAAATGCGGATGAGTTGTTCATTGAGCAGTTGGTGAGTGAGCTTCGTGTGGTCCGCCAATCGACCATGCTGATGTTTGAGTCGTTCAATGAAAAAATACTGAACACCAGCTGTCGGTTTTTTGAATACGAAATGCCGCTCTTTGCCATTGGACTCACGGTTGCGGCCCATCAGATACATCACTTTAAAGTGATAGCAGAACGGTATGTTCCTTTGGATCAGTAGTTGAATAAGTGGAATATGTTGGATTAAGTCGTGACTCTTGCAAATTATTTGTATCATCTCTAACGATTGCTAATTCAAACTATGTACTATCGAAAATAAGGTCGGCATAGGAAGCAAGGGTAATTCTAATTAGGTTTAAAATACTCGTTGTTGTGCTTGAGCTTAATGATAAGATTGTTGAATTATATCTTTTATGTTCCTGCAGTAATAGGAAAAAGCACCTTAAATCGTTATGACCCTTTGCGTGAAATGCGTTAATTGTTCTGCTGGATGAAGTACGAATGTGGACTAGGCTTTTGTAAATTGACTTCAATCGTTTGAGGAGCACTTTAGCACTAGTTACTGCTAGTAATCATAATTATGAAACGGCATCTAGTATGAATGGTAATCTTATTAAGATATTAATTTTTGTTGGTCTGCTTATGCTTAGTTGTAAGCCTACATTAGTTAAAAAGTGGGCGAGTTTCAATAGTAGGACTCCGAGTATTGCCTTGGATGAAAAAGGGGAGAACGGAGTAGGTGGCAATTACCTCATAGAACGTTCGTCTAACCCCAATTCGAATAACCGAAGAGATGCCTATTATTTAAGAAACGCAGCAGGCCAAACCATTGATTTGGGTATTGAACTGAACTGGATAGGGCATCAGCTGCTATACTTTGAATTCACAGAAAGTAGTCTGTTTGTAATCACTCATTATGGTACACCCCATAACAAGATTAACGTGCACAACTTTAGTTTAGAAACTGGAGAGCAGCTATTTTTGGATGGCGGGGTAATACCTTGTGAAAGAACGGTTTCAATAAAAAGACTTTGGGAATACAGGCGTACTTGGAAGTTGGGAAACGCCAAGTGTAACTGGATTGATTTTCAATCACATAAGGTTTCCTTCATTAGGCCGAGCCTAGTAACAGGTGGGGAAGGGTATAATCTTGAACTCTATGAGTTTGTGATGTTTTCATATGACTGGTTGGAAAATGAGCTCGACACGCTTCCACATAATTTCTCCGTTGGCATAGATGCAGTAACGGGTGTTTACTTAGGCCTTAGAAACATCGATTACCATGAGGAAAAAGGACAGTTTGAATACTAGTTGTGCTGAATACATCGTACAAAGCGATATTTTGATAAATACGACAAAGCTAGGAAGTGATACACGCTGCATTTCTGGAGTCAAAGCAGCATTTGACCGGCTATATTTAAGACAGCATACAACCGAAAGTGAAAAGACACAATGATTTTCAGCTGTACCCAAAAAGTCCGGAATAAACTAAAGAAGTTCCACCCTATTGGGTCGGAGACCTGTGAGCCAGCAATGCAGAACTGGTACGTAGATATCGTGCGTGTTCATCGGAAAGAACACTTGTTGTTTACTCATTCACTAAGCTTATACAGCCTGATTCTCTATTGTAGAACCCCAAAAGAAAAGAAGGGACTTGCGACGCTATTTCAGGCTAAATTAGCGAAGGCTCTACTGGAGGATTTCGGTTTAAGAGGGCTTCAGGAAATAGAAAAAATCAGTGGGGAGGTAGTAGTCTATACCAAGACCAATAGCCGAGCAATTTTAGGCAGTATGAACGATTTCAAGTGGCAAATAGCAGTAGCAGTGGCGCATCATGGGATACCGGCAGCGGAAGTGGATAGCCTACGCTACTCGATCAATGATTGCCCGATGCGTTTGATCGATTACAGCAATGGACAGGCGGAGATGGCTAAGCTTTTGATGAAATAGATTGTGGCCCAGCGGTCCTTTGTCGCTGCATTCTATGAAGCGGTGACCTTAACTTACCATTTAGCGAAGCTCTAAGCTAATAACCTTAATTCTCATAATTTATATTTTCATCTTCTAACCCATAGCAAAGGGCTGCTTTTTTCAGGCCAAAAATCCTGCCATTTACCGCTTCATAGTTGGCGTATAGGGCGCCATTTGGTCTAAATGCTTGTTGAAGACCCTCCTCTCTACCCATGTTTAAATTCAGCATTTTGTACAATTCGCCAGTCGGATACCATTGCTGTTGTAGCCCGTGCGCCTTTCCTGAGTGATAATTAAGCTGAGCTACTAAGATGTGGTTGGTATCTGATGACCACCTTTTCTTTTCTCCATGAAGTTTTCCTTGATGATAATTGGCCACTTCTTTCAGCTGCCCATCAGGATACCATCGAATAGCTTCATTTTGCCTTCTTCCATTTAGGATGCCTACTTTCTCTTTTTGCGTACTGTCTGGATAGTAACTTACACTATAGCCGGAATAAGGGTGGTCATTCAGTAGCCAAAGTGAGGTTCGATTATTATAGGAGAGCAGAGATTTGTCAACCGTTCTATTCGGGATTTCTACTGAGATCTCGATCGGCTCAGAGGTAGGCGCAGTGGTTATTTCTTTCTCTTCTGCGCAAGCAGTAGTTAACAGACCGAAGACGAGTACAGCGGAAGCGACATATTTCATTTTTCATGTTTAAAAAGAAACCATCAGGATTTATAAATCAATGAGTCCTGATGGTTTCTTTGTAGTTGAAAGTTGTACGATCTGTTAGAAAATCATATTTGGGGTGCCTTGTAAATCTCCCCCAAAAAGGACAACTATATTGCCTAGATAAAATTCATTGATGATGTGGTAATGATAAATTTCTTCCCCATTGCTGTGTACGGTAGTACCAAAGTGCCCTCCTGATTCATCTAAGTCGGTGGGGTAAGTGCCGTCCATTTCTCTTCTTCCATAGATTAAGAACCCATCCGACATAATCCCCACTAACTTTTCGTCATCATGGGAAAGCACAGTATTTTCTGGAACATCCGAAGACTCTATATGATAGTGATAACCTGAAGGACCATTATGTGCTCCGGCATAATCAAAGGTTTCGGCAATTTCCTCCTCCAGAGGTCTGTTTGGCCCTTCCGTGTCATTGAAAATAGGGACCCCCGTCACCGCAATACCGATGGGGCCTAATCCAGTAGCCGTACTGGTAGCTGCTAATTCCGGTGCTAATGGACAGACCAGCGTAAAACTGCCTTCGCCAATACGACCAGGAGTCATCCTTTCGGCCACTATGGCCTCAATATAAAGAGGGCTGGTATCCTCCCAATAGGGAGAGGTGTGGTTGGGCAGACCACTTGATTCAATGGTTACTTCACCGCCATCAAAGGAAATCGTAACTGCATCTGGATTGAATTCGTCAAACGCTGATAAGGGCGTACTTACGCTACCAGTATCATTAGGGTCGGAATTGTCAGCTACGTACCCAGCGGGCTGCTCGCAAGACGATAGACTAACAGCTGGATTACCTAATCCATCATCATCTGCATCTTCATACCAAATGGTTTCGACACAAGCTTGGTCATCGTCATTGTCACAGGAGGTAACAAGAAGAATGGACAATCCAAGTAGGACGGTAAAGAGGGAAAAAATTGACCTTATCATAAGTGTTTCTTTTTAGCTATTCCCCTTTTAGATGGCCAACCAATGAAAATCCTGCGGTCGAGGCGATTATTTATTCTTGCGCAAGAAGTCAGACTGTAAGTTTTCGATAGCTTCAGCTCTAATGCGCAACTGAAAATCCTAGAGCCACGCCGCCTTGGCTTTTCTTCAAACGGAGTTCTAATGGCCTCCTCCGCTCAGACATCTCTTGCTAGCCTAAGGAGGAAACGAATGACTCATCTGAGGTGTTTGAAATGACGAATGAAGAGATAGTTGGGGTGAAGAGTACCCAACATCCATCCTGGAAAATGTGGCACCCAAAAGCAAAACAGCATGATCAAAGGACTATACGAAACCCACTTATTTGTCGAGGACCTGGAACGCTCGATTGAATTTTATGGAAAGACGCTCGGCTTGCAACAATGTCGTTTTGGCGCAGAACGCAGAACTGCCTTTTTCTGGATTGGAGAAGAGAAACAGTTCATGCTCGGCCTGTGGGAGAAACCAAAGGAAGAGATCGATATTCGGCATTTTGCCTTTGAGTGCGAACCAGAGTGGGTCTTGCATGAATCAGTAGCTTTTCTGAAGGCCCGTAATCTGAAATGCTGGAATTTTTTAGCAGACGATAAGGAAGTACCAATGGTGTTTTGCTGGATGCCAGCTATCTCCATCTACTTCAGCGACCCGGACGGACACGAGTTGGAGTTCATCGGTGTTTTACCGGGAAAGACCAGATCGAACGAAGAAAAACGCGTAGTTACCTACGAGGAATGGTTGGAGATGGAGGGTAACTGAAGAGATACCTGATTCTACGATTTTGTAGGATGCATTATGGGGCCATCTTGTAAAGATGAATCTACACGCTTACCTTGCCCCTAGTCGAGACCTTTTTAGAATCGGAGGAAAGATGCGTCAGCTAGTTAACACCTTACACAGGTACAAGCAAGACTTCAATCATCGATTGAAGTTCTATTGGCCGAGGAGTGAAAAGCACTCGATCTTCTTTTTTACCTTCCACAAATGCGCCAGCAGCTTATTCAGCTCCTACGTGTTGAAAAATATCGATGGACTTCACCACATCGATTACGCCAGATATTTATGGGCCAAGCCCAATAGCTTTGATAAGCAGCTTGATTTTCAAAATACGGGCTTCGTTTACGGGCCAATAAGACTATCAGCGCGCAACCAATTAGCGGCTAAATTATTGGTGCGACCTGCTTCCGAGCTCGATTTTGTTAAGGACAAAACGGCCATCTTTTTTATCCGAGATCCCCGGGACATCCTGGTATCTTCTTACTATTCTTTTGGATTTAACCACCCACTTAATCCTATTCCAGAAAAGCGAAAAGAGCAATTAAAGCGTAGAAAAGCCATTCAGGCATTGACGCTGGATGAGTACGTGCTAGCCTATGCAGATCAGCAAATCGAGTATTTTGATCATTTAAAAGCGGTCGCCGCGAGCTGCAAGAAAAAAGCCATTTTGCGCTACGAAGACATGATTGATGATTTTGACTTATTCATCGATGAGTTTCAGAAAGTCGTTCCTCTTAATCAGTACCTGATTCGAGAAATCTACAAGCGGTCAAGGCCGCGCAAAAATATTAGTAACGCTGCTCATCGGCGCTCTGGAGCTACCAGGCGCTTCCTCAAAGATTTGCAGTCGGAGACGATCGTTCAATTGAATGCCAAATTGGCTCAGACGCTCTCGGATTTTGAATATGAGGATATTGATCATCGTGATTAAAGATGGGGACGGCCGCTTAAAAAGGTCAAAAAGTTATGTCTAAGCAGCAAAATCAACCAGCTAACTTCCAAATCACCACCGCCACCACCCCAGAGCACTTCGCCACTATCGGCCGCCTCTTCGTCGAGTACCAGCAAGAGTTGGGGAAAGACCTTTCTTTCCAAAGCTTCGATGCCGAACTGCAGAACCTCCCCAAGATTTACAACGAAGCCAGAGGTACACTCTTGCTGTTAAAAGACCTGGAGGACGATCAATACGTCGGCTGCGTCGGCTTGAAAAAGCTAGGGGCACAGAGTTGCGAGATGAAGCGGCTGTACATCCAGCCCGCCTACCGAGCTAAGAAGTATGGTGGAGAATTAGCGAGAGCTATCCTTGCGGCGGCTAAGGAATTGGGATACGAAGAGATGTATCTGGATACCCTAGAAGAACTGCGAGCTGCTCTCGGTTTGTACCGCAAACTGGGCTTTGAGGAGATCCCGCCCTACTACGAAAACCCCTACTCAGGAGTTGTTTTTATGCGAAAACGCTTCTAAAACCGTAAAACGGATAAGCAAATCAGGAATTTGGATAAGTGCTGCCTTGCTGTCGCCCCTAGATTTGTATCATCGAAACAATGATCACCATCCAAATTCAAATAAAATGAGCAAAGTAATCATCGTAACGGGCGCCAGTAGTGGCATTGGAAAAGCCACCGCCCTGCATTTAATCAAAGAAGGGCATACTGTCTACGGCGCAGCTCGCCGACTGGAAAAGATGCAAGACATCGTCGAAGCCGGCGGTAAAGCTGTGGCTATGGACGTGACCAACCACCAGCAAGTCCATGCTGAAGTCGAGCAAATTATCAAAACAGAAGGGCGAGTCGACGTACTGGTCAATAATGCCGGCTACGCCGTCTACGGACCAGTAGAAGAGATCAGCTACGAGCAAGCCAAACGCCAGTTTGAAGTCAACCTCTTTGGGCTAGCGGAAATTACTAAAGCGGTTTTGCCGGCCATGCGAGCGCAGCAATCCGGAACCATCATTAATATCTCTTCAGTAGGCGGCAAAATCTATACCCCGCTCGGGTCCTGGTACCACGCTACCAAGCACGCCTTGGAGGGTTGGAGCGACTGTCTACGCCTAGAGGTGAAGCAGTTCGGCATTAACGTCGTAATCGTTGAGCCAGGTGCCATCAAAACCGAGTTTGATTCCGCTATGGACCAGCGCTTCGGCGAAGACGCAAGCGGCCCTTACAGCCGATTGAAGAGCAGCATGAGCAAGGTCATGGAAAACGCCTACAAGCCCGGCAACTATAGCGAGCCGATCGTGATCGCGGAGACCATCTCAAAAGCCATCAATAGCCGTCGACCTAAGACGCGCTACGCCGCCGGTAAAATGGCTCGCCAAACCTTGATGGGTAGACGTTGGCTGAGCGATCGTGGCTTCGATGGCATGATCATGCGCATGATTAATAATATGGCCAAGTAGCCAAGAGCAGGAAGGATGCATAAGATCATCAGCATTAAATCGATTGGTGAAGTACACCGCTTTCTCGGGCTTGAAAAGCCCAGGCACCCGCTGGTGTCCCTGATTAAAGTCGATAATCAACTCTTCGACCAGGATTATGGGGACGATAAATACGTGCTGGATTTCTATCAGATCAGTCTGAAGATGGGCTTCACTGGCTCCTTTCAATACGGTAGAAACAGCTACGATTTTGAAGAGGGTTCCCTCATCTTCACCAAACCCGGACAGACGATTCAGGGCGGTCATGAGGGCGAAACGGAAGAAACCCGCGGTTGGATGCTGCTCTTTCATCCTGACCTGCTGCGCAAATCCCCCCTGGGTAAAACCATTGAGGAGTACAGCTTCTTCGACTACGACCTCAACGAGGCCCTACATCTGTCGGAAAAGGAGAAGAGTGCGCTGACCGACTTGGTCCGAAAAATCGAAGAAGAGTATAATCAGAATATCGACAAGCACAGTCAGGATCTGATTATCGGCAACATCGAATTGCTGCTGAAATACAGCAAGCGCTTTTACGACCGACAGTTCTATACCCGCACAAATCAGAATAAGGACATCCTGGCCGATTTTAATCGGGTGCTCAAGGACTATTACAATTCCGAAGATCCCTTTCGCAAAGGGGTGTTGACGGTCAGGGCCTGCGCTAATGCGCTCAACCTGTCCGTCAACTACCTGGGGGACTTGCTGAAGTCAGAAACCGGACGCAGCGCCAAAGATCACCTCAACGATTACGTGATCGAAAAGGCCAAGACCATCCTGCTGGGAACCAATGAACCCATCAGCGAAGTCGCCTACCAACTGGGCTTTGAATATCCGCAGAGTTTCAACAAACTCTTTAAAGCCAGGGTAGGGCTTAGCCCATCTCAATACCGCAAGGCGAATTGATTGCAAGTGGTGGCCTATCTTGTTGGGCCGCCCAATTTGTATCCATGAAACTCGTCCAAAACGAAAAAGGCTTAGTTGAATTTCCTGTACTTCCGCAGGTGCTGACCGAGCTCTCGGTATTCAATAACCAAATAACAGTAGTACCAGAAGAGTTGTGGGAAAAGACCATGCTGGAGGTCCTCAATATTTCTGCCAATAGAATTGAAGAGATTTCGTCAGGGATTGGCCGCTTGACCCGCCTAACCATGCTCGATCTGGGCCATAACCAGATCAGACGTATTCCAGAGGAAATTGGAGCGCTAAAGTCCTTGGACAGCTACCTCTATCTCCACAATAATCGACTCGCAACCATACCTGCCAGTATCGGTCAGTTGAGCAAGTTGAAGTACCTAAACCTCAGCATGAATCAGTTGGGGGAATTGCCGGATAGCATAGGGAATCTCGATCAGCTCATCGAGCTTAAGCTGGAAGATAATCAGCTGGAATCGCTGCCCGACTCGCTGGGTCAGTTATCCCGACTGCGGGAGTTGCAGCTGCAAAATAATCAGCTTCAATCGCTACCGGTAGGTTTGGCCATTCATCCAGGATTACGCTATCTGAATCTCGAGAGCAACTCAATCAAAGAGCTTCCTGCTGGCCTGACACAAGTACGGGAGCTCAAACTTAGGAATAATCAGATCCAAGAGATTCCAACAAACATCGCCAACTTGCAAGCCTTGCGCCGACTAGACCTGAGAGGCAACCCTTTTAACAGCTTGCCCCAGGAGCTGCGGGAACTCCAAGAATTAGAGCGCCTGGATTTGCGCTGGTGCGAAAATTTGGAAGTGCCAGGTTGGTTGGATCAGTTGGGAGAGAACTGTATCGTCTACTTATAAATAAAGCCAGCCTCTTGCGAAAGAAATAGCCTTGATGCTCAACAGAAAATGCGTATAATCAAACGCCATGAGTACAACCTCTTCCCTAATTAATGCCTTAATCGTTTACGGGGCATTCCAGGCACTGTTTATTGCTTTTGTGGTGCGGAGGTCGCAACCAAAGACGCTCTTTAAGTTGCTTTTTGCCGCCCTACTGGTTGTGGAAGGCATCATCCTGATCGAGCGCTTACTGGTGGAGACGGAGGTCGTCAATTCGGTTCCTCATCTGCTGGGGATTGCCTATCCCATCAGCTTCCTGAAGCCGCCTTTGCTCTTTTTTATGGCCTTGTCGATTACGGAGAAGGACCTCCGCTTAGAGCACCGACATGGCTGGCACCTCATCCCTTTTTGCTTACTGTTGGTGATGAACCTGCCCTTCTATTTCCTGAGCGGGGCCGAGAAGCTAGCTTCCGTTCAGGCCTTTATGGAGGCCATCCCGTCCTACCGCGATTTTGGCTTTTATTTCGCCCTGAGCTTTTTCGTCTACATTAGCATTTACATCTGGCGAAGCCTGCAACAACTCCATGCTTTTCGGCAACAGGTGGCCAATAATGCACTGGTCAATTGGTACCGTGTCATCCTGCTGGCCTATTCAGTCTTTTTGGGACTGCACCTAATTTATTTCTTGATTCAACCCCTGGGGCAGTTCAATTGGGCGCTGATCAATCAGCTCAGCATGCTGAGCATGACTTTCATCATCCAGGCCATCGCTTTCAAGCTCATCAATCAATCGACCTTCTTCAATACTCGACCGCCCGATCTGGGTAGTTTGGAACAACGCCAACGCGCCGAAGAGCGTATTTTGCAACAGTTGGAACATGAGAAGATCTATCTCGACGAAGACTTAAACCTGGACCAATTGGCCCGGGTAGTTCGACTTTCCCCGAGTCAGGCATCAGAATTGATCAACCAGCGCTTCGGTTGTTCCTTCAAACAGTTGATCAAACGCTACCGTTTGAACGAAGCCAAACAAATTTTAAAGAATTCAGAAGGAGGATCGATTAAATTGATTGAAGTTGCTTACGCCTCTGGTTTTGCTAATAAGGTATCCTTTTATCGGGCCTTTCGTGACTTAGAGCGGATGTCACCCTCTGCCTACCTTGAGCAACTCAGAAACGATAAAAAGACAGAGAGCTGAGGTTACAAAAGGGTTTTGAAACCATCCTTTTGGAGAGATGGATTACTTATGCAGGGTAATCAAAACCTTTGAAGTATGATGAAATATTCAGGGAGCCTGGAGATCAACCAACCATTAGAGGTTATCGCCGCTTTTTTCGCCGATAGTCGTAATCTCCATAAGTGGCAGGATGGCTTCGTCAGTAAAGAGCTGCTCAGCGGAGTGGAAGGAACACCAGGAGCGGTATCTAAAATGTATTACAAGTTTGGTGGTAAAGAGATGGTTATGAAAGAAACCATCGCTTCCAATCAGCTGCCGCATGCATTCGAAGCATTCTATGAGCACCAACATATGGACAATACCATGAAGTGTAGCTTTACTGCCCTCAGCGAAGACAAGACGCGTTATGATTACCAATACGAGTATACCCGTATGAGCTGGGTCATGCCACGATTAATGGCGATCTTATTTCCAGGCATATACCGCAAGCAAGGGGAGAAATGGATGCAACAGTTTAAAGAAGCTGTCGAAAAACAATAGCTATGTGGGAAGAAAAATTAGCACGCTACGATGCCTTGGTTGATCAATGTCCGCAGTTCGAAAGGAAGGGTAAAACCGTACCCTACACCTCTGCCAATGGCTACATGTTTTCCATTCTAAATAAGGATGGAGAGCTCGGTATTCGTTTTTCTAAAGAGGTCCAGACTAAGTATCTTGAGGAATGGGGAACGACGGTCTTCAAATCACATGGAGCTACTATGCGCGGCTACGTCCTTATCCCGGAGGCTATGTTTCAGGATGATAATCAGTTAGCGGCCTATTTGATCGAGAGCTACGAATACGTGATGAGCTTGGAGCCAAAGTAAGTGCAAGTCACTGTTTTGGAGGACCCTAATACGCTTTTTAGCAATTATCTTATGAGGAAGCAGATCCAGACTGTTGAAGTTGGGAGTAGGTACTTTCAGTTTGTTCGTCAAAGTGTATTTTTAAGGTCAGGAAGCAGCATAGCGAGCACCCGATATGAAATTCGATCCCATAATTGCGGTACAAGATGTAGTAGCTAGTTCAAAGTGGTATCAATCCGTCTTGGGCTGCAAGAGTAAACATGGAGGAGATGAGTTTGACATTTTGGTCGATGAAGAAGGAGAAGTAGTGCTTTGTCTTCATAAATGGGGGGAACACGGACACCCAAGCATGCTTAAATCCAATATTCGACCGGGCAATGGACTTATTCTTTATTTAAGAACTACTAAGCTGGAGCTGATCAGGCAGCAGCTGAAGGAAATGGGGCATCCAGTGGAAAGAGAAATCCAGCTCAACCCTAATTCTCACCATAAGGAGTTTTCGGTCGTTGATCCGAATGGGTATTACCTGACCATATCCGACTTCCATCAGTTTGGAGGATAACTAAGCTGAGCAGATTCGTTGAATAAAAATTATATAAGTCATGACCACCCACAACTATATTGCTCAAGGACAAGGAGAAAACTACGACTACGCTCAAGATCATTGCTATATCAAGCTCTCCTCCCGTGACACCAACGGCGAGTTATGCCTGATCGAAGACACCCTCAAACCAGGCTTCCACCTGGCGCGCCACCACCACAAAAGAATGACCGAGGTCTTCTACATGCTGGAAGGGGAAATGGAGCTCGTCTTCGATGACCAAACGGTTGTTCTTCGAGCAGGAGATACCATCACCGTTCCCCCCAACGTCTGGCACGAAGCCAAATGTGCCGCTGGAGGTAGAATGCTGACCATCTTTAAAAATGGACAGTTCGACCTCTTCCTGGAAGAACTTTCTAAAATGACGGCGGAAGATTTTGCGGATGCCGACTTGATGAAGACGGTATCCGAAAAGTATGACATTTATGAAGCTTAAGGTACGCGAAAGATTTATGAAAGGAAATTGGGCTTTCAGCTATTTAAAGATGGCTCAAGCTATTATTTGTCGACTTTAACCGGCTCTTATGCTGTAAGGACTGTCGAGATTGAATTATCGACCTTGGAAAAAAAAATATAGAGCAAGACAATGAACCATATAGTATACATTTCTTCCCTGCTCCTATTGTTGGTTTTTAGCTGCTCTGCAGAAGAACGGACTGGAGATCTGCTAATCGAAAACATCAATGTTATTCACGTGGAGAATGGGAACATTGAGCACTCGGTCAATGTCCTAATTCAAGAAGACACTATTGTATCCATCGAATCAATGGATGCCAAAATCAATTACCAGATAGATACCACGATTGATGGTAGTGGGCAATACTTGATACCGGGCTTCTGGGATACGCACGTCCATACCTGGTGGGTCTATGAAGAATTTAGCCCCTTACTATTAGCTAATGGAGTGGTGGGGGTCCGAGAGATGAATGGTGACTTGCCCGCGATTAATCAAATAAAAAGTAGCTTGGATGCAGCTGAGATTATTGGGCCTGAAATTGTTAGTGCCGGGCCAATCATCGATGGGGACCCTCCTTCAAGAGATGATTATCAGGTAGCGAGTACTCCGGAAGAGGGACGGGCTTTAGTGCGAGCGCAAAAGCAAGCGGGGGCAGATTTTATCAAAGTATATTTCAATTTAGCGGAGGAGGTTTATCTGGCTATTGCTGACGAATGCCGAGAGCAAGATTTACCTCTTGCGGGCCATTTACCCAACAAAGTCCCCTTAGCGACGGCCGTTGCTGCCGGGCATCAAACTTTTGACCACCTATATAACGTATTAGCGACTATTGCCGAACAGGAAGGCCTGGATCGCATTGAAGAAAGTCGGTCTGGCCGCTTTGTAGGTGCTGCCTTCTATGAACGATTTGATCACATCATTGCGACTTACGATGCCAATCGGGTAGACGAGTTAATCGAAGCCTATAGTCGGGAGAAAGCCGTTTACCTATGTCCAACCTTCACGGTTCATAAGGGATTTCAGCGAGATTTAGACCCCAATTACCTGGGAGATGATCGATTGCAGTACATGCCCGAAAGCTTTGTCTCAGGATGGCTGAGTGGTAAAAACGAACCAATCAGTGTAGCGGATCAAAAAATGCTGGATGCTGAACTTGCCTGGTACCAATTGATGATCCAACTCATCAAGCCGTTGGCAGATAGTGGCGTGCAGTTTTTGACGGGAACTGATTATCCAGGCCCTTTTGTCATTCCTGGCTGGAGCCTGCATGAGGAGATGCAGATCTTCGTACAAGAAGCAGGACTAACCGAATTACAAGCCCTTCAGGCAGCTACGATTAATGCCGCTAAATACCTTCAATTGGAAGATCATTACGGGACCATCGCAACTGGTAAACAAGCCAGCTTGCTGATTTTAGCTAATAACCCTCTTGATGCGATTGAACATACCGAGTCGATTACGGGGATGCTACTTGACGGCCGTTATTACAGTAAAGAGGAACTAATGAAGAAGGTCGAAATTGTTACAGCTTCTGAAAGCTTGCCGGCAGGGGGGCATAGTGGGCATTGTCATTAATCTCGACCAAATCCTGCAAGGGTGCCAAGTTCGTTCCGGGGACAGACCTGCGGAAGTACAAAAAAGTAAAAGTTGTTAGCCAGCTGTTAAACGCTATTTAAATCACCCCAGATTCCTGCCTATTGATATAGCTTAGGCTAACTAAGCTCTACGAACGTGCAATTATATCCAGGCTTTCAGCTTTTCTACTTAATCCTATCTGCTAGTATAGCCTATGGTTGTCATGGCTATAATCAGGATTCAATAGCAGAGGAAATTCCCTCAGCTGAGGAGCCACGGCCAAAGCAGGCAGACCCGATAAACTTTGCTCAAGGCGTTTACTGCGGCTTGCTAGACCATGAAGGCGTCTTATGGTTTGGTAGTCTCGGTGGCGGACTGTATCGCTACGATGGGGAGCAATTTACCCAGTTTACGGAAGAACATGGATTATGTGATGATCAGGTGGCCTCCATTACGGAGGATAAACACGGAAACTTACTACTAGGTACGAGCAAAGGAATCTGTCACTACGATCGAAAACAGTTTATTACCATTGCCATTCCACAGAGTGATACTTCCGGCCTCTGGCTAGACAAGGTTTATCCAGTTGTTAACCCGAACCAGGTCATGGCCATCGTTGAAGATGGGGAAGACGCTTTATGGATTGCCACTGATGGAGCCGGGGCCTACTACTATGACGGAGAACAATACACCCAGCACCTATTAAATGAAGGCCGCGAGCAGGAAGATGGTTTGCACCATAATATTATCCAGGATTTACTAAAGGATGAGGAGGGTAATATTTGGTTTCCCTCGATGATTCACGGAGGGGTGAGCCGCTATGATGGGGAGCAATTTAGGCGCTTTATGCCCGAAGACGGCTTAGTATATGACATGGTTCGAACCCTGATGCAAGACCGATCGGGCAATATTTATTTTGGCACTTTACACCACGGATTCAGTCGCTATGACGGGACGAGCTTCCGCAATTTTACGGAGGCAGACGGACTCCTTAATAATAATATTAGGTGCATTTTCGAAGACCAGGAAGGACGAATCTGGCTAGGTAGCGGAATCGGTGAAACCAGTATTTTTGACGGAGAGACCTTTACTGCGTTTACGGATCAGAATGGACAAGGTATCGATCAAATTCTCTTTATTCTAGAAGACGTAAATCACCACCTTTGGCTGGGGGGAAGGCACGGGCTATGGAAGTTTGACGGAGAAGAGGTTCTGGATATGACGGAAGCCACTAATTGGGGGGTAGCATCTAAACCGTCTCTAGCAGCGTATGAATATCCCCATAGTTCGATCGACACCAGCATTCGCCTGTCCTTTACCAGCGGTATCCGTTCCATTTTGGAAGACCGTCACGGCAATATTTGGTTTGGTAGCCACCAGGAAGGAGTGGCCCGCTTCGATGGGGAGCAAATGACCTACTATACGGTAGCGGATGGCTTGAGTAATAACCAAGTCCGTTCGATTTACGAAGATGTGAATGGCCACGTCTGGTTTGAATGCGGTCAGGGACTAAGTAGTTTTGATGGCGAATCCCTTACTACCCACCGCTGGAAAAATTACCTCGCCAAGCAAAACTGGCAAAGTGGAGCTGGTGATCTCTGGCTTAAAGGTGACGAAGCCACGGGCTATAATGATTTAGAAGGGGAACCTGGGGTATACCGTTATGACGGCCATGTCCTTAGTTTCCATACCTTTCCTTTCCCCTCCGAACCAGGTGATGAGTCCTATTACTCTATTTCGACCCCCTTCGCTCGCGCTAAGGATGGCATGGTCTGGATGGGAACCTACGGAGCCGTTATCGGCTACGATGGCCAAAACTTCACACTGCTTGATAATGAGCAACTGGGCCTGGATGAAACAACGGGCTACCTCCACGTCCGCAGTATCTATGAAGATAGCCAAGGGACGCTCTGGATCGGTAACAACGGGATCGGTGCCCTGCGCTATGATGGGGATACGACTATCCATTTTTCTGCCCAGCAAGGCCTAACAACGAATAGTCCTACTCCAATCGGCGGTGCCCGTTCTGCCGCAGGAACGCTCGAGCATATTTTTGCTATTGGTGAGGATGGCGAAGGCAATATCTGGTTCGGTGATCGTGATACCGGTGCCTGGGTCTACGATGGCGAAATGATGACCAACTACGGACTGGAAGATGGCCTAACAACCACCCACATCTGGCAGATTTATTCTGCCCGCAATGGTGAGCTGTGGTTCGCTATGGGCGACGGTAGTGTGTGCCGCTTTAATGGGGCGGGTTTTGATCGTATCTTTTAGTTATCGCTTTAGGATTCTTCTATTTGAAGGCTGTTTTTTTTAGGGAATACGTAAGATTAGGTGATTATACCTATGTATTTCACGTGTATCTGCCTATTGTGACAACTTGTTTAGCCATGTAGTTTTGCGACCATCTAATCACCGAAACACTTTATCAAAGCCCAGCTTGAAAAGATTACCAGCTACTACCCGCTTAGATTAAGAAGTTTCACAAACACTTATGTCGTAATGGCAGATTTCCCAGCAGTATTCAAATTAACGACCATGTTTAAAGAGGCCGACAACCTATTCCTGGAAGGGAAC
This sequence comes from Bacteroidota bacterium, assembly GCA_039030655.1. Lineage (GTDB taxonomy): Bacteria > Bacteroidota > Bacteroidia > Chitinophagales > Saprospiraceae > Neolewinella. The sequence continues at coordinate 117,388 of JBCCDS010000004.1, read as the reverse complement.
GGTGGCCTGGGCGACCAAAACACGCTTGATGGAGCCGCCTTTTTATCACCTCAAGAAAATGCAAGTGGCACGATGTGGAAGGCTATCCCTCTGGATAATGGCTACTTCCAATTGACTACCCTTTTCATGGAAGATAAAGGTGTCGTTCTGGAAGGTAACGGCGGCTACGGTGACAAAAACACGTTAGATGGCGCGGCTTTCTTATCTCCACAGACCAACGCCTCTGGTACCATGTGGAAGAAAATCGACCTCGGAAATGGTTACTTCCAGCTCACCACTATGTTCAAAGAAAAGGAAGGTCTGGTCTTGGAAGGCAATGGTGGCTATTCCAGCGAGAATACGCTAGACGGCGCGGCATTCTTGTCTCCACAGACTAACGCAAGTGGTACGATGTGGAAAGCGATTCCAGTTGGCTAGTAGGAGGTCAACTCCACTTCAGTAGAAGGGTCAATTACTAAAGTAGCCCTGCTCTTTTCTTCCGGAAAGGAGTGGGGCTTTTCTTTTTAGCGGATTTTCCTCAATTAACCCTGGGCAGGCTTGGTGAGCAGATTTAAATTGAGCACTTTCATAACATGAAAGTTTTAGTAAGTGGAACCAGTGGTCATTTAGGAGAAGCTATTGCCAGAACCCTATCAGAGCAGGGGATCCCTTATCTCGGAGTTGATTTGAAGGAAGGCGCTTACACCCAGCGAATAGGTGATTTGTCAGCCAGGGACTTCGTCGAGGAAATTGTAGCTGAAATTACCCACGTTATTCATTGTGCTACCCTTCACAAGCCACACGTGGTGACCCACAGCAAAACTGACTTTATTCAGGCCAACGTTATGTCTACGCTGAATTTATTAGAAGCTTCGAAGCGTAGCGGAGTTCAAGGGGTCATTTTTACTAGTACGACTAGTACGTTTGGTGATGCCCTTCGACCAAAGACAAAAGAGGCTGCTGTTTGGGTGGATGAAGAATTAAAAAGCCAACCTAAAAATGTGTACGGTGTAAGCAAGACAGCAGCAGAAGATATATGTCAATTGTTTGCTAGGAATGAAGGCTTACCTACCATCATTTTGAAAACCTCCCGCTTTTTTTGGGAAGTAGATGATGATCCTGAAAAAAGAGGGGTTTACTCCGATCTAAATATCAAGGCTAATGAATATTTGAATAGGCGGGTAGATATAGAAGATGCTGTTTCTGCCCACCTCTTAGCCTTACAAAAAGTAGAAGAAATCAGGTTTGGAAAATATATCGTCAGCGCTACCAGCCCTTTTAAAAAGAAGGACCTGGCGGACTTAAACCAGGATGCCGTTTCGGTTATCAGAAGATTGTACCCGGATTTTGAAGCGCTTTATCAAAAGCTGGGCTGGAAAATGTTTCCGAAAATAGGGAGGGTATACGTTAATGAAAAAGCAAGGAGGGAGCTGGGCTGGGAACCAAAGTATGACTTCCGCTATCTATTGGCAAGCTTGCACGAAGGAAGGCCTTTCAAAAGTCAATTGGCGGAAGAAATAGGAGTAAAGGGTTACCACGACCAGGCCTACCGAGGTGGAATTTATCCAGTAAAATAATTCTACTCTTACGCCATGTAATGAAGAGTCTAGATTAAAGCAAGGCCATCATTGTCGATCTTTGTAGATCGAATGATCAAACAGGATGGCCTAAAGTATGTGGCCCAATTCGTCCACAGATTGGCGTTTATTGAAGTTAAGAGTAGTTGCTTAGATATGTAAGAAGCTTCTTTATTTAGGACGGAGATAACGTTTTGGCCTAAGCGGCTACACAATATCTTGTCAGAGTAGGTAGGGGGCAGTCATTATCTTTCCCATCAATCTATTAAAGATATGACCACCCAGCAGATAACGCTAAAATATGTCCTTACGGTTGCAGCTATCGTGGTAGCAACCTGGTTGGTTCATGAATTTGCTCACTGGCTAATGAGTGAGGCCCTGGGGTATGATGCCATTATGAGTTTCAACAAAGTCTGGTCGGTAAGTGGGCAAAGCCCAACCACTACGCATGCTTTATTAATTGCTGCTGCTGGTCCTATCATTACCTTATTGCAAGCTATTACGGCTTTTTATTTCCTTAGGTCCGGCTCCTGGAATAAGTACTGGTACGCGGCACTATTCACGGCCTGCTACATGCGCTTGGTGGCGGGCGCAATGAACATTATCAACCTCAACGATGAAGGCTGGATCAGTAATCAATTGGGAATTGGTACCTATACCTTACCCATACTGGTTGCTGGCTTACTCTGCTGGATGGTCTACCAAACCGCTAAACACTACCAACTAAGCTGGCGCTTTCAGGTCAGCCTGACAGTCTTAGTGGTCATCGTGAGTTCTATTCTGATTCTAAGTGATCAATTCTTTATGATTAGGTTACTGGGTTGGTGATGGATGATTTGTATAAATCCAAGCTTTGAAGTAGTGGAAGCTTTCCGTTCAACAACGACCTCCTATGTCCTTGCAAAAAAACAAAGCCAATGCTATCGCCTTTTACCGCATGGCCTACCGAGGCCAGCCACGAGAAGCGGTCGAAAAATAGGTTGGTGCTGTCTACATCCAACATAACCCCAATACCATGTACTGAGGGATATCCGCTAAACCCACGCTCTGTGCGGAAGGGCTATTTTGACTGTTAACAATGCATTGTAAATGGTAGTACTACAGCACTTCTTGGTGCTCTAAATGGTCTTGATGCTCTCAATGTCATGCCAAATCAGCAAAATCCACAACTCAAGTTCCACAATAGGTTTTATAGCCTTCGTCAAAACCAGCAGGAGCCGACTGGAAAGCGGGTTCCTCACCAGTATCTCTGTAAGGTTGTTGCAAGTCTCTGACCAGTTGATGAAAGGGCTGCATGTTACCGGCCACGGCGGCTTCAAGTGCTGCTTCAACCAAATGATTGCGGGCTATTCTTACGGGATTACTACGAGTCATTAAGTCCAGCGCAGCAGTGCGGTCTGTTTGCTCCTTGAGCCGTTGGGTCCAACGCTCGAACCACTGCTGAAAATCAGGGTCTTCAGTGATAGCTTCTTCTGGCTGTTGTTCTCGCCGTAAAGCCAGAAAAGTATGGGTGAAATCTGCCTGATGTGTGCGCATCAATAGCAGTAGTTCCTCCACCAGCTTGCGGTCTGATGGCTGAGCAATGACTAGGCCAAGTTTGTCAAACATCATCCGAAACCAGCTTTCGGTAAATAGGTCCGCAAAGCGGTCAATGGATGCTCGCACGAGCTCCAGTGCCAACTCCTCATCAGGGTCTACAACGGGCAACAAAGCACCCGCCAGCACCGCCAGGTTCCAGTGGGCTATTCTAGCCTGATGGCCATAGGCGTAGCGCCCTTGCGTATCAATCGAGCTGAAGACCGTCTTCGGGTCGTAGGCATTCATAAACGCGCAGGGGCCGTAATCGAAGGTTTCTCCGGCGATGCCCATATTGTCAGTATTCATTACCCCATGGATAAAGCCCACCCGCAGCCAGTTGACGATCAGGGCCACCTGTTTTTCCATAACGACCTCCAGCAAGGCTAACGCAGGGCGTTCGCTTCCAACACGCTCTGGATAGTGTCTGGCCAGGGCGTAGTCAATCAAGATACGCACGGCTGATTCGTCTCCGAACCGTTTGGCAAATTCAAAGGTGCCCACGCGCAGGTGGCTGCTGGCTACTCGACTCAATACAGCGCCTGTTTGTATCGGCTGACGATATACCTGCTCACCCGTCGCTACTACGGCCAGACTTCGGGAAGTTGGAATCCCTAAGTGATACATAGCTTCGCTCATCAGGTACTCTCGTAGCATTGAGCTCAGGGTAGCTCGCCCGTCTCCACGTCGGGAAAAAGGCGTGCGGCCCGCACCTTTGAGTTGGATGTCGAAGCGCTGTCCAGCAGGCGTAATTTGCTCTCCTAGTAGAATTGCCCGCCCGTCTCCCAGCATGGTAAAATGGCCAAATTGATGACCAGCATAAGCCTGCGCAATGGGCTGCGCACCAGGTGGAAGTTGATTGCCACCGAGTAGTACTGCTTGTGCCTGAAGGTCACTGGAAAGTGAACCAATGCCCAGTTCTTCAGCGAGTGCTTCGTTAAAGACTACGACCTCGGGCTGCGTAACCGGGCTAGGAGCCTGCTCACGAAAAAAGACGTCTGGTAAACCGGCATAGGAATGGTCAAAGTTCCAGCCGTGGGAAGAAGAAGGCATATTGTACAATTACTCGCTGTAATGGCAAACGGCCTGGTCCCTAAAGAGTTGACCGCAGCTGCTCAGTGAAAGCAGACTGCGGCCAAGGTTCAAAGGATTATTGGGTTGGCGACGACTTAGTAGCGGTGAGCAATTCCTACTATCCAGCCCGGAAAATCACGGCTGATCATACCGAGGGAATTCATTTCTACCTCATAGAAACGAGTCGTTACACCACTGCCACCAAAGACAAAGTGCGTCATGATGTGCAGCCGGTCACCACATTCTTTGTAAACGAGAGCAATAGATTCTGGATTGACATCAAGTCCGCTGATTGCTGTTGCACTAGTAGCTGTAGGTCCACTTACGTCCAGTCTGACGAGGTCGCTACTACCGCTGGCGCTATGGAAAACGGAAAGTAAGGTCCCATCTTGCGTCCAAACGACGTCCAAATGTCGCCCGCCAGTTGGTAGGCCCACGACCGTTGCACTGAAAGTGGTTACGTCATAAATCAACAACTTTTCGGTCCCCATGATGTACAGCTGGTTACTCTGGTCGCTACTGCTGTAGAGATAGTTGTTTACGGTGTCTGGATTGAAGGGGAAGTTGGCAAAGGTCATTACGTGTAATGGCGTACCCAGTACCGACGTGGTTCCTACAATACTCAGCGGTCGCAGTAGCAGCATTTGTGCGCTATAGTCTACTTCTACGACGTAGAGCTGTCCGTTGATGAATTCAGGAGCGGTGATGGGGTTGGCCGTCGGGACGGATACTTGAGTTACCGTACTACCGAAGTTGTAAACCCAAAGACCACTATTGTTCCACTGGTCGATGTAAACCATGCGTAACCCGACATTATCCCAGGCCGCACTATTATTACCGATGGTGTTGACGGAGGGCGTAAAAGAAGTGTTGGCCACAAAGCTGGTGGTACTGAAGTCGGCAGTAGCGTTACTTACAACTTCAATGGGCGTGCCTGGGCTCTGCCCATCTGCCCGAAAGCCGAGGTAATTGACATCGGTACATAGGGTTACGGGAGTAACGGGATTACCATCGTCGTCAATACAGCTGCTAAAGGATAGAAAGCCAATGGCCAAAAGCAGGGAAGCAAAAAAAGGGGTGATTTTCATGATGTTAAGGGTTTTGTTAGCAATCATGTCTGACGCCCTATGATTACTTGACCCAGAATCTTACCACTGTCGGCTATTTTTTTGCCCAGGGTTAGGATTAGCTATGGATAAAACCGCACCTTCGTTAGGTGAATAAGGAAATCCTACGCCTCGCGGTACCCAATATTCTGAGTAACATCTCGGTACCTCTATTGTCGAGTTACGACACCATTTTAATGGGGGGGATTAGCCAGTTGCACATTGCGGCAATTGGAATGGGGAGTATGGCCTTCAACTTCATTTACTGGAACTGTGGTTTCTTGAGGATGGCGGGTACTGGGCTCACGGCGCAGGCCTACGGCCGGGGAAATCGTGAGGAGATGACGGCGATTTTGGGCCGTGGCCTCCTCGTCGCCACGGTGCTTGCCGTTTTATTTGTTCTTTTACAATACCCGATACTATCCGGGGTGGAGGGGCTGCTTAATATCCAAACAGAACACCAGGAACTGGTACGAACCTACTTCTATATCCGTATCTGGGCTGCTCCTGCGGCACTCGGACTGATGGTCCTCTTTGGCTGGTATTTCGGTATGCAGAATGCCGTCTTTCCCTTGATATTGACACTGCTGATTAATGTCGCTAATATGGGGGTAAGCTACACGCTGGTCAATTGGGCGGGCTGGGGAGTTGCTGGAGTGGCTTGGGGGACCGTCGTAGCCCAATATCTGGGCTTGGTTGTCGGTATTGGACTATTGGCCTATCGCTACGGCTGGTTACGCGACTACTGGCGGCGAGCCGAGATCATGGTCCGCGATCAATTGACAGCTTTCCTGCGGATCAATGGTGATATCTTTCTACGCACTCTTTGCCTAACCTTGAGTTTCGCCCTCTTTTACAACTGGGCCAATGCGGATCAGACGGCTGCCGTGATTGCAGCTAATGTAATTCTGTTACAGCTAGTCAACTGGATGAGCTACGGAGTAGACGGCTTCGCCTTTGCTGCCGAAAGTCTGGTAGGTAAGTATCACGGTGCGGGCCAAGGTCAACACCTGCGGAAGTCCATACAACTCAGTTTTGCCTGGGGAATGGGGCTGGCTGTACTCTATGCTTTGATCTATTACCTACTGGGCAATCCCATTTTGGAAATTTTCGCCCCGGAAGAAAACGCTGCTGCCGCACTGGCCGCCGCTAGAGAGTACCTCCCATTTATTGCCGTTTTCTGCGTCCTGGCTACACCTTGTTATATTTGCGACGGGGTCTTCATCGGCCTGACGGCTGCTAAAGCTATGCGCACGACGATGATCATTGCTTTTGCCGGTTATTTGTTAACCTACTACCTGCTAGCCTACCAGTATGGCAACTGGGGACTCTGGGCAACGCTACTAGCCTTTATGGTATACCGAGCGCTACTACAGGGGCTGTGGTTGAAACAGGGCTGGTTAGATTGACCTATTTCACGCAATGGACGCTACGATTATCCGGAACGGGCGCAAAGGAAGAGTAATTAGTCCTAAAATAAATCTTTGCGCTCGTAGCATCCTTTGCGCTCGTTGCGTGAAACCTCCTCGAATTAATTACTCAACATCACCGGCATCACCAACATCAGGATATCCTGACCGTCGGTTTCTTCCATCGGCATCAAGATACCGGCACGGGTGGGAGAAGACATCTCCAACTTTACTTCTTCACCTTCGATGACCCCTAGCATTTCAACCAAGAACTTGGCGTTGAAACCAATGGTTAATGGCTCGCCATCGTAGGAGCAGGCTAGTTGCTCAGTGGCTTCGTTGCTGAAGTCCAAATCCTGGGCAGATACGGTTAGACTACCATCTGCAATAGTTAGAATCACCTGGTTGGTCGTCTTGTTGGCGTAAATGACAATACGCTTTAGCGAGTTTTGGAAGTCGGTACGACTAATACTCAGCACATTGGGGTTGTCGACGGGAATAACCGCGTTGTAGTCCGGATAGCGCGCGTCAATTAGTCGGCAAACCAGCATGGTATCACCAAACTTGAAAAAGGCATTCGACTTGTTGAATGACAATTCAACGGATTCATCCGTGCCGGGCAGCGCGCCCTTCAGGAGATTAAGTGCTTTTTTGGGCAGAATGAAGCTACTGGTCACTTCGCCATCTACATTAGACAAGCTGTACTTGACCAGCTTGTGAGCATCAGTAGCCACCATAATCAGCTTGGAGAAATCGACCTGAAAGAAGACGCCGGTCATGGCGGGCCGCAATTCATCCGTGCTGGTGGCGAAAAGTGTCTTGTTAATACCTTCCGTCAGGAAGGCTGCGCTTACCCCTACCGTATCCACTTCCGTCGCTTCGGGAATGTCGGGATAGTCGTCTCCGTTTTCGCCGGCTAATTTGTATTTGCCGTAAGCAGACGTAATTTCGATGCCGAAATTTTCCTCGTTTACATTGAAGGTAATGGGTTGTTGAGGCAAGGCCTTGAGGGTGTCTACCAAAATCTTGGCAGGAACGGCAATGCTGCCGTCACCGTCGGCATTTACTTCCAACTGAGTGATGAAGCTGGTCTCCAGATCCGTGGCCGCAATGGTGAGTTGATTCCCCGCGATGGTGAAGAGGAAGTCCTCCAAAATAGGGAGTACGGGATTGGAAGAGATGGCACCACTGGCCAGTTGCAGTTTCTTCTGTAAATCGGAAGATGAGACGCTAAACTTCATGAATGGGCATTTGTGCAAAAGTAGCCTTTTAGTACGTGTTAAAAAACTATTTTTAGTAGGATAAGCCGCCTTATTAGGTGATGACCCCTACTATTTGTTGTGGAAGTATGGAGTGCTTCCGTTATAGTCCTTTTCTGAGTTATCTTTGTACCTCATGTCTACGCCCAAACAGGCACCTGCTGTTCACTTGCCCCGTAAATTCCTCTTGCCTACTGCTCGCCATTGGCAACTGCGGAATGGCCTGCCGGTCACTGCAGTAGAAGGCGCTTCCCGGCCCATTTTACGGATAGAGCTGCTGTTTAATGCCGGCCGACCCTATGAGACTGCACCAGCTTTGGGGCGGTCAACTAATCTGATGCTGGCCGAAGGAAGCCAGGATAAAACGGCCTCCGAAATCGAAGCTTTCTTCGAGTATTACGGAACCAACCTGATCCTGTCACGCAGTATGGACACTGCTTCGGTAACGGTCTATACCATTCTGCCCCATTTAGAAGCCGTACTACCTGTACTGGCCGAAGTTGTGCTGGCTCCTGCTTTTCGGCCTGACGACCTGCTACGTTTCTGCAAACGCTCGAAGCAAAGTTTGCGTGAGGCTCTCACGGAGGCTGATACTATCGCTTACCGCGAACTAACCAATGGCCTCTTCGGACCAGACCATTTCTATGGTTACGACATCCAGGCTTCACATTATGAACAGCTAGCTCCAGAGCAACTCCAGCAGTTTCACCAGCAGGCTTACAATGCTGCCAATGCTCGCTTGCTACTAGCGGGCCAGATTGATGCCCAAACGGAATCCTTACTGGACCGCTACCTGGGGCAACTTCCCGTCGGGAATAGGCTAGCCCCACGCGAGCCTTTTTCCAAGGTATTCGCTCCGGGCCTGAAAACCGTTAGTCGGCCTAAGGCCCAACAGACCCTCATTAGGCGAGCCCGCTTGATCAGGCCGCTGGCGCACTATGATCTTCCCGGCCTGGAAGTGCTTAATACGCTGCTTGGAGGTTACTTTGGGAGCCGCCTGATGCAAAATATTCGGGAGGAAAAAGGTTATACCTATAATATTGATTCCAGCTTGGATAACCTGCGCTACGCTTCCTACCTGAGTATCAGCGCCGATGTAGCCAACGAAAACTTAGAGGCTGTCAACCGGGAGATCGATCACGAGATCAATAAGTTGCAACAGGACCCCATCTCCCTCCAAGAGATGGAAATGCTACGCGCCTATCTACTAGGCGTGCTGATGAATGAAATCGATGGTCCCCTCAATACCATAGAACGCTATCAGCAAGCTTTGATGGAAAACGTACATCCCGAGGAATACAACCAGCTGATCCACATCGTAGAAACGATCCGCCCCCAACAGCTGCAAGACTTAGCTCAGCGCTACCTCGGCCAGCCCGAAGAAGAAGTACACGTAGCCGTCGGCGGTGCCGTATAAGCCACGCCCCCTTCTACACTTCCTGACCCCAGTGGGGGCATAGTACTGCCCAGCCTAGCTCGTAGGTCTTACTATGTCATCGAAGCTGAGCGGCTACGATTAGGCTTCCCGTCTATTATCACCTCCTACCTCCTCCTGACCCCAGCGGGGTCAAAATCTCTAACCCGGTGCGTAGCTCCGGGCCTGAGAGTAACCCGTGGCGTAAGCAGAGTAGCAGGGTCTAGTCTGGTGTATGGCAGTAGGGTATGGTCATGGTCCTCGTCAGGGTGAAGGTCTGGGTGGTGCGTAGCTCCGGGCCTGAGAGTAACCCGTGGCGTAAGCAGAGTAGCAGGGTCTAGTCTGGTGTATAGCAGTAGGGTATGGTCATGGTCCTCGTCAGGGTGTAGGTCTGGGTGGTGCACAGCTCCTGCTTATGGCAAGGGCGCACTCTGCCGATGCCAACGATCCATCGCCCGAACGACATACTCGTAGTCAACCTCTGGCTCAGCCGACTCATCGAAATAATGGTAAAGTCGACATCCCTGGCCAAAAGGACTGACATCCAGCAATTCTAGGTCCTCTCCCGCACGGGAGCGATAGATCGCAAAGTAGTAAGGCAACTGACTGTCCGGCACCTCCTTGTCAACCTCCCAGACCAGCATCGGTCCTCGCTCCTTAATCCGGACACGTCTTAGCTTCGGGGGGCTCGGAGCAGATCCTGAAGGATTCAGGCGCTTGGGCATTAGCACAGGGTCCAGGTAGAGATCGGCCAGCCGCTGATCAAATTCTACCGGACTTTGCAGTAGCGATTTTGCGCTAAAAAATACACTGCCACTCACGCGGCTATTACGGCGGTTGAGGTCGATCTGACGGGGAATCTGCTCCAGCTCATCCCAGCGAGTATCATGATTGTTGCCCACCTTGTAGGCGGCCTGGCCGACGTATATCTGGGTGCTAGGAGCAGTGTTTTCTGTCCACCAATCCAGTAATAGCTCATAATCGGCTGGCTCATAGCCGATACTCCAGTACAATTGGGGCATCAGATAATCTACGGTACCATCGGCTGCCCATCGCAGTGCATCGCCGTACAAACCATCATAACTGGTTGACTGGGCCTGGGTAGCGCTTCCTCGAGGATCATCGCTTTGGTTACGCCATACCCCGAAGGGACTAATCCCGAATTGGACCCAGGGTTTGGTTGCTTGAATGCTGCGGTGAATGCGGGCTACGAGCTCATTGACATTGTTGCGTCGCCAGCTGGCCCGATCCGGAAAGCGGCGACCGTATTGGCGGTAGGTCAGGCTGTCGGGAAATTCCTGTCCTGAAATGGGGTAAGGATAGAAGTAATCGTCGAAATGGATACCATCTAGGTCATAATTCGCCACTAACTCTTGGACGATTTCCAGCAAGTGGGTCTGGACCTGCGGAAGTCCCGGATCCAAATACATACGATTCCCGTAAATGTGGACCCAGTCCCGATGCTGATAAAAGACGTGATTACCCGCCAGTGTAAGGCTATCCAGGTCCATGGCCACCCGGTAAGGGTTGATCCAGGCATGTAGCTCGATACCCTGATGATGGGCTTCCTCAATGGCAAAAGCCAACGGGTCAAATTGGCTACTGGGCGCTACTCCTTGTTGGCCCGTTAACCACTTAGACCAGGGCGCTAAGTTGGACTGATAAAGTGCATCAGCTGCCGGGCGCACTTGGAGAAAAATAGTATTGATCCCAATGCGCTTCAACCGCCCAAGCTGAGAACGAAATTCTGCCTGAAGGGTAGCAGCACTCGTTGTAGGACGCGAAGGGTAATCTATGTTGAGCACCGTTGCCATCCAGACGCCACGCATCTCTCGTTCCGGACTAGCAGCGTAGTTGGGGGCTTGCTGACTCCACCAGGCCATACCAACGATCAAAGGAATAATCAGGCCATAGTGCAGGATAGAGGGGCGCATACTAGTCTTTTGTCGCCCACAAGTTAATAAAGAGCTGCTTGGGCACTATACAATTGCTATTTTTGATTTCCTTCTTGCTACCGATTCATTCGGCGCTCTGTTTAAACCAACTTTCTCATGTTACGATCGATTATCTTGTTGATCCTGCCTGCCCTTGCGCTAGGCGGCCTTCAGGCTCAGGCCTCCGACCTCGCTCAGCGGGCCATTAACCAGCTTAAGGCGGATAAAGAACGGCTCGGTTTAAGCGCTGCAGATGTGGCTGATCTCCGACTCAAGGAGCAGTATGCCTCTGCCAATGGCACCGAACACCTGATCATTCAGCAATACCAGGAGGGGATTCCCGTCTACAACGGACAAGCAGGCCTGCATTACTTCCAAGATGAACTCGTGCACCAGACCTCCAATTTAGTCAGTGGTTTTAGCAGTCAATCAATTAGTACTTCCGCAGGTATTTCCGCCGAAATAGCTTTATTGGCCGCTGCTGAAGAAGTGGGTTTTATTCCTCAGACAGGCCCCGAACGCATCGGAGGCAGTAGCCAGGTAGTGACTTTCCAGTGGCCGGAAGTGGCCCACTCCCCGATTAATGTGCAACTAAACTTTTATCAGACGCCCACAGGCCGCATTCAACTGGCCTGGCGACTAGAACTGGATCAGGTCAACACCCCCGATTACTGGGAGCTGCAGCTGGATGCTGTTGCAGGAAGACTCCTGGCTCAAAACAACTATACCCTTTATTGTGATTTTGGTAAACATAACCACCGACACAGCACAGGGGAAGCCTGTAATGGCCATTTCAGTGCCCGCCCCGTAGCACAGCCCATTGCTGAATCAACGGAGACGTCAACGCTCGCAGATGGAGCCACTTATCGGGTCTTCCCTTTTCGGGTAGAGTCTCCGATCTACGGAGAGCGGGAACTTCTGACCAATCCTGCGGACCCCATCGCCTCGCCTTTTGGCTGGCACGATACGAATGGAAGCGATGGGCCAGAGTTTACCATTACCCGCGGTAATAATGTATACGCCTATAATGATATTGCTGCTGACAACTCCCCATCCGCTATGGATGCAGTGGAAGGAGGTGAAGACCTGGTTTTTGACTTCCCCTTCTCACTGGAAGTGCAACCAGAAAATCAGGTAGATGCTTCTGTTACTCAGTTGTTTTACATGAATAATATCATGCACGATCTGACTTACCATCACGGCTTTGATGAGCCCGCCGGTAACTTTCAGAGCAACACTTATGATAATGGCGGAGCCGGTGGAGACCCCGTGCGGGGGGAAGCACAGGACGGGACAGACACCAATAATGCTAACTTCGCTACTCCTCCTGATGGAAACCCTCCTCGTATGCAAATGTATATCTGGGAAGGAGGGGAAGAAAACTTACTGAATATTGAGTCGCCGGCTAATATTGCCGGCCCCTACGTTGGGGTGGATGCGGCCTTTGGCCCCGATATCACTACGGACACCCTTCGAGGAAATATTGTAGAAGCCTTCGACGAATCTACTCAACCCGCGCTTTGCTGCGAGCCCATTGTGAATGCTACAGAGGTTTTCGGTAACATCGCTCTGATTACTCGCGGCGAATGCTTCTTTGAGCAGAAAGTTCTCAATGCTGAAATTGCCGGCGCGATTGCCGTTATCATCTGTAACGGACAAAGTTCCAGCCCATCGCAGATGGGGGCGACTAACGAGGTGCCAGACCCTACCATACCATCTGTCATGATACCTGACAGTGATTGTGAAGGTATTCGCGTGGCCCTCGCTGCTGGAGAGACCGTTACGGTCAACCTGGTTCGACCTGATGTTTCGGTAGCTCGCGATAGCGATTTTGACAATGGAATCATTGCTCACGAATATGGCCACGGTATCAGTAACCGTACGGTGGGCGGACCCGGCAATACGAGTTGTCTTTTTAATCAAGAGCAAATGGGAGAAGGCTGGTCAGACTACTTTTCGTTGGTAACCTCGCCACAGGCTAGTCTAGATGGTGCTGAACCCAGAGGGATCGGCAACTATGCCCGCGGTAGCGGACCACAAGGAGCAGGTATTCGCCAGAAGCGCTATTCAACCGATTTTGGAGTAAACGATTATTCCTACGATGATATCATCGCTACGGGTAACCTAAACGATGATGATATCTACGTCGTGCGGCCCCACGCTCTAGGCGAAATATGGGCGACTACTCTTTGGGACATGTACTGGGCTTTTGTAGACATGTACGGTTTCGATGAAGACCTCATTCAGGGCAATGGAGGAAATAACATGGCGGTAGAGCTGGTCATTGAAGGCATGAAGTTTACGGCCTGTACGCCCGGCTTGATCGATGGCCGTGATGGCATCCTGGCTGCTGATGCTGTCTTGCACGATGGTGCCCACGAATGTATGCTCTGGGAGATCTTTTCTCGGCGTGGTTTAGGCTATCTCGCTGATCAGGGAGGAGATAATGCCTTTCAGGATAATGAGGAAAACTTCGAGACGCTGCCCAGTTGCATCCCTACGATAAAAGTGGTCAAAAGCAGTAACCGGGAAAGGATTGATGCTGGCGAAGAGGTCAACTTTCTTTTAACCGTAGTTAGCCATAAGCCTGAAACTGTAACGGGGGTCCAGATCGTTGATGAATTACCGGCTGGGATGACCCTCATTCCGTCTTCCGTAGTAGGAGTGGATGACTTTGAAGTTGTCGGGAATACCATTGTTTTTAGCCTGGATGATCTGGATTTTGAAGACGAAGCTGAAATTGGTTACCGAGTGACCACCGATGAAACGCTTGGGTCTACTACTTACTTCTTCGATGATGTAGAAAACGGCGATGATGACTGGGACATTATTCCGCTGGACCTGGATGGTGACTTCTTCTGGAACATCACTACCGATAATGTCTATGAAGGTAATCTCGCATTTTTTGTAGAGAATTCTGAGTTTGAAAATGATCAGACCATCCAGCCAATCGATCCGATTTTAATCCAGGGCGATCAGCCTGCTCTTCGCTTTTACACTGCTTACGATACCGAAGCTGCCTGGGATGGCGGTATCGTAGAGGTCAGTGCTGATGGTGGCAACAGCTGGGACCGGGTCGCGGATAAGTTTATGCGCAATGGCTACCGGGGAGTAATCCAGGAAAGCACCTTTGATGAGGAAGGGGTAGAAGCCTATTGGGGTAATAGTAATGGTTATTCGGAGCAGATACTGGACCTCTCGGATTATTCGGGGCAAGAAGTCTTGGTGCGCTGGCGCTTTAAGTCGGATGGGAGCTATGGAGTGACCGGTTGGTGGATCGACAATATCGAACAGCTGGACCTCTTCAACTATGACGGTGAAGCTTGCTTAACTACTGCCGAAGGAGACAATGTCTGTGCCCGCGTGCCGAATGCTGGGGTAGTCGTTGGTCCGGGCTTAGACACAAGTACTGAAGATCCTGTGCTAGGGGAGACTAAACTCATGGTTTTTCCTAACCCGGCAGATGATCATTTTCAATTGGTGATCCAGTCTGAACGTGCAGGGCCACTGCGCTTGGAGTTGCTTAGTATTGATGGCCGCAGCCTGAGCCGGCAAAATGTACAACTTATTCCCGGAGGGCAACAAGCCCGTTTTGATACCGAAGGTTTTCCTGCTGGGGTATACCTTTTGCGTGCTGCCGGTGTAAATGAATTACAGACGCTAAAGGTGACGATTAAATAGGCCCCCTTTTTCTCCTCCGGAGACAGTGCGCTCCGCGCGCTGAGTGTTGACTTATCGGCTCCATTTATCTAGGGTTTTCTCCTGCGCGGAGCGCAGAAGTACCGGTAAGTTAGTGGGATAGTAATACGCTCCGGAGGCAGTGCGCTCCGCGCGCGCTGAGTGTTGACTTATCGTATTATTGTAATGGGATTTCTTCTGCGCGGAGCGTAGGAGGGCCGCTTAGGTAATTATCTCAAGCGTTCCGCTAAATAATTACCATGCCATTCTAAAGGAGATTCGGTCAAACCCGCTTTGACCGGATTATTTAGAATATACCATAACACAGTGCCATATGTTTTCCTCCTAACATCGCGATCAAAAGCATGTTTAGCCCAAAGCCTTTTCCCGGTTCGGTGGAGTAACTTGTTTATTTGGGTGGCAGTGAAGTGCTTATGTCTTCTAAGCAAATCTTTGAAATCGATAGATCCATTTTCATCCGTATTAGAGAGTAAGATGTGGACATGGTTAGACATCACTGAAATAGCATCAATTTCTAGAGACTCAGCTTTTTCTAGATGGAGCCAGCTATTTATTACTATTTTTTTTGCCGCTGAGGATTACAGGTACATTGGGCCTTCTCTTACTTGGTTTAGGTGTTGGTCGTATAGCTCTTGATACTTCCTTTTTATTTCTTGGACTTGCAACCTTAGTTGATATAATTGGTCCGATTTTAGCCTTGATTTGGGACCAAATCTGTAGAGTACTTGATCTACCTCGAATTGTAGATTGGAAGCAATATCTCGGACAGTGTCTGTAGGTAGGCTATTTGCTAACCGGTAAATTATGTGTACCGACTGCCTGGTGATAGGCCGGTTTTGAAAGGAGGGTGTCATTTTGTTAAAAGGGTGTGTAAGGATACTAATCTAGCTTATTTCCCAGAAGTTGGTAGGCTTAGTTATAGATTATCGTTGTTTGTTGTTCAGAAGGTTTCTCCCGCGCGGAGCGCAGGAGCACCGGTAGGTTAGTGGGTTATACCACGCTCCGGAGGCAGTGCGCTCCGCGCGCTGAGGGTCGAATAGCAAGACTACAGTGCCTATCTCAGGCGTTCCGCTAAATAGTTCCCGTGCCATTCTAAAAGTGAGATCAGCTCAAGTAAACTTAGGCAGGATATTCCACGTAATTGCGTGGGGTCTCCCAGAGCTTGACGCCCAGTTCATACTTGTCGTCAAGCTGAGCGCGTAGGCGTTGCCAGATAAGGATGCAGATGTTTTCTGCAGTAGGGTTGAGGGTTTTAAACTCCGGGACCTGTTCATTAAGGTTTTTGTGATCGAGGTAGTCTTCTACTTCACGCTTGATGAGGTCTTTTAAGTCTTTGAGATCAATCAGAAAGCCCGTTTCCGGGTCGATTTCCCCGGTGACACGTACTTCTAGATCATAATTGTGGCCATGATAGTATTCGTTGCTGCACAGGCCAAAAACGGCCGCATTGCGGTCATCATCCCAGTCCGGGCGATAGAGGCGATGGGCGGCATTGAAGTGGGCGCGGCGAAAGGCAGAGATACGCATGATTATTATTGCTTACGGGACTGGTCTTGCGATGATGAAGTGTGCAAGGGTGATTTTATAACCCCACTGTCGCTACTTAGTTGGGAAGAAGTTGGTCTGCTTCCGTGAATTATGGCTAATTTTCGCCGATGCAATTTAGTCAGTTGGTACATCTACCCCCGGCTTTAGTTCAGCTGCGCCAAATGGCTGCAGAAGACCGAATGCCACACGCCAGCCTCTTACAGGCTCCGGCAGGAGGAGGAGGATTACCAGCTGCGCTAGCGTTGGCTACTTATTTGCTGTGTGAAGATCGCCAGGCTGAAGATAGCTGTGGGGTGTGTCGGGCTTGTAGAAAGAGTAGTAAGTGGGTGCATCCTGACTTGCATTTCGCCTTCCCGACAGTTGGCACCAATGTGGTTAGTGATAGCTTATTAGCTGAATGGCGGCAAGCATTAGCCAATCAACCTTATCAAGAGGCTAATGACTGGCTACAAGCCATCGGCGCTGAGAATAAGCAAGGCAACCTAAACAAAGAGGAATGTGCTGCGATTATTCGCAAATTGTCGCTGAAAATTTTTGAAGGGCGCTATAAGATAATGTTGATTTGGCTGCCCGAATACTTAGGCAACGAGGGTAATCGTTTGCTAAAAATGATAGAAGAGCCACCACCGCAAACCATTTTTCTTTTGGTGAGTGAGCGGCCGGAGCTGATTCTAAATACCATCTTGAGCCGATGCCAGTTGAGTAAACTGGGGGCTCCCGACCAGGAAGCCGTGGCACAATGGTTGGCAGATCGAGGGACTAGCCCGGATGGAGCTGCAATGGCAGCCCGCCTGAGTGGAGGCAATGTACAACGAGCCCTGCGATTGGGGGAAAACGAAGACGTAGATCACGGTCGAAGGTTTTTGACTTGGATGCGCAACTGCCACAGCGGAAGTCCCACTAAACTGGTGGAATGGACGAACGATTTTGCTGGTCTGGGCCGGGAAAATCAAAAAGAATTTTTGCGCTATGCTCTC
Organism: Bacteroidota bacterium; assembly: GCA_039030655.1. Taxonomy (GTDB): domain Bacteria; phylum Bacteroidota; class Bacteroidia; order Chitinophagales; family Saprospiraceae; genus Neolewinella. The sequence goes on along the minus strand of JBCCDS010000004.1, from coordinate 99,837 downwards.
CACTTCTGGCGCGAATTTCTGCAACTGCGGGTGTGCGGACCAGATGTTGCCAACCTGAGGTTGGGACCTGCGGAAGTACAAACAGCCCAAAAAATGGCACAACTCATCGACTTGGACCAACTGGATCAAATTGTCGGTGTGGTTAATGATTGTATTGAACAGGTGGAGCGTAATGCGCATCCTAAAATCCTGTTTATGCACGCTAGTTTGCAGTTGCATAAAATATTGCGGAAGCCCAGAGCCGCGAAGATCGCCGTGCCTCAACGTACGGCTTAAGAATAGAAGGAAAAGATGGGATGTGAAGCCTGTAATATAGGAACGAACGAAGACGGTACGCCCCGTGGCTGTGGAAGTAAAGGCAGCTGTGGTACGGGTTCTTGTAATCGCATGAGTACGTATGATTGGTTGTCGCACCTTGGGGTCGACGATAGCCAACCCAGCCGCTATGTAGAAGTTAGCTTCAAAGAAGGAGCTAGCAAATCATTCTACAAACTGACGGGGGAGGTTGAATGCTTTACCGGTGATACGGTAGCCGTAGAGTCACGCAATGGCTACAACGTTGGCCGCATAACCCTAAGCGGAGAGTTGGTGCGCCTACAGATGAAAAAGAAAGGCGTACAAACCAAGCAAGTCAAAGAGACGGTACTACGTATCGCACATCAAGCGGACCTGGACCGCCTGCAGGAGGCACGCTCTAGAGAAGTGAAAACTATGGTTCGGGCACGAGCTATTGCTCGGAGCCAGCACTTGGAAATGAAAATTACGGACGTCGAGTATCAAGGAGATGGCCGAAAGGCAACCATCTACTATACAGCGGATAAGCGAGTCGATTTTCGCGAGTTAATTCGAGCTTTCGCGCACGAATTTCGAGTCAAGATCGAAATGCGGCAGATTGGCTCCCGGCAGGAATCTGCCCGACTCGGAGGGATTGGAAGTTGTGGCCGTGAATTGTGCTGCAGCACTTGGTTGAGTAGTTTTCAATCCGTCAATATTGCAGCGGCCCGCTATCAGAATTTGGCCATTAATCAAGCTAAGCTCTCCGGTCAATGTGGCCGTCTGAAGTGCTGTTTGAACTATGAACTGGATACTTACATGGAAGCCCTGGAAGCCTTCCCGAAAAAAGCCGACAAGCTGAAAACCGATGCGGGGTTGGCCATCCTGATTAAGACGGATATCTTTAAACAGATCATGTATTACACCTACCGGGAAAATCGCGGCTTACTGTACGCTATTCCGGTAAGCGAAGTTCATCGGGTTGTGGCCCTTAATAAGGAAGGTAAGGCGGTGCGCGATCTGGCGACACTACGCATCATCGAAGATGCTATCGAGGAGCCAGGATATGGCGATGTAACGGGAGCCGTAGAGTTACCAGCCGAAAAACGCCGTCGTAAGAAGCGTAAGAAGCGCACTGGCCGCAAGGGAGAGAAAAAAGGCGAAGTGACAGCTACCGCCAAAGCGGAGACTCCCTCAGGAGGAGGCCGCCGCAAGAAAAAACGCCCTGCTACTATTCAGTCAGGAGCTGAGTCAAGCCCTTCAGGCCAGTCAGATAAGAAAGAAGAAGGAAAGAAGAGCAAGAACAAACGCCGTAGAAGGAACAATCGTCGGCGTAAAGGACGTTCTGGCGGAGGAGAGAAAAAATCAGGATAGTAGCTATTACTTCCCCTGCTTTAGAATAGCCCCTTTGATGTCACGTACCAGGCCGGGACCGGCGTAAACCAGACCGGAATACAACTGAATAAGTGCTGCACCGGCGGCTAACTTTTCCAGGGCAGCTGCGGGGCTGTCGATGCCACCAACGCCAATGATTTTTAATTGCCGATCGGATTGCTGATACAAATAGCGGATCACTTCCGTAGAGCGATCACGAACGGGAGCACCACTGAGGCCTCCTGCACCAATCGCTTCAATTTTAGCTTTCGGTAATTGCAGAGGAGAACGAGCAATAGTGGTATTGGTGGCGATGATACCGTCGAGCTGAGTCGCTGCTGCAATACTGATGATGTCGTCCAATTGGGCTGCGTTAAGGTCAGGTGCAATTTTGAGCAATAAGGGACGTCTAGTGCCACTTTGAGGGGCAAGTTGTTCGTTGAGATCCTGCAGCTCGCTAAGTAGGCGAGTGAGGGGTTCCTTTTCTTGTAGGGCGCGTAGATTAGGCGTATTGGGAGAGCTGACGTTGACGACGAAATAGTCAACGGTTGCATGTAGCCTTTGAAAACAGTAGCGGTAATCGTCTACGGCTGTTTCGTTGGGAGTGACTTTGTTTTTGCCGATGTTTCCACCAATGATGGCTTTCCCTGGACGACCATATTTTTCGAGGCGCCGGGCCAGCGCGTCTACTCCTTCATTATTGAAGCCCATGCGATTAATCAGCGCTCGATCTTTGGGTAAGCGAAAGAGTCGCGGTTGAGGATTGCCCAGCTGTGGCTTAGGGGTGACGGTGCCTAGTTCGAGGAAGCCAAACCCCAGGGCGGCCATATGGTGATAGTAACGGCCATCTTTATCAAAACCTGCAGCCAAACCAACGGGATTGGGGAAGCGCAAACCGAAGAGCTCGCGTTCAAGGGCTGGGGTATCCAGACGGAACTGGGCGCGAAAGGCCGTGTTGACTAAAGGGATGGCCAGAGTGGCTTTTAGCGCACCTACTGTAAGCTGGTGTGCCCTTTCTGGGGCCAGTGAAAACAACAGTGGTTTGGCGATCCGATACAACATATTAGAGGTTGGTAGACATAAAAAAGCTGGACAATCGCTTGCCCAGCCATAATCATAATCCCAAAAACTAATTCTTTCCCATAAGCTGGGAATAGCTCAAAAGTAAGGAAAAAAGCAATGTGAGACTAGTATCCGGTCAAAAAATGACAGGAACCGGCAATTATGCTTCTTCTCCTTCGCCACGGACAAGGAGCTGAAAGCCATTTCCGTGGATGTTTACGATCTCTAGATTTTCATCTGGTTTGATGTATTTGCGCAGTTTAGTTACGAATACATCCATCGATCGAGCAGTGAAATAATTGTCTTCACCCCAGATTTTAGTCAGCGCTTCCTTGCGGGAAAGGATATCGTTTTTGCGCAAAGCAAACAAGCGTAATAGCTGGGCTTCCTTGGGGCTCAATTTTTCTTTGCTGGGTTCTCCCTGATCAGGCGTATAGGTCAAAATGCGTAGAGGGAAATTGAAGTGGAAGCGGCCGAATTCAAAATCTTTTTTCTCGTCCTCGGGGTCAACATTACTACTAGTACGTTTAAGAATCGCAATGATGCGGGCCAGTAATTCCTCGCTGTTGAAAGGTTTGGTGAGGTAATCATCACCTCCCAACTCAAAGCCTTCCAGAATATCTTCCTTCATCGCACGGGCCGTAAGGAAAATGATCGGGGTCTGGGTATCTTGTTCGCGTACTTTCTTAGCCAGGCTGAAGCCATCCATTTTGGGCATCATGACGTCGAAAATACAAATGTCAAATTCTCCTTTTTGGAAAGTCTCTAGTCCCATTTGTCCATCCGTTGCTAGGGTGACGTCAAAATCGTGCATGTCGAGGTAAGAGCGTAGGACGTCTCCGAAATTAGGGTCATCTTCAACTAATAAAATACGGGCCACTTTTGTGTCGGTCATTTGATCTTTTGCCATGGTCATAATACTTCGTCTTTGGGATAGTGTAAAAGCTTAGTTAGCGGGTTGACGGTAAGGGAGGAAAACGGTGAAGCTACTTCCTTTACCTAGTTCACTTTTGACTTTTACTGAACCGCCATGTACTTCGGCAATATTTTTGACGTAGCTGAGTCCCAGGCCAAAGCCTTTTACATCATGGCGATTACCAGTAGAAACACGATAAAAGGCGTCAAAGATGTGTTTGCGCGCATCTTTACTCATTCCAATACCGCGATCGGTAATGGTGACGGAGATACCTTTATCCAGTTGAACACTACTGACAATAATCTTTGGCGCTTCCGGCGAGTATTTATTCGCGTTGTCCAGTAGGTTATTGAAAATGTTGGCCAAATGGGTTTGGTCTCCTTCTATCGTTGCATTTTCGGCCTGTAAATTAGTGCTAACGGAACCTCCCCGCGGCTCAACTTGCAAGCTGATATTTTCTACTGCTTTGTCAATAAGCTCGTGAAGATTGACCAGAGAGAGTTTGAGGTTTAACTTTCGTCGATCCAGGCGCGCCATCTGCAACACCTTCTCCACTTGTTTATTCATACGTTTATTTTCCTGTTTTATTATGTTGGCAAAGCGCTCAACTTTCTCGGGCTTACCAGAAATCTTAGGGTTGTTAATACTATCAACGGCTAAGGAAATCGTAGCAATCGGCGTTTTAAACTCGTGAGTCATGTTATTGATGAAGTCAGTTTTCATACGCGAAAGCCGTTTCTGTCGCAGAATAGTCAGAATGGCGTAGGCAAAACAAGCCAGAATCATGCTGATAAGAATGGCCGTTAAAATGAGGATACGGTAAAGAGACGACCAGATATGCGTTTCCTTGTGAGGGAAGTTCAGGTAGAGAGTGCCAGGGCCCTCTCCGGTGCGGTTGTCAAAAAGCACGACTTTGTACGAACTTTCCAGTAAGGAGGTATGGCGTTCGGGATTGCCTTCTCTTTCCGAAATTTTTCGCCCGTCCCGGATGACGAAACGCGCAAGATCATTCGAGTAAACACCATACTGGATGCGAGTATCTACCCCACCTTCTTCTAGCGCAGTACGTAGACTGTTGTCCAACTGCTCGAGGTCTACTCGTTCAGCTAGTGGCCAATTGGCGTAACGATCCTCAGGCTTAATGTTTAAACGTTGACCAGGAATGGAAAGCGGATTACTCCCACTGATTTCATTATGTAAGTTGCGCTCGGTGATGGAGGGAATACCGCCTAATGCGCTATTGTAACCATTGCTACCAATGTTGATCATGGTCTTTTCCCGGGACTCCTGCACCTCCGCAGCATTTTGTAGCGCATCGCGCACAACGTGATCAAATTGTTCGGAATTAGCAGCTACGCTTTTTCTGATCAAGGACCACTGCAAAACCGCCAAACCGAGAACGGTTAGGGTCATAAGGGTGATAATTGCGTAGATGACTCGTTGACTCATGGAGGTGTTTGAACGTTTAAACCTAACAAATATTAAGATTGTATTGCTAAAAAGCTTATATCTAAGTGGATTTAGCATTATTCTAACAAATGCAGTAAAGTCAGCCCCGTACCTTTGCAACAAATATTATTGATGAAAAATATTTTTCTACCGGTCCTTTGTTTAACCCTACTGTCGAGTAGTTCGCTCGCTCAGTCGCCCCCTACTTCTCCTCCTCCCAGCCTATGGCGTACCCTCGCTAAGGTAACCTTCGAAAAGGAATATGATGAGCTGATGGGCTTTAAGGTCGATGTGCCAGTATTTGGTGATGCTGTGTTGGAATTGGAAGGCGAAATCGTAGAAGTAAGCGGCTATATCGTTCCAGTAGAAGGCTATCGTGGCCATACTGAGTTTATCTTTTCAGCTTATCCTTACAATATGTGTTTCTTTTGTGGCGGAGCTGGGCCAGAAACGGTCATGGAGGTAACGGCAACTGATCCCATTGAATACACGGTAGAAAAAATCACGATCCGCGGAAAACTACTGCTGAACGACGACAATATCAACCGTTTGATGTATATCATGGTGGATGCCGAAGAAGTGCTGGACTAAAACAAGCCCCAACAACTTATGATGAATCGCCTAGGATTGTTTTTGCTAGTAGTTATTTCCCTTTTGGTCGTCGCCTGCCAACAAGATTCCCCTGCCGAAACGACGGTTAATTCCACGGCCTCGGCCGCCGTCGAGGTTCCTCGTTTTGATCGGGATTCTGCCTTTGCTTTTGTGGCTGCCCAGGTCGAGTTCGGTCCAAGAGTAGTTAATACTGCTGCGCACGCGAATACTAAAGCCTATCTGGTCGCGCAACTACAGCGCTTTGGAGCCCGGGTCACCGAGCAAGACTTCATCGCTCGCGCTTACACCGGAGAAGATTTGGAAGCTACCAATATCATCGGCCGCTATCGACCCGATCTACGTCGTCGCATATTATTAGCAGCTCACTGGGATAGCCGCCACATTGCGGATAGCCCCCTCAATACCGGAGACCCTGCGGCGGCAGTAGTCGGTGCAGATGATGGAGCCAGCGGAGTGGCCGTACTGCTAGAAATCGCTCGCCAGCTTCAGGCGCAATCACCAGAAATTGGCGTAGATATCGTTTTCTTCGATGCCGAAGATTATGGGGAAAGTAATTCCCCGGATAGTTGGGGACTGGGTGCACAACATTTCGCCCGCAATTTTCAGGGGCAGCGCCCGATTTACGGTATATTATTAGATATGGTGGGAGCTAAAAAAGCACGCTTTCCCATTGAAGGCTATAGTCGCCAATTTGCTCCTCAGGTAGTCAATAAGGTCTGGCGTCTAGCTTATCAATTAGGCTACGGGAGCTATTTTGTAGAAGAAAATGGATCAGCGATTACGGATGACCATTACTTCATCAATACCATTGCTAATATTCCGATGATTGATATTATCCACCGCAAAACGGATACTGAAACCGGCTTTGGGGAGCATTGGCATACGGATAAAGATGATTTGAGCATCATCGACCGGCGTACCTTAAGAGCGGTAGGCCAAACGGTCCTGACTTTAATCTATCGCGAAGCGGCGGGCGCCATTTAAAACGACAAGTAATCGCTAGGGTCTACAACTTCTCCATTTTGCCAAATCTCAAAATGGAGGTGGGGTCCCGTGCTGCGAGTACCAGTATTTCCAATGATGGCGATTGCCTCTCCAGCATTTACCGTGCTTCCTACTTCCTTCAATAAGCGACTGTTGTGCTTGTAGAAAGTGATAATATTATTCGCGTGCTGAATGCCAATTACGTAACCATGGGCAGAAGTGTACTCGGATTGAAAAACAATTCCTTCTAGAGCTGCTTTAATCGGGGTGTTCCTAGGTGCCAGCACATCAACACCCAGATGTCCGTCGGCAGGATTAAAACCAGCGCTGATTTCTCCGGTGATGGGCGGGAGTAATAACAGCTGTTCAAGACGGATGGCTTGATCTCTGGGGGTGACGGGGCCATCGATAAGCCGATTGCGAGCCTCGTTGCCAATGCGGTTGAGCTCCATCTCCCGTCGTAAACGAATTTCTTCCTCTGATTGTGGCACTGGTTCCGGTAACTGTTCAGAGCCCTCTTCAGGCGCAGCAACGTCCTCCTCGGTAGTGTATTCACCCCGCATGGTCCGGTACAGCGCCTCTGTTTTCAAATGCTGTGCCTCTAGCTCGTCCATGAGTTCATCCACGGTTTGTTGTAGGCGAACCATCTCCTGGCGTTGGACAACATCACCGTAGCCCGGCACAAATTTGCGCAGTGGCGTGTAGGCAATTAGAAAGAACATCAAAATCGCCAAGAGCAGGAGCAAAGTCGAGAGGGCAATGTACAAATTGAGCGGAGTCAATTTATAAGAACCGATCTCATCGAAAGTCTCATTATTCATAATGACCAGCCGGTAATTATTACGACTGCTCTCTTTAAAGCGTGCCCAGCGCCCTTGCTTCTGCTTTTCCTCTTCCATGACCTGAATATCAAAGGATTTTAAAACCAGAGCTAGCCACACTTTATTGTTACTAGCCTGCGTTTCATCTTCTGGTTAGACAAAGTCGCAAAGGCTTTGAAAAACCTGTACCTTTGCGTCCCTTTTATCGGGACAAAGATAATTTTAATCTCCTTCCCTCCCGATCGGATAAAAGAGATCATAGCTTGAAAAAGGCAACCCAACTACTCGCACTTCTCCTTCTCGCCCTTATTGTGGTCAGTTGTACATCACGCAAACGCCGTGATGAACAAGGTCTAATTGCTAAGGCCTGGCACAATATGAACGCGCATTTCAATGGCTATTTTAACGCCAATGAAATCTTAGAAGAGAGCTTTCTGACCCTCGAAGAACAGCATGTCGATAATTACAATCGACGCCTGGCATTATTCCCTTTCATGGCCGTTGAAAACCCATCGGTAGTCAACGATGAATTGGATCGAGCCATTGAAAAAGTGGCCGTTGTGGTCAACTTACATCCTTACAGCAACTGGACGGACGATAGTTATCTCCTGGCTGGGCAGGCGCAGTTTCTGAAGCAGGACTACGAAACGGCAGAAAAAACCTTCCGTTATCTGGTCAACGAGTTTCGCCCACGGCCTAAACGTAACCGGACGAACAACAGTCAGGCCGGCCAAGAAGAGGAAGGCCCGCGCGGGCCGCAGGGACGTCAAACGGCTGAGCAAACCCGACGGGAGCGGCTCCGTGCCCGACGCGACGCTCAAAAGGAGCGAGACCGGATCAATAAACAGCGCGAAAAAGAACGTCGCGAGGCCGCTAAAGAAAGAGATCGCCAACGCCGTCAACGTATTCGCGATCGCCGCCGGGGAATTCGCACCCCCCGAGTAGTACAGGATACTTCGCTAACGCAAGAACCAGAAACCACCGTTCCAGATCCCGAAGAAGTCATCAACGAAGGGCCCGTTGGGATGATCTCCATCTTCAATCGCACCCGCGATCTAGGACTCGACGGTAGTGAGCAATACGGAGATAATCCCGAAGGCTACTTCCTGCGCCATCGCCCTGCTTATCAGGAAGGTCGACTGTGGCTGGCCTGGACCTTGATCAAGCGCGATAAGATGGATCAGGCTCAGCTCATCCTAGAGGATATGCGCAATGATCGGGGAACGGCTTCCGATATCCGTAGCCAGGCCCTGGCCGTACAGGCCTTCCTTTATCTGGAGAGTAATAATCCCACCGCAGCTATTCCTTATCTGGAAGAGGCGGCCGCCCAGGCTAATACCCGCCAGCAACGTGCTCGCTACTGGTACATTGTCGGTCAGCTGCATCAGGAACTGGGAGAACCAGCACAAGCCATGGCGGCTTTTGCTGAAGTAATTGACGCCAAACCCGACTATGAATTGGAGCTAGGTGCTGCCCTCAACGTCGCTCAAAATGACTATCTGAGTGGTAGTGGTGATGCTGAATCGGCGCTGCGTCGTCTGGAACAAATGCGTCGGCAAGACAAAAACCAACCCTACGAAAGCCAGATCTACTACGCGATGGCTAGTGTGTCCCTGCGTGCCAATGACCAGGCAGCTGGTATGGACTACTTACGTAAGGCCCTGGGTAGTAATACAGCAGGCCCCGCTCAACAGCAAGAGGCCTACCGCCTGCTTGGAGATCTCAACTTTGAGGCAGCTGATTACCTGGCGGCAAAACTCTATTACGACAGTACCCTCAACGTAATGGGGCGCACGGACGACCGCTACCCGCAAATCGAGCAACGCCGCGATCGCCTGACGGATATTGCCGCTACCCTTCAGGATATCCAATTGAAGGACAGCCTGCTCACCCTCTCTGAATTATCGCCAGAAGAGCGCACTGCACTGGCCGAAGATATCCTACAAGCACAGCGCCAGGCGCGCATCAACCGGACGGAGACCGCCACCGATGAGCCTGGTTTCGTAGCACCGGTAAGTGGTTCGTCTTTCTGGGCTTACGACAGCCGTGCCGTACGCCGTGGCGAACGAGACTTTAGCCGCGTCTGGGGAGATCGCCCCCTTACCGATAACTGGCGACGCAGCCAGTCTGCAGCATTTTCTCCAGACGGTAGAGATGACGATGTAGAGATACATAGCGATGGCCCCGCCATCGTTACCGAAGACGAAGTCGCCAATATCTTCTCCGAAGTACCAACTACCGACAACGAGCGCAACACCATGCGCCTACAACTGACGGAAGCTTACTTTAACTTAGGTCGACTTTATCGTGATCGATTAGACGATAATGCGAAGTCTGTCGAAATAATGGAAGGGCTCAACCAGCGTTACCCCGGATCTAATTTTGAAGCCGAAAGCTGGTACTACCTCTACCTGGGGCATACGGACCTGGGCAATGTCTCTCGGGCCAATCAATACCGCGATAATTTGGTCGAAAAATATCCCGGTACCAACTTTGCCCGGGCTATATCTGATCCCAACTTTGTGAGCGACGCCAACAATGAAGAACTAGCACGCAATCAGGCTTATGATCGAGCCTATGCCTTGTTTGAACAAGACCAATATCAGCAAGCTTACGACCTGGCGCGTGGTCAGCAGGCCGCGCTGATCGGTCAGCATCCTCTACGGGCAAAATACGCCCTGCTGATGGCCATGTCTACGGGTAAAATACAAGGGCGCGAAGCTTACGTCAATGCACTCAGACAGGTCGTTGCCCAGTATACGGATACGCCAGAACAAGCGCGCGCTCGGGAAATTCTACGGATTCTGGGCGAGACGGGAGCTCGACTTCCCGGCGGGCAAGAGGGCAGCATTGGTGGAGACTTTAAGGAGTCTGCCGAAGAGCTGCACTACATCGTCCTGGTCTTCCAAACACGTGATGTGGACCTCAATGAGGTAAAAATCGCTGTGAGTGAATATAACCAGACTTATCACCGTCAGGATCGCCTACGGATCACCAATGTCTACTTAGGACAAGACAACAGCACGCCGGTTTTAGTCATGCGTCGCTTCCAGAATGGGGGTAAAGCCATGGAATACCTGCGCGGAACGGAGCTGAATGCCGACGAATGGGTCAATGCCGATATCCTCGGCTTCGAAACCTTCGCGGTATCTCAGTCCAATTATCGGGAAATCCTGCGTGCCCGCTCTATTGCGGGCTATCCGGCTTTCTTCGATGAAAATTATCGTTAAAACGACTCCAAAACGTTTTTCGAAGGGGGAGCAGTAGGAGGGAGCAAAAAACGATAGAGCTGCACCAACGGGCCTTGACTTAGTCCAGCTCGACTAAGCAGGTAGATTAGGGTATATACCGACTGTAGGTAGACGGGCCCATACTGTCGATATTTTCGGGCGGAGGTTTGTACTTCCGCAGGTAAAAGCCGGAAGTTAACTCGACGGTCCAAACGGCCTATCAGCTCGTTTCCTTCCATGATTTCCAGCTCCTCTCGGTAGCCGCCGCAGGCGTCAAATACTTCACGACGAACCAAGAGGCTTTGGTCGCCGTAGCGAAAACCGTTCCAATTGAATTTACTGCACCAACTGCAAAAACGGAGGAGTGGATGCTCACTATCAAAGCGAATGCTGAAACAGGCCGCATCGGTCTGAGTCGCTTTGACGGCCAAGAATTGTTCCCATAAATCGGGAGGTGGAAAAGTGTCGGCGTGGAGGAAGTACAACCACTGCCCTTTTGCTACACTGGCTCCGGCATTGAGTTGGCGCGCTCGACCTAAAGGGCTTTGGACTAGTCGCAGCTTTGGAAACTGCCGAAGAATAGCTAGCGTCTGATCCGTACTGCCGCCATCGCAGACGATTATTTCATAGTGATTCGCAGGAATAATTTGCTCTAGATATTGCAGCAGGGAAGCGATGCTTTGTTCCTCATTCCAGGTCGGAATGATGACGGACAGGATGGCTTTCTGGGCCAGCAGCTCTAGTCCAGTTTCACCTATTGCTCGATTGGTCGTCCTTACTGGGGAAATCTTATGGCCTACTACATCAGTATTCACCTTCTTGCAACTCCCCAAGATCCCTAATGGTTTTTCCCAAAGGAGGCTTTTATAACTACTGCTTAACTACGCGCGCCCGGGCTCTTTGTCCAATATTACTACGCCACTCTACCCAATACGAACCCGCCGGCAGTGCTCCGACGGATAAACGGTGAGGGAGTAGGATGTTTTCTGTGCGCAACAGCTCCCGCCCATTTTGGTCATACAGTCGAAGCCTGCCCGCAAATAAGCGATCCTTTTCGGTCCAATCTTTGGGCCAGTCCAACTGTACCGCTTCCATCGCAGGATTGGGGTAGACACCTAGCTGCGGTACCGTATAAGGGCGCAGCGCCGGAGGTAGGTCCTCAACACTGGTGATGGAAAAATCACCGCAATCCGGGGTTACGCAGCCTTCGGAGTTAGTACGCACCAGCCATACTCGGTTAGCGTAGGAACCATCGGGCTTGGGGACCCGTACACCTCCCGCCAGGAGAAAACTGCCATCGGATTCAACAAAAATAGCTTCCAGACGACCGTGGAAACTATCGTCGTTGAGCAACAAACTACTATCAATAAGTCTACGCCTCCAGATCAATTCATTGTCAGGACTAATTTTAAAGAAGGTAGGATTTTGCCAGCCTGGGCATAGGTCTGGATTAGGTCCGAAAAAAAGGCAGTCATATTGGCCATTACCTAAACCGACGATGTAATCATCGTTCGTAAAAGCAAGGTCTGCCGAGGCTAAATTGAGGGTGTCATATAAAGCTCGTTGCCACTGATATGCTCCATCCTGACTTACTTTAATTAAACGTAATCGAGTAGGATAAACGGTGGGGCGTCTCGAGTCTACAGCTACGTAGAACTCACCATTTTGACCACGAATTACTTGGTGGTCCCTGTCACGGTAAGCCAATCCGGCAATACTGCTCGAATCTGTGTTTACTCGCCATACTTCTGAACCATCGGCGGCAATTTTTCGGAGAAATACAGAGCCGATGCCGCAATCGTCATTATTGAAGCAGAGGTTGCTGATAACCTTTTGTGCGGTGATCAAACTAGAGTCTGCCTCCAAGCTGAGATACTCTACAAAAGTGTGCACCCCTCCCTCCTCATCGTAAGGGGAAAAATTGATGTTTCGTCGATAGATTTCTTCCAAGTCTAGATTTAAGGCTACTGCCCAGCTAGTATATGATGGGTCATTTTGAAAGTCGTATTCTAGATAGCCATAAACTATTGTCGAGTCGCTCACCTTCCAGATACCTCCTCCGCCACTTTCCTGCACGGGCGAATAGCTAGCAAGGGTATCGCCGGTATATGAATACTTAAAGACCCCTTCTCGCAGACTAACGAAAAAGAAATCTTCGTGAACCATTGCAAAAGGCCCACGATCGGAAGCTGAGCCGGGAATGTCAATTTGCCCAACTTGAACTAAAGTTTCCTTGTCTACAAGCCGCCAATTTACCCCTTGGTCCAATACAGCGTATACACTGTCAAAATCATGAATCTCAATCCCAGGAGATGATCCAGGAGGGAGGATATGACTCGTGAATTGTGCTTCTAAAGATAATGGCTGCAAGAAAAAGTAAGCGAAGACGGCGAAAATTAGCTTCATAGGGCGCTGAAATTAGTGGTATTGTTTACTCAACGCCCCGAAACCCATAAATCGTCGTGCTTCGATATATCTCCCCCGGCCGCAGTACTGTTGAGGGAAAATGCGCCTGATTAGGCGAATCCGGAAAGTGCTGCGTCTCTAAACAAACCGCGCTGTGTTGGACCTGCGGAAGTCCTCCCTTCAACGATGGCCCTACCCCCGAGAAGTTGGTAGTAAAAACCTGACAGCCCGGTTCGGTTGTCCAGCAGCCCATCCTCAATCCGGAAGTGGGAGCGTGGAGCTCGGCAATCTTTCGTAATTCACCGCTGGGGCCATTCAGTACCCAGTTGTGGTCGAAGCCGTTGGTGGCCGCCAGGGCCGGGTCGTTGAGCAATGGCCCTAGTGGTTGGGGCTGCCGAAGATCGAAGACCGTGCCACCTACTGCGCGGATCTCACCCGTAGGTATTTGCCCAGCATCAGTCGGCGTATAGGCGTCAGCATGAAGCTGTAAAAGGTGCTCATAGATGCTGCTGCCGCTACCCGCCAGGTTGAAGTAAGAATGGTTGGTCAGATTGAGGTGAGTCGGCGCATCAGTTGTGGCTGCGTAGTCGATCTGTAGGCGATTTTCATTATCCCAGCGATAGGTGCAATGGACCTGCAACTGACCCGGGAAACCCTGATCGCCGTCTGGACTACTGAGCTGTAGCCGAAGCACTGCTTGACCGTCCTCTACCGCAGATTCGGCCGACCAGCGGCGCAGATGGAAGCCTTCCGGGCCACCGTGTAGCTGATGATCGCCGTGGTTAGCCGGTAGCGGGTAAGTTCTGCCATCGAGTTCAAAGCGGGCCTGCCCGATGCGGTTGGCATAACGACCAATGACCGCCCCCATGCTCACGGGGTTGTCGAGGTAGGGCGCCAAATTGTCGTAGCCGAGCACGACATCTAACCACGCTCCGCTAGCTGACTGGAGACAGATAGCCTGGACCGTAGCTCCCCAATCACTGATACGCACGTAATTTCCCTGGTCGTTGTAAAGGCTGTACAGCTTTACTCGACCATACTGACTATCTCCCCACGGCTGTTCCTCTATCCGGGGCATGGTCTAAACGGCTGCGAAGCCGCCTTTGGCTTCAATCTCCAGAAATTGTTGCCAGGCACTAGTGGCCATTTTTTCCGTCAATTGGTCGAGGTAGTAGCTACCGGCGGCGGGGTCTTCAAATTCATCAAAGCCAGCTTCCAGGCGCAAAAGTTGTTGGACGTTGCGGGCCATGCGGCGGCCAAAGTCAGTGGCCTGTTCCACACCAGAGGGCGGGGCGTCGGGCGGGCGCAGGAAGACCAGGTCTGCACCACCGACCACGGCGGCCATGCCCTGCGTGCTCAGCCGCAGGAGGTTCTGATTGGTGTCTTCACCAAAGCTGGAAGGATCAGTGTGGGAAGCAATCATTACTCCCGCTCCCTCAACGCCAAAACCTTGCAGCACATTGGCCCAGAGGATACGCAGGGCACGCAGCTTGGCAATCTCTACAAAATAGGTGGTGCCTTGAGTGACGGCAAACTGTAAGTGACGGTTGGCCAGAGCTGGGTTTACGCCCCGCTCCTGAAGCTGATGGAGGTATTCAGCCCCCTTGGCGATAATCAGCGACAACTCCGTATCACTATCCTGAGGACCGGTGTTGAATGCTTTACCGTTGACTTGCAATACCCTGAAATTAGGCATGTACTTGCTGGCGAAATTTAGCAGGCGTAGTAGCGGCGGCCAGGGCGGCTCTCCCCAGTCCAGTAGGGGGTCAAAGTCTACCGAGCCGCTGATTTTTTGCAAATCATAGTTCTGCGAGCGGAGGTAGAAAATCAGGTCCCGAAACAGTACGGCCGGGTCCCGCTCAGGGTAGTAAAGATTACAGTGTAGGGAGACGAACTCGGCCTGTATGCCGGATAGCATCTGACCTATTTCGGCTTCGTCTGGCTGATCATGGAGATTGAATAGCAGGGCTTCAGCGCCACCTTCCAGTTCGCTTAAAGCTGCGGCGTTTACCGAGGCAGTATCTCCGGCGGCAACGTAGGTGCCGATCTCCCAGCCTGGCCGTAGGCGTAGTGGAGCCTGGGCAGGACTTTCTTCCCGAGTAAGGTGAGGAGTCATACTGAGCTGCGGCCCAATCTGCCAGTCGAGCTCGACGGGGTCAGCGCCTTTGCGCTCTTTGCGGGCCTGAGCCAGCCAGTCACTTTGATCGTAGGCAGTTTTTTCCATAGTAGAAGATGCTATCCGAACTGGAAAGTTAGCCAACTTAGGCGGATTGCCGCTGCTTATTCTGCCTTTCTCTCGAAAATCTTCCTAAACCCACTGAGCCAACAGGAGGACGCCCCCCAAACCGATCAGACTAACGATAGTTTCCATCATCGTCCAGGAGCGGAAGGTCTGCCCGACGGTCAGTCCGAAATAGGACTTGAAGAGCCAGAAACCAGTATCGTTTACGTGAGAGCAGGTAAGGCTGCCGGCACCGATGGCCAGTACCATGAGTTCCGGGCTTACTCCGGGCGTAATCAAACCACCGGCTAGGCCCATGGCCGTAATGGCCGCTACGGTGGCCGAACCCAGTGCAATCCTCGCCAGGGCGGCAATGCTCCAGCCGATCAGTAAAGGGTTGGCTTGCCAGCTATCTACCATCGTTTTGATGGTGTCGGCTGTACCACTTTCCACTAAAAGCTGCTTGAGCGCTCCGCCACAGGCAATGATCAGCAAAACATTAGCTACGGGGGTGAGGTGCTCACCTACTTCCTGCATTTGGGCTCCGATACTACGCTGAGTAGCCCGCCCCAGGAGCCACATGGCCAACAGTAAGCCAATGAGCAGTGCGACATTGGGATTGGCCAAAAGGTCTACTACGGGATGCTTTGCCCAAGCGAAAGGGAGTGCTTGAATCAGTCGTGTGCCACCAATCAGTATTACCGGGGAAAGCGCCATAAGTATGCTCAATCCCAGGCCTGGGCGCTTACCAGTAGTTTCAGGGGCTTGAAACAATTCCGGCGGACTGGAATGTAGGCCCTTAAGCGTTTGGGCAAATAGAGGCCCCGCGATAATCACTGCCGGGACCGCCAAGAGCAAGCCATACAGCATCACCTTACCCATGTCGGCTTCAAACTGCTCGGTGAGCATCACGGGGGCAGGGTGGGGTGGCAAAAAGCCGTGAGTCACACTGAGGGCTGCGACGGTGGCTACCCCCACCATGGCCAGAGGTAAGCCAGTTCTGGAAGCAGCTGCAAAGATGATGGGCACCAACATGACAAAACCTACCGTATAGAACAATGGAATGCCGACTAAAAAACCTGCTAGGCCGATTAGCCAGATGGTCCGTTGCGGGTTGTTTTCTTTTCCGACCAGGGAGTTGGCAATGACTTCCGTGGCACCCGCCTTAGCGATTACCCCGCCAAGCATAGCGCCTAGGCCTAAGAGTACCGCGATATCGCCGAGGGTGCCGCCAATCCCTTTTTTCATACTGTCCAGAATGCCTAAAACCGGTTCTCCTTCGGCATTGAAGACGCCTTCGGGACTTAGGATTGGCATATGCAGCGCCAAGCCTGTTCCGATGGTTACCAGCAGTAAGGCGGGCACGGGGTGCCAGCGAAAGACCGTAATGAGTAGGATCAGTGCAGCTACTGCAACGAGAATCGTGAGTGCAATCATGTTAGTTGGTCGTGTCTAGTGCTTGTCCGCCGTAGAAATCCATTTGTTGGTCGCGCAGCTGCTTGGTCCAGAAGATGATCTGCCCAGTATGGTAGCTGAAATGTTCTACAGCGTGAATCAAGGCCGCTGCACCGCTCAAATGATAGACCTGTACGGTCCGCTCCCTGAGCAGTTCTTCTTCGGTTAGGTTTTGGATAGTAAGAATGGCTTCCGCTACGGTTGCCTGAAGGAGGGCCAGTAATTGCGCTTTGTCCTGCCCTGCGGTCGTTGAAAACTCATCGGAACGCTGACGATTATCCATAGCTCCGCCCAGGCTATGGATGATCCATTGTCTCAAATTACCACTCAGATGTAGCAGTTGATTACCAATGCTCAGGCTGTTGCCGTTGGGGCGCAGCCAGACTTCTTCCGCCTCTATTTTGGCCAGACAACCTTCAATCCTGTCCATATTCCAGCGGCAATGGTGGGCGGATCGATGGAGCAGTTCCGAGTGGATCGACATGTAAATAGAGGTGGTTTGGCGAGCAAGATACCAAAAGCATAAAGATGCTTGATTTGTACTTCCGCAGGTGTAAGGGTCGCTGGCCAAATTCCATTGCCTGAAAGGTGATGGTTTGCCCTGCGACTAGATCTTAGCTTTAGTCGCAAGGCGAACCGCTATCTTTTGGACAGCGGAATTCGACTTGCGACGCCCAGACCTGCGGAAGTACAAATGACTTTATGGACCATAAATAATGATGATTTATCGTCCATCTCAAGTTCATTCCAGTACTACAATTACGCGCTTCTGAAGGTGGAAAAAGACGACGAAAGAGAAGAAGACATAAAAAAATCACCCTCCAAATAAAATTTGCCAGTCTGCGACAGTTCACCGTTAAGCCTAATAAAACCAAGCCTTATTGCCCCTTTTTCTACTGCTCATTACAGGTTAAAATCGGGTTAAAGCCCAATAAAAATCACCCGAAGGCTTGTTTGACTCGGAAACTAGGTCTTATCTTTGGCCTGTCTTCGTTTCTACAAGACGACTCTTTCATAATCAATCTAGACAGCATATAAGCTTCAACGTTTACACTCTTTAATACTTTGGCTCTTCGGAGCAAAACTCGGGTAATCCCAAATACGTAAACGTTAGTCATGGACGTGAAGAAGCTCAACGATCAGGAATTGATCAATCTATATCTGTCAGGAACAGAGCGCGCTTTTGAAGAGTTGCTCAGTCGCCACCAACAGAAAATTTATACTTCTATTTACCTCTTCGTCAAGGATCAGTCTTTGGCCGAGGATATCTTTCAGGAGGTATTCATCAAAATCATCGATACCCTGCGTAAGGGTAAGTACAACCATGAAGGGAAATTCCTGCAGTGGGCTATGCGAATTGCTTACAACATGTGTGTGGATGCTTTCCGCCGTAACAAGCGTCGCCCTCAGGTAAGTGCTACGGAAACCTTCAACATCTTCGACGTACTACAATCGCCCGAAGCGAATGCTGAGCAGAGCATGATTCGCAGCCAGACGCACGATAAAGTACGTCAGCTAGTAGATGCGCTTCCACCAGAACAGCGTGAAGTAGTTATCCTGCGCCACTACGCGGATATGAGCTTCAAAGAAATCGCTAAGCTGACGCGGGTCAGCATCAACACTGCGCTGGGACGTATGCGCTACGCGCTCATCAACATGCGTAAGATGATTGAAGAGCGTGAGATTGTGCTGCAATAAGCAGCTACCTCAGCCAACAACCAAACCAACCAACAGCAAAATGGCTGCTTCCGCGAGGAAGCAGCCATTTTGTTTTTTCGCCCTTTTTACTGGAGTAAAAGACCATACAGGATCTGTACCAGCAATATTTTTCCGATTAAGGCAATGGGAAGCATGCGAGTATAGCCAATGATGGGGTAATTGTTACGGGCCTGTTCCACGGCAAAATCCAGGACAGCAGGTTGGCTACCGACCATGCCCGTGAGAAAAGAATACGGAATACGCATCAAGCGCAGACCTACGGCCAGGGTAAATAAGGTTGTACTGATGGTGATGATGGTACTCGCTAAGAACAACTTCCAGCCCAAATCGGTAGCAAGCGTTTGGTAGAAGGTTTGACCTGAACGAATGCCGATACCAGCTAGGAGTAGGATTAAACCCAATTGTCGCAAGGTTAAGTTGGCTCCGAAAGGTAGCGTCCAAACGATGGGGCCAGTTCGTCTCAATTGGCCCAAAATCAAAGCTACGATCAAAGGTCCTCCCGCAAAACCAAGACTGAAAGAATAGCCTCCTGGTAGACTGATGGTGATAAGCCCCAGCAATAACCCTAGCGTAATGCCGAGCCCAAAACTGAGCAGGTTGATTTTACTAAGTGATTCATAGCTGTTGCCAAAAATCTTAAATAGGGCTGGTAAGTCATCTCGCCGGGCAACTAGCAGGATGCGGTCGCCAAGCTCCAACACGGTATCACCACCGGCCAGTAGATCCATGTCGCCGCGCTGTACGCGACTGATCAAAACCGAAAAGTGCTGCCCTAGATTCAAGGATGCAATCGTCTTGCCTGCTACGTCTGGATTGGAAATAAAAATGCGTCGTACGTCGTAGACTGAGCGGTCATGACTAAGTTGTTTTTCTGCTTTGGGGCCAATCAATTTTCGGGCATGATCGAGTTGACGCTCCGTACCGATAACTACGATCTGATCTCCTTTTTGTAGTGTCGTGTCCCAGTTCGCCAGACCAATTTCCTCCCCCTGTCGGTAGCGTCCGAAAACGACGGGTAAGTGATGCTCTTGCTTCAGCTCGCGCAGACTACGTCCTGTCACGGCATCAAGCTGTACGCTGAGGGTGTAACTTTTCAAGTCTTGCCCTAAGGGGAATTTCTCCTGTAGGCGTTCTGCTTCGGCTTGGTAGTTGACTCGATAGATCCGTTGAATCAAGTAAATACCCAGCATGACACCCAGCACGCCCATCGGATAAGACAAAGAGTAGCCTACAACGGCTCTTTGACTCATTTCTGTCAATTCTCCCTGAGCTGCCGTTTTTTCTATGGCATCCAACAGTCCGGCTAGAGCAGGGGTGTTGGTACTGGCCCCGGCAAAAAGACCACTAGTTGTGGCAGCGTCAAAACCGAAAATGAGGTGGATGCCATAAGTGACTACTGCCGAAAGAATCAACATGCTGGATACGAAATAGAGATCTCGAAACCCACCTTGCTTAAAACTGGCAAAAAAGGCCGGGGCGCTACTCAAACCTACCGTATACACGAAGATGGTTAAGCCCAGAAAAATAACCAGCTGAGGCACGGAAAATAGCGGGTCAATAGCGCCAAAGGCCAGGCCCACAAACAAAACCGCCGCTACTCCTAGTTTGAACCCACGGATACGGACTTCGCCCAGGCCGTAGCCAATGGCGATTACGCTAAATAGCAGGAGTAAGGGGTTTTCCCGGAATACTTCAATCATAAAAAACGACTATCTTTAGGATACAGCTCCCATCTCTATTTGTTGCCCTTTACAATTACTTCTCTGGGCAATGATCTGGTAGACTGCTTTATGAGTACCCTGCCTTCGGGCCTTAATGTCCCCCATTCTTTAACTAGCTGGCTGCAGTTATGCATCTTTCTTTAAGCTTACCGAAGGATTTAGTTACTCTTCGTTTTCCTGAGCAGTTGAGTGATCAGGAATTTCAGGAATTCTGTTCCTTAAATGGTGAGCTTCACATTGAGAGAGAGCCAGATGGAACCATAATGGTTATGACGCCTGTAAATTTAATATCTGGCGAACTAGAAAGTGATTTTATAACCGATCTGAAAATTTGGTCTAGAGCAACGGGAGGAGGAAAAGTATTTTCTTCGGCAACGGGCTTCACTTTACCTGATACTTCAGTGCGATCTCCGGATGCCAGTTGGATTAGCGATGAGCAAGTCGCACAATTACCAGAGGATGAGCTACAGCGTTTTGCCGAAATAGTGCCCAGCTTTGTAGTGGAAGTTCAATCGAGGACGGATTTACTTAAGGTTTTGCAGCGAAAAATGAAGACAACCTGGATCGCTAATGGAGTCCGCTTAGCTTGGTTGGTGATACCTCAAAAAGAACAGCTGATCATCTACCGGGCGGATGGTACGGAAACGCTTATTGATAGTTTTGAGCAAGAAGTAGGCGGGGAGGATCTCTTAGTAGACTTCGTTTTTGACTTGCGTATTCTCCAAAAGAAAAAGGACCACGACCATTAATCGTAGTCCTTTTTCATTAGAAGGTGACGAAAGCTTAACGCAGTACCGTCACGTCTCCACGGTAGAGCAAGGAAACACCATCTAAGAATTCGACCTCAATAAGGTAAACGAATACCCCGGGGTTAACGGGTTTGCCCTGCTTAGTGCCGTCCCAAAGGCGGAGGCCATCCAGACAATTGGGGGCAATGTTTTCCTGACTGTAAACGATGCCGCCCCAGCGATCAAAGAGCTGTACCGATCGGACATTCTGCACGCCCTGACAGGCAAAGATGCGAAAGTCCTCATTGCGACCGTCACGATTCGGACTGAAGACGTTGGGGATGTACACATTGCGATTGGCATCCACCTCGATAAAGATTTCAGCGAAAGCCTGACAACCATTAGCATTGGTTACTTCAAGAGCGTACAGTTGGCTTTCCAGCGGGTAGATGGTTGGATTGCGCACGGTGTCACTGCTCAGGAACTCGGCGGGCGTCCAGAGATACTGATAGATATCTCCTGCTGGACTGATGATCGGATTAAGGATGGTTAGGCTATCTCCTAACTCGATAGTGTCCACTTCCGGCAGGTCAATTAGGATTTGTGGCGGCTGGTTAACACTGAAAGTATCGCTGGCAGAGCAGCCAACCGTGTCGAATACTGTAACGATGGTCTGGCCGGCAAAGGTGCTGCCGGGCTGCGTTACAGGGATGCGGAAACCATTGTTGTTAACACTGAAGGTGAAGTCGTCAAAAGTAGCGCTACTGCCACCAAAAGCCGTATCAATCAGTACGAGGGTTGTCTGACCAAAACAGAGTGGCTCCTCGATTGGCAGTACACTGAAGGTGATCCCAGGAGGCTCTCCAATAGTGTAGGTAAGATCATCTGTACAACCTTTGATGTCTTGGACCGTGACGGTATAAGTACCGGGAGAAAGATCGGTAGCGATACTTTCCGCTGGTCCGGCCACTCCGCCACTCCAGGTGTAGGGTGCAGGGAGTAGCTGATTATTATTGTCGCTGGAAACGAATACGCTGATTACACCATTGGCGTCACCGGCACACTGTACAGTGGGAGTCGTCTGGACGGGGTCTATGTCTAAGACCAGCGGGTCCGGTTCAGCAATAGCTACGATTTGCTGGAAGGAGCAAAGGTTAGCATCCCGCACCACTACCGTGTAAGTATCAGCATCTAGTCCAGTTTGAGTGGGGCCGGTTGCACCGATTTCTAGCCATTGGTAGGTGTAGGGACCAGTACCGCCCATCGCATCCAGAGTGGCCTGGCCATCAGTGTCGCCAAAGCAACTTACGGGTTCATTAATGGAGTTAACGCTGATGGGTTCAGGCGCTCCGATGGTATCCAGCACGGTAACGCCACAGGCGCCATCTGAAATATCGACCGAGATAGGCCCTGCTGCTAGGCCCGTTACGGTCGAGACCGTCGTACCCAGATCCGTTTCACTGTTGAACCAAAGAAAATTAAAGCTTCCCGTCGTGCCATCTTCATATTCTGCACTTACGGTAGCTGCACCATCGGAAGTTTGACCACCTGGGCAGCTCACGTCAGTTATGTTAGTGAAGGTACCCACAATGCTAGGAGGATCTTCCAGTACGATCGTGTCAATTAAGGGCGTACAGTCATTGGCATCTGTGATGGTCACCGTATAGGTGCCGGCAGTAAGGTTGGTCAATGGGTTTAAAGTCGTCGGTACACCGGGGTTGGTTGACCAAGTGAAGGTGTATGGAGCAGTGCCTCCGCTGGGAAAGACGGTAATGCGGCCGCTGCTTTCACCAGGGCAAGTGGGTGGTTCCAGACGAACGGAATCCATCACCACTGGGCCAGGGCTCAGGACAAAGGCGGTATCTACGGAAGTACAACTACCACCATCGGTAACGGTGACAATGTACATGCCGGGGCTAAGATTATCGCGTGTTGTTACATCAGCACCGGTAGCAAAGATGGTACCGGTAGAATCCGCCCATTCGTAGAGCGTAATTGGAGCTGCCCCCGGTGTAGCGGTGATGGTCAGTGAACCGTCGGTAGCTTCCGGGCAGCTGACGAAATCATCGGGAAAGCTATTGATTGTTGGTGGAGTAGGGGATAAGACGTTAAAATTACCGGTACGGGTACAGTCGTTGGCATCGGTAACTAATACACTATAGGGCCCTGCGATCAGCCCCGTGGCAATGCTATCACTGAGCATGTCGTCATGAGACCAGGTGTAGGTATAGGGTGGCACTCCGCCCTCAATCGTCAGTACGGCCTGTCCGTCAGCGCCGACCAAACAAGTTTCGTTGGTGACGGCAATTTCACTGATGATCAGTTCTGTTGGTTCCAATACTTCAAAAGAGTCTACGACTTCACAACCGGCATCATCAGTCATCGTCACGACGTAGATACCTGGACCTAAGTTGGTGATTTCAGTGGTGGTATTGGTATTGGTGGCGGGAGTGGCATTCATACTCCACTGGAAGTTATAGGGCAGGTCAGGGACTCCGTTCGGGATGTTGAAGGTCGTGGCGCCGGTAGCGAAGATTTCTCCATTGGCATCGCCGAAACACACGACGTCCTCTACTACGGCGTTGATCGACAAAATTTTATCGGCGGATACGGTGAAGGAGGCTATTTGTTCACACAGGTTATCATCCGTTACGGTTACGTTGTAGATGCCCGGATCGAGGTTAGATAGGGTGGCATCTGTACCTACTTCCGCAGCTGCGCCCTCCCAACTAAAAGTATAGTTGCCCGATGCGGTCGTACCGCCACTGGCAGAAATGGTGATGGCTCCGTCTTCGGCTCCGCCACAGGTGGCGTCCGTAACGGCCATGTCGGGATCAACCGGTAGTACATTTAAACGACCGGGTTCGCTCAGCGAAACCCCTCCCATGGTTTCACAACCATTAGGAGAGGTAACAGTTACTGAGTAGAAGGTAGAACCGGCCAGTCCAGTTAGAATGTCGGTATTTTCCGTACTGGAGTTCCAGGAGAAAGTGTAGCCAGCTGAAAGTGGGTCAGCGACGGGTACTGCATCGAGCACAACCTGGGCTTGCATCTCTCCATCTAGTTCTTCGAAACAGGAGGGGCTGGTACCAATCAGGTTGAGACCTAAAGAAGGTCCGGCAAGTACATCGATAGTATCTAAAATAACGACTCCATTTGCATCGATAAAGCGAACCTCGTGGGGCCCGTCAGACAGACCGTTGAAAGTTACCATGCCGGGATCGTCCGCAACGATAACGTCGGGAGGGAAAGCTTGGGGAGGTATAATACGACGAACGCTGACCATGTAGGGACCCGAACCACCCGCAACGGTAGCGGTAATGGAACCATCAGCCAAATCTGGACAGCTGACGCTATCTTGGCTCAAGCCCGTAAAGAAGGCGGCATTAGACACACAGATCTGCCCGTCATTCATAATGAAGCCAGAATCTTCGGCACTCCCCATGCCGTCGGAAACGGCAATCACCGTGTTGACAGGGGTGTTGGTAAATTGAAGGGGACTACATTCACCCAGCGGTCCAATGACCGTAAAGCAAGGACTAAACAGGATATCGCCATCGGACAATGTCCAGGGTGTGCCTGCTCCGGAGGAGTACAATACACCAAACTGACCGTTGGGCTGAGGCCCTCCCGCACTGATTGGAAGGGTAAAGGCCAATGGGTTAAAGTCAGGAATGGCGGGGTTCGTTGTGACGCTGGTCATTTCCAGAACCGTAGGGTCATAAGACATGGAAAACTGCCAGCCGAGTACGTCGACAAAACCTTCTATGGTAATGTCAACACAGATCATATCACCAGGCTGGTGATTCTCGAAGGGGGCATTGAAAGTGACAGCATCGCAGCTACCCAGCGTAACGACCTGACTAGCAGGACAGCTCTTACCGTCTTCTATTTCGATCACGTAGTTACCGGGCTGGGGAACTTCAAAGTTGATTACTTCATTGTGACCATTGGCTCCAGGTAGAATAGTAGCGGTAATGCTAGGGTCAGTTGACAAGAAGACTTGGATGTCATAATCCTCTCCGGCCTCCAATTCGGGTAATCCGCCCTGGATGCGGAAGCTCCCGCCGCAACCCGCAGCCTGGACTTCTGAAATGCTTACTTCGTTCAAGTAAGCTACCGCAAAGGCCTGGTCGACGGATACGTTTACACAGGGTCCGGCGGGGTTGTTGATGTCATCGTTTTCTCGGTCGTAGGAGGCGAGGCCGTTGATGTCTACGGCATCATAGGTGATGGGTGCAAACCAGACGACTTGCGGTTCGGGGGTGACACCAGCGGTAAAGAAAGCTTGGATAAGCCCCAGGTTCCAGAACCAACTGTCACCACTGAGGTCGTTACCAGAATCTACGTAGAGACCAAAGGTGGGAGGTACATCGCCGGTAGTCAACGCACAGGGATCGGTGGTAATATTTTGGATGGATGGCCCGGTAACGGTTGGGGGGCATTCGTAAAAAGCGTAACCGATACCTGCAGGGCTACTCGATACGGGATCTCCAGAAAGGTCGATAGATAATTCATCATGATTAACGAATACGCTATCGCCAAAACAAAGGTAGATGGTATCGGGCACGGCATCGTTGGACTCCCCGATAAAGGGACCAAAGTTGCTGATAACCCCGGCATCATTCGTACAGGGGACCCGACTATTTTGCAGGCTAAGCTCAGCAGGATCTACCTGAATGAGCTGGGGAGTTTGCGCCTGCAATGCTGGTAGGGCCAGGAGGCCAAGCGCGAATAAGAGGAAGCGGAATTTCCGCGTCTTTTGGGCTGATTTCATACTAGTACAAGACTTGTAAAGGCACCTATATCATAGAGAGCCGGGATGGGGTGTCGAGAGCCGGTAGGCGGAGACGTGGGCAAGGGTTCAGCGAACAAAACGCCCGTTGAGCCTGCGAAAGTACAATGAGAGGCGTTAAAAAGCCCAAGGCCATGGTACTGGGCTTGGGCTTTTAACACGAAATTATCATTCACTATCCGACCATAGCATCTGCGTACAGCGGGAAGTCGGCCATAAACGCACGGATTTCGACTTTGGTCTGCTCATGTAATTCTTGGTTGTCGATGTCGTTGATGATCGCATCGATCCAGGCAACCGTACGACGACAATCGTCCTCTTTGAAACCACGGGTAGTGACGGCAGCACTACCGATACGGATACCTGAGGTCACCATTGCTGATTTCTGATCAAAGGGGACCATGTTTTTATTCAGGGTGATTTCCGCTTTGCCCAAGGCTTCTTCTGCTTGCTTGCCGCTCACCCCTTTGTTGGTCAGATCGATAAGCATGCAGTGGTTGTCGGTACCACCGGAAATCAGGTGGTAACCTCGGGCTACAAATTCTTCGGCCATGGCTTGAGCATTAGCAATTACCTGGCGACCATAGGCTTTCCAGTCATCTTGTAGACATTCGCCGAAGGCAACTGCTTTGGCAGCGATTACGTGTTCCAAAGGCCCACCCTGCATGCCGGGGAATACAGCGCCATTCAAGATGCGAGACATTTTGATTACGGTACCTTTCTTAGTCGTACGCCCCCAGGGGTTGTCGAAATCTTTACCCATCATGATGATCCCCCCGCGAGGACCGCGTAAGGTCTTATGGGTAGTGCTCGTAACGATATGGCAGTGAGGAATAGGATCATTGAGTAAACCTGCGGCAATTAGTCCGGCTGGGTGCGCGATATCTGCTAGGAGGAGTGCACCTACTTCGTCGGCAATTTCGCGAAAGCGGACGTAGTTCCAATCGCGACTGTAAGCGGAGGCGCCACAAATAATGAGCTTGGGCTGTACTTCACGGGCCTTTTGAGCGACCTTATCCATATCGATTCGGCCAGTAGCTTCTTCTACGCCATAAAAGTGGGCTTCAAAGTGCTTGCCGGAAAAATTAGCGGGGTGACCGTGGCTGAGGTGGCCGCCGTGAGCCAGGCTAAACCCCAGGGTGGTATCACCGGGCTTCAGACAGCCTAAGAATACTGCGGCATTAGCTTGAGCACCGGAGTGAGGCTGTACGTTGGCGTATTCTGCTCCGAAGAGTTCGCAAAGTCGGTTAATGGCCAATTGCTCGACCTGGTCCACTACTTCACAACCACCATAGTAACGCTTTCCAGGATAGCCTTCGGCATATTTATTGGTCAGACAGCTACCCATAGCGTCCATGACCTGAGCGCTGGTGAAGTTTTCGGAAGCAATCAGCTCGATGCCATGCCGTTGGCGTTCGAGTTCTTGTTGGATGAGATCAAAAACAGCGCGATCGCGAGTCATAAGAGCAGAACGTTGAAAGAAAATAAGAAGCTGCCGAGGTATTGAGGAGTAAGCTCGGGCGGCTGTGAATATTTTATGCGGCAAAGTTACGGCGCAATGCTCGCATGGACCGCCTATTATTTTAACTTTGTTGAGCGAACAATAAAGCTGCTCACGGGTAGTTGTAGCTAGGCATTCCTAAAACAAAGACTGCTTGTCCACTCGATCATTTCTTCAACCCTATGTCGCTGGCCGTCTCCTACTGATGTGTCTACTGCTAGCGTATTTTAGCGAGGTCACGGCTGAGACCCGCCGTTATCGCCTGAGTTGGCGGGAAGACCCAGCGACCAGTATGGTGATTGGTTTTGAATGGAAATCGGGAGAGCGTCCAATGGTTGTCTTTGACGACGAAGATCATGGTAGTTATACAGCTGCTTACCAATTTCGCCAACAGCCAGATGAAGTGGTTATGGCCAAAGGAGTGATGCGTACTTGCTTTGTTCGCCTAAAGAATTTGAGGCCAGGAACCGTTTATTACTTTCTGGTAGTAGACAGTGAAGGCCAGAGCCGACCCTTATCTTTTGAGACGGCGCCCAATCGCCCGAGTCAAAGGCTGAGCCTTATTGCCGGTGGGGATAGCCGAAACCATCGCTCGGCAGCCCAGGCTGCTAATCGATTAGTTAGCCGCCTGCGGCCCCACGCTGTACTTTTTGGTGGGGATATGACGGCAGGAGACACCCCCGCTGAGTGGAGAGATTGGTTAGACGATTGGCAACTGACGATCAGCCGGGATGGTCGTTGCTACCCAATTATTGCTGCTCGCGGTAACCACGAATCTTCTAATCAGAGTTTAATAGAAATGCTCGACCTTCCAACGGAGGGGAATTACTACGCTTTTAATCTGGGAGGAAGTTTACTGCGTACTTACACCTTGAATTCTCTGGCACCGGCGGATGGTGCTCAACGGCAGTGGTTGGAGCAAGATTTGCGGCGTCATACGGCTACTACCTGGCGGATCGCTCAATACCATCATGCGATGCGTCCGCACACCATGCAAAAGCCAGAACGCGACGATCTGGCTCGTCTATGGGCTCCTCTTTTTTTTCAGCACAAGGTGCAATTAGCTATTGAGAGTGATTCGCACGTTGCTAAAATTACCTGGCCGATCATTCCTGCTCGTAGCAATGGGCAGCAAGGCTTCGTTAGAGATGATCAAAGAGGTACGGTCTATATCGGAGAAGGTTGCTGGGGAGCACCGCTGCGGTCCAACGACGATGACAAAAGATGGACTCGAGCCAGTGGTAGTTTCAATCAGTTTAAGTGGATCTGGATCGATCAAAATCAGATCGAAATCCGTACGTTGGTAATCGATCGCTCTCACGGGGAAACCGAAGTAAACCCTGCCCGTCGTTTCACAGTGCCGCCTGGTGTCCAGTTATGGGAAACTGATGGGACTAGGGTCGTGACAGTGAATCAACGACCAGCGAATCAGCAGGTAGCTAGTGCCGATAATCGACCAGCTCCGCAAACGACTCGTCCAGCTATCCCCGTGCGCGTCCCGCCACCACCCGTACAGCCGCAGCGGGTACGTCCCAACTCAGATTGGCGAGTCAAGCTGGACTTTGAATTGGCGCAGAGTGGGGCCGTAGATATCATTGTGATTGACGAAAGAATGCGCGAGTTTTTCCGCCACCAAAGCCCGGTAATGGGAGCTGGCCCATACAGCGAGTGGTTGCAGCTGCCAGAGATTCCCCGTGGCGCCCACTTTCAATTATTGCTTAAATCCAGTGGACAGATAATTGCTCGCTACGAACTGGTCAATTAGTACCTGCTACTCAGCAACTCCATTACATCTTCCATGGCGAGTAAGCCAGTAGGTCTTTCCTTCTCGTAAACAATCGCACCATAGGCGTTAGCAGAGATGATGGCTTCCGTCGCAACAAACAAATTCTGTTGGGGGCTAGTAGTAGACCAAAAAGGGTCGAAGTGGTCATTTACTTTAGCTTGAGCTAAGGGAGGCTTTACTTCTTCAAGGCTATCCTTAGCTAGAAAACCCTGGAAGTTCTGCCAGCTATCGTAAACCGCCAATACTGGAAAGTTAGTCTGCTGAAACTGATCTGCGGCGGTGGATAGGCTATCGGAGAGATAGAGTAGTTGCACAGGTAACTGCCGCTGAAGTGCTTCTACCCTATATTTCTGAAGGCGCCGTTTTTGCCAGCCTTGCCGAATAGCCTGCCAGGAAAGCCCCGCAATAAATAAGCCTCCAGCGCCGAGTATCCAGTCGCCACGCCGATAACTGAATAACAACAAGCAGCCCCCTGCAAGTAAACCCAGGGAACTCACCAGAATGGTAGCTCTTCGCTGTCCCATCGGTTTTCGCAGCAAAGCCTGTATCACTCGTCCACCATCAAGGGGGTAGGCCGGGATAAGGTTGAGTAGGCCCAGGAGGAGGTTTACCGCAATACAGATGGACAATAACTGCGCCCACCAATTGTCTGGAAGCAGCATATTACTGAACGGATTTAGATAGTAGCGTAAGAAGAGGGCGCCGTCTACGGAGAATAAGAGCAAGGGCAGCAGTAACAGGGCTAAAGCTAAGTTACTTAAGGGCCCGGCCAAGTATACAGCAATTTCCTGTCGAATTGAGGCGGGCATCTTGGGTATGTAGGCGCCTCCGCCTAAGGGGAAAAATATTATACGCTCAGTGGTTTGTCCATAATAACGCGCAACTAAAGCATGTCCTAGTTCGTGTACGAGCACAAAGCAGAATAGGAGCAAAATAATCATTCCAGCCCAGGCTGCCTGACTCCAGTCGATAGCATTTTGCAAAGCGTAGACACGATAAGCCAACCAGGCTACCACCGGAAGAAAACTCCAGTGCCAATACAAGGGGATTCCCGCTACCCGACCCATCGCTAAAGCATAACGCATGCCAGTAGTAAGCACTTGAGCTTACTTCATAGAGATGCGCTTAAGCGACTTTTTGTTGCGCAGCCGGTTGGTAATTCCGATTTAATCTTGGTAGGAAAAGCAAAGCTACTAATCCAATCAGCACATTGATACCAATTGAGATACTGAAAAAAGCAATATTGGACCAACTAAAAGCGTCTCCTGGGGCTATGCCATAGAGCTCTAAAGCTTGCCCCGTCAGGAAGTGGTACGAACCCATTCCCCCAGGACTAGGAATAACAATACCCCAGCCCCCCGCGACAAAAGTTACTAGCCCGGCAACGGGACCTAAGTCCGCAGTAGGAGCAAAAGCGGAGAAGCAGAAATAGGTAATGAAGAAGTACATCACCCAAATATTGAGGGTGTGCAAAATAAATAGCCAAGGGCTATCCAATTTGCCGACTGTTTTAATTCCATCCAAAAAACCATGGAGGATGCCAGCCACTTTTTGGCCGACTTTAGTGGCCAGTAATCGCTGGCGATAGAAATAAATGAGGAGTAAACCTACTATACCAATAATCGCCAAGGGGAGCAATATGCGTTGGGCCGTGGTTATTTTATCGCTGAGGTCGGCGTTTTCCTGATAAAGGGTTGCTAGCCGACTAGCAGCGAAAGCGACGGCTAGACCGGTTGCCAGCAGGATACAAATCACGTCGATAATTCGATCTACGACTACCGTGCCCATCACCTTTTCTACGGGGATTTGCTCATAGCGAGAAAGCGTGCCTGCCCGCACGAATTCCCCCATGCGTGGGAGCCCGAGATTAGCGAAGTATCCCAGGTTAATTGTTAGGAAAGAATTGATGAGTCGTGGGCGGTAACCCAGTTGGTGAATCAACATATTCCAACGAATAGCTCTGCTGATATTGCTAAGCGTAAAAGCCAGCAGCGTCATGAAAATCCAGAAAAAATTCGCACTGGCAAAGTCGGTAATCACCTTATCTACCAGGACGCAACTTTCTGCGGTTCCTCCATCTGCCAGACATTGCTCTAGGTAGCCACTGGCCTGTTTCTGGTACACGAGGTACAGAATTACTAGACCAATCGACAGGAAAAGACAAAACTTCAGGAAGTTAGCAACGGGCTTACTCATGGGCCGCAAAGGTAAGTTAAATAGTATTCCTTGGCTCTTGCTAAAGGCATATTTACTGGCGGCTGAGTTCGTAGCCCTGTTCGATTCCCAACTCCAGTGGGCTCACCCCCTCATCCATCCAACGAGGGCGGCGGGCTCCCTGTAAGTAATGGTCAAAAAACTGACTCATACGGCGCTGGAAATCTACACGATTAGCGTGGCGAAGCGGCCAGTGCGGTTCTCCACGATAATTGAGCATCCAGGCGGGCTTGTTGAGTCGACGCAGTGCCGTAAACCACTCGATCCCTTGATACCAGGGCACGGCTCCATCTTTGTCGTTATGCAGGATTAATACAGGCGTGTTGACCTTATCCGTGAAGAAAATCGGACTGTTTTCCAGATAGCGTAGGGTGTGAGTCCAGGGGGTACCCCCGATTCGGCTCTGGGTACGCTCGTATTGAAACTGGCGACTCATGCCACTTCCCCAGCGGATACCACCGTAAGCAGAGAACATATTTACTACGGGGGCCCCCGATTCTGCACAGGCAAAAAGGTCCGTCTTGGTCAGGAAGTAGGCGGCCTGATAGCCACCCCAGCTATGCCCTTGTAAACCGATACGTCCCTCATCAACGAATCCTTCATCGATCAGCTTGCTGATGCCAGGCATTACGCAGTCGTAAGCGCTTTCGCCGGGGTAGCCGACCCGGTAAAAAACATCGGGGTTGAAAATCAGGTAACCACGACTAGCATAGTAGCTATAGTTTATGGTAGATCGGTGAGGGAAAGGAGCCCGATGCTGGTACAGCCGTTCACTGGAACGCTCGTAGAAGTTGACGATCATCGGATAGCGCTGATTGGGGTCGAAATTGGGAGGTTTGATCAGCGTACCACGGAGCCTAACGCCTTGGATGTTGGTCCACTCGTAGGGCTCTGCCGTTCCCCAGGCGAAGTTGCGTTGTTGGGGGTTGGCATCCGATACTTGAAGTTTGGACTCCCGCAGGTCTTCCGAAAACTGTAAGTCTGGGAAAGTGCTAAAGTCTTCCTGAGTATACAGATAGGCTTCTGCCTCCCGGGCTTTCAATACCCGACGGCCAAAGCTATAAGGGCCAGTCTGTAGAGGAGTTAATGTTCCATCGGAAAGCTGTAGCCAATGATAGCCGCTGTGGTAGTTGTCTTCATCAAAGCTGCGTACCAATAGGCGGTCACTGGCAGTAAAGAATTCTTTCTCGGGATCGAGCTGGAGATAGCGTAAACGCACACGTTCATTCCTGGCCTGAGTCAAGCATAGCGGAGCTGTTTTGCCTTGCGGATCAATGCGCCACCAGTCGTAACGATCGTAAATAAAGAGCGCTTCATCGTTCTCCGCCCAGCCGGCTACCCCATATGGACTAGGGTGCATGGGGCGGTCATTGAGCTCATCGTAAAACGGGACGGATTGGTTGTTGGTGACGGTTCTGATTTGTCGGTCGGCCAGGGAAAACGTTTGATAGGCCGTATCCGGACTGCTATACCAGTAGAGGTATTCCTCATTAGGGGACCAGCGGGGGCTTCCAGCAACTGCCGTGGCGATTTTTGTGCGCTGTCCGCTAGCGACCTCTACCAGATAGAGGTCTTTGCGTACCGGGCCGCCTTCCCAACTAAGCAATTGTAGATAAGGGCGCTCATCGTAGACTAGAGCATAGTCTCCATCACCGCCTTCGGGCAGTACGAGCTCACTGGCCTCTGGGTTGCTAAGGATACTTACACTGCGCTGGTCGAAAAAGTAGGTGCAGCGATAACTGCGCTTACGTTCCCGGTCTTGCAGCACATTCTGCTGGGTGTAGAGTCGTGCGTCTTGACTGGTCCAGACTTCTACGTTGGCAACATCTTCATCCAGCAAACCGCTGTCTCGTTCTGGTAGCTGGGGGCTGATACCAAAATAAACTCTTGCCCCACTCTCGCTGAACTCTAGCTGCCCGTCCGGACTGATGCGATAACCATGCGGTAACCAATCGTAGACGATCTCGGTCGTTCTTGCGCGGTTGACGGTAAAGAGGGAATAAGGTTTTTGCTCGCCTTTTAAACTGTCGATAGTGGTCAAAAAAGCTAGGCGTTGGCCATCTTCGCTGATCGCGCTGCCCCCGATTTGATAATCAGGATGCTCCCAGACGGTATTCCAGCTGAAGCTTTCCCAATTGAAATGAGTAACCTGACTGGGCCAGAGGCTATCGTTTTTAGGGCGCGTTGCGATGATGGCCGGTGAACGCTTAGCAAGCTGAAATTGGGTGACACCTTCCAGGCTCAGACTGTCGCTACTGCCAAAGCGACGGATGACGAGTCGCCGAGCATTTTTATCTAGACCTTTTTGGAGGCTGTCGGCCAGTAAACTAGTCGTCGTGTAGGCGTAAATGTCGGACCAAAACTCTCCGCTAGCAAAGCGGTAAGTGGCGGGAAAACGCTGTTGCTGACCGCTGGCTAATTCCAGGACCAGCAGGCTGTCCATTTTTTTTAAGGCTTCGGCCTTATCTCGATGTTTATAGGCACGAATAGTATCTAAGGGTGGATGGACCATGCCTAGTAAATAGGCCCCATCGTAACTAAAGCGGAGCTGATCGACCCGCGGAAGTACAAAGCTTTCCCCAGTAGAATGATCGCTCACAACGCTGAATGGATCGCCATAGTCAGGGCGTAAAGTATGTGCACTAAAATCGCCGTTAGCATTAATGAGGGGAGATTCAATTCTGTTCCAGCTGATCAGGTCTTCAATTGCTAAACGCTGGCTCTGGGCTTGCAGGAAGGGCAAGCAAAAAAGGGAAAGTAAAAACGTAAAACCAAGGGATAATTGCCGTTTCATGGTAGTTAGGGTAATTAAAGAGGTAGTCTTCTCAACCACTAAGCTAAGCGTTATCAGGAAAAACTAAGGGAAGGGCTAAATCGTTTACTGCACTATGAAACATACTTCCGTATATCAATTGAAGGATTTTTTAGATCGTTTCCTGGAAATTGAACTGCCCGTCACAATCAGTCAAGACACGATTAATGACATTAGCAAAGTCTCTAAACCACTTCCACCGGAAATGGTTGGCGAATATCTAATTCCTTTTGAGGAAGGTCAGGTCAACGATGAATACACGGAGTTTGTAGCTTGTTTTCAACTACCGGTTCAGCAAAACTTCAGAGCGCTGGTATACTGGCGTGCCGATTTACTGCAATACCACTATGTACTAGTAACCCTGGAAAAAAAGACGGGTAAACTGATTGATCGTCGGGTTATCGCGGGCACCACCTACGTGGAAGGAGAATTGACCCAATCGAGCGCAGCCATTCGGGAGGAGTTGACCATTTACGTAGTATCAGGGCAAGGAAGTGTAGAGGAATACGACTACAAAGCTTCGGGCAGTACGGCCAGTCGACTACAGATTTCAAAGGAAGGGAAAATTATGGAGTTATAAAATTAAGCCTCCGGCGAGTCGTAATTATGCTGAAGGGCCGATTGGTCCAGCCCACCCTTCTCGCCAGGGGCAGCCTGGAAATGATCTAGCGCCTGCTGTACGGTGAGAAATTGCCGGTCTAAGCCCAGCTTATGCATTAGTCCAAAGCGGTGCAGGTGGTCCCGGACGGGGCCGATCGTTCCGCAGAGATAGAGTGCTACTTGCTGTTGATGCAGCTGTTGATAAAGCTGCTCGAGGGTGTAGGCACCCGTAGAATCCAGATCATTGATTGTTTGCGCATCAATAATGACGGCTTGCAGCTTAGCGCCTCTGCTTTCAATGAGCTGCTCTACCTGAGAGCGGAAGTAATCGGCATTGCCGAAATAGAGCTCTGCGTCAAAGCGGACGATCAATACTGCCGGGTCTATTTCCAGTTCTTCAAACCGCAGACGGTTGCGAAATTCCGTAGTTCCGGGAAGTCGCCCCAGCTCAGCTAGGTGGGGCCGGGCATTGCGTAATAGGACGAAGCCTAGAGAGATAAGTACGCCCGTAGCGATACCTAGCTGTAGACCACCGATTAAGGTAACGAGTAAGGTGGCCACGAGACTTAGCCAGTCTTTGCGGTCCATGCGCCAGAGCCGGCGGATTTCAGCCAGGTCGAACAGTTTTTCTACGGATAAAATAATGATGACGGACAGCGCCGATAGCGGGAGGTAGTAGAATAAATCGGTAATGAGAAAAAGCGCCAGAATAACGATGGCTACCGTGATGAGGTGGGTGCGAAAGGTCGTAGCGCCCTGCCGGTGAGCTACGGCGGATCGACTGAAGCTACCAGAAGTTGGAATGGATTGGAAGAAGCTACCGATGATCTTAGAAAGGCCCAGGGCGATCAACTCTCGGTTAGGTTGGGCCCGGTAGTAGGCGTGCTCCTCCTCATAGGTTTTGGCAATTGAGACGGTTTCCACAAAACTGAGCATGGCGAGGATCAATCCGCCGGGGATCAGAATTTTTACGGTATCGAGTTCAAGTTCTGGCCAGCCAAGAGCAGGTAGACCACGGGGTAATTCCCCTACGATGGAGAGCTCATATTGATCCAGTTGGAAAATAGCCGTGAGGGCCGTCGCAAGTAAGATAAGGAGCAAAGTGCCCCAGCCTTTTAGGTACTTTTTACCTAGGAGCAGCAACAATAAACTGCCTAAACTCATGAGGGCGGTGGGCCAGTGGAAAGAGGTATAATGTTGGCCGATCGCCTTGAAACTCTCGAAGAGGTAGGTCGTTCGGGGCATGTTCAGGCCGAAGAGGGTCTTAATCTGCGACAACATGATCAAGATAGCAGCAGCAGAAACGAAGCCGCTGATCACGGGTCTGCTTAAAAGTGTGACCAATACCCCTAGTCGGAAAGCACCGAAGATGAGCTGAAAAAGACCCGTTATACCGGCCAGGGTTACGGCTAGGATGGGGTAATCTGCTGACGAAATGCCAGGAATACCACTAAGTACACCAAGGGTGACCAGGCTAGCCAGTGCGGTTGGCCCTACGGATACCTGCGGGCTGCTACTGAGCAAGCCATAGACTAGTAATGGAATTAGTGAAGCATATAGTCCATAGATGGGGTCAACTTCGGCTAGTAAGGCATAAGCCATGGCCTGGGGAACAAGCAGGATACCTACCGTTATACCAGCCGGTATCTCTCGGCGGAACCCGCCCCTGCGGTATTGACTGGGTTGTGGGAACCAAGCTTTTCTGCGAATCATCAGGCAGTTGCCTTAAGCGGTTTCTGCCGCTTCAGTAGCTAGAATATCGGCTACTTTATCCTGCACATTAATCAGTTTTTCAAAGCCCCGTGACTTGAGAATGCTACCGGCAATGGTAGATCGGTAGCCGCTGCCACAGTGTAGATAGTAGGTTTGATGAGCATCTAGCTCCCGCATGGATTCGTTGAGGAAATTTAGCGGGCGGTTAATGGCATAAGAAAGATGCCCACCATTCCATTCGCCGGGCTTACGTAAGTCGAGCATGATTGCTTGCTCCGTCTCGAGGTCTCGCTGCTGTAAGGCTGTGGCGTCGATAGTGTCAAGTTGATCGAGCTCGCGACCGGAGGAGGTCCAGGGGTGGAGGTCGCTAGAAAGGTCCAGGTAGCCCAAGACATTGTCGAAACCAACTCGCGCCAGTCGAGTTACGGCCTCTTCTTCTCGGCCGGGTGGTACCACTAGGAGAATGGGTTGTTTCAGGTCGGGGATCATAGCACCCACCCAGGGGGCAAAGCTGCCATCAAGACCAATGAAAATACTGTTGGGAATGAAGCCCTTGACAAACGCTGCTTTATCGCGCACGTCAAGGATGAGCGCGTGTTCACGGTTGGCAATGTGCTCAAACTGTTCGGGGTTTAGAGCAACTAGGCCCTGGTTGAGGGCCGTTTCAATGGAGCCGTAGCCTTCTTGATTTAGACGGGCATTTTCGGAAAAATAGGCGGGAGGAGGAAGCAGGCCTTCAGTGACTTCTTCGATGAACTCTTCCCGGGTCATATCTGCACGCAGTGCGTAATTGGAAGCTTTTTGGCTACCCAAAGTGTCTTGGGTTTCCCTACTCATTTTCTTACCGCAAGCAGAGCCGGCTCCGTGAGCAGGATAGATGATTACGTCATCTGGCAATGGCATAATCTTGGCACGCAGGCTGTCGTAAAGCATTCCTGCCTGCATCTCCTGGGTGATACCGCTGTTGGGTTGCGACAAGTCAGGACGCCCCACATCGCCGATGAAGAGGGTGTCTCCGGTGAAAAGAGCGTGCGCCTTTCCACCTTCGTCGCGCAAGAGGTAACAACTGCTTTCCATCGTGTGACCTGGCGTATGTAGGACTTCGATACTGACTTTCCCTAATTGAAAGCGTTCGCCGTCCTGGGCTTCGTGCTTGTCGTAAGTTGTTTTAGCTCCAGGCCCATAGATGATCTTTGCACCAGTAGCCTCGGCTAAATCCAGGTGGCCGCTCACGAAATCCGCATGAAAGTGGGTTTCAAAGATATAGCGCAGTTTAGCCTTACCCGCTGCTGCTCGTGTAACGTAGTTCTGATAATCCCGCAGGGGGTCAATTACGGCAGCTTCTCCTTCACTTTCGATGTAGTAAGCACCTTGAGCTAGGCAACCGGTATAGATTTGTTCGATAGTCATATTGAGGCAATAGCGTTGCGTTAGGCAATATATGATGACTTGATCATGTATTGGGCAATAAATACGCTTTTAGGGTAGGAATGGTTGGCATGGAGTAGCTGTAGTTGATGGGGTGGATCCAGATCCGCTAGCTGGAAATCAAGCCTGTTCCATTATGTATTAATAGCCCTAACTTGCAGCTGAACCATTGTTCTTTCTGCTGAAATACCGGTACTGCTTAGTTGCTTCGCTGTTGGTCTGCGGCCTGATTGGAAAGCTCTCTGCTAATGAGCTGCCACGCTTGCGCGCATTTAATTTACGTGATTTCGGGGGGCAAAATCAAAGTTGGGATTTCACCCAGGATAAGGCAGGGAATATATACGCAGCCAATTCTGGCGGCGTCTTTCGCTTTGATGGCAGTCAGTGGACCAGCCGTCAATTACCGGGCCACCCAGTAGTCAGAACGGTGCTCTATAATCGCAACAAATTGTACGCAGGTGGCTACGGAGAGTTTGGCTACTGGGAGGTCAATGCAGCGGGTGAAGAGGTCTACCATTCGATCTCGGATCAGCTAACCGCTAAGGATCCATTTACGGAGGAAATCTGGAACATTGTTGCACTGGATAATGATTTAATTGTATTTCAGTCTTTCACGCAGTTGTTTGTCTTTGATGGCAAACGTGTACGCGAAATAGCTTCGCCAGGGCTGCTGATGTTTGCTCAGGCTGCCGGAGACACGCTCTTGGTCCCGAATAGCGGGATTGGGGTCGGCCGCTGGCAGGAGGAAAGCGGTTATGCTGAATTACCGAATCAAGACAGTATTCTGCAGGAACAGATCACGGGCATCATCAGCAAGGGGGATACGCTACTGCTGGCAACAGCCTTTGATGGTATCTACCAATGGACCCCGGCAGGTACGGAAAATTTCCCCGTTCCTACAGTAGTGATCAACTCCCAAATTAATCGGTTGTTGCAATTGTCGGATGGTCGCATAGCGGTAGGTACCCTGCTGGATGGCTTGTTCATCTTATCTCCCGATGGCCGGGAGCTTGACCACCATCTAAATCAACAAAATGGACTGCAGAATAATACCGTACTCGCCTTATTCGAGGATAGCGCAGGAGATTTGTGGGTTGGTCTGGATGCAGGTATTGACTTGGTGGTGATCTCTGAGCCCGTTCGGTATTTTACGGCTCAACAGCAGGCGGTAGGCGCGGTTTACGCAGCAATCGAATACGACGACGACTTCTATCTCGGGACAAATCAGGGCTTATATGCAAAAGCCATCACATCTGGCGAGGCGAAGTTTCAACTTATCCCCAACACCACGGGGCAGGTATGGGAACTAAGCCAAACAGAGGAAGACCTCTTATGTGGGCATAACGAAGGAACATTTGATATTAGGGGAGAGCAGGCCACATTGGTTTCCGACTATACTGGCGGCTGGCAAATCATAGCCTGTCCGCTTGCCGAGGATACTTATCTGCAGGCGAACTACACCGGGGTAGTCTGGTTAGAAAAAACGGAGCAAGGGTGGACCTCAGAACGAATGTCTGGAATCATTGCTCCGTTGAGATACATTACCTGGATCGGCCCCTGGAAGTTGCTAGCTATTCATGGTTCTCGCGGCGCCTATGCCCTTGAACTAGACCCGACCCAAAAGCGCATTGTAAAAGTTGATACCCTCGATCAGCCCAAGTTAACCCAGGCCCAAATGGTCGTTTTGGACCAAAATATATTAGTGAAAACCTCTCAGGAGGGTATCCTAAACTATCAAATCGAATCAGGCTATTTTACGCCCGTTCCTGCCTGGAATGGCGTTCAACTTGATCAAGATGCTTACGTCCTGCCGGGGCGGGCTGGGACCGATGAATGGTTTTTGATTAGCGGCGATCAAGTCAATTTATACCGAGCTACAGAGCGACTGGCAAGTTTACCCATCAGCATCCGATTGCCTCAGCCTAAGATCATTCCTTGGAGGGAAAGCGATTATCTGCTTTGCCTAGATGATGGCTACGCGATTATGCAAATTGGTCAGCCTCCGCAAAAAATCCCGCCCGTAAACGTAGGGCTTCAGTCCTGGCAGCAGGAAAAATGGCATCACCCTACCGATAGAGGGGGCATCATCCAAATCCCCTATGCCCAGAATCGAATTAGGCTGCAGTTTAGTCAGCACTTATTTGACCGCCCAGTCAAATTTAGCTACCGCCTCAAAGGGCTAAACAATCAGTGGTCGGAATGGTCAGGTCGCAGCGAACAGGAGTTCACCACGCTCCCCAGTGGAGATTACCAATTTGAATTGCTGAGTAATTGGTCCGACGAGGTGGTGGTGGTGCGGTTTGCTATTGCTAATCCCTGGTATCGAAAGCCCTGGGCTTATGCTGCTTATTTGTTGGTGATAGCAGTGGTAGGCCGCTTACTTTTTCAATGGCATAAAGGAAGGCTAGAAAGACAAGCCCGCTCGCTGGATGTCAAAAGAGAGCGAGAGCTACAAAAACAAAAGATTCTGGCGCGCAACGAGCAGCTGCGCCTGGATAATCAACGCAAGAGTAAGGAGCTGGCCAATAGTACTCTTGCACTGGCTCGCCGAAATGAGAATTTGCTACAGCTACAAGAGCAGCTTCAAGTCGCCTATCAGGCCGCTAAGACGGATCCGGCTCGCAACCGCCTGCGCAAAATGTTAAGGTCGCTGGAAAAGCAACTGCAAAGTGGCGACGATTGGGCCATTTTTGAGTCTCACTTCGAAGAAGTACACGAGGCATTTCTGACTAGACTTCGCCGGGCGCACCCCAAACTTACTGCAGGTGATCTTAAGCTGGCGGCTTACTTGCGCATGAGCCTTAGCTCGAAAGAGATTGCCCCCTTGTTACATATTTCCCTGCGAGGCGTAGAAAATAAACGCTACCGGCTCCGTACAAAGTTGGAACTCTCTAAAGACACCAATCTAAATGAGTACCTGGCTAGGTTTTAAACGGAGGATGGATCTTGTTGCTCCTGAAATGCTTCAACTAGCATGCCTAGCTGGGGAAACTGGAGGAAGGTATCAGGAGTAATGATCACGCGGAATAGTGGGAAGGCAGCATACTTAAGGGGCTGAATACTTTTACCAGTCAGGGAAATGACGATAGCCTCTGCTTACTACTCTTTTACTTACAGCGGAGCTTTTAAAATAGAAGTGGCGTAGTCTTGATGAGGTGAAATCCTTGCTATTTATTGGGGAAAAGCCGATTATTGGAGTAGCCGTCTGAAGGTTTGTTGTCCTTGAGGATTTTTCATCTCAAGGTCTTTCAGAATAAATTTTCGGGTGCTTCTAGTCGATCATACCATATGAGTTTTGCCCTACACCAAAATGAGAGGTTTATAGCTCTTGCTATATTCACCTGCTGCCTATGTCTGTCACTAAAGGCACAACCAGAACCGGTAACCGGGCTGAGCGTTACCGCTTATGACCATCATGTGGAACTAGACTGGGACCAGAGTCCCAACCCCTTCGTGCAGGGCTACCGGATCTATGGTAGCCAGGATGGTGACGATTACGAATTTCTAGGATTTACTAATAACGTAACGACAAATTTCATTGACTTCCTGGGGGAATGGGATGCTACGGGTAGTTACTACCTACAGGCAGTAGATAACGGTGGGCAGCTAAGCTTTCCTTCGGATACGATAAGTGGAACCACTTTTGCCATGACTGATGAGCAATTGCTCGATATGGTCCAGGCCTACACCTTACGCTATTTCTATGATTTTGGGCACCCCGTATCCGGACTTGCCCGTGAGCGAAATACGACCAATACCGTGACTAGCGGCGGGAGTGGATTTGGTATCATGGCCCTCATTGTCGGAGCAGAGCGCGGCTTCATTACTTACGAAGAGGCCTTTGAGCGTACGGAAAAAATTGTCAACTTTTTACTGACCACTCCTCGTTTCAAAGGAGCGTTTTCACACTGGATGAACGGTGCTACGGGGCAAGTAATTCCGTTTAGTCAGCTCGATGACGGGGGGGATCTGGTCGAAACTGCCTTTTTGATTCAGGGGCTACTGACGGCCCGACAATACTATACAGGGGATACACCTGCGGAAGTACAACTGCGCCAAAATATTACCCAACTATGGGGAGAAGTCAACTGGAGCTGGTACCGACGACAAACGCAACCGCTACTCTTTTGGCACTGGTCGCCGCAGAATGAGTTTGCCATAAATTTGCCTATCCGGGGCTTCAACGAAACGCACATCGTATATCTACTTGCGATTGCCGCGCCCAATGAGGCTTTCGACATTCC
Organism: Bacteroidota bacterium; assembly: GCA_039030655.1. GTDB lineage: Bacteria > Bacteroidota > Bacteroidia > Chitinophagales > Saprospiraceae > Neolewinella. Next base: position 57,773 of record JBCCDS010000004.1, on the reverse strand, counting down.
GGCCTTCCTTTACAATACGGGTTGGGCCGGCGGAGACTATGCCAACAATATCGAACACTACGGCTACCCGCTGGAAGTAGGGCGAGCGAAAGGAGGCCCCCTATTTTTTAGCCACTATAGTTATCTGGGCTTTGACCCGCGCGGCCTTGCTGATGAGTACACCAACTACTTCGCCAGAAACACGGCGCACAGCCTGATTAACTACAATCATTGCGTGGAAAATCCTTACAACAGGGAAGGCTACAGCGCTAGCGTGTGGGGGATAACGGCCAGTGACGACCCCTTCGTGGGCTATCTGGCACATTCGCCCGACAATGCCCAGCAGGACAACGGGACCATAGCCCCAACGGCAGCCCTCGGCTCGATGCCCTACACGCCCAACGAGAGTATGCGGGCGCTCAAGTATTTTTACCGGGAGCTGGGTGCTCAGCTCTGGGGGCGCTACGGTTTTAAGGACGCCTTTAACCTGGGGGCGAATTGGTTTGCCGATAGTTATCTGGCCATCGACCAGGGCCCCATCATCTGCATGATCGAAAACCACCGCAGCGGTCTGCTCTGGGATTTGTTCATGCAAAACCCCGAGATTCAGACGGCACTCGATGAGATTGGCTTTATCCCAGACTCTACCGAGATCGTGAATAGCCTGAAGGATTGGACAGTGGTGTTTTCTGTACTTCCGCAGGTCGTACCGCAACCAGCAAATGGCCCCGCTAGTCTCCACTTGCAGCTCAAAGCACCTACTTCGCTCTCCGGCGAACTAATCAACGCTAATGGGCAAATGGTGCAACAGCTAATGCCACGCAGGACTTACCCGGCTGGCGAACAAAGAATTGATTTTGAGCTGGGAGCATCGCTTACTCCCGGCACCTACTTTTTTAGATTAAACACCCCACTGGGCAGCCACTGGTTACCCATTATCTATTCACCCTAAATCATCTTTTATCATTCCATTTATGGGTCTTGCTGAAAGTCTTAAACAACCGGCAGGCTACCAACAAATCTACTTACATATGAAACGAGCATTACTGTTGATCATGTTTGGCATCTTTGGCTGCATCGGCCTACATGCCCAAGTTACCTTAGAAGACTTTGAATCGGGAGCTTCCCTGAGCTGGGAGGCTCTAAACGGCACCTACGATGGGGTAGTGGAGAATCCTGACTTAGAAGGTCTGAATACCAGTATGAACTGTGGTTCTTATACCAAAAGTGGCACCAATTCTTTCAGCCTGTTTAGAGCAGTGTTGACTGAACCGCTTGACCTGAGCACCAACAATGAATTTTCAATCCAGATCTACGCTGGCGCGGCCACTCAAATACTGCTGAAGCTGGAAGGCGACGGAGAAGCTATCGAAGCTACGCAGAATATCGCCACGCCCAATGTCTGGCGTACCTATACCTTCGACTTCAGCGCCGCGGCAGGCTTCACTACCCTGAATACCATTATCCTCTTTTTTGACCCTGGGGTAGAAGCAAGTATGGATACTTACCTCTTCGACAATCTAATCGTTTCTCCGGCTGGGCCTTGTGCCGGTACGGTCCCTGACGATACTATTATCGACGATTTTGAGTGTCAGCGTAACGCCAGCTACGCCGTACCTGGTTTTGACGACCTACAGGTGATTGCTAACCCCGACCCATCGGGCATCAACACCAGTCCTACGGTTGGCGAGTATACGGACCGGGAAGGCGGCTTCCACGCTTTTGTGATCAACTACAACAGCGCCATCGACCTGTCGGTAAATAATAACTACTGTATCAAGGTCTGGGCACCAGTAGCGGGCGACTTGCTCTTTAAGCTGGAAGGTGGCGCATCCCCTCCCTTTGAAACTGCTGAAGCCATTACTGAAACGGAAACTTGGGTAGAAGTATGTGCGGACTTCAGTAGTCAAGCGGCGGCAAATCACACCAGGTACGTCTTGTTCTTCAATGCCGGCGTAGCCGAAGCCGATGGCGATATCTACTACATTGATGATCTTACGCGTACCCCGGTGCCGGCACCAGAAGCACTCGAGGACTTTGAAGATGGCGCCAACCTTAGCTGGGAGCCACTCAATAACGACAATACCCTACACGGGACCTTCAACGGTGTAATCACTAACCCTGATCAAACCGATCCAAATACTTCCGAAAACATTGGTAGCTACACCCGGGGTAGCTCTAACTTCTCGACTTTAACCGCTTTGCTGCCCAATGGTATCGATCTGTCCGGTAATTCTCAGATCAATATGGACGTGTGGGTCCCCGATGGCGTTACGGAGGTGCTGATGCAGCTACAAAGTCCTACGCAAGGCACCCAAGGCATTACGGTAGAAGTACCTGCCACCATGAGTTGGCAAACCCTGAATTTCAGTTTTGAAGACTTCGATAACGTTACCGACTTCGAGCGAATTAGCCTGCTCTTCGCGCCGGGAACCGGTACTGCGGGCACCTTTTTCTTCGATAATATCGTACAGGGACAGGTGACGGTAGATGCCTGCGCTGACGTGGAGCCCGACCTCACGATTCTTGACGATTTTGAGTGCCAGCGAAATGCCACTTATACTTGCTGTGACGTTACCGTTATGCCGGTAGACAATCCGGATATCACGCCGGCCAATAATAGTCTGACGGTTGGTGAAGTAAATGACCCTCCCGGTTCGTTCAATGCTTTGGTCATTGACAATGTAACGCCCTTCGACCTCAGCCTGAATAACCAGATTGCGGCTAAGATTTGGTCGCCGGTAGAAGGTCAAATCCTGTTTAAACTCGAAGGAGGTGATGGCGTCGAGGAGGTCTTCGTCGATATTCCCGCCACCAATGAATGGGTGCAGTACGAAGTGGACTTCGGACCCGCCGCCGAAGAAGGACATACCAGGCTGGTCCTATTCTTTGGAGCCGGCACCGATAATCCCGCCGACAACACCTACTACATCGATGATATTGAGCTCAACCGAGCGCCTTACCGCAATGATTGTATCGCCGACTTTGAGTCTCCTGAACTAACCCTTGACGGCTGGCGCTACTTCGCTAATGGAGACTTCGAGGGCAATCCCTTCTTGGTCAGTGCGAACCCTGACGTCAGTGATGGAAACATGAGTGCTAATGTAGGTACCTTCGAAGAAGCAGGCGCTATGACCGGCACCCCGCAACCCTTTGCCGGTGCTTTTACGGATCTGCCGGCACCCATCGAGCTTACTGCCGACAACCGCACCGTACGGATGAAAGTACTCATGCCGGTAGCTGGTATTTTTACCTTTAAGCTGGAAGGTGGTATTGACGGCGCACCTAACTCGGGCGATAATAATGCTGATTATACTACTCCGGGCGAATGGCAAGAACTGAGTTGGGACTTTTCTGCCACGGCTGATGGAGATCCGATCCCCGACGGAGCGCGCTACGGACGAATCACCATCATTCCGAATTTTGGGGTAATTCCTGATGACGACCTGACCCACTATTTCGACGATATCACAATCGGAACAAGCAGCTGTGGCGTCACCAGCATTTTTAACCCGATTGAGGTAGCGGACTTGTCGATTTTCCCCAATCCAGCACGAGAATTGCTGACGATCGAGAACAATGAATCGGCCGTGACTTTCCGAATCCATAATCTGCTGGGTCAGCCCATGCAGACACTACGTACCAACCTGGTTCAGCCTCGGGTAGATCTAGAGCTTTCTGAAGTACCCAAAGGTATGTATGTGCTCACCGCTTATGACGCTAATGGCGGGCTGGTTGCCAAGACAACCTTTATGAAGCTATAGGATATCGATAGCATAACTAAAGCAGTACGTTTTGTGGCTTGTGGGCCGGAGAGCGTACTGCTTAACCTTAATTCAAGCTCAACGCGATCATGCTACCTAAAACATGGGCAGTCATTCTCTGCCTCCTGCTCCTTGGCTGTAACGACGCTACGCCGCCGGCTTCAACGGAAGTTGTAGCGGAGGAGCATGTTCCCTTTTCGTTAGATTCCCTACAACAGCGTACTTTCAACTACTTCTGGGAAACTGCTTTACCCGGAAATTACCAGATCCCAGACCGCTGGCCCACCGAGCGTTTCAGCAGCATCGCCGCCACCGGCTTTGGATTAACGGCTTATCTGGTTGGTGTAGAAAGAGGCTACGTAAGTCGAGAACAAGCCGCTGAGCGAACGCTACAAACACTGGAGACACTCTGGAAGCTACCCCAGGGACCTGACTCTAGTGGCGTCGCCGGTTACAAAGGCTTTTTCTATCATTTTCTAACTAATGATCAAGCCTTACGCTACCGCAGGGTAGAACTATCTACCATTGATAGTGGACTGCTGATGGCGGGTATCATCTCCGCTCTGGAGTACTTTAGCCAGGATACACCGACCGAGCAACGGATTCGCGAGTTGGCGGATGCCTTATACCGTAGGGTAGAGTGGGACTGGGCACTCAACGAAGATGGTCGTATCAGTATGGGCTGGCACCCGGAACGCGGCTACATCGAGGCGGACTGGAACGGTTACAATGAAGCAATGGTCTTATTAGTCCTGGCGTTGGGCTCTCCCACCCATCCGGTTCCGGATAACGCCTGGGAGCGCTGGACGGAAAATTATCAATGGATGGCATTTCAGGGGGAGGACCACTTGAATTTCAGTCCCCTCTTTGGCCATCAGTACAGTCAGATGTACATCGATTTCAGGGACATACAAGACGACTATATGCGAGAAAAGGGCAGCGACTATTTCGAAAACAGCCGCATGGCTACCCTCACTAACCGTGCCTATTGTCTGGAAAACCCCCTGCAATGGAAGGGCTACGGCCCGAATCAGTGGGGATTAACCGCCTGCGATGGTCCGGCCAATGTCCGGGATACGACCTGGAAGGGAAAGGCCGTAAGCTTTAGAACCTATTGGGCTCGAGGAGCATCTGCCCGGCACATCAACGACGATGGGACGATTGCTCCTACTGCGGTTGGAGGCTCAGTCCCTTTTGCGCCGGAGGAATGCCTTGCCGCGCTCGAACATATGTGGGAAAGTCTTCAGGATAGCCTGGTAGGTCGCTATGGTTTTAAGGATGCCTTTAACCTCAGCTATACTACCCCAGACCGGCCTGAAGGTTGGTTTGACATCGACTATCTCGGGATTGACCAGGGTCCCATTTTAATTCAGCTGGAAAACTACCGTTCAGGCCTGGTGTGGGAATTGATGAAGAAGAATGAGTACGTAAGACAAGGGCTTAAAAAGGCTGGTTTCGAAGGCGGCTGGCTGGACGAGACTTAATGACTAACCGTCCGAGTAAATAAGGACTAGTAATCAAAAAGAATTAGTGGAGTAATGAAAGAAGAAACAGCCGCTCAGCGCCTGATGCACATGACCGTCTTTCTCGTCGGGGGCACCCCTTGGTACCCAATGGTGCTGATGTTGATTTTAGGTTCGCTTAAGGGACTGAGCGCACAATCGCCGCCATCCAATTGGATAAACCCCGCTCATGAACAAAAAATCGACAGCTTACTGGAAATCATGACTCTCGAAGAGAAAGTGGGGCAAATGACTCTCTTTACCAGTGACTGGGATCAAACTGGTCCAACGCTTCGAGAAGGCTACCGGGCAGACGTTACAGCGGGTAAAGTAGGGGCCATTTTTAATGCCCATACCGCTGCTTACAATCAAGAGTTGCAGCGACTGGCCGTCGAAGAAACCCGCCTGGGTATTCCATTACTGTTTGGCTATGATGTGATCCATGGTTACCGTACGATTTTTCCGGTGCCACTTGGTGAGGCGGCCAGCTGGAACCTGGCAGCTGCTGAGGAATCGGCGCGTATTGCTGCCACCGAGGCTGCCGCTGCCGGCTTGCACTGGACCTTTGCACCGATGGTAGATATTGCCCGCGATCCCCGCTGGGGGCGGGTGATGGAAGGTGCTGGCGAAGACGTTTACCTGGGAAGCCTTATGGCCGCGGCACGCGTTCGTGGTTTCCAGGGCCAGGACTTGGCCGATCCGTTTACCATCATTGCCTGTGCTAAGCATTTTGCGGCCTACGGAGCGGCTCAGGCCGGCCGAGATTACCATACTGTCGACATCTCGGAACGGGTGCTGCGCGAAACTTACCTGGCACCTTTTAAGGCCGCGCTAGATGCCGGGGTACGCAGTTTTATGACGGGCTTCAACGAAATTGATGGGCTACCGGTAACGGGTAATGACCACTTGCTGACCGAGATATTGCGCGAAGAATGGGGCTTCAATGGCTTCGTGGTGTCCGATTATACCAGCATCAATGAAATGGTTAAGCACGGAGTGGCTGCTGAGCTGGAAGGTGCTGCCGAATTGGCGGTAGAAGCCGGTTTGGACATGGATATGCAAGGTGCCGCCTTTTATGATCACCTGCTGGGCCTCGTCCAGGAAGGTCGGGTGCTGACCGAACGCATTGACGATGCCGTTCGATCCATTCTACGGATAAAATACGCGCTGGGCCTCTTTGCTGATCCCTACCGCTACAGCGATGAAAGGCGGGAAAGTAACCACATTTTCACCGAAGCGCACCGCGCTGCGGCGAGACGTATTGCCAGAGAATCTATAGTGCTGCTCCAAAATGAAAAGGAAATTTTACCACTGTCTACGGACATCGATCGGTTGGCAGTAATCGGTCCACTGGCCGATAGTCAAGCAGATATGTTGGGGGCCTGGCATGCTGACGGCCGTGCCGAAGACTGCGTGAGTTTACTGACTGGACTACGTCAGGCTGTCGGCGAAGAGGTGAAAATAGATTTCTCCCCGGGCACCAGCGTCTCCGGCCAGGATCGTGCGAGCTTTTCAGCGGCTCTCGCAGCAGCCCGCCGGGCCGATGCCATCGTAGTGGCCGTCGGCGAAAACTGGTGGATGAGTGGGGAAGCCGCTAGTCGAGCCGACATCCGTTTACCGGGACTACAGTCAGAACTGGTACAAGAACTCGCTGCTCTTGGGAAGCCCCTCGTGGTGGTTCTATTCAACGGCCGCCCCCTGGCTATCCCGGAAATTGCCGAGCTGCCCGTTGCTATCCTCGAAGCCTGGCACCCGGGCACCGAAGGCGGTCATGCTATTGCTGATGTCTTGTTTGGCCGCCACAATCCCTGCGGCAAACTACCCATCACCTTCCCGCGCGCTGTTGGCCAAATCCCTATTTTCTACTATAGTAAGAATACGGGGCGGCCACTAAACCCGGACGACAAATACACCAGCAAATACCTGGACGAAAGCAACAGCCCGCTTTTCCCTTTTGGCTTTGGTTTGAGTTATACCACTTTCGATTTCAGCACGCCTACCATCGATCAGGCAACTATCAATCGCAATGGGACAGTTACCGTCTCGGTTGAGGTCACTAACAGCGGCCAAAGAGCAGGAGTGGAGGTGGTACAATTGTACCTCCAGGATTTGGTGGGCAGTGTAACTCGCCCCGTACGAGAGCTAAAAGCCTTTGAACGAGTTGAGCTGGCACCGGGCGAAAGCCGAACTATATCCCTTACCCTGAACAACGAAGACCTATCATTTCTGCGCCGCGATATGAGCTTTGGCTCCGAGCCGGGGCGCTTCCGGGCGTATATCGGCAACCATTCCGATGCGACAACTTTTGTGGAATTCAGCCTTGATTAACTACCCAATTCAATACTACGTTTATGAAACCACTATTATTTTTTGTCCTTTTTTGTACTTCCGCAGGTGTAATCTTTGCTCAGACTACTGTCAGAGGCACCGTAACGAGTGCAGGAGAACCGTTGATTGGGGTAAGCGTGCAAGCCACGGGCACCACCACCGGTGCTGTTACTGACGTAGATGGAAGCTACCAGATTAGTCTACCGTCTGGAATTGATTCATTATCCTTTTCCTACGTCGGCTTCCAACCTCATACGGTCTTTGTCGGAAATCGTACGATAGTCGATGTCGTTCTGGAGGAAGCAACCGAGATTCTTACCCAGGTAGTGGTTGTAGGCTACGGGGTACAGCAAAAAAATGATCTGACTGGAGCGGTAGCCGTAGTTGAGGCAAAAGACCTGGGGGATATCCCCACCCAAAACCTGGGGCAAGCCCTCCAGGGAAAGGTGGCTGGATTGCAGATCATACCCACCTCGGGAGCACCAGGCGCTGGTGCCGTATTTCGTATTCGAGGAATCGGTACGCTCAATGATGCCGATCCACTATTCGTCGTTGATGGGATGATCGTCAATGACATCAACTTCATTAATCCCCGCGATGTAGAAAGTGTATCTGTGCTTAAAGATGCTTCTTCTACTGCCATCTATGGGGCCAGAGGAGCTAATGGAGTTATCATCGTGACGACGAAGCAAGGCAGCGCTCGTGATGGCGGAATAAATGTGTCAGCCTATACGGGTTCTCAGGAGGTGGTCAACACGATTGACCTGGTCAACGCTACACAGTATGCCACGCTGATTAATGAGGCAGATCTTAATGAAGGGCGTACGCCGCGCTATCCCAATCCAGATAGTTTTGGTGTAGGTACTAACTGGCAAGACGAAGTTTTTAACACCGCTCCCATCGTTAATCTGGCAGTGGGTTTTAGTGGCGGGAATGAAAGATCGACCTTTAATCTAACGGCTGATTATTTCCGCCAGGAGGGTATTATCTCCGGCTCCGAGTTTGACCGCTTCACGACCAGAATTAATACCACCCAAAAGATCAAAAATTGGCTAACGATAGGAGGTAATGTCTCCCTTATCTATAATACCAGCGACAATGTAAACGCCGGCGGTATTTTGCTGGGCGCTTATCGTTCTGACCCACTCACCCCCGCTATCGAAGAAGACGGAAGTTTTGGTAACACGGCGATTAATGGTAATACCGGAAATCCGGTGGCGACCATCTTTTACGCCAATAATGAAAGTCAGAGTTATCGGGCCGTGGGGAATGTATTCGGAGAAGTTAAATTTCTGAGGCATTTCACCTTTCGTACCAATTTCGGGCTTGACTTCGTCTACAGCCGGAACCGAAACTTTACACCGGTTTTTGAGGTTTCTGCCATCCAACGCAATGAAGAAAGTCGGATTAATGCCTTTAACTCCTATCGTCGCAATTGGCTGTGGGAAAATACGGTGGCTTACCAGCAAACCATTGGCCAGCATGCCTTCGATGCAATTGTGGGACTGACCTATCAGGATAACTTCGGCGAATTTCTTTCCGGCAGCAGAGAAAACTTAATTGGCGAGGACCCCAGCTTTTTGTACCTCAATTCTGGTGAACCACTTACCAGCTTAGCGTCGGGTGGTATTTTTGGTGGTGATTGGGGCTTAGAATCTTACCTGGGCCGTATCAACTATACTTTTGATAATCGTTACTTACTCACCCTTTCTGGCCGTATTGATGGATCTTCCCGCTTTGGCGAAAGTAATCGCTATGGATTTTTCCCTTCAGTGGGCCTTGGTTGGAACCTAAGTAATGAAGATTTCTGGAACCCTGATGGAATTATCAGTAGACTGAAGCTGAGAGGTAGTTGGGGGCAAACTGGCAATGATCGTATTGGGAATTACAGTTATACCGCACTGGTCACCAGTGGGCTGGGAGCCGTCTTTGGCCCCAACGAAGACCTGCTGCAAGGTTCAACCCTTACCCAGCTGGCTAATCCCAACATCCGCTGGGAGGAAACTTCTCAAGTTGACCTGGGTGTAGAACTAGGTCTCTTTCAAAACAAATTACTGCTCGAAGTTGATGCCTACCGGAGGGTTACTGACGGAGTGCTCTTCGCTGCGGCCATACCTGATTACCTGGGTGCAAGTGCCCCAACGCGTAATATCTCAGAGGTACTCAACGAAGGGATAGACCTCAAAATCGAATGGCGGGAAACCACTGCTGGCGGCTTCACCTACCGTATTGGTGGTAACGCCAGCTTTATTGATAATGAGGTACTGAAGGTGGATGATTTGGATAGTGACCTCTTCGCAGGTGGCTTAGGCGTTGGTGGGCAGTTGGGAACTAACTCCAGAGCCGGCTTTCCGATTGGTGCCTTTTTTGGCTATGAACTGGATGGCGTTTTTCAAAACGCAGATGAACTGGAGCGCTTCGCCCAACTGGGTACCCAACAGATAGGAGACCTACGATTCCGCGATCAAAACGGCGATGGTGTCATTACTGCCGATGGCGACCGGGTTGTATTAGGTGCGGCTATTCCTGACCTCATCGTCGGTTTTAATGGTTACTTCGCTTACGGGGGCTTCGATTTTAGTTTCGACCTCATTGGCCAGTTTGGAAATGAAGTCATCAATGCCAAAAAAATGGCACGTTTCGGAGCCTACAACTTTGAAACCTCTTTCTTAGATCGCTGGACTGGAGAGGGCACTAGTAACACGGAACCCCGAGTGACCTTTGCCGGACCAAACCTGGAAAACTTATCAACTCGTTTCGTCGAAGATGGTTCCTATATTAGACTGCGCAATATTCAGTTGGGGTATACGCTACCTGCTTCCCTGACTAGCCGACTCAAGCTGCGTGAACTGCGGGTGTACGTCAGCGGAACTAACCTGTGGACGGACCAGGAATACAGTGGTTATAACCCCGAGATATTCAACGGCTCAGTATTCGACAATGGAATCGATCGAGGCACGATTTACCCGATTGCAAAGACCGTTAATGTCGGCATTGATCTCAAATTTTAAATGCTTCTGATTACCAGTAAAAAATTGACTGCCATGAAATTGATTAAAGTACTCATCGTCGTTTTGGCGTTCGGCCTTGCACAATCTTGCAGCGATATCCTGGATAGAACACCCCAAGGAGAGTATACGCTTGACAACTTTTTCCAAAATGAAGAGCAAGCAATACAAGCCATTAACGCTATTTATGCCCAACTACGTAACTGGGAAGTACACGTTTTCAGCTATATCGGGATGACGGATATTATTAGTGATGATTCGGATAAGGGAAGTTTTCCTGCTGATGCTTTCTTCTTGCAGGAGCTAGACGATTTTACTTATACAGCGACCAATGTTGCACCGTCAAGTGTTTGGTCGGGTTATTACGACGGAATTTTCCGGGCCAATCTGGCAATCGCGAATTTACCAGAAGTGCCGGAGCTGGATGAGCAGTTGCAGGAGCGCCTGATTGGTGAAGCAAAATTCTTACGAGCCTATTTCTATTTTAGTCTGGTCCGTTGGTTTGGGGATGTACCGCTCATAACTGAGCCTTTTCCCGATGAGTTTTCACTACCAAGAACTCCAGCAGAACAAGTATACCAGCAAGTAATTACTGACTTGATGGATGCTGCTGCGGTGTTGCCTGAAAAATCGGAATACCCCGCTATTGATTTAGGGCGTGCTACCAAGGGAGCCGCTAACGGCATACTCGCTAAAGTGTATTTAACCAGAGGTGAATTTGATCTGGCGCTCAACGCTGCCAATACAGTAATTAATAGTCAGGAATACGATCTGTTCCCTAACTACAACAACCTCTTTAGAGAACAGGGGGAGAATTCTGAAGAAAGCATCTTTGAGGTACAAACCGCAGCCTTTGAAACAGGTGGTGGTGGTTCTCAGTACAACGAAGTACAAGGCGTAAGGGGAGAACCTAATTTGGGATGGGGTTTTAATCGTCCAAGTGATGACCTGATCTCGGCCTATGAGTTGGGAGATCCCAGAAGAGAAGCTACCATCCTTTATGTGGGAGAGGTGCTGCCTGATGGTTCAGATATTGTTCAGGATAATCCCAATATCGTAGGCGAGCGCTTTAATCAAAAAGCATGGGTGCCCGAACACCCTGGAGGTAACGGTAACGGACCTGGCAATATTAGAATTCTGCGATTTGCTGATATCTTACTAGTGGCCGCGGAGGCTGCTAATGAAACGGGAGACCCTGGTGCCACCCTGGAAAATTTAAATCGGGTTCGTGCCAGAGCTCGCGGTAATAGCAGTGTATTACCTGACGTAACGACTACCAATCAGAGCGATTTACGCCTGGCCATTTGGCGCGAGCGCCGGGTAGAACTTGCGCTTGAGCAGCAACGCTGGTTTGACCTCGTGCGTCAGGGAAGGGCTGCGGAAGTTATGCAGGCACTGGGCAAAGATTTTGTTGAAGCCAAGCACGAGCTGTTTCCCATCCCCCAAGGAGAGATTGATCTGAGTCAGGGAGCGCTTTCCCAAAATCCAGGATACTAGCCAGCTACGTTAAGCGGTAACTGAAGCCGGCTTTTTACCTAAGGGCAGTCTATTCCGTTGTGGTTTTAGGCTGCCCTTAGGTATTGGTACGCCTATTTTAGGAGGACACTATCGCCTTTAGCAGAACCTCAGGCACATTTCCGGCAAAATCCCGTTATTGGAAATATGAGAGTTACGAATGCGATCACAACCCGTGCTGAAAGGTTACTTAAGCGCAAAGCGGCGGGTGCCCCGCCGGGCGAGTTGGTCTATACCGGACGCAAGGAAATGGATGAGGTCCTGATTCACTATACCCGTTATGGGAATGAGTGTATCCAAACTACGAGTACCCATATTGATGATATCCCAGAGCTAGACCCACCGCAGGCTGGGCGAGTGGATTGGTTGGATATTCGGGGCTTACACCGCGAAGAAGTTATCGAAGAATTAGGGAAACGGCACGGTATTCATCCACTGGCCATGGAAGATATTCTGGATGTGCGGCAACGCCCTAAATTGGAAGAATACCCGAATGGGATCTTTATCATTATCCGTGCTTTCCAGTTTGATACAAGTCGGCGGGATTTGTTGACAGAACAGGTTTCCCTCTACCTAAAGGATAATCTCGTGATCAGCTTCCAAGAGGATGCAGGTGATCTCTTTGCTGGTGTAAGGCAACGCCTCGAACGCGGATCCGGTCGGATTTTAAAGCGTGGGGCGGATTATTTGGCTTATGCCTTGATTGATAACGTCGTGGACCACTACTTCAAAATTTTAGATCAGGTAGAAGATATTTTAGATCAGTTGGAGACTCAAATCCTTTCTAATCCATCCCCTGAGACTAAAGGGGAAATCCATGAGTTACGACTCTCTACCCTCACCTTGCGCAAGAGCCTTTCGCCAATGCGGGAGGTGGCCAGCGCTATTGGTGATACGGATCACTCGTTGATTACCGAGGAGACTCAGACCTTTTCTCGTGATTTACGTGATCATACCATTCAAGTGCTGGATTTGGTAGAGACCTACCGGGATATACTCAATGGTTTGTACGACCTGTACGTGAGTGAAATCAGTTTTAAGATGAACCAGGTGATGCAGACCCTGACCGTGATGTCAGTCATCTTTATCCCACTGAGTTTTTTGGTAGGGCTTTACGGAATGAATTGGAAGTATATGCCCGAATTAGGCTGGCGGTACGGCTATTTTGCCCTCTGGACTTTTATGGTGCTGTTGGTTGCCGGGCTACTGTGGTGGTTTAGACGCAAACGTTGGATTTAGCCTCGACTAAGCTTGCTTTTCCTGACAGGATTTGCAGTTGCCAAATAGATTGAGTGAATGGTCAGTCACTTCAAACTCTAGCAGTTCGCCCATCATATTTTTGATTTGCTGTATCCTGGGGTCGCAAAACTCTACCACCTTGCCACAGTCGTTACAGATCAGGTGATCGTGTTGCTGGTAACCATAACTTTTTTCATATCGAGCATGATTGTCTCCAAACTGATGTTTTTTGACCAGCCCACAATCCACTAACAACTCCAGGGTATTGTAGACTGTAGCTCGGGAAACGCGGTAGTTGCGTGTCCGCATATGGATGTAGAGCGCTTCGGCATCAAAGTGGTCCTCTCGCTGATAGATCTCTTCAATAATGGCATAGCGTTCCGGCGTGCGCCGCTTTTTCTGCTCGGCCAGATGATTGTTGAAAATCTCCTTAACGGTATCTAAATGTTCCGCCTGATTTGTGGTAGTGGGCATAGCAACTGTAAATGAAGACCAGTAATAGAAAAGGCCTACTGGTCAATATATAACGGATTAGTACTAATGAGGGTTGTGTGCAAGGCCGGCTAGTCTGCGGATTCGATCCTGGTGACGGTAGCTACGTTTTCCAGTGCCTGCAAGCGCTTCATGGCCAGGTTGAGCTGGTCGGTATTGACCACGAAGAGGCTCAACTCCGCTTCAAAATAGCCACCTTCTCCACTAATGTTAAGTTTGCGGATACTAAGCCCCAGGGTAGCGATTTCGTGCGAAAGTTCCTCAATGACGCCTTTACCCCGGTCTAGACCTGTAAGTTTCAGGTCGACAACGAAACTGTGTTCGCTGGTGGACGCCCACTGAGCACTCATGATGCGGTAACCGTAGTTGGCCATGAGATTAGTGGCATTGGGGCAACTGACACGGTGGATTTTCAAGCCGGCCGTAGCAGTTAGGTAGGCGAAAACATGATCTCCTTGAACGGGGTTGCAGCAATTCGCCAGGGTGTATTCATATTGATCACTGGGCTCTCCGTTGATCATGAGTTTAGTGGTACCTTTTATTCGGTTGGCGGGATTGCGTTTGCGGCCAGTCCCGGGAAGGTTGGCTGCACGGCTTTCCTCCTCTATGGCCTTTAATTCCAGTTTAGCCTCCTTCACTTCAAATTCTTTGAAGATGGAGGGAATGGTCAACTGATCGGTCGCAATCAGGAAGAAGAGATCAACATGGCTATTTTCACTGTAGTGTTTTGCCAGGGTTTCAATAGCTAGCTCCGTGTTTTTGATGCTGAGCTTATCCAGTTTGCGCAGGAGGGCCTCTTTCCCGAGCTCGCCCTTTTTCCTGCGTTCTTCACGCATCGCTTGGCGAATTTTAGCCTTGGCTTTGCCCGTGATAACCATCTTGAGCCAGTCCTTGGTTGGTTTTTGGCCATTATTGGTGTTTACCTTGACCCGGTCTCCGTTTTGCAACTCATAATTCATGGGCACAATCCGGCCATTGACGATTACTGACTGACAATGATAGCCGACCATGGAGTGTACACTGAAAGCAAAATCGAGAGCGGTAGATCCTTTGGGAAGCATCTTGGCATCTCCATCCGGGGTGTATACGTAGACCTCTTCATTGAAGAAGTTATTGGCTCGGAAATCACCCAAAAACTGGACGGTGTCACTATTGGGATCGTCTAGGATGTCGCGTACGCTGGAAAACCAACGTTCGTAGACATCCGGGCCGGACTTTACCCCCTTGTATTTCCAGTGGGCAGCAAAACCACGCTCGGCAATTTCGTCCATCCGCTCCGAACGGATTTGCACTTCTACAAAGCGACCATCTTGAGCAACAACGGTGGTGTGTAGACTTTCGTAACCATTGGACTTAGGTACAGAGACCCAATCTTTGAGGCGCTCAGTCACTGGACGGTAAATGTCCGTGACGATGCTGTAGACGTTCCAGCAGAGCGGTTTTTCTTTTTCCAGCGGTACGTCCAGAATGATGCGAACAGCAAAGAGATCATAAATTTCTTCGAAAGGGACCTGTTTGTTCTTTAGTTTGTTGCTGATCGAATAAATCGACTTAGGCCGGCCGAAGATGCGGTAGTTGACACCCAGCTCATCGAGCCCTTTACGGACTGGATCGATGAAGCTATCGATAAATTTTTCCCGCGAGGCTTTCGTTTCCTGCAGTTTACGGGCAATTTTATTGTATTCATCACGCTCCAAGATCTTCATACAGAGGTCCAGAAACTCGGAGCGAACATTGTAGAGGCCCAGTCGATGAGCCAGCGGGGCATAGATATAGCTGGTTTCTGCCGCGATTTTTAGCTGCTTGCGTTGTGGCATAGCCCCCAGCGTACGCATGTTGTGCAGACGATCAGCCATTTTGATGAGCACGATGCGCACGTCGACAATCAGGGTGGAGAGCACCTTTTTAAAGTTGGCGGCTTGTTGGGACGCTTCCTGCGTAGAGCTGTCTAGCTTGGTGAGCCCATTGACCATTACAGAGATGCGTTCACCAAACTTGTCTTGGATGTCTTCGTGGGTAATTGGGGTGTCTTCCACCACGTCGTGCAGCAGCGCAGCGCAAATAGCCGTCGGCCCTAAACCAATTTCCTCCGCACAAATACGGGACACGGCTATTGGGTGGAATATGTAGGGTTCTTTAGACTTGCGACGCTGATGACGGTGGGCGTGATTGGCTAGTTCGAAAGCTGCGTCCATCTGTTCGCGATCCTCCTTAGTATAGGAGACGCGTAGTGAGGCAATCATCTCCTCGTAGGCGAGTTGGATGTGCTGCGCTTCTTCTACACTGATGTCTAATACTTCCGGCATATACCAAAATTAAACAGCGGAATGGATTTTGAGTTCCTAAGCGCAGACAATTCTTACATTTAGGCATGAAGCTGGTCGTATTCCTACATATTTTATTGGAAGGCATTCTTGGAATTCTCTTTTTAGTCTATCCCGGAGCTCCCGATTTAGTGCCTGGTTTTGCAGCAGGAGAGGGGATTAGTTTTCATCTGCTCTTACACATGTACGGCTTGGCCGCGCTCTTCCTGGCGGCCATTGGGGTGCTATTGCTTATTCGTTTGCAAGAAGAGAGGTATGAGCAAGCGGTCGTCCTACTGGGTCTACTCTGCTTTTTCCATTTAGGAATGGCCATTATTCAATTGCGGGAAAATCCCGATACCCGCGCTGCGCTACTGCATTTCGTTTTGTTGATCTTGCTTGGTGGGGTGATTGGGCGGATTCGTAGAGGAGAGACGGCCTGAAGAGAAGCGCTGTTGGTGCTGTTACTAGGTGTTGGCCTCTCCCTAGCCCTCTCTGGAGGAGAGGGGATTACTTTTCAGTTAGCCTACTAAGGTTGTATCTAATCTGAAGGTAGTAGGTTGCTTATCTGCTGCTGGACCGGCCAACTTCCCTCCTAGCTCCCTCTCCCCCGGAGAGGGCGGGGGGAGAGGCCCAAAGCGCTAAAGTTCGGCCTGAGGCTTATACCTGCGGAAGTACAAAATATCCTTCAATAACTTTCCTGTGCAGCCTTCGCCAATAACTAATAACTTGCAGTCATGTCTGATCTCTTTGTTACTGAGCGAGTGCTGCGGCTGCAAGAAGGCCTGTCGGAGCTGATGGCCACCCATATTTATCCCTACGAACAGGAGTGGTTGCCCCGCCCTTTTGCGGAAATTGCCCCGGATTTGAGGCGCTTACAGCCAGAAGTAGCAGCGCTAGGTGCTTGGAACTTATATCTGCCAGAAAGTCTCGGTGGCCCGGGCTTAAGTTTAACGGAAGTAGCGCAACTGGTCGAAGTACTAGGGCGTACACCCTACGGTCTCTATCTGTGTAACTGTCAAGCTCCTGATGCTGGCAATATTGAATTGCTCCAGCACTATGCCGATGAGCGCATCACGGATCTTTATCTCCAGCCACTTTTAAAAGGAGAAATTCGCTCCTGTTTTGCAATGACGGAGCCCGCACTAGCTGGCTCTAATCCGGTTCGGATGGGTACCACCGCTCGTCTGGAGGGCGATGAATACGTAATAAATGGCCATAAGTGGTTTACTACCGGTGCGGATGGTGCGGCCTTTGCCATTGTAATGGCTAATTCTAATCCAGCAGCGGAAAATCGTTACGAAAGAGCTAGCATGATCATTGTACCGACGGATGCGCCGGGCTATGAAATGGTGCGCAACATTCCAATTATGGGCCATGCTGGAAGTGGCTGGCTGAGTCATTCTGAAATTCGCTTTAATGACGTACGGGTACCCGCGGCGAATTTACTGGGCCCGGCTGGCAGCGGCTTCCGTCTGGCACAGGAGCGCTTGGGGCCAGGTCGCATTCATCACTGTATGCGCTGGATCGGGATTGCCGAGCGCTGTTTTGAGCTGATGTGTCAACGAGCGGCGAGCAGAGAGCTAAGTGCCGGAAAGACGATCGGAGATCAACAGATGGTACAACAATGGATCGCCGAATCTCGGGCCCAAATTGATGCTTGCCGACTAAGTGTGCTGCATACGGCTCATCGTATGGATGTGGAGGGAGCGAAGGCCGCTCGGGACCAGATATCAGCCATTAAATTTTTGGCCAGTGATATGCTCCTCACGGTTATCGACCGGGCCATTCAAACCCACGGAGCACTTGGTGTTACCGACGATACGATTCTGAGTTGGTTCTACCGGGAAGAGCGAGCCGCTCGAATCTACGACGGCACGGATGAAACGCACAAAGCTAGCCTGGCTCGGCGCATCCTTAAGCGCTATCGGGCGGACCAGTAAGTAAGAGTTGCCCGGCTACCAGCGCGCGGCGACGATTCAAATTAGGAAGTTGTTGCAAGCTTCTTTCTAGTGGATAGGCGCTAGCCGTTGCCCAAAAATCGTAACGGGGGCTATGGGCTGTTACCACTGTAGCGTGCTTACTTTCGAGTACGTGTGCCAACTGGCGAGCCGTAGCTTGAGCGGGGTTAATAAGTGTTACTGCTGGTCCGCAAATTGCTTGTATTTGATCGGCGATTAGCGGATAGTGAGTACAACCTAAGACAATCGTGTCAGCCCCGGCAGCACACATTGGGTGTAGGATATCTTCTAGGAATGGGCGCAATTCCTTTTCCGAAGCGCCGGCCTCAATCTTGAGCACTAAGCCAATACAAGGATCTTCTATCACTCGTAATTCACCGGTATAGCGGCTAGCTAGTTGCTGGTAGCGCTCACTTCCCAGGGTGATTTGAGTCGCCAGTACGCCAATCACTCCCGAGCTAGTTGCTGCCGCCGCAGGCTTTACCGCAGGCTCAATACCTACGAAGGGGATGGTTGGGAAGTCGAGTCGCAATTGATCGATGGCTCTTGCCGTGGCGGTGTTGCAAGCTACCAGAATGAGCTTAGCTCCGGCACGTAGTAACTGGTCGGTGATTTGACGGCTGAATTGTTGTACTTCCGCAGGTGTTCGCCTCCCGTAAGGGGCACGAGCATTATCAGCGATATAAATCAGATTTTCTGCAGGCAGCAGGCTAGAAACAGCATTGGCGACCGTAAGGCCGCCAATGCCGGAGTCGAAGACTCCAATACAATCGTGTTGTAAATGAAGGCGTGTCAAGGCGAATTACATGCCGAGTTTAGCCTTCACCAGCGGGCTGACGTCCTGAGACTCTTCCCCGTATAGTAGGATCTGCTGGTCGAAGATGAAGGTGAAACCACCTTCTTCAGCTACTTCCTTAATGGCGGTATTTACCCGCTCGTAGATAGGTTCTAGCAATTCAGTACGCTTGGTCTGAAGATCGGAAACCATTTCCTGCTCAAACTGCTGAATTTCTACCTGGCGAGCTTCCAGCTCTTGAGCCTTGGTTTGTTGTTCCAGCGGACTGAGTTGACCGCCATCTACCTGAGTCTGAAAGGCCTGGACGTCAGTTTGGAAGGTCTCTACCATGGTTTGGCCACGGCGCTGTAGCTGAGTTTGCAGAGCTTCGAGATCAGCCTCTGCGGCGCGTACTTCTGCCATATCTGCAAGAATGGCAGCAGAGTTAACGTAGCCAAAATTCTGGGCTACTGCACTGGCTGAGGCAGCCAGGAATAAAAGCGCGAAAAGAGAGGTTTTCAGCAGCTTGTTCATACGTCGGTTGTTTTGATCGTTTGCGAATCGGCCGCAAAAGTACGACCCTAGTAAGGTTGTGACAAGTTTTTAGATAGGATATAGGCTTGCAGCCTTAGACTGCAAGCCTAATATTTTTAGTTACGCAGGGCGCGCAGAATGTCATCTGTCTTATCAAACTCGGGGTTTGAGAAGATAATACCTGCCGCACCGGCACGGTCAAAGATGAAGTCGTAACCGCGATTAGAAGCATACTCTTCTACGGCTTCGTAGACCGCATCCTGAATAGGACGTACCAGTTCTTGGCGGCGCTGGAACAACAAACCTTCAGGGCCAAAGCGCTGTCGCTGTAGTTCGCGTACTTCTTCTTCTTTGTTAATGATTTCTTCTTCGCGAGCTTGACGTTGGTCATCGCTGAGTAGTACTTGTTCCGCCTGGTAGCGGTTGTACATACCCTTGATTACATCATACTGCTGATTGATCTCCTGTTGCCAGCGAGCAGCCAGTTGGTCCAGCTCTTGCTGAGCGTCTTGGTATTCCGTAATGCTGCCTAAGATGCGCTCCATATCAATAGAGGCAATTTTTTGTGCATGAAGGCTGGTAGCACCGAAACCAATCAGTACAAAGGCGAGCAGGAGAGTCTTTTTGAATAGCATAATCTTTGGATTTGCAGTTAAGGAGTAATTAGGTCATTAACCCTTCTGCTGCTTATGACGCAGCGTTCAGGATAGAAGTAACCGCTGTTAAAATCACCGCAAGGGTACGACAGCAGCGGATTCCTAGCAAATTAACGGCCCTTAGAAGGAAATTGGCTGACTAGGGCACCTTTCTTTAACTTAAGATTAACGGCAGCATGGGTAGCTGTTGTTGTCCTTAACCTTTCGCATAAATATCCAGCGCCCCTTCCGCAAGCTTGCGGAAGGGGCGCTATCGGCAAAGAGCCCGAAAAAGTAGCCAGGGTTGGTTATTCACCCAACAACGACTAAAAAAGCGAAGGATAGCTATTTGCGGGCAATGGCACGTTTGGCTGCTGCCAGAATATCGCTAACCCCCAGACCATATTTTTCTAGCAGCTCCACGGAGGTCCCGGACTCTCCAAAAGAGTCATTGACGGCTACAATTTCTTGTGGAGTAGGTTGTTTAGCCGACAGGGCTTCTGCGATTGCGCTGCCCAGGCCTCCATAGCGGTTGTGCTCCTCACAACTTACTATTGCTCCCGTTTTTGTAGCACTAGCGAGGACTGCTGCCTCGTCCAGGGGCTTAATGGTATGAATATTGAGTAAATCAACACTGATACCTTCTTTCTCCAATTGACGAGCGGCTTCCAGGGCATACCAAACCATATGACCGGTTGCAAAAATGCTGACGTCGCTGCCCTCGTTCATGTGCAGCGCCTTCCCAATCTCTAGCGTTTGGCCTTCGGGGGTAAAAATGGGCCATCCAGGGCGCCCGAAGCGGAGATAGCAGGGGCCATCATGATCCGTGATGGCTTCTACCGCTGCTTTGGTTTGATTAAAGTCACAAGGGTTAATCACGGTCATGCCGGGTAGCATCCGCATCATACCGATATCTTCCAGAATTTGGTGAGTGGCTCCATCTTCTCCCAGGGTAAGGCCAGCGTGGCTGGCGCAAATTTTGACGTTTTTATGGGAATAGGCAATAGACTGGCGTATCTGATCGTACACCCGACCGGTGGCAAAATTGGCAAAAGTGGTTACCATCGGAATCTTACCAGCGGTAGCTAATCCGGCTGCGACTCCTATCATATTAGCTTCAGCAATGCCACATTGTACAAAGCGATCTGGATTAGCGTCGATAAAAGCGTCGGCCTTCATCGAGCCGCGTAGATCTGCGGTAAGCATAATCACTTTGTCGTTTTTGCTACCGGCAGAGAGAATTCCGGCTCCGAAACCCTCCCGTGTAGCTCGTTTGCCCGTTTGTTGATAATCTTTAAGTGCCATAAGTGGCTATGTTTTTTTATGAGAACAGCTATCGTTTACGATAAACTGTTGAATTAGATACCTTCTGCTGGGAAATCACCGATGGTTTCTTCCAACTGTTCTAGTGCTTTCAGGGCGAGCTCCTCATTTGGAGCCTTTCCGTGCCATTTGTGGGTACCTTCCATATAATCGACCCCTTTACCCATTTCAGTTTTCATCACTACGCAAGTGGGGCGTCCATCCTTCGGGTATTCTTTCAGCTTTTTTAAGAGTGCTACTAGCTCACTCATGTTATTGCCGTCCACGGTTTCAACCCGCCAGCCAAAATCAGCGTATTTGGCACCGATGTCACCAATTCCCATTACCTCGGCGGTCGGACCATCAATTTGCTGGCCATTGCGATCGATGAAGAGTACTAGGTTGTCTAGTTTGTGGTGAGGGGCAAACAGCGCTGCTTCCCAAACCTGCCCTTCTTGCTGTTCTCCGTCGCCAGCAAGAACATATACGGTATGGTCTTCTCCGTCCATCTTTTTAGCGAGTGCTAATCCAGCAGCAACGGAGGTGCCTTGACCTAAAGAACCAGAAGCTATTCTGACACCAGGAAGATGTTCGTGGGTAGTAGGGTGGCCCTGTAAACGGGAGTTAAGCTTGCGAAAGCTGGCTAATTCACTCACGGGGAAGTAACCCGCGCGTGCCAAGACACTGTACCAAACGGGAGAAATGTGACCATTACTCAGAAAGAAGACGTCTTCGCCAGCACCATTCATGTTGAAGCCCGGATCGTGCTGCATGATTTCAAAGTAAAGCGCAACCAGTAAATCCGTACAACCCAGCGAACCACCGGGGTGCCCGCTTTGGGAAAGATAAACTTGTCGGATAATGTCCCGCCTTACCTGTGAGGCGATAGATTCTAACTCTTTAATATCTGCCATGTATTTAATAGTTTTTCCTTCAGCTGGGCGCTGCCAGAGTAGGAAAATTATTGATGGGCGTAAGATAAGAAAACGAAGAGGCAGCACGGAGTTTACCGTACTGCCTCTTTTATGCTAAAAAACCGATCTCCAAAATTGCTTTTGGAGGACTCAATTTAGTTTACAGTTTCATTGAGACCTTTACCAGCTTTGAACTTTACAACGTTCTTAGCGGCAATCTTAATGGTTTCACCGGTACGAGGGTTGCGACCCTCGCGCGCAGGGCGCTCATTGATTGAGAAAGTGCCAAAGCCAATCATAGATACGCTTTCGCCTCCTTTCAATGCGCCACTAATACCATCGAGTACGGCACTTAAAGCGCTCTCTGCTTGAGCCTTGGTTAGACCAGCTTCATCCTGGATCTTGGCTACTAAATCTCCCTTATTCATGTAGGAAAAGGTTTTGGTTTAATAATTGAGGCTGCAAAGATTAGGTTAGCAAATTGGATGTGCAACCCTTTCGGCCTCGTATTTTTCAGGAAACACTAAGAAATATGCAAAGTGTACCTTATTTGCTTAGATTTTGACGTTTCTTCACGGCAATCAATGACGAATCAAGATGAAAAAGTCCTCGGTATACTGGCTCATTCTTCTTTTTAGCTTTACCACTATGCTTGGGACGAGCTCCTGTTCACGCGGTTATGGCTGCAATAATGAAACGGCAGAAGCACGCGCCAGTCGCCGGTCTAAGCCGAACAAAAAGTCACGTAGTCAGTTGTTCGATCGGCGTACCCGTCGACAAATGAACAACCAAAAGTAATTCGTTTTTTGTTTATAACGAAAACTTTTGTAACTTTTTTGTTCATTTATTTGTTGGGTATTTGCTTGCAAAGGAATAACCAAAGCCACTTATGATTGAGCATATTGATGCCACTAAAATCCTCTTCCTGGATATAGAAACCGTGAGCGGTCAAGCTACTTACGAAGACCTTAGCGATGATTTCAAGCCGCTTTGGGCCCATAAAGCGCGTTCGGTGCTGCGTCGATATGATGATCCAGAGCCCATCAGCGATGAAGATTTAGCTGCGGCCTACCTCGATCGAGCTGCCATTTTCGCGGAGTTCGGCAAAATCGTTTGTATCAGTGTAGGAGTCCTCTACCGGGATCGGGAGGATCAACAGTTAAAGATTAGACTCAAGTCCTATGCATCGGATGACGAGGCAGTCTTGTTGAAGAAGTTTAGTGAATTACTTCAGCAGTACTACAATGACCCCAATCGCTTCGGAATTTGTGGGCACAACATCAAAGAATTCGACATTCCCTATATCTGTCGGCGTATGGTTGTTAATCATTTGCCGTTCCCGAGGCTACTAGATATCGCTGGTAAAAAGCCATGGGAGACAAAACACCTGATTGATACCCTGGAACTATGGAAATTCGGCGATCGTAAGTCTTTCACTTCTCTCAAATTACTTGCTGCTTTGTTGGGCTTTCCCAGCCCCAAAGATGATATCGACGGTAGTATGGTCGGTCGAGTTTACTGGGAAGAAAAAGACCTCGAGCGAATTGCCCACTACTGCGAAAAAGATGTATTAGCGACCACCCAACTCTTCCTGCGGTACCAGCTAAAGCCTCTTTTGGAAGAAGAACAGGTCCTCCACGTTTGAAAAAAGCGTAGAAAAGCCATTAAATTCACCTTATTCTTGCTCTTTTTCTGTTTTGAAGCTATTCCTGCCTTCGATAATTTGTTGAGGCCCCGCCTTTTTACGATTTTTGTGCTTTATCCAAAGGCCTGTCCTCAGCCTTACTATAACAAGCGAAGAACCGCTTAATGAAACTATTCAGTTTTTTCCGCCAGAACCTGGCAATTGACCTTGGCACCGCTAATACTTTGATCATTCAAAATGATGAAGTAGTTGTCGATGAGCCATCGATCGTAGCCATCGATCGCAAGACCGAAGATACCATCGCCGTAGGGCGCCGTGCCATGCAAATGCACGAAAAAACCCACGACCATATTCGTACCATCCGCCCGCTGAAAGACGGAGTGATTGCCGACTTTAAGGCAGCCGAGCAGATGATCAAGGGTATGATCGAGATGATCGGCTCTAAACGACGTTTCTTTACCCACCTCAAAATGGTGATTTGCATCCCTTCAGGAATCACCGAAGTAGAAAAACGAGCGGTATTTGAAAGTGCAGCGCGGGTAGATTCCAAAGAAACTTACCTCATATTTGAGCCTATGGCCGCAGCTCTTGGTATCGGCCTCGATATTGAAGAGCCCGTTGGTAACATGATTATCGATATCGGAGGCGGTACGACGGAAATCGCTGTAATCGCACTTTCAGGTATTGTGTGTGATGAAAGTATTCGGGTAGCGGGGGACGAGTTGACGGAAAACATCGTTAACTATATGAAACGCCAGCATAATATGCTGATTGGTGAGCGGACCGCTGAGCAAATTAAAATTCACGTCGGTTCGGCCCTGCCCGAATTAGAAGATGAGCCAGAAGATTTTGCCGTCAACGGCCGTGATCTGGTAACGGGTATTCCTCGTCAGATTATGGTGTCCTACAAGGAAATTTCCGAAGCTCTGGATGAATCCGTTCTCGCTATTGAAGAAGCCGTATTCCGTGCGCTTGAAAAAACCGGCCCTGAGATTTCCAGCGATCTCTATCGCACCGGTATTTACCTGACCGGAGGTGGAGCCCTGTTGCGGGGTCTTGATGATCGCCTAGCGCGTAAAACCAAACTACCTGTACACGTTGCGGAAGATCCACTGCGAGCGGTGGTGCGAGGCACCAGCAAAGCACTAGCCGATACTGACCGCTATAAAGCGATTTTGATTCCTAGCAGTAGCGTATCTTAAGGGCAGCCCGCTAGCCCATGAAGAGTAGTAGTAATAGCCCATTCCGGTTTTTGAGCCAAATGGCCAGTTTTCTCACCTTCGTGGGACTGGAACTACTGTGCCTCTTCTTAATTATTAATAAGAATAGTGACCAGCGAGACATCTACTTGGAAACGAAATCTGTTTGGACCAACGCCATTGGCGGCAAATTCAGTAGCTGGACCAACTATTTTGGTCTGCGAGCCGCTCATGACTCCATCAGTGAACTGAATGCCGAACTGCTGGAAAAATTATTCAATCAAGAAGTAGCTACTGGACTCTCCCTAAGCCCGTTGATTGACTCTCTGCTCATGGACACGGCCTATACAGACCAACGCTACCAGTTATTACCAGCCAAAATCGTGATGAAAAGCCCCTATTCTCGCAATGGTAATACCTTCAATATCAATCTAGGGCGGCAAGATGGTGTAGAAAAAGGTCAAGGGGTAATCAGTGAGCGCGGCCCTATTGGTATTGTCACTCATGTCGAAAATCACTATTCACGCGTGATGACCCTGCTGGACCCCAACAGCAAAGTGAGCGCCTGTCTAGCCAATAATGTACACGGTAGCCTGATGTGGGATGGCGATGATCCTCGCTACTCCACCTTGCACTACATTCCAGACTACATCACCCATCCTGGTACCAACGACACCATTTACACGACCAGCTATTCCAACGTTTACCCTACGGGCATTCCCATTGGTCGGATTGAATCCTACACACCACAAGCAGGAAGTGGACTTTGGCAAATCAGCGTGAAGCTCTTTGAAAACCTTCTCGCGGTAGATCACGCTTTCGTTGTTGTTGATCTGGACAAAGAAGAATTAGAGGCCTTAAATGCTGCTGCGGAATGAGTGATCGGACCTGGAGAAATAACATCATTCGGTTTGGCGTGCTACTACTTTTGCAAGTCTTTCTGTTTCAGCAAGTCAACTGGGGTTGGGGAGAAGAAGACGTACTTTTTATCTACATCTATCCGCTTTTCATTTTAATGTTGCCCATCCAGATGTTTCGCCCCTTTGTTATCGCACTGGGCTTTTTGATGGGGTTGGGTGTAGACTTGTTTTACGACACCTTAGGCATGCACGCTGCGGCTGGTACCTTCGCGGCCTACTTACGACCGGCCATTTTTAATATGGTGCGACCGATGAATGGCTACAACATTAAATTCGGCCCTGTTCCTCAGGATCTTGGTTGGCCCTGGTTTCTCAGGGTCCTGCTTTTACTCCTGGCATTAGATCTCTTTATCTTCTTTGGTGCCCAGGCTTTTGCGCCTCAATTTATTGGTCAGGTCTTGCTCAAGACGGCTGTTAGTCTTCCTCCTAGTTTTCTAATGATTTCCCTCGGGGTGCTCATTTTCAATCCGAAAGCATGAGAAAAACGACCAATAATTCCAATCGAGCAGCTGCTATCCGGCTACTATTCGTGTTCGTAGTGTTGATCCTGATCGCTAAGGCAGTCCAACTACAAATCACGGACCAAGCACTAGGGGCTAGAGCAGAGCGTGTAGGCCGTAGTGTGGAAACCCAGTACCCATCGCGGGGACTCATTTATGACCGAAACGGGCAGCTACTGACAATCAATAAGCCAGCCTATCAGATCGACCTTACTTATAATCAGTTGGCCGAAGCGACTAGTTTTGATACCCTGGAATTTTGCCGCTTGCTGAGTATTAGCCGAGCGTATTTTGAGGAGTCGAGTCAGAAAGACTGGTCCAACTATCGCTACTCGCGCATTAAGCCTTTTCTCTTTCTCAACGATGTGCCTCAGGAGCGTTTTGCGGCCCTTCAGGAACGCTTGCATGAGTTTCCTGGCTTCACGGCGAATCTGCGTAACCATCGCGCCTATCCTTTGTCAGCTGGGGCTCATCTGATCGGCTTTATGGGCGAGGCCAATCAGGCACAAATCGATAACGAAGTGCTCAATTACCGAGCTGGCGATTACCTGGGGGTGAGTGGGCTGGAATACGAGTACGAGTCGGTTTTACGCGGGAAAAAAGGAGAAAAACATTACCTGGTAGATAATCGGGGCCGGACAGTAGCTGATCTTGAGACCGGGGAAGATGAAGAAGTGTTAGGACTTCCGCAGGTCGGAGCCAATCTCCAGACTACAATCGATCTCGATCTACAAGCTTACGGCGAACGACTCATGAAAAATAAGGTGGGTAGTATCGTTGCTATTGAACCTAAGACAGGTGATATCCTGGCCATGGTCTCGGCACCTAGCTATGATCCCAATACCCTGGCCATCGGACAGCAGCGGGCTCAAGCTTACAATGCACTTGCCCAGGATAGCTTGCAACCATTACTCAATCGGGCTATTAACGGTAAGTATCCTCCAGGGTCACCCTTTAAGACTCTCGTAGCGCTGATTGCCTTACAAGAACAGACCTTGCATCCCCAGCGAGGGATGAGTTGCGCTGGAGGCTTCTACAGCGATGGGGTGCGACTTACGGGCTGTCATGCTCATCCCTACTGCTCCAGTGTAGAAGATGCGATCGCGCAGTCCTGCAACAATTATTTCGTCACAGCCTTCCTCGAGCATATGAACCGCTACGGTAGTATCTCACCTAACCGGGCCTTAGGAGAGTTTAACGAGTACCTACAGCAATTTGGGCTAGCTCAACGAACGGGTATCGACTTGCCCAGTGAGCAACATGGCTTCATTCCCGACAGTAGTTTTTACCAACGTTCTTTCGCTGAAGACGAATTCTGGAGAGCGATCTGGGTAAGATCGCTAGCTATCGGCCAAGGAGAATACGAATTGACCACTCTTCAGATGGCTAATCTAGCAGCAACTATTGCCAATCGAGGGTACTGGATGCGCCCTCACCTGGTGAATGCTGTTTCTTTCGGCTCGGATAGTACACTCTACTACGATACTGAAGCTAATCGTCACGACGTCGATATCGAAGCCCGCCATTTCGAAACCGTAATCGGTGGAATGCGAGATGTGTTGTTGCGAGGGACTGCTACTTCTGCTGAGGTGCCAGGCCTTAATATTTGTGGAAAAACAGGGACGGCCGAAAACGGAACGGCCGTTGACCATTCTATCTTTTTCGCTTTTGCACCCAAGGACGACCCCCAAATTGCAATCGCTGTATACGTGGAATACGGAGGCTTCGGTACTACTTATGCAGCACCAATTTCTAGTCTGATGATCGAGCAATATTTAAGACGAGAGATCAGTGCACGCAGCCAGTGGCGTGAAGATCGGCTGTTAAATACCAATCTTTTACTCCTTCGCCCCTAAACTTTATTTCCCGCCATGCGCATCAATGCCATCGTAGCTACTGACCTCAAAGGGACTATTGGAAAGGCAGGGGATATTCCCTGGTACTTACCCGCTGACCTTAAATTTTTTAAGCGGACTACTATGGGTTACCCAGTAATTATGGGAAGAAAAACCTACGAATCAATTGGTCGCCCCCTGCCCAAACGCACCAACTTAGTTTTGACCAGGGATCCCTTCTATTTATCTACCGGAGTCGTCATATTGCACAGCTTAGAGTCAGCTCTTCAGCATCCCTCTTGTATCGAATCAGAAGAGGTCTTCATCATCGGCGGTGGTGAATTATATCGACAGGCGCTCGACGTGACCGAGCGGGTTTTTCTCACCAAGGTGGACACTGAAATTGAGGGAGGAGATGCTTTTTTTCCGGATTTAGATCCCAACATCTGGCAGCTGGTACATGAGCAAGCTAATCGGGCTGACGGGCGCAATGAGCTCGATTATATCTTCCAAACCTGGGAGCGTAAGTAGGCAAAAATCGAAATAGAATAAAAAAAGTTGGGTGTTGATCGTGTAATTCTGTGGTGTTTTTCGTCTATCTAATACAAGATGTTTTAAAAAATAGACCAAACACCAAACAGCAGAACCTTATGCGAGAAGATTTTTTACACTACTTATGGCGATTAGCTCGCTTTGATTTACGTGAGCTGAAAACAACCGAGGGAGCTACGCTAAGCATCCAAAATTTCGGCCAACATAATCAGGATGCCGGTCCTGACTTTAGCTTCGCCCAGCTACGAATCGCAGGTGTGCAATGGGCAGGAAATGTCGAAATTCACCTTAAAGCCAGCGACTGGTACCGGCACGGCCATCAGAATGATCCGAGTTACAATAACGTGGTCCTACACGTGGTCTTGGAGGAAGATCGGCCCGTGATGGATAGACTGGGAAGGCGAATTCCTTGCCTGGAGCTTAAAGGAAGAATCCCAGCGGGTCTGGCGCGTTCTTATTGGCGCTTAATGCACAATGAATACTGGATCCCCTGTCAGACCCAATTGGGAGCTACTTCAGCACTACAGCTGAGGTCCTGGTTGGACCGACTATCGGTTGAGCGGCTCGAAAAGCGGGCCGCAGAGCTTAGCCAAAGGTTAGCGCGTAACCAGCGAGACTGGGAAAATACCTTCTATGAGATCATTGCCAGGCATCTCGGTGGTCGGATAAATGATGAAGCGATGGATATGTTAGCCCGTAGTTTACCTTTAAAAATTGCCTTAAAACACAAACACAGCTTGCTTCAATTGGAAGCACTCTTTTTTGGACAATCTGGATTACTGCCAGACGAGAGCGAAGAAAAATATGTCCAGCAGTTAAAAAGAGAATATCGAGTCTTAGCCCAGAAGTACAGCTTAAAGCCCATACCGCTTACGGCCTGGCGATACTTGCGCTTGCGGCCCAATAATTTCCCGACGGTACGAATTGCACAACTGGCGACTTTGATCTACCAATCAGGGCATCTCTTCAGCAAATGCCTGGCGGCGCGCAATCCCCAGGAGTTGCAGCAGGCCTTTAAGCTTAAAGTGAGCAATTATTGGCGGAATCATTATCGGTTTGGGCGGAATAGTCGTTCACAGGATAAGCGACTGGGTATCGATGGCTTACGTTCTCTGATCATCAATGCGGTAGCTCCCGTCTATTTTTTATACGGACAGCAACGGCAAGACGAGCGGTATCAAGAGCGGGCCTTATTGCTACTCCAAGAATTGCCGGCAGAGCGAAATAGTCAGATTTTGCGATGGAAAAAGCTGGGTGTGAAAGCCGCTCACGCTGGTGATAGCCAAGCCTTATTACGGCTGAAGCGAGTATACTGTAGCCAAAGTAAATGCCTGGAGTGTGCTATTGGATGCAGCATTCTGAACACGGGAGGAAAAACAGGCCCGCCGCTTTTATCCGTTAATGAAGAAACACAACTTTACCGTCTGGCTCAGGCGGTATAATTTTACTGATCAGGGCAGCAGAATCAATCGGGGCGACGTTTTTTTATTGTCTCTTTGGTTACGCTACGAGTTCGGAGGGTTCTTTTTGTCCAATTTCAGACAGTAAAGAAGTTAACTAGCTGAAGCATTTGCGTTATATTTGAGTCAACACAGAATAGCTTTTGCTATTCGTACGGAGCTTAAGAGGTATTTTACAATGGACGCAAGTATAACTATAAAAGGCTGCGATGAGCACGTATTCATTGGGGCTTTAAACAAAGGGGAGCGCTGGGCACAGCGAGACCTTTATGAACAGTACTTTAGCCCATTGATGGCAGTTTGCCTTCGCTACGCTGGTAACGAAGATGAAGCCATGGACCTTTTGCACGAAAGTTTTATCAAAATCTTCGGTAAAATTAGTCGCTATCAAGAGGGCACATCACTGATTGCCTGGATGCGGCGTATTACGGTCAACACCGCAATCGATAGTTACCGAAAGGCCAGCCGTCGGCGGACGGAAGAAATTGATAATGCGACCCTACAGATCAGTAGTCCGGATCCGGATGTGATTAGCCAGTTCGGCACCCAGGAAATTCTTGCTGCGGTTCAGAAGCTGACTCCCACTTACCGGACCATTTTTAACCTTTACGTAATCGAAGGCTACTCACACCGAGAAATTGGAGAAAGGCTGGGAATTACTGAAAGTACTTCACGTTCCAACTTGGTTAAAGCCCGGGGGAAATTGCAAAAAGTTCTTACCGCTCCTGGCCGTTAGTATGAAAAGATCCCAAGAACAGCAATTTGATGACCAGCTGCGTCAGTCGCTTGAAGCGATCAACCCTAGTCGGCTTCCCGGCAGCTGGGAACAGCTTTCGTCGAAGCTTGATAACAGCGACCTGCCTTTTGATGCAGTAGTGAGGGATAGCTTAGCACCCTTAGCGGAGAATTTAGAACCAAAAGGTTGGGATGATCTAGCCCAGGAGCTAGACCGACTGCGTACCGATGAGGCGGATCAATTAGTCCAGGAGCGTTTGGAAGACTTAGAGCGATTTAGTCGTCCAAGCGGATGGGCTACATTGGCGGCTCATCTGGAGTTGATCGCTTATCGCAGGCAATCGCTAGCGGCCATAAAACTTACGGAGCTATGCCTGGCGATTAGTTTGTTGCTTTTATTCTGGCGTTTTGCGCCAATAGGGACATTTACGGGAAGTGAAGACTTTCCTATTAGCACGGTAGCATATGTAGCCCCTACCTCTTCTACCCATGACTCTGTAGTGGATGCTGAGGTAACAGAAAGTAATTCCTCAATTGGGGAAGAGCAAATCATTAGCTACAATAATGCGGAAACCAGTGTAGGGAGCGATGGTAGATCCTCTTCGGTTGCGATTTTAGATGGGTGGCAAGAGGAAGCTTTAGTTGCAGAACCAGAACCCTCATTTTCTCCAGGAGTGGCCAATTCTGCGCTAAGCCAAGGAATGTCGGTACAACCAGCTATTCATCTTGCTTCCAACCAGGCTATTGAGCGCCTTGATTTCGAGCTGGTAGCAGCACAGCGGGATCAGCGCATCCCCAATCCTCCAGTTGGGTTATTAGACCTTAAGGAGAAAAATCCGATTCAATCGCACTTACGTGTTTTCTACTCTCCGGTAGATATAAATCAGGTCATTACTCCGGAAAATGCGTTTTTTGATCGGGCGATCCAACGCGATAATCGCTTGACTTACGGCACCAGCGCAGGGCTGTTAGTCGATATCAGTACGAATAAGTATACGGTACAAACGGGCCTGATTTACGGCTTGCGTTCTTACATACCCACGCTTCTCAAGGTTACGGAGTCCGAACCTCTTCCTTCTCCAATTGCGGTTAATCGCTCTGGCTACAGTAAGCTAGAATTTCACACGGTTTCGGTTCCTTTCACCATCAATCGAACAGTCGTTGATGACGGCCGCTGGCGCATTACTGTTGGAGCTGGAGCTGGTTTAAATATGATTCTTAGTTCGTCCTTCACTAAAATAGAAGGTGCGGACCAAATTCTGAATGACTTGTTGAATGGTGGAGGTCAGGCCCGCGGTGGATTCCAGGATCGGGTCGACGCTCGAGAGTACTTTAATCCTGAACCAGGCTGGTTCCAGGGAGGCTCAATTTTCTCCAACGCTAACTTCTACTTCATCGGTACGGCTAGCTTTGAGCGTCGGCTTAATGACCGCTTGAGTCTCTTCGCTGCGCCTACGATTAATCGCTCGTTCCATTTCCTGAAGAAGGGTGGCGTCGGTCCCAACTTCGATCGCATCCACAACCACAGTATTCAGCTAGGTGCCCGGATGAGGTTAGGAGCGGAGAAGTAAGGAGAGTTGCTGCTTCAACTTTTTGCTGAGCGCTTCTAAAGGGAGCTGGTGCCCGCTAGGGTAGGACTCCATCTTAATACTAGAGTGGGGACGTAGAATTTTCGTAAGACGATCCGAGCGAATTATAGCATCCTTCTGGCCGATCCAGATCTCAGTAGGCCGCTTTTGTCCCCACTGGGCCAGTGATAAGTAATCATGCTTGTCCAATCGGAATTGGCCGAGAGATCGTAGCGTAAGTTGAAGGCGTTGACGACTACCGGGATCATTGAGTTGAGATTCTACAAAATGCCGGGCAAAGGAGCTGATTACTTTTCTTTTTTCCAGCTGTCTTGCCATCCAGATCCAGGGTCGAGGGTGATTGCCCAAGTGACTAACGGGGCTTAAGAGGTGCCCCAGTCTACCATCTATCCAGGCGGTATAGCGCCCACCGTAACCGTCAGGAGCCACGAGCGTGAGACTGTTGGCCGTGGGGCAAAGACCTTGCGCTACCAATTTTGACCATACTCGACCTCCCAGACTAAAGCCCAAGAGGTGGATGCTCGACCAGGATTTTAGATGCTGGAGTTCATTAAGGAGGTCGCAGATATCAGCAGGGTAGAAAGCAGGGGGCTGCCAGTTAGTTTGGCCGTGGCCAGGTAAATCGATGGCTAGACAACTGAATTGTTGGGGGTCCAGAAGCTTTGCCAAGCTGGTAAACATGGCTCCACTCAAGCCAAACCCATGCAAAGCCAGGATTAAGTGGGGGCCCTCACCAATACGGCGAATGTGAAACCTCCCTTTGGGATGATCAAGCTGAAAAGAATGGGCAGCCACTTTCATTAATCGAGAGTCATCCATGGGCCTAAATCCCGTTGAAAATGCGCTGTGTTTTTTGGCAGGTAGGCTAGGAATTCTGCCCTGCGTATTGAACGTCCGCCCAAGGAGGCGAGGTGTGCAGTTTCCTGCTGGCAGTCCACCAGTCGGTAATCGTACTCCTGTAAGCGTTGAACGAGTCGAATGAAGGTGAATTTGCTGGAGTTGGGACGCAGAGAAAACATAGATTCTCCAAAGAAGATCTGATCTAAGGCGATGCCATACAGCCCGCCTACCAGCTCTTCCCCTTCCCAGGCTTCAACGGAGTGTGCAAAGCCTAACTCATGCAGCTGGATATAAGCGTCGATCATTGCATCATCTATCCAGCTTTCTCCGCTTTGCCCGGGGCGCTTGATTTCACGGCACTGTTTGATCACCTGGTAGAAAGCCTGATCGAAACTGAGCCGGTACTTGTGTTGATTAAGGTAGGGGCGCATGCTTTTAGCAATACGCAACTCGGCCGGAAAGAGCACAAATCTTGGATCAGGGTTCCACCACAGTAATGGATCGCCTGGTGCATACCAGGGGAAATACCCTTTAGCATAAGCGGCAATCAGTCTTTCTGGATGGAGGTCTCCCCCGACCAGAGCTGGTCCTCGCCCTGCAACCCGCGTAGGGTCAGGGAAAAATAGCGATTGACCGTCGAGAGGCATTAACACGTTTAGTCTAGTCCTTCGATGACCGCAGAGAGCCCGCGATCGACTAGTGCTTCGCGTTTAGGACGGAGTTCATTCATACTGGCCGATTTTACGGTGGCCTTTCCCTTAAAGTGAATGATCATAGCGAGTTGCTCAGATTGCTCCTTACTATGGCCTAAAATCTCCACAAAGCACTGCATAACCCAGTCGAAGGTATTGTGGTCGTCGTTGTATACAATGAGGTTGGCTGGCTCACTGGAGTCAACGTCCAACTCTTCTTCCAAGAGTACTTCTTCGTCCATTTCGGTAGAGGATAGCATGCTGCAAAGTCGTTTTGAGTCAGGGTAGGGCTGCTTAAATATCGGCGATGATCATTAAATAAACTAAGCGTGGGCAGCCAAAGTTGCCTTTATTTCTGCAAAGTTAGGTTGATCGCCGGCATTATCGAGTACTTCAGCGTAGCGAACGATTCCATCAGCGTCGATTACGAAGGCCGAACGTTTGCTAACGCCACGCATTTCCATGACAAATTCTTCGTATAAAGAGCCGTAAAGCCGACTCACTTCCTTGTTGAAATCGCTTAGCAGGGGGAAGTTGAAGCCTTCCTTTTGTTTGAACTGCTCGAGGGTGAAGACGGAGTCAACACTAAGGGCAAGCACCTGGGTGTTGAGGTCGTTGTATTCAGCCATGGCATCGCGCATGCTACAGAGTTCAGCGGTGCATACCCCAGTGAATGCCAAAGGGAAAAATAGTAAGACCACGGGCTGGCCCTGATAATCGGAAAGGTTGACGGCTTTCTTTTCATCGGAGAAAAGGGTGAATGATGGGGCCTTATCGCCTACGTTAACTGACATGGAAGAGGTTGATTTAATGGATGCAAACGAAGATGAACCCTTTCAATTCGCAGCTCTCGTTGAAACGAGAAAAGCAATACGAACTAGAGGGGTTATCAACGGTGCAAAACGTTTAAACCTGCGGAAGTACAAAAAAGTTATGACCTTAAGCCAAAAAATATCGGGATGGATATTCTTGGAAGTTTCTGGCGGGAATCCAAGCTAAGTGAGCGTTCTTTACGGCGACAAATTACAGATATTCTTCATGGCTTACACGCAACGCCGCGCCTATCTGGAGCTTCATCTGGCAGTTTTTTTATGGGGTTTTACGGCCATCCTAGGGGATTTGATCAGTTTGTCGGCCCTCACCCTGGTTTGGTGGCGGGTGTTTTTGACGAGTCTGAGTATTCTGCCATTTGCCCGCCTGGGGAGCCTGGTGCGGGAAACGGGGCAGCGAAAACTATGGATACTGGCTGGGATCGGGCTATTGACAGGACTACACTGGGTTTGCTTTTACGGGAGTATCAAGTTGGCGAATGCGAGTATTGCACTGATTTGTATGGCAACGACTTCGCTCTTTAGTAGTCTGCTGGAGCCCTTAATCGTGAAGCGCCCCTTTCAGTGGGTAGAGTTGCTGCTGGGCATCTTTATTCTGCCTGGGATTTACCTGATTACTACGGATAGCGGCGGGGGAATGACCAGTGGTATTCTGGTCGGCTTGGCAGCCGCTTTTCTAGCTGCGTTGTTTACCACGCTCAACAAGCGCTATATGGGAGATACTAGTTCGGCCAGGATCACGCTGGTAGAGCTAGGAGCAGCGACACTATTTCTACCCCTATTTTTCATCTTTCAGGCGGGAGACGCTCCGTTCTGGCCGCAGCCACAAGATTGGTTGTATTTGTTGGTACTTGCGCTGGTGTGTACCACTTTTACTTTTTTCCTCAGCCTGCGCGCACTGCGTGAATTGTCAGCCTTTGCTACCAATCTTTCAATCAATCTCGAGCCGGTATATGGTATTATCCTTGCTCACTTTCTGCTCAATGATGCCGACGAATTAAATGGTAAATTTTATATCGGAGCGCTGATCATTTTATTAGGCGTCTTTAGCTACCCTTTTTTGAAGAAAGTAGGTAAGAGAAAGACGAGCCGATAATGGATGAAAACCCGTATTTTTGCGGCTATGTCTACGATTGGAACCGTTGCATTTCATACCCTGGGCTGTAAGTTGAACTACAGCGAAACTTCCGCCATTGGGCGGCAATTCACCGATGCGGGTTACCAGACGGTAGGTTTCGGTGAAGGAGCAGATGTATACGTGATTAATACCTGCTCGGTGACGGATTTTGCCGATCGAAAGTGTCGCAATACCGTAAGAAGAGCTCTGCGTAAGAATGCCCAAGCTAAGGTGGTGGTCGTTGGTTGTTACGCCCAGCTGAAACCCGCGGAAATTGCCGATATCGAAGGGGTAGACCTTGTACTGGGAGCAGCCGAGAAATTCCGAGTTTTAGACTACATAGATGGAATCGGAATGGGCAGCGGTAAGGGCATGGTTAGGGCCGGGGAGGTAAAGGAAGCTAACGAATTCGTCAATGCTTTCAGCTTCGGTGATCGGACGCGTTCTTTTTTGAAAGTGCAGGATGGTTGCGATTATAAATGCAGTTTTTGTACGATCCCACTGGCTCGCGGGGCCAGTCGGTCTAGTACCGTTGACAAGGTACTGGCTGATGCCCGGGCGATCGCTCAAATGGGGGTACGGGAAATCGTGTTGACGGGCGTCAACCTAGGTGATTTCGGTAACGGTACGGAAGTGATCGAAGGGCTACGGCCTAAAAAGGAAGCCTTATTTATCGACCTGATCCGAGAGCTCGACCAAGTGGAAGGTATTGAGCGGTTCAGAATTAGTAGCATCGAGCCCAATCTATTGACGGATGAAGTGATTGAGTTTGTGGCTCAATCCAGGCGTTTTGCGCCGCATTTTCACGTACCGCTGCAAAGTGGTAATGATAAACAGCTGGCGGCGATGCGCCGACGTTATCGCCGACAGTTATACGCAGATCGGGTAGCATACATCAAGCAACTCATGCCACACTGTTGTATTGGGGTAGATCTAATCGTCGGCTTCCCGGGAGAAACGGAGGAAGATTTTCTGGAGACTTATCGTTTTGTACAGGAACTGGATGTGAGCTACTTCCACGTCTTTACTTACAGTGAGCGCCCGAACACGCCGGCTGCGGACATGCCCAATCCGGTACCACTACAGGAACGGCGTCGCCGCAATGAGATGCTCAGCATCCTGAGCGAGAAGAAGCGCCGTTATTTCTACGAGCAACAACTCGGCCAAGTACGACCCGTCTTATTGGAAAAGTCGAAAGTGGAAGGTCAGCTTTCCGGCTTCACCGACAATTACGTAAAAGTAGCGGTTGCTCTGGAAGACAGCTGGGTGAACCATGTGGTGGACCTCCAGCTGGAGGGAGTAAGTGCAGAAGGGCCAGTACAAGCCAAGCTGGTGGAAGCAACGGCCTGATTGGTGCCGTATTACTCGTTATAAATCACCGGCATCCGCCCTTTCCATTCCTGCCAACTGACGTCGTCGGTGATCAGCTTGGCCATGAAGTGACCGACGTTGATCCGGCTGGTTTTACCAGCATTAAAAATGGCACTTCGGGTTGGTGAAGGGTGAAGCGCATAAGCGCTCACTTCCTGCTGATCGATCAAGCCGTCGGGCCGCACGACGACCCACTCTACTTCCAAGTGATTTTGGCCAATTTGGGTCCGTAGATAATCAGCAGCAGCCTCGTTATCGGCATGAGGTGGTAAGAGTAAACGGATCAAACCGACGACGGCTCGCTGAGCAAGAGAAATAGGTTCCGTTAAATCACGATTGCGGTTTCCAGTAGTGTTCATCAGCACAAATTTTAGCGGGCGAGACCGTTGGTGTCGCATCGCTGCTCGACAAAGACGTTGCGCAGCTTCGGTAACCAGCCGGCGCGGATGTCCGTAAATACCTTTGAAGGTTAGATTGTGCCCCAAACAGGAAGCAATAGCGTAGCAGCCCTCGGTCTGTTCGATCATTTGCTCGTCGGTCAAATCTAGTAGGCTGGCTTTAATGACGGTTAGGCCTTCGCGCTCCTTAAGGAAATCAGGTAAGCGCTCGGGAGTGCGTACGATTGCTTTTACCCTTTGCCCCATTTTCAGGAGCTGATCGGTTAGTAAACGGCCAGTAGCCCCACTGGCGCCTACAACGAGTACGGATTGGTTTTGATTATTTTTCATACTCCAAAGTTCAGGTCTAATGACGGCCCCTTCGTCCTGAAAGGTAAATCCGCACCTATTTCCGACCGATACTTTTGCAATAGGCACTGGGGGTCAAACCCATTCTCTTTTTAAAGTAGGCGTTGAAGACCGTCTTGGAATTAAAGCCACTTTCCAACGCTAAGCCAAGGATAGAGTAATGGTGTAAATGAGGATCAGCAGCCTTGGCCTTAAAAGCAGCCAAACGATAGGTATTTACAAATGCCGCAAAGTTTTTCCCGATGCTTTCATTAAGCAACTGAGAGAGTTGGTTGGCAGAAAGGCCAAGTCGCTGGGCCAACTCACGCAGCGTCAGTTTCGGATTGAGGAAGGGGTGCTCTGTGTCCATAAGCTGGAGCAGTTGTTGGCGATGGTCCTCTAGCGCCTTAGGCGTAAATAAAGATTGCTGGTATTTTTTGGGCGCTTTGTAGACCGTTCTTGTTCCAATAATCTTTAAGCGAGCCTCCTCAAATTCCACTTCTTCCCGCAGTGATTGGAGTAGTGGTTCGACGAAAAAGTAAACGACCATTGGGAAGCGGGCAGAGACGGCTTTTTTCATCGTGCCAATAGCGGAGGCAGTATCGCCAAGAGCCGTTTGTACGAGGATTAAAAAATTTAGCGCTCTTTCCGCCAAGCCTTCAACGGTAGTTGCTTTTATGATTTTCTCCATTCCGCTTTCGGCTGCTCTTCGCTCGCCCAAAGCGGCCTTAGCCAGGGTGATTCCACCGTGGCGTAGTAGGTCGTTAGGATCTTCCTCCAGCGCCTCAAAATAGGCGAGGGCTTGTTGCGGCTTCCCGTCTAGGATCAGCGCCTGCCCTAAATAAAGCCGAGATCCGATAAAGTGCGGATTCAGTTCTAGACTGCGTCGGAAGCAACGGATGGCGGGGTTATAGTTTTCCTGACAATAATGGATGAAGCCCTTGAGATGGAAATTGATGTTAGAGAAGGGGTCGAGTTGGAGGCCTTCTTCGATGTAGTTCATCGCGGCGCTAAACTGCCCTTCAGCTACCAGAAGAGAAGCCATCGACTGAAAATACTCCGTTAGCGGCCGGCTCGCTTTTAGGCGTTGAAGGTGTTGGTAAGCAGCACGAAGGTCCCAGTGTTGCAGGAAAGCGATGTGAGACAGTTGTAGTTGGCATTCCGGCAAATCGGGTGCTTGCTGAACGGCTTGGTCTAGGTAGTGCTGCCCCTTGCGAAAAGCGTCTGCCGCGGGTAAATAGCCGATGGTTCCCTGGATGGTATAGGCCAAATGGGCTGCTAAGTATGCTTGGGTGAATTGAGGATAGCGATCAATCAGCTCGAGGGTAGCCGCTAGGCCAGCTTCCAGATCCGCAGGATTCATGTTGAGAATTCGGTAACGAGCTTCTAGGTATTCCTGGTAAACAGCTACCGGTACGGGAGGTGCTACGAACAGCTGGTCAGCAATCTCTAAGTGACCGAAATGCTCCCGCAAACGATCTGCAATTAGCAAGCTGATTTCATCCTGCAATGCGAAAATATCCTGTAGTGGGCGGTCAAATACTTCGGAGAATAAATGCTGGTCAGTAGCGACATCAATCAGCTGAGCCGTAAGTCGGATTTGATTATCCGCAAAACGAATACTGCCTTCCAGAATACTAGCGACATTAAGCGCCTCCCCGATTTCCTGGAGCGGCAGGTTCTGACCTTTAAAGTAAAAAGAAGAGGTTCTGGAGGTAACGAGCAAGCCTTCTACTCGGGTCAGCGCATTAATAATTTCTTCGGTCGTGCCTTCACAAAAGTAAGCCTGGTCTTGCTGAGCACTCAGGTCAAGAAAAGGAAGTACAGCTATGGATGTCGGAGGTGCCATTCCCGTGCGAACTTAAGAGATAGTACCTACTGCACAGCTGTCAGTAAGCCCTGGCTCTAAGTTAATGCGTTGTTTCGGGACAGAAGATTTCCGCCTTTTCTACTCTTGCCTGATGGTTATTCGTCGGTATTTGTACTTCCGCAGGTCCAGGCCTCGCGGTAGAATTTGCTGCTCCAGGTTCGTCTCGGATTTCCTATGATAGCTATTGTTCTGCCTTCGCCGGCCACCACAATGGCCCCACAGCTAGCAATAAAACGAGGACGTTGAATCCGGCATTCGACGGATTTCCCGAAGCAATGGAACCCGCACTATCCAGCACAAACCAGGCAAGGATGCCGAACAAGACTGCTCTGCGCACCCTCTCAGGGGCCAGATCATAGACCCAAGAAGATAATAACCAGAGCATAACGCCCCAGCCGAGTAAAAAGCCACCGGTCAAAGCAGATAAAAAACGGGTATCAGGAGAATCGTAAGTGGTCAAACCATCGAGCGGCCAACTCAGTAGGTCCAGCGTCCAGCGGGCAGGCTCAAGGGTAGCTTCCATGGTGCCCAAAAAGAAGATGGGGCCGAAAGAACCTACTACGATGGCCGTAATCTTTAACCAGAATTTGTGAAATTGAGGACTGCGATAGCTGGGGGTAGCTGAACTTGCTTCAGAAGACATAAGACTAACGTTATTCAAGTTGACAATGCTCCAAAGCTATCGGTATAACTCCTGTACTTTTAGACGCTAGCGTTTAATGGCCGAAATATTCCCCTGACTCTTAAAAGCCCGGCTTAGGGTGCGCAGCTCCTGGAAATAGTTGGTCAACCAGCTTTCATTCAGCGTTTCGTCGGTAATTTGTAGGTAGAAATTTTCTAAACTGAGTCGCAGGACCAATTCCGCTAAATAGGAATTATGCTGAAGCTCCAGCCACTCTGCCAGCAGTTTGATGATGGCCGGCCCAGTGAGCGCATTCGTCTTTTCAAAACTGGTTGCGAAAGCCTTATTGGAACGATGAATGCGTAGCTGCCGATTAAATAGCAAGTCGAGCTTATGCTCCGTGAGGACGCTGATTAAGTTTGGGATATTAGCAGCGTCGGCTTCCTTACGGGCAATTATTTTTGCTTGGGCCAGATGATACTCCAGCAGGGAGTCCGTAAAGAGGGGAAGATCTACGAAGTGATGATAAAAAGAAGATTTATTCTTACCGACCTCCCTGGCCAGTCGCTCTACTTTTAAACCACCGGGGCCTTCATAAGCGAAGGTGCGATAAGCTTTCTCTATCCAGGGAAGTAACTTGGTATTCATCAGGAGCAAGTTAAGCAGCGGAGGATCGCTTGGCGACTCGCAGTTCTAGAAACGCCAGTGTGGCGACCAAAATGATTTCCAGGATAAAATAGGCATTACCCCAAACAGTGAGCTGTGGCTGGTGGTAAAACAATAGACTTAAGGTCAGGGCACAATAGCTGAGATTGACCAGGGCAATCAGTCGCAATAGCGGGCGCCAGTTTTTTGGAAAGAAGAGATAGCAGCTCAACGAGTAGACCATAAAAGCTCCCGCGGCCAGGGCTAAATAGTAGAGGGTCACTACCGGCATACCAAATAAGTGCTCCCACTTCACCAAAACTACGCCTAGTAAAAAGGCAGAGATTAGTGCGCCCAATCCATCGACCAGGAAAAATGTACGAGGCGGAATGCGGTGGATGAAGTCGAACAAGGTAGCTGGTTTAGCCCGATAGGAGGAGAGGGTTAAACGGACTTCAGTTCGTGCTGGGTTAACCCGACTTTAGTCGGAAATCGGCGTCGACTAAAGTCTATCCTCGCTGCTCAAAGTACAAAGAAATAGGAGTCATCCCGAACTTTGAGCCGCTGTTCTAGCTTTGCGATTTAAAGGCTGCGCAGCAGCACTCTGCAATGATCAGGCACTCTTTTTGAGGACGCAGATTTTTTCTTTTTGATCGGCTTGAGCTCAAGCTCGTACTTGGACTAATGCTAGTTTTTTCAAGGCGTTGTCGGTAGCAGCATTGGAGCGGATAACCACTCACCTACGGTTCGTTGCACGGATTTTGCTTGCTGCTATTTATATAGCCTCCGGTTTGTCCAGTTATGAGATCTGTGCAAAACTACAGTTTTGTCGGAATCGGCTGTACATCTGCAAAGACCAAGTTGTCCTTTGGAAAAAAGCTTTAAGAAAAGCCACTAAGCTCAAGCTTTCAAAACGGTTGGCCCTGGCCAACATCCGCGGCAATCTGCGAAAATCAGCGTCATCCGCGCCCTAAAAAAGGCTGCGCAGCAGTGCTCTACAATGGCTGGGCCCTTTTTGGGGGACACGGTTTTTTCTTTTTGGTCGGCTTGAGCCTCTGAGAGGAGAGCTTCGTTGCTTATTTTACGTAGAAGGCTTCATCTAGCGTACCGGCAGCAAACTGCTGTGGCGTGTGATCCTGGGTATGCTCGTATACGGCAGTCAGGAATACGTTGCGGGCAGCAGAGTTGACGACGATGGTCACCACGAAAACGATGAAGCCCATCAAAAGGCCCGTAATTGCTCCGAAGGCACTGCCAAAGAGCAGACCAGTAACCACGGCAAGGGCGATGCCGATAAAGACAAAGATGCCCAGGCTGAAACCCACGCCAATGGACTCGCCCCAGTGGTTCTTCATCGTACGGGCCGAACGCTTCAGCGCCTCAAAAGGCCCAATGTCGTCAGCGGCCAATACCGGAAGGACGAAGTAGGTAGACAAGGACCAGGCAAAGCCCAGGATACTGGTAACTAGACTGCCT
This sequence comes from Bacteroidota bacterium, assembly GCA_039030655.1. Taxonomy (GTDB): domain Bacteria; phylum Bacteroidota; class Bacteroidia; order Chitinophagales; family Saprospiraceae; genus Neolewinella. The sequence continues at coordinate 14,899 of JBCCDS010000004.1, read as the reverse complement.
ACCCGCTCTTCGATGGCCTGAAGTACCATGCCGACAGTAGCGGCCAGAATCGACCAGGCCAGAATCCGGTGGATGCGCTGCGTACTGAAATTCAGGCCAGCTCTGATGCTCGGCGTTTCGCCCGCAAAGATTTGACGCACGTTGTATACCAGCGCTACGTTGAAGAAGAAAACGATGAAGTAGGTGACTAGATAGAAGGCAAAGGTGATCGCGTAGAAGACGACATCCCCGGTTTGCTCCATCCGTTCAAAAATGCTATTCATAACTTCCATGTCGAAGCCCGTCAGGCCGAGGAAAGCTCCGCCGAAGGTCAGCAAGATGGCAATCATGCTCAGTCCGGAAAGCACCGGAAAGACCAGCAGTTTAGGATGGTCACGGATGACTTTCAGGCTCTGGATACCGAGCGTCCAGCCACGTCCTAAACGATCAAAGAATTTCATGTTGTTAAGGTTTTCGTTTTTCTGTTACCCTAATATGCAGCCTTAAGGGCTTTTCTTACTCTTTTTTCGATGAAAGTAGTGAAAAAGGCGCTGAAGGACTCAATTCGGAATGTTCTGGAGGTAATAATATTAAAAGATGAGTCCCTACTCTATTTTTATCCACTTGGCCACGGCTACTTTCCCTTCACCAAACAGCCTAATCACGTAGGAGCCTGATATTAAGCGGCTCAGATCAATTTGCTGGGTACTTACATTTTGGGCGCTGTATACGACCTGACCGGATAGATTGACGATTTCAATGTCTTGCCTTTGCAGCCCATTAATTTGCGGCAAATAGACTGTATTTATTCCCGGATTTGGGACGACCGTCAGTGTCTCTACTTGAATAGTATTTGTCTCTTCAAGGGCAGTGGGAAGACCGTCTTGATAATACCGAAGTGCGTTAATGGAGTAAGCTAGCGGAGCATTCCAATTAATGGTGACCTCATTGGACGCGTAGGAACACCAGCTATCTACGTAGGAAGTAGCTGGAAGATTCCCGATATAGCCTGGGCAATTGTCCTGTTGGCCGGGGTTAGGTCCGCCAGCTACCATACCCGGCACTGGAGCATTGACGTTATCGGCCTCCGACGGACGATGATGAGGTCGTCTCGGAGAATTATCACCGAAGCCGGAAACGTAACAGAAGCCCGTTCCGTTTCGACCCAGCAAGTAATCCATTGCGAGATGTGCGGCATCCAGGTAGCTCTCGTCGGCGGTAAGTTCGTAGGCCCGAATGAGCAACATAATTTGATTGCCCGCCTGGCCATTACTGCCCCAAACGAAGTCACTATTATTAGCGCCCATGGCCACGCGCATAGCTGATTGATTAGCGGCGCTTCGTAGAAAGTTTACCGTAGATAAAAGCCTGTTTTCGAGAATATTGAGGTCGACATCATCCCCCAAATCATCTCCGTGTTCTAGCAAAGAAATTAAGGCCAGGGGGGCGGTATATTGCCAAGAAGGCGCACCGTTTCCAATCTGGTTTTCATTGATGTCTGAATTATAGTTTGCTTCTCTGGTAGTAATGAATAATTCGGAAGCGGCCCAGGCAAACTCGTCACTTACGTTATTATCACCGTATTGGCCAGTGCTCACGTTGGCTGGTTGATTGTAGTAGACCGTTGGGTTGGTTTTAGCCCAGGGGCCGGCGAATTCAGCAGTCAGTTCTTGGGAAGCCCGGTTAAAGTAGTAGTATTTAATGGAGGCTTCGCATAAATCAGCATAGCCGTCAGTACTACTGAATATAACTAGTCGAAGGCTTTGATTGACCCTGTACGTCTCCATTTAGCCCAGCCGTGGCAATTTGCAGCTTACCGGATCAAAGTCACTTCTCCCCTTACGATTTCCTCACGACCATCCGCCCAATTAATTCGATACTGATATACGAAAACTGCAGGGTCGAGCATACGACCTTTAGCCTTGCCGTCCCAACCAGCGGATTCCTGATTCAGGGGCAGCTCTGACAAGAAGAAGACTTGATTCCCCCAGCGATCATAAACGCCCAAATCACTTACGCTTACCACCCCAGCATCACCATAAATAGTAAAGCGGTCGTTGATTCCATCTCCGTTAGGACTGAAGGCTGTCGGTGCATAGGTAGTGCGGTTGCGATCTACCAGTAGCTGAAGATCATCCTGGACGGTACAGCCGAAAGCATCTACCAGCTCCAGCGTATAGCGGGTAGTGCGCAAGGGCCGTAAAATGACCTCCTGGCAGGAAGCGTCCAGGCAGACGACTTCCGGCGACCAACTGATGAGCCCGTCGACCGCATTGGTCTGTACATTCAAACGAATACTATCGCCTAGCAATAATTCGCGGTCTGCTCCCGCTTCTAGTACGGGTAGAATGGGCGCTTCCACCAGCAATTCTACGGCCGACTGACAGCCTGCCGGATCTTCAGCTACTATCCGGTAGCTGCCTGGACACAAGCTGGTAAATTGAGTAGCCGCGCTCAAAGCAGCTTCGTCCAGGCCATACAGTAAGAGCGGATCCAGATTGACAATAATGATCGTACCACTGCAATCACTCAGACAGTTGGCAGAACTGGCCTGGGCTTCGACTAAAACTTCCTGGATGTTGATGATCACTTCGCTATCCGTGGCCGGACAGGGGCCAGTACTGGGTGGACGATAGCGGAAGCGGTAGGTGCCACTGGCTTGTCCCCGAATGCTAAACCGCCCCAGCGCCGGATCAAAGGCCGGATTGTCTTGTACATTATCCGACCCGGCCGTCCAGCTGCCTCCGGGCGTAAAGCCGTCCAGTTCCGTGGCGAGATCGATGCTGTAAAGCTCATCCTTGCAAAGGGTAAGCGGTGTGGTCTGTAGGCCCGCCGAAGCAGGGGCAGCTAACATTAATTCAATCTGATATTCAGCCAAACAGGCGGCAGTAGATCCTTCTGGCACAAAACCGATGCGGTAAGTACCGGCGGTTGCCCCGTCAAATAACAGCTCATTGCCATTGATTAGCAGGTCTTCAGGGCCATTAACGACTGTCCAGCTGCCGGCCGGAGCGCCCTGGGGTAGTAAAGCATCCAAATCAAGTGGGTCGGTATCTTCCGTACAACGAGGGGCCGGACTGGCCAGTGGTAGCACCAGACATCCACACGCGTTGCTAGCGGCAAAACTGGTGGCACAACCATTGGCATCGGTAAAGTTGACTAATAAAGAATCGCCACTATTGATACTCGGACTGCTTAGCAGATTGCCACTAAGCTCCACACCATTACTGAAATAGGGCGCCGATCCACCTCCCAGTTCAATGTTCCACTGGTAGGTCGCATTATCCTCAGCGCAGATGGGGTCAGCATTCAGGACCTGGGGTAGGGCGAGGGCCGTCAGGCTAATACTCGTACTAGCAGTACAGCCACTCAGGTCAGCCGTCAGGCTTATTTCGGTGTTTTCCACAAGCGGGAAATCGATGGCATCGGTGTTTTCCCCGGTGCTCCAGAGATAAGTAGAGCCTGGCGTACCAGCGGCTTGCAGGCTGACTAAAGTACCCGCGCAAGCCGCGAGCTCACCCACAATATCGACTGCTGGTAACGGACGCACTTCTACTACGATGGAGTCCGTCACGGCACAATTGCCTTCGCCAGCTACTACCGTATAGGTCGTGGTACTTGCGGGGCTCACGCTGATGCTTGACTCCTCCGCGCCGGTGTTCCACAACAGGGAGGCATCACTATTGGCGGTCAGCGTAACCGACTCGCCGATGCAGATGCTTTGACTGTCTATCACCGTGAGGCTAGCCAGGGGTAAAACCTCGACGGTTACGCTGGCTTGAACACTACAAGCTTCGTCGGTACCGATCACCGTGAATGCTTCCGTTTCGGCGGGGCTGACCGAGATGGAAGCCGTCTCCTCGCCGGTACTCCAACTGAAGTTGGCCGTTCCGCTGGCGGTCAGTTGTACTTCGTCCCCGGGGCAGGTCGTCTGATCTTCGCTGATCTCGATGGCCGGCGCATTAACGGCCACTACGATCTCGGTAGTATCGGTACAGCCATTGGCCGTGGTAATCAGGCTGTAAGTCGTGGTATCGGTTGGGCTTACGTTGATGCTGGGGCTTACTTCATTGGTACTCCAGAGGTAGTCGCCGGGAGTGCCCTGAGCCGTCAAGGTTAGCTCTTCTCCGGCACAGATGGTCGTATCTGGTCCGAGGGAGGCTAACACCTGCGGAAGTACAAAAACTTCAAGAGAATCTGCCTGTAAGCAATTGCCAATGCCGGTGGTTGCAAAGTAAGTCTGCGAGCTCGTGGGGCTGACCCTGATCTCGTCACTCTGCTCGCCGGTGCTCCAGCTGAAGGGGCCACTGCCGGAGGCCGTGAGGCTGACCTCCTCGCCGGGGCAAATCGTGGGGTCTTCGCCCAGGTCCACGGAGCCGGGAATGCTCATGTTCACGGTCACCTCTTCGGTCACCGGGCAATTTCCGGTCGTGCCTTGAACGCTGTAGGTCGTGCTCGTCGTGGGGTTCACTACAATGCCAGCGGTCGTAGCGGAGGTGCTCCACAGGTAGCTGTCGGTTCCGCTGGCGAGTAGCTCGACTTCATCGCCGGGGCAAACCGTCGTGTCGTTACTCACGACCAGAGTCGGATCATTAATATCGATGCGCAGCGAATCAGTAGTTGTGCATCCATTTACCGTAACACTTACGCTGGCGGTTTCCGGTGCGAGGGGTGCATAATTTGTACTTCCGCTGGTCGAACCGTTGCTCCATTGATACTGAGCGTCGGCGATGGCTAATTCCAGACTTAGATCTTGCCCAGCACAGATGGTCGTGTCCGGGCCGAGGTCCAAAGGGATGGGCGGCTGGACCTGTAGCTGGATAGAATCGACTACGCGACAGGCTCCGGCACCAGCTTCGGCCAGATAGGTGATCGTAGTGGCGGGGCGTACCCAGATTTGGTCAGCTACTTCTCCGGTACTCCAGCTGAAGGGGCCGGTGCCCGTTGCCGTGAGTAAAACGGAGTCTCCCGGACAGATGGGAGCCTGGGGAGCGATATTCACACTGGTATTGAGGACCACGTTGACGGTAACGGAATCTTGGGCGGTACAGCCAGCAGTTGCCCCACTTAGCAGGTAGGTAGTCGTTTGGGTAGGGTTTACCTCAAAGGCAGCGGTATTGGGGCCGTTGGCCCAGCTGTAGGTGTCGGCTCCGCTAGCTTGCAGTGTCACGCTTTCGCCGGGGCAAATGGTCTGGTCAGGCCCCGCGTCTAGCTCAAAGTCCAGGATGCTGACTGCTACCGAGTCGGTACCGGTACAGCCGTTGGCGGTGACGTTGAGGGTGTAGACCGCGGCCTCAGCGGGGCTGATTGTGATGCTCGGCTGATTGCTGCCCGTACTCCAGGCGTAGCTGTCTCCCGCCACGTTGGTAGAAAGCGTCAATTGCTCCCCTGCACAAATTTGCTGATCGGGGCCAAGCTCTACACTTGGTCCTGGCTCTACAAAAACGGTCACCTCATCGGTGGCCTGACAGGCGCTACCACCAGCCGTGACGGTGTAGGTGGTAGTCGTACTGGGGCTGACGCTTATTTGATCGGCTACTTCTCCGGTACTCCAGCTGAAGGGGCCGGTGCCACTGGCGGTCAGGATGATGCTTTCGCCGGCACAGATGGTCTCATCGATGCCCGCACTGACACTAGGTGCTGCCAGTACCGCTACTTCGATGTCGTCAGTTGCCGTGCAACCATTTAGGGTTCTGGTTACACTAAAGGTTTCGGTTTGGCTGGGACTGACTACGATACTATTGCCCGTTTGACCGGTACTCCACAGAAAGCTGCCCGGTCCATCAGCGGTAAGGCTTATGCTTTCTCCGGGGCAAATCGATACAGCTGGTCCCAGGTCAAAACTGGGATCGGTGACCGTAACCAATATTTGGTCTTCGCTGCTGCAATTGCCGTCGGTTAGGGTTACGGCATAGATTTCCGATTGGGTGGGGTTGACGTTGATCGCCGGGGCAATTGCTCCGGTACTCCACTGGTAGGTACCCGTGCCATTGGCCTGGTTAAACAGGCTGAGGTTGTCGCCCAGGCAGATGTCCTGGTTGTTGCCCAGTTCCAGGGCGGGGGAATCTTCAACGCTTACGGTTACCTGGTCAGTATTGGTACAGCCATTTTCGCTTACGGTCACCGTGTAGGTGGTAGTGGTCAGCGGGAAAATAGGAATCGTACTGCCTGATTGGCCGGTACTCCACTGATAAGTGGCGCTGAAGCTGCCACCAGTTGCGGTCAGGTCGGCAGGAAGACCTGCGCATACACTAAAATCTTCATCGACACTCACGCTTGGTGGTGAGTTGACTACGACGACAAAATCCTGGGTATCGGTGCAGCTGCCGTCCGTAACTGTTAACGTAACGGTTTCACTGGTGCTGGGACTCAGGGTGATTTGCGGTCCGTTTTGGCCGGTGCTCCAGCTGTAAACCGCGCTTGCGCTTCCTCCGCTGCCACCGAGGGTGATGGATTCGCCTGCGCAAATACTCGGCTGACTGGGGGTAATGAGGGCGTTTAAAGGCGTTACAGTAATCAGCTCCTGCGCTTGTCCGTCGCAACCGTTGGTGGTGCCGATTACACTGACCGACTGACCATCGAAGGGCGTAAAGGTGATACTTGGCCCACTCTGGCCGGTAGACCACTGATAGCTGTCTGCCCCCGATGCGGCAAGGGTAACCGTTTCACCAGGGCAGACCTCGGTAGTTCCGCTGATTTGTACGTTGGGGGCATCGTTGACAGTGACGGTAACTGACGCTTGTCCTACAGTAGCGCTACAGCCACTTGTTGGAACGATGACGAGGGTAAAGGTGGTGGTTTCGTTTACGGTGAAGGGGGCGCTAAAGTCAGGATTTCCCGTGCCGCTAAAATTGTTGATGGTGAAGTCGGGCCCATTGGGGTTCTGAATAGTCAGATCAAAGGGGCCGATGTTGGTTCCTCCGTTGAAATTAACGAGTAGATCGATGGTTTCTCCGGCGCAAACCTCATCGGGTCCTACTATCGATAAATCGGCCGTTGCTGCCGGATCAACCAATACCGAAATAAAGCCGATGACTGAGCAGGGGCCTTCGGTTACGGTGACCTGATAAGTAGTGGTCGTAGCTGGGGTGACGTTGATACTCGCCCCGGATTGGCCGGTGCTCCACTGATAAGTGGCGGCAGGGCCGACGTCTGTTACGGACAAGGTAGAGCTTTGTCCGGCGCAGATTTGTTGGGGGCTGCTTGCTACCGTTGGGTTAGGCGGTAAGACCGTGACGGTGAAGTCTTCGGTGACGCTACAACCCGCGGTCGTGCCGGTTACGGTATAGGTTGTGGTGATCAGTGGCTGATCAGTGATGCTGGGGGTCGATTCTGCTGTACTCCAGGAGTAGGTGTCGGCACCGGAAGCGGTGAGCGTAACCGGATCTCCTGGACAGATACTAGCAGGGCCATTAATCATTACGACAGGACCACTGATGGTGATCGTCAGCTGTGCCGGATCAAGGGTGACCGGGCAGGCACTGCCCTGGGGGGTGATGCTAAACGTTATGGTGGTGGTTTGATCGAAGGTCAGGCTAAAGGGGATGATGTCGCCGTCGCTCAATAAAACATTGGGTAGATTGAAATCGACTCCGTTGGGGTTATCAACATTGATGGTGTACGGCCCCGCATTATCACCTCCGTCGATGATGATCTCCAGCGCTATGGGTTCACCCGTACAGCCTTCAGGGTTACCTACGGCTTCCAGGCTGGCGGTAATGGTTTCTTCGACTTCTACGAGTAGATCGTCAGTGGTGGTACAGCCTGCTTCGGTCAGGGTAACACTGAAGGTTTCGTCCGTAGTAGGGCTTACCGTTATACTGCTGCCCGATTGTCCGGTACTCCAGGTGTAAGTAGCGCCGGGGCCGCCTCCACTGGCGGTTAAGGTCGCTGATTCGCCGGCGCAAATAGTTGGAGGGTTGCTAGTGATGGTGACGGGGCTGCCCGAGCCAGGCGTTACCAAGATATCGTCGGTATCGGTACAGCCGCCACTGGTTACCGTAACGCTGTAAATGGTGGGGGTAGTGGGCGTCACGGAAATCGTTGGTGTGGTGGCTCCGGTACTCCAGCTGTAGATCGCCCCTGGGTCAGCTGGCGTGACGGTAGCGCTTAAAACCGTGGGGTTGCTGCCACAGACGCTGAGGTCTGGCCCGAGGTCTACATCGATCGTTCCGTTGGGATCGCCCGAAAACTCAATTTCCCAGTTGAGTATTTCTCCTACATCGGCGGCTACGTAATCGTTGACCAGAAAAGTCCAGGTACCATCGGCATTTTCGCCGGCAAAGGTACTGGCTAGGGTAAAAGTGCCCAGTGCATTAATATTGTTGGGATTGTTGATGTCCTGTTGGCGGCCTTCGGGTCTGAAGGTGCCGGTAAAAGGCGGGGCACCATCGGTGATAAACTGCGCCGCATCGTCGCGAAACTCGGTGTTGAGGTAATCGTTCTGAGAACCGCCGTTGCGAGTAGATAACTCGAGTACGGTACCTGCCGGGCTGATGAGAAAAAGGCCGATGTCGCCGGTCCAGGTATGGGTCATGTTGACCAGAACCCGTTCGACTTGTCGACAGCCGGTGAGCGGTCCGACGCCGGTCACTACTGCTTCCGATTCTGAGATACCCACCGTCTGGCTGGGGGCTCCGGGCGGGATAATAACGTTGGTCTGCCCCTGGAATACTTGGGCATACAGGCTAGTGCAAAAAAGGCAAAAGGGCACTAGACACAACAACCTGGGGTAAAACAGCTGCATTGGGGAATCTTTTGGGGATGATAGGCAGCTAGTAGAAGTGTATACTGGTGTAACTAGGAAGTTGGATAGATGTTTAAGCCTTACTATCGAATTCTTTCTACGACTCTTTTTCTTATTTCACAATTCCTTAGTCGCAGCCGAATAACCTGCTCATTTTTCTTTATTAAAATATCGTCGGGATGTTTGGCACATACGCAGTATCCGACGTGAATCATAAAGTCGACTCTGCTAGGTGGATGGTCTCACCAATGATTATTCCTCTATCGGATTACCATCCTGGTCGTAATAATCGAATAAGTGACCATCCTGATCACTTACTCTGATTAGTTCGTTTCCATTTTTGAGGACGATCTGTAATCCGTGCTCTTCTTCCCAGGTACATTCGCACAGTATTTGAATGAATACGCCTTCCTTTTTTTCGTATCGGTCCTTGGTTACTATTATTTCTGTCGGCTGTATGTACGCCCACACTTTTTCGGGACTAGTGAGCTTTTCAAGCCATAAGCAGTTTTGAAGAGAACGTTCCATCCATTCAGGTCTATTCTTCACTGAACGGTAGCTTGCAATGCCGTCAAGGTAGCCAACGTCATCATTGAAGTTTTTCCAATTTTCAAAGGCTTTTTTAGCGGCTTCCAGTTTAAGTTGGGAGTCTGTTCCGATCCTTAGAAAATTCAATAGAGCTAAATCAATTTCGTCTAGTAACCAATCTCCAGAATAGTCGGAATGGTCTATTCTTAGGGGTAATTCTTGGTGGTCGAAGAAAGGTATCGAAACCTTACTTGAGCTTATCCAATCTTTGTTAAGCGGGTAATTGTTAGTGTCTTTTAGGAGTTTTCCTATGCTTTTTAAAGTCATGCTGCTTTAGTCTGTTTTAATCTTTAAACGACAGTTCATTAGCCACCTATCATTTCTTCAAAACGCGGGTCAATGGCGATCCGCTTCATTCTCGGGTGGGTTTGCAGGTGGTGCCAAATGGATGCTAAATCTGTGAATGGCGTGAAACCATAGCAATTGTCCAGAATGCTTAGCATTCGAATCCAATCTGGACGGACGGAATACATTTTTACCTCGGGAGTTGACTGGTATGCTGTTTCGCCCAGGAATAGTACCCACCAAAGTACCGGACGCCACCATCCGTAGTAGAAATTGAATTTCATCAATACCGACTGAGGCGCATCCTTATTGGCTAGCAGACTAAAAAAATTGATGAGCATATCCAGTTTTATCCGATCTGCTCTTTCGCGGTCATGGATCGATTCGATTGGGCTATCTATTTCTCCGTAGGTCTGCTCAAGAAAATCTTCGATACGCTTAAAATCTTTTGTCCCGGTCACGAAGAACGAGTTAACGACGTAACTACAGTAATCTGTTGATCGCAAACAATTCTCTAGAACTCTCCAGGAGGAGACGCGGATTTCTTCAAAACTGTCATCGGAAAAGGTGAGGTAGAGGTCGAAAATAGATTTCTCCTTATTTTCGATGGCTATCTGGAGATTGGCTTCGGAAGATTTCCGCAGTTCTTCTCTAGTAAGGATCAACTCTTGTCGTTGCAGCTCAAGCTCCTTTTTTTGTACTAGGATGGTTATGATCAAGCCGGCAAATGCAAGGCCAGCAAATAAGGTGTTCAAGCTATTGAATACATCGCTTACTGGTTGATCGCTTACTGTTTTGATCCAGTCGGTTGTGGACAAGTAGAATCCTGTCAGCCAAACCAGTACAATGATTAGGGCGCAGTATAGGAAGTATTTCATGGGGCTGGAGTGTTTTATTGACTGCTTTCTTTTTACTCATGCTCAGCCGCCATGGAATTCAGCAGTCTCAAACCAGCTTTTGCCATGCCGCTTTCCGGATATTCAGCGAGCGTTCTTTCGTAGTAGGCTTTCGCTGTTTGCCCATCACCTATTTGTCCGTAGCAAAACGCCATGTTGTTTAATGCCATTTCCCGGTAGGACATTTTTGTTGAGCTGAGCAAAGTCAAATACCGATAGCGGTCGATCCAGTCATTTTTATTGAAGAAGTCATAGCTGTTCTGGAAATGAGTGATGGCGTTGTGGTAATCTTCTGCTTTGACGCTGGCCATTCCTCTTCGGTGTGCTCTGGGGATTAACCTTTTTAAAAGTTGAGAAAGAACCAAGTAAGTGAGCGCTCCGTATAAGATGAATTCCGTTTCAGTAAACTGATACCAGATCAGCATGATCAATCCCATTACCAGCAAGTGAGGAACTAGTGATAGCCAAGCCACTTGCCGAACCGTCGGGATTTTTGAGCTCATCTGTTTTTTCTCGAAGATAGAAAGGTCTGGGGATAGTAAAGGGGGAGCGTTTAGCCTTCCATCGGTAGCTTAGGCGAATCGCTATAACCGAGGGCTCTTTTGCCTCAGGTACGGCCTTAGAGAATCCGCTCTAAACGTAAACCTGTATGCTTAATCCTTTGGAAGAACTATTGAGGTGCTCTGTGCAAAATTCCTCGGTAGGGCTAAATGGAAGGCGTACACGGTGTTACCAGAAAAAGCTGGTAACGAACGTTATACACGTTTTTGTGTGTTTGTATTTCTATTTATTGAACCCTTAAAATCTATCAAATGACTCTCCATTGAATGTGAAAACAGTCCCTGAACTTAGGATGAACCATAGTTTTCCATTTTTGTCATTGTAAATATCCAAGATAATTTCTTCTTTCATCTGCGGATTATACAAACTATTGTAGTTGATTAAATTTTCTCCATCATATTTCCAAGCACCAGAATCTCTCTCCCCAAACCAAATGTTTCCATCGTCATCTTCCTCGATTGCAAAGACTGCTTTCAGATTTTTAGAATTATTACTTGTCAAATCTAGTGCATTGGTGCTGGATAATTTCCCTTGTTCTTTTGAGAAATTGACAATTGAATCCCCTGCTTTCAGAAGTACGCCAATTCCATTATTGCCTATCCACAAATTCCCTTTTGAGTCGGATAGAGTACTTCTTATGTGTAAGAATTCAATTTCAATATCTAACCCTAATGTGTCATTGGTTATTTTTTCAAATGATGTTCCGTTGAATCCAAAGATGCCTGCATAAGAAGCTCCAAACCAGATTTTACCATTGATTAATTTTGAAATTCCTGTAACTCCAAAGCCTAACCTTCCATTTATTTTATTTGGAATTGGCTTTCCCAATTCAATGAAGGATAATTGGTTGCCGTCATATCGATAAATACCAAAATCATTTTTGTATCTGAACCATAAATCGTGATCAGATAAGCTAATTGACTCTTCTTCAAGGTTAGTTTCAGCAATCTTATTTTTTTCAAAAACCGAGAAGATTATGCCATCAAATTTCGTGATTTGACTTTCACTGTCAAACCAAATACTTCCATTTTCATCTTCTTGAATTGAATGTATCTTATTATCCGCTAAGCCATTATCTATTGTTAAGTACTCAAACGAATTTCCATCATAGTGGCATACCCCTTCGTTATGGCTACCAAACCAATAGTCGCCTTTACTATCTTGATAAATAGTTCGTATACCAGAAGAAAATTTTAATGTATCTGTTGTTGATATAGTATTAAAATCAAGTTTATCTAATTCTTGCGCCTTTGATTTATTTTCAGCACAAGAAATATTCAAAATCAGTGTAAGGAGAAGATAGATCAAATTTATATTTCTTTTCATTTTTGGTTTTCTTATATGACGCACAACTCTTGCATCATGCCCATTGAGTTAAACTTTAAACAAACCATCAGTTTGATTTTTGGCTTGGCGTGCAAGTTTACTGCCGTAGAGCTGTATGACCTATTTGGAGAGCTAAAACACAGGTGCTTAAAGAAATACTACTCCTGCACCTAGAGTCATATAGACCTCGCCTCAGCCGAGTCAGAAAAAGAAGGATTATTAGGGCTCAAGATCGACACATCTACGGGCCCACTTATCGATCAACTATGTGAAATCACCATTAAGTCTGAAGGCCATGCCACTTAGTCGAGTACGGCTGAGCGAGGGTCCTATGCCTATAAAGATACTGCTTTCAGAATAGCTGCTTTCACTTCATTAAGTCATACTCAAGTATGGCCTAGAACTGTTTGGCACTAGGCTTAACTTATTGGTGTTGGCGCATCGTTCTGCGCATTTTTCTTCTTTAGACTTTGAAAGTTTCGTGTTTGCTTTTTTTTGAGGTAAATATACGAATTGAGCTTTATGTAGACTTTCGCATATAAACAAGTTATGTGTAATGAAACAACCAAAAACGCCGAAAATGTAAATAATGAAAAGCTTTCTGTTTTAGAAACAAATAGACTCGATGGACTCTAGTCCTACCTGTCTGCGTCTGATTACAAAGTATTATGGAAAAAATTACTCCTTACCATTTTAAAGAGAGAAATGCTATGTCGATGAAGCCGGAGTTAGTCTAAAAGGGATAAGTGAATCAGCTGAGTTAATAGGTCTAAGAACATTTTATGTAGTTTAGTAGATTTTAGGATACAATTCTAATGTATATTTATCTTAACCAAGAAGAAAATATTTTACTCATCGGGCATAAAAAACTAATTAATGAAACACTTATTTATTGTTGCTATTGTTTTGCTGAGCATTGCCTGTAACACCAAAAATGAAGATCCGAAAAAGTTAAATTTTGTGGAATTTGACTTTCATTTTGATACAGCGTCAAATGAGATGCCGTACAATTTTTCTTCATATTGGGATACCTTTCCTACCATTGTCGATAGAACAGCATGGGAATTTGCCAAAATCGGAAACATAGAAAGGATGCATGAGATTTGGGATACGAAAGAATCAATTGAAATTGGACTTACCCAGGAACAACGAGATATTTTTGGCCTCTACCAAGCAATGGATGCAATAGATTACATATTGAATGAAGCTGAAGAGCACCAAGTAGTCATCATAAATGAAGCGCATCAAATGCCCCAACATCGAGTTTTTACCACTCTACTACTTGAAGGGCTCAAAAGCAGAGGCTTTAAGCACTTAGGAATGGAAGGATATTTTAATACGCCTCAAGCAGATTCAATTATGCAAGCCAATGGTTATCCTGTTCTTGATTCTGGATATTATACACAAGAACCTCAATTTGGCAATTTAATAAGAACTGCCTTTGATATGGGGTTCAATATATTTGGGTACGAAAGCAGTGGACATGCTAATGGGAGGGAAAGAGAAATTAATCAAGCCCGGAATATTGAATCCTATCTAAATCGATACCCCAACGAAAAGATATTAATTCATTGTGGTTTTGATCATGTTTACGAAGGAGATATGACTAACAATTCCATGGGGTGGGGAAAGGCGATGGCAGGGAGATTGACGGAATTTACAGGAATCGAACCATTAACCATAAGTCAGACCATTTATTCTGAAAAGGGTAATAGGGATTACGAAAACTCGTATTATCAGATTACAGATCTAGAAAGGCCTAGTGTTTTTATCAATGAATCTGGAGAGCTATTTGGTCAGCAACGAAAGGAAGCCTCTCCTGATTTACCTCCTATGGGCACATTCAGGTATGACATAGCAGTTTTCCATCCAAGAAGTAGAAAGTACGATCGTCCGCAATGGATGGTGTATGGTGATCGTAGAGAAGTGGAACTATCATTTGTTGAAGAAAGTATCCAGTGCCCATGTTTAGTACTTGCCTACAAAAAAGGTGAGAAAGTCGGCAAAGCCGTTCCTTATGATATACAAGAGACGGATGATAAGAAGGTTACATTAGTTTTGGATGAATCCGATTTTGAAATTGTCATATTGAACCAGAATAATATAGCCCTAAAAGCTGAATTTAACTAGGCATCGTAGCACAAAAATATTTTCAAATAGATAAATTAATCCAAATGAAGAATAGAGTCACCACACATAACACGGCATGAGCAGAGAATGGCTCTTACCTCACTGACCTCTTCCCTAAAAAGCGCTACCACACATAACTAGAAAGTTCTGTCGATTTGTCAACTTCATCGAAAGTTGCGATTTAACCTTAACTTAGAAAAGTTATTAAAATCCCCAGAGCACTTAATATAATTGATATTGTATTCCCATCTTTAGGAGCTTGGTTGTAAGCATCCGAGCAACTACAGCTCGCCATCCTTCGCCCATTCCCCCGGCAGTAACTTCTCCAGCGCATTAATGGGATGATTAGGCAATCGGCCAAGTACATCCTTGAGCCATTCTTTTGGAT